>NZ_JAVAYO010000001.1:0-837188 GCF_054863005.1 Bradyrhizobium sp. 25ACV
AGGACTTGACCGTAGCAACGACGGCCAGGACCACACGGTTTTGCCGTACGCACGGCCCGCCATTTCGCCGCAGTTTTTCCAGGCCCCGTCGACGGAGCCGGAAACTTACAGACGAGACGAAGCCTGGCAGCGCCGTCGTCCGCACGCGGTTACGGGCTCACAGGGACTACCCGCCCTGCCCGCGCCTCTCGTGCCGACGCTGCCGCGTCCACCGCAAGCCCGGCTCGCGACAGTGACGACACATGATCGCCCCTCTTGGGTGAGCCGGGATGGGCAACACATACGCCGAAACCGAATTTCGGTAAAGTGGAATATTTTTGGCGACGAGGATTGACAGAGGGCGACACAGGCTCGGTCCCGCAGCCCGGATGAGCGCAGCGACATCCGGGATCGGCGCGAGTCGCGGCACGGCGATGGATACGGACGCGCGGATCCTGTTCAGCGGCATCGAGCCGGGCAGCGCGAAAGCGCAAGAGCCTCGTTTGCGCCCTCAGTCGTGAGCGCCCGACATTTCGTCGTGCTTCAAGTGCCGCCTGCGGATATTGCGGGTGACGATCCAGACCACGGCCACGGCAACCGGCACGAAGATCGCGGTTGCCAGCGAAGGCTCGACATGCAGGCCACCATCATGGGCGCCCTTGGCGAGGTAGCCGAACAGGCTGACGACGTAATAGCCGATGGCCGCCACCGACAAGCCTTCGACCGTGCTCTGCAGCCTCAATTGCAACCGGGTGCGCTCGTCCATCGAGCGCAGCAGATCGCGATTCTGCTCCTCGAGCTCGACATCGACGCGTGTGCGCAACAGATCAGCCGCGCGCGCGAGCTTGATCGACAGATCGGCCTGCCGGTCCTCCATCGTCGCGCAGGTGCGCATCGCAGGTGCCATGCGGCGGGCGAGGAAGGAGGACCACGTCGGATAGCCCGCGATCTCGCCGCCTTCGATCACGGCGAGCCGGGCCTGCACGATGTCGTTGTAGGCGCGGCTGGCGCCGAACCGAAACGAGCTGCCGGCAGCTCCCCTTTCGAGCGAAGCCGCCAATGCGGTCAGTTCCGTCAGGAGATGGTTGTTGAGCTTGAGATCCTCGGCGCCCTGCATCTCCTCGAGCACTTCGACGAGCCGCCGGCCGATATGATCGACAGAGGGCGCAAGCTCGAGCGCGGCGGGCAGACCGAGCAGCGCCAGCGTGCGATAGGTCTCGATCTCCAGCACACGCTGCACGAGGGCACCGAGCCGGCCGGGCGAGAGGCCGTCGTTGCAAACGAGGATGCGGACGAAGCCCTGATCATCGGTGCGAAAGTCGGATGCGACGACGGCAGGTCCGCTGCGGACCGCAGCGATGGCGAGACTGCCTCTCTCGAACAGCTGCTGCGCACGCTCCAGCGCCGCCGAAGTCTGCTCGGCCTCGAGCTTGACCGCGACCAGCAATTGGCCGGATTGGCGCAGAGACCGGATCAAGGTGGCCGACTCGTCGCCGATCTCGCCGAACCGGCGCGCGGGCGCCTGCGGGCTGCTCAGGATCCAGGTGAAGGTGCTGAACTCCGAGTGTTGCTCCCAGCGCAGCTGGGTGTCACCGATCGTCACCTGGTGATGCTTGGTTCCGGCGTCCGGCGGCGCCTGCCCGTGCGACATGCAGAATGCCACGAAGCTCTGCCGGTCCGCCGCAGCGACCTCGCCTTGGCCGAGAAAGGCAAAGCGGAGCACCGTGACCGGCGCCGTCAATCGGGTGAATGGACGCGCATGCACCTCGGCCAGCACCGCACCACGCTGCGGATGCAGTTCGAAGTCGGCGAGATCGAGGTCACGGTTCATCGACGGTCCCCTGGTGGGCTTTCAGGCCGCGATGTGCCGCCAACCTGGCCGTTCACTACCACAACACACCTCGCCTGCAACGCATCGCGCGTTGCGAGGCCATTTTTCCCCGCGGAGACTTTCGCCGCCCACGACCTGACCAGACCTAGAACGTCCCGGCGATGGTAAGACGGACCGTCAACGGCTCCACGGGGTGCAGCACGTAGTCCATCACGCCGTTCTGACAGACTGAAGTTGGCGCAGTGCCCGATGCGCAGAGGTTGTAGAGCGTATCGGTCTTGAGCAGCGAGCCATAGGCATAACTGATCTGGTTCGCCCTCGTGTTGAGGAGGTTCAACACGTCGAGCTGAAGGCGCCAGCCATTGTCGATACGATAGCCGAGGCGGCCGTTGAAAATGCTGGTCGCAGAGGAACGGAACGCGTTGTCCTCGGTCAGTGGGCTCGACGCCAGATAGCGCCAGCGCAAGGTCCCGAACCAGCCGGTTCTCTCGCCCAGCGTGACGCCTGCCGATGCCACCATCGCCGGCGCGTTCGGAATGTAGTTGCCGGGCGCATTGCCGATCTGCGCCTCGGGATAGCCGGCGAGCGAGGCATAGACGTCCGCCTGCTCGCTGTCATAACCGCGGAAGCGTGCATGGGTCATTGCGAGATCGGCGTCGATGTCGATCCAGGATCTGGGCCGGTAGTGGTTGGTCCATTCAAAGCCGTAGCGGCGGCTGGCGCGGGTCGCCGACGTGTCCCCGGCATCGCCGGAGAACAGGATCTCGGAATCCTGATCCAGGATGAAGAGGCTGAGCGAGGTGTCGAGGCCGGGAACGATCCTGCTGCGCACGCCGACCTCTGCACCCTTGGTGCGCACCAGGAGCGGCGATGGCGTCAGCCCCGTCGCGGGGTCGCTGGGATCCTCCGTCGTGGTCGCGCCGCGGGCGTCGTTGGAGTGCATGCCGTAGCCGGCGCCGAAGAAGAATTCGGTCTGGTTGAACGGACCGAGCACCATCCTGAATTTCGGGCTGCCGAGCGCGGCGTCGGTGCGGCCGGAATTGTTGGCATTGAACCGCGAGGTGACGTCGGCGGCATAATAGTCGCCGCGCCAGCCCACTGTCGTCCTGAGCCAGTCAGTCCAGCGCACCGTGTTTTCGGCATAGACGCCGACGCTGCCCTCGCCGACCTTGTCGCTGCGAACGCTGGCAAGGAAGCCGCGCTGGAAGGTGTTGGTGAGCGCGAGATCAATCGCATCATAGCGCGACTGCAGGCCAAAGCTGGTCTGCATCGGCAAGCCCGCCAACGCGCCGTTCAGCGTGCGCGAGATGTTGGCGCCCGCCATCAGGCGATCGTCGTGCTGGTGGAACTGGTCGCCGAGCACGGGATCGCTGAGGAAGTAGGTGAAATTGTTGAAGAGGTCGAGCTGGCTCTTCACGACATAAGCGTTGGCTTTCCAGGAGCCGAGATCGTCGCTCTGCGCGATGCGGCCCGAGAGCGCGAAGCGGTTGGTGTTGCCGCCGTCGCTTGGATCTTCCGAGCCGAAGCGATCGAGAAAGCCGGATGCGATCGCGCGCTGCGGGACCTGGTCCGTCGAATTCCATTTGTTGGCGTAAGCCATGCCGGTGACGGAGACGCCGTCGGTCGCGGTGCCCTGGCTGAAGCGCACGAGGCCGTTGAGCTTTCGCAATTTGTCCGGATTCTCCCACGGACCGTTGTAGGTCCCGATCTCGCTGGCCACGAGCACGGAGCCGTCACCGGCCTTCGCGGAGTCCATGCCGAGCAGGCGGCGATAGCCGAAGCTGCCGGCGGTCACCTGCGCTATTCCCCTGGTGCGGTCGATCAGACCGATATGGACGCTGCCGGCCGAGGCGAAATCGCCTTCGTCGGCGAAGTACGGACCCTTGCGCACATCCACTGCGGCGATGGTTTCCGGGATCAGCCAGTTGAGATCGGCATAGCCCTGGCCGTGCGCGTGGGTGCGCATGTTCACGGGGACGCCGTCAACGGTGATGGCAAGGTCGGTACCGTGGTCGAGATTATAGCCGCGCAGGAAATACTGGTTGGCTTTGCCCTCGCCGGAATGCTGCGTCACGATGAGACCCGGTACGGCTTCGAGCGCTTCGCCCGGCCGCGTGAAAGGGCGTGCATTGATCTCCTCGCCCGAGACGGAGATCTCGCTGGCCATGCTGGGCTGGCCCTTTGCACCCGAGGCGACGCTGCGCACATCCGACGCTTGCGCCGCTGCCGGATACACGGGGATGCGGTGATCCGCTGGCGACGGCCTGCCGGCCCGGCGCGATGCGACCGGCTTCTTGCGCCCCGCCGTCTCGCCGCCGCCGATCTGGATTGGCGGCAGCTCGCGTGAGGTGCTCTCGCTCTGCGCGAAAGCGCGGCCGTCATCCGCGAGCAGAACCAGGGCCGAGAGTGCCGTCAGCGCGCCGCCGCCACGACAGGGCTCACGCCACTTCGGTCGCATCGGCGCATGCCAGAGCTTTCGTCGGCTCCCGGTGTCGGCCGTCAGCAAAGACGCGGCGATAGAGCACGACCGAGACGAGCCAGGCGACCGCGAACAGCACGATCACGGCAAAGCCGACATTGGCGAGGGACTCGTTGAGGCCGTCGACCAGCGTCCACACTCCTCCGGACAGATCGAGCCGGTCGGCGATCAGCCCGAGCGCCTCGATACCGCCGATGAACAGCGCGACCGCCACCGAGGCGCCGGTGATCGTGAGATTGTACCAGAGCTTTCGCAAGGGGTCGACGAAGGCCCATCGATAGGCGCTCACCATCAGCGCGGAATCGGCGGTGTCGACCAGCGCCATTCCCGACGCGAACAATACAGGGAAAACCAGCACGTCGGCGACCGACGCTCCCCGCGCGGCTTCAGTTGCTGAGATGCTGAGCAGGCCGATCTCGGTCGCCGTGTCGAAGCCGAGCCCGAACAGGAAGCCGAGCGGATACATGTGCCAGGGTTGTGTGACCAGGCGGAACAGCGGTCCGAGCAGTCGCGCGAGGACGCCGCGGTTGGCGAGCAGCCTCTCGAGGCCTTCGGCGTCGTGAACCCCCTGCTCCCGCGTCGCGCGAAACGTCCGCCACAGGCCGACGAAGATGACGAGATTGATGGCCGCGATCACGAGCAGGAACAGCGCCGACACCGACGTGCCGATGAGGCCGCCGATCTCCTTGAGCAGGCTGTCGCCGCCAAGGCTCACCACGCCGAGCGCGAGCAATATGGTCGCGACCACGACGACGGTGGAATGGCCGAGCGCAAAATAGAGGCCGACGCTGCGCGGCGCGCCACCCGTCTGCATCAGCTTGCGCACGACGTTGTCGATGGCGGCGATGTGGTCGGCATCGACGGCGTGGCGCAAACCGAACACCCAGGCCAGCAGCGCAGTCGCCAGCACCGTCGGCCGATCGCCGAACAGCGCGAAGGCCCAGGCCCATGCGGCGATGTTGGCGGCGATCAGCCCCCCGAACAGCACCACCGTTCCGGACTCGACCGCCCGCGAAGTCCGCCTCACCGCCTGCTCCATCCACCTGATCCCGCAGTATGACGTTTATCAAGAACCCTCATACTGGCAAGAGCAAGAGCCGCGCCACTTTTCGGCCTGGCGGCCGAAAGGGCTCACCGAGACGGAAGTCACCTCGTTGATTCAATGGAGACTTTTTTAGTCCGGCGCATCACGGCGCCCGAGCGGAATGCTGGGCTGCGTTTCACGCAAGCGCGTGCGCGGTCACATATCCACGGTCATCGACAGGAGATATGTGCGCGGTGCTCCCAGGAAGAACGTTCCGAACGAAGCCACGCTGGACCAGTAACTCTCACCGGTCACGTTCTGGATGTTTGCGCGGAAAACCGTCTTCTTGCCGTTGATCGCGGTGGTGTAGCGAGCGCCGAGGTCGAGCCGCGTCCACTCGGGAATCGGCTGCTTGTTCGCGGCGTCGACGAACTGCCTGCCCGTGTAGATCACGGCTCCGTTCACGGTGAGCCCCCTCATCCACGGGAGGTCCCACTCCGCGCCGATATTGGCCTGTATGTTCGGAACGCCGATCGGCGTGTTGCCCACATTGGCCGCGACGGCGGTCTTCGTCAGGGTGCCGTCCAGCAGCGAGATGCCTCCGAGGACACGAACATCCGGCAAGAGTTCGCCATAGACGTTGAATTCGAGCCCGCGGACACGTTGTTCGCCTGTCGCCGCGAAGCGCCCGGCGGAGAGTTCGCCGCTCGCCTTCGATATCTCGAACGCGCTGAAGGTGGTTGCGATCCGGCCGAACTCCACTTTGATGCCGGCCTCGTACTGCTTGGCGACGTAGGGCTGCAGCACTTCGCCGAAATTGGACGCGTTCTGAGGAGCCACGTCGCCCCGGGCGAGACCTTCGACGTAGTTCGCGTACAGGGAGATATTGTCCACGGGCCGGACGACGAGGCCGACCACAGGGGTGACAGCGCTCTTGTCATAGGACGACGTCGGTGTCCCGACATTGGAGGAATAGTTGTTCGCCTCGATGCCCTGGCGCCGGACGCCCAAAGTCAAGAGGACGCGCTCATTGAGCACGGACAAGGTGTCGGCAATCGAAAGCCCGGTAAGCTCGCTATCGGAGAGCCGCGGGCGGTCGCTGATCTCGTTCGCGAACTGAGTTGGCGCAACGGTCGGACTGTAGATGTTCGAGGTGACCAGACTGCCATTGGTGAGCCGCCGGTGCAGCGCGTCGTGATAGACCGAGGCCTGGAAGGCGACGGCATGGTGGACGAAGCCGGTATCGAAGCGGGCGCGAACACCGCCATCATATGTAGTTCGATCGATGCTGAGGCCGAAGTACTGGGGCGTTGAGGTCGTATTGCCGCTCGTGTTGACGATGGTCGGAAGACCGAAGAACCGCTCGACGTTGGTCTTGGAGCCGCCGACATCCGCGAACAGCGTGACCTGCTCGGTGAGATCGTATTCGGTCCGCAGCAAGGCGGACTGGTCGTTGATGCGCGACCATTCCCAGGGCTGGGTCACGTTCAGCTTGCCGTCCGGCGCCTTCGGCACCTGCAGGCCGGGAGCCATCAGAAAGGGACGTGACGGCGCGTCGAACCGATCGGTCTGGGCGATGAGATAGAGCCAGGATCTGAACCTTTCGCCTTGATAGTCGAGCGCCAGCGATCCGACACCTGTCGTCTCGGACTGGCGGTCGATGGGCGTGTCGCCGCCGCGGACGCTTCCACTGGCGCGTACGCCCCATTCCTTGCCATCGCCGTAACGCCTCGCAACGTCCCAATGACCGCCGAAACGTGCGGTCGAGCCGTAGCTCGCGGTCAAGCGGGTCAGATCTTCTTCCGCGCGCTTGGGCACGACATTGATGACGCCGCCAACGCCGCCATTGGGCGCCATGCCCGAGAGCGCGGCCGAGGGACCTCTGAGCACTTCGATGCGCTCGACGTAGTCCGTGAAGATTCGATATGTCGGCGCGATTCCGTAAAGGCCCTCGAAGACGAACTCACCGTTATTGCCTTCGTTGATCGGGAAGCCGCGTATGTTGAAGGAATCGACGATACCGCCCGTCGGGTGGGAACTTCGCACGGAGGGATCGAGGATCAGGGCATCCGCACCCGTTGCCGCCTGTTGATCCCGAATGAACTTGTCCGTGTAGCTCGTCGCGCTGAAGGGTGACTTCATGGTGGTGGTATTTCCGAGCATCCCCAGTCGCGCGCCTTGAGCGACCTGCCCGCCGGCAAATGGCGGGACGACAGCCGGTTGCGATTGCACTGCGACCGTCGGGGCTTGCGGGGCGCGCCGTGACGTCGATCGGACCCGCGCGTCGTTTCGCCTGGTTGGCGCACGGCGAACCGACTGTTGCGTCGGAGCTTCGACAGTCACGGGCGGAAGGGAGCTGCCGCCCTGAGGCGTTTGGGATTGAGCAGGCGATTCGAACCACGTCAGCCACGCCACACCACCCAGCAGCGCCGCACCAAAGCGAGCTACCGTCTTATCCCCACCCGCACGTCGCATTCCAGAAAGTCCTTCATCAATAGCGCGCAGCCCGCCGTGAAGCGGCTTCCGCGTTTGGCCAGCAACGACCATGAAACGAAGAGCAGCTCTTCGTATCCGAGCTCGGCCGGCATGCATGGCCCGTCAATCAGTTGCTCTGCAGACGCGCACGCGCGTTTGCTGCCTTCGTCTTGGCTGCAACATCCGAATGTCAGCGATCTGCATCGCCTCTTTAAAAAGACGCCATCGTGACGGCAACGCAAATGCGTGCGCGTGGCTTAGAATGCCTCGATCATCGCCAACTGGGAGGAGAATGTCTGGAACGATTCAAATACGCTTTGGATGATTCCAGATCGGCGCGGTCAAAATGCCGCAGGAAGGCTTGCTCGGAGTGCGCTCGTCAGGAACGCTTCGGCATCATCACTTCGTTGCGGCGGCCTTTATCGCGACGACATCTGCCGCTGAGACGCTCTATCTCAGCGAGATCATGATCTGGCTGATGTTGGCCGCAAGCTCCAGGCCGGCTTTCGGCCCCTGCATCACGATCGTCACCCCCTTCTCATTGCGCAGGTGGACGCCGCTGACGCCCCCGACCAAAGCGAAGCCGCCACCGACGGAGCTGTAGGTGCCGGCGAAGTCGCCGACCTCGCGGATACCCGAGGCCCAGCCGTCGAGCCGGCCGATCGTCGCGCCGGCGGTGATGCCGAAACTCATGCCCGTAATTTTGAAGGGATACTTATTGCCCCGATAGGTCAGCACACCGCTTCCAGCGCCACCGCCGACAAGGAGACCCGCCTTGACGATCTTGGCGCGCACGTGACCGGCGGCTTGCGCGAAGGACGGCGTAGCCGGCACTGCGAAGCCCATCACCAGCACCAGCATCGCAATCAGCCGACATGCGCGCAGCCGCGATGCCATGATCCGTTCAAGGCTTTGCGGCATCGACTTTCTTCCAAGTCTGGTCGGGATCGAACACTGTCGTGCGCGGCGCGATGAAATCGGTCTTCGCCCCCAGATCCTTCTGGTAGACGGTGCCGGCGTGATTGACCAGGAAGGTCATGATGCCCGAATTGCCGTACTCCGCGGGCCAGGCGATCAAGGCGAAACCACCGATCATCTTGCCCTTGACGACGTAGTTGAGCGCGCCGCCGGGCGCATCGCGGCCCTGGCCCTTGAGGATGTGGAAATAGTAGCCGTGATAGGGCGCAGGTCCGACGTCGCCTGCACGATAGCCTTCCTTCGAAGCCTCGGCCACGAGCGCGCCGAGCGGGCTCGGGTCGCTGTCGTCGCGCCAGAACAAGCCGTCCTTCTTGCCGGGCGATGAGACGATGCGCTGCGCATAGACGCCGGCACCCTCGCCGCGGTCCTTGTCGGCGTATTCGTTCTGCGCGTCGACAAAGGCGAGCGCGGTCTGGATCGCGTCGAGCTCGTTGCGGCCGATGCGACGGCGCAGCACCTCGATGCGTCCCTCGTCGGTGTCGAACTCCCAGCCGGCCTTGGTATTGACCAGCGGAATCGGGAACGGGAAGTCATCGGGCCCCAGCATCAGGGTCGCAGTCTTGTTGCCCTCCGCCTTGATGCCGTGCTTGGTGTCATACATCGACGTGAAGCGCTGGCGGATGTCGTTGTCGGCGATCTCGTCGCCGGACGAGACGATGTCATCTGCGGCGCGGCCCAGCACTTTCAGGATATCATCTGGTCCGTTCTTGACCGCGGCTGCAAGCGCTGCCGCTGCATCTTCCGGCGTCTTGAAGGATTGCTGCGCCTGCGATGCCGAGCCGAGCAGCGCCAGCGCCACGAGTCCCGGTAACATCGCGCGACGGAATGATTTCAAGCCGGTCATGGCGTCACCTCCGCAGGGATCTTCGCGCCGCGGGCGAGCCAGTCGCCATAGCTGCGGAATGTCAGTCCGAGTTTTTCGTAGCGAACCCGCAGATATCCATCGCTGCCGCGGGTCACGGCGGCAGGCATTACCTGCTCGACCTCCTGTGCCATGACACCGACATAGGCTTTGTCACTGCCGATGTAACTGAAGCGGTAGTAGCCGAGGCCGCTTGCGAGATGGCCGAGCAGGACGACATCGTGCTTCAGCGCGATGTCGGAACGCCGGCCACCGCCGCCACCTCCGCGGCCGCCACCACCGCCGCCTCCGCGGAATCCACCGCCGCCACCGCCCCGCATTGCCATTCCGCCACCGCCGCCGCGGCCGGCCATGCTCGGTCCGCCGCCGCCACCGCGCGGCATGCTTGCCATGCTGGATCGTCCGCGCGCGGACGCCGCCGCGGCCGAGCGGCCGGAGGAGACGTTCATCGCACCGCCGCGATTGCCGCCACCACGGTTGGCTGCCGCACCGCCGGCGGCGCGGTTGGCGGCCTTGGCGCGATCTCCGCCGCCCTTGTTTGCAGCCTTGGCGCGGTCACCACCGCCCTTGGCACGATCCGCGGCTCCAGCGCGATCGCCCCCGCCGGGCCGATCGCCGCGGTTGCCCGCACGATCACCCGCACGATCGCCCGCGCGATCTCCTGCGCGATCTCCGGGACCACCACGATCACCGGCACGGTCACCGGCGCGATCGCCGGCCCGGTCTCCAGCACCTTGGTTGGGACGCAGCACCTGGTTGCCGTCACGGCCGCGGAAATCCATCCGGTCCGACACGCCGGCCTTCAGGTTGTTGTTGCCGAAACGCTGCTGAACGTTGCTGTTGTTGTAGCGCACGCCGCCGCGATGCGCCGGATTGTGCTGCCAGCCATTGCCGATATTGGTGGTGCGATGATTGACGTAGACGTTGCGGTTGCCCCAATTGCAGCCGCCGCCCCAATAATTGCCCCAGCGCCCGATCGCCCAGGCGGTGCCGAAAGCGAGGCCCGCCGCAACCACGCCGGCGCCGATATAGGACGGGTAGCCCCAGTAATACGGCGGATACTCCGCATAGGGCCAGCTGCCATAGACCGTCGCCGGATCGTAATATGGCACGTACATCTCCGCGGGATTGGCCTGCTGGATCACGACGACCTGCTTGCCTTCCTGCGACTGGACACTGACCTTCTGCTGCTTGGTGGTGACCAGCTTCTTGTTGTCATAGGCCTTGTTGCGCAAGCGCTGGATCGCGTCCATCACGTCGGGCTGCTGGGCGAGGAAGGCATCACCGAGCTTCTTGGTCCATTCGAGCTGGTCGCTCATCATGGTCAACACATCGGCGGTGCTGGCCAGCGCCTTGATGCTGTCGTCCCAGGCCTGCTTCTCGACCTCCGTCTTCAGCGCATCGCCCTTCAGGGTCTTGCGCTCCTTCAGCCAGCGGTCGGCCTGCACCACCTCCAACGGATAGGTTGAGGCGGCGAGCACATTGGCAAGGAGCTCGTCCGGATAGAGCGCGATCGGCGCCACCAAGGCCTCGAGCTGCTCCGGCTTCAGAAGCTCGGCCGTCGGCGCAGGCGGAGCAGCCGGCTGTCCTTGCGGAGACGGGGCCGCCGGCGTCGTGTTGGTTTGCGCCGTTGCGGCGAACGATGTCGCCATGACGACCGCAAGCGCCATCAGGATCTTGCCGCAGCGAAACATTGCATCCTCCCTTGCACTTCCAGGGGGACGATCGGGCCGGGACGCAGACGTTTGTTGATCGAGATCAACGAAACGAGGCCCTCATGGCTGCTGCAGCGCGAGAGCCACGCGTCATTCGATCAGTTCGGCGTCCATCAGCAGGCGGCCCGGCACCGTCAGCCCGAGCGCATTGGCCGCCTTCATGTTGATGACGAGCTCGAACCTGGTGGCGAATTGCACCGGGAGCGATCGAATCTCGGTGCCGCGCAGGATGCGATCGACATAGCCGGCGCCGTCGCGAAACTGCTGGGTGAGATCGGCGCCATAGGACATCAGCCCACCGTTCACCGCGTAGAAGCGGACCGCGAAGATCGCGGGCACGCGGCGCTGCGTCAACAGTGCGATCGTCATCGCGCTCTGGGTCCCGAAGAAGCCGCCATCAGGGAGCACGACGAGGCCGCCGCCGTCGCGTGTCGCGGTCTCGATGGCCGCCGCGATCTCGGCCCCGCTCCGGACACTGGCACCGGTGACCTTGAGACCGAGCCGGTTTTCCATCTGGTGCGCCGCCTGAAGATAGAACGGCGCATAGGGCGACGATTCCGGATTGAACAGCAGCGCCGCGTGGCTCATCCCCGGCACCATATCCTTCAGCAGACCGAGCCATTTCCCGCTCATCGAGTGCTCATAGAGCGAGAAGCCGGTGAGATTGCCGGTCGGCCGCGCCAGATTGGCGACGAGGCCGGTCCCGACGGGATCGGAGAGGCCGACGAAGACGATCGGAATTCGCTGCGTGGCATCGCGCAGCACCCGGGTCGTGCCCGTGCTGGTCGAGAGCAGCACGTCCGGCCCGGCGGCAATCAGCTCGAGCGCCTCCAATTGCTGGCGTGCCGGGTTGGGACCCGGCCAGCGCACCTCCAAGCGATAGTTCTGGTTGGCAATCCAGCCGCGATCGGTGAGCCCCTGCTGAAAGGCATCGACACGCATCTGCGCGCCGGGATCGCCGGCGACATTGCCGGTCAGCACGACGACGAACGGCGGTCTGTCCTGGGCCCGAGCCAAGACCGGGAACGCAGCCGCCGCACCAACCAGCGACATGAACTCGCGGCGTCTCATCGCCACCGACACTCCCCACATGCGCCCCCATCCCGGTCATCGCGCAATTGCGAGAAGGAAACGGCTTCGCCGAACCTGCGGGCTTGATCGAGATCAAGATACCGGCGATCAGTGAAGGATCGGAAGACGGATCGTGAAGAGCGCGCCGCCCGCGGCCTGGTTTTCGGCAGAGATCGTGCCGTGATGGGCCTCGATGATGGTTTTGGCGATCGCGAGCCCCATGCCCATGCCCTGCGGCTTGGTCGTGAAGAACGGATCGAACACGTTCGCTAGGTCGGAGGCGGCAATCCCGGGACCAGTATCGGAGACCCGAATCTCCGCTACGTTGCCGACGCGCAGGGTCGAGACGCTGACCTGGCGTTTTCCGGGATCTGCGTCGAAGATCGCATCCATCGCGTTGATGATCAGGTTGAGAACGACCTGCTGAAGCTGGATCGGATCGCCTCTGACATGCAGGTCGGCCAGGACAGGCGTGTAGATCAATGTGATCCGGCGTCCATCGGCGACGGCCCGCACAAGGCCGATCGCTTCGCGGACCATATCGTTGAGCTCGATGTTCTTGACCTCGAACGGCGTCTTTCTCAGAATACTGCGTAGCCTGCGAATGACTTCGCTCGCCCGCTGATCGTCGCGCCTGATGTCCGCGAGGATCTGCCGGATCTCGTCGATGTCGGGCGAAGCGGCCTTCAACATCAGCTCCGCGGTCTCGGCGTTGGTCAGGATGGAGCCGAGCGGCTGGTTCAGTTCATGGGCGATCGACGTGGTCAACTCGCCAACGGCCGAATAGCGGTTGGCGTGAGCGAGCTCGGCCAGACGCTGGCGGGACTCGACTTCGGCGATCTGGCGCCGACGGCGCTCATGCAGCATCCCGCTGATCAGGCCGGCCTGCACCAGGATCACGGACGCGATCAGCAGCATCTGCCAACGATAGCGCTCCCAGATGCTCTGTTCGCGAAACACGATTTCGCTGCCGGGAGGCAAACGGCTCTCGCTGATGCCCCAACGCTGCAACTGGCGCCAATCATATCTCGGCGCGGCGAAGCCGATCGGCTCGTAACTGATGCTCGCTGGTTTCGCGCCGCCGAGAATGCCAATCGCTGCACTGACGGTCCTGGAACTCGTTTCCGCGATCATATGCATCGGTCCCCCGACGGTGCCGTCACCGAAGAACGGCTCCTGGTAGGAGAAGATCGGGGCATTCGCGGCCGCGTACAGGCTGCGCAAGGCGATGTCGCTCTCGTGGACGACCCCGGCCGCATCGACCGACATCAGTCCCCAGAACAGCGCGGTGTGCGGCGGCAGCCTTGATGCGCGTTTCAGGATTTCCTCGAATGACAAGTCCGAGTACCAGACGAGTTCAATCCCTTCCCCAAAAGGTTGCAGTTCCCGCTTCACCTCCTCTACCCAGAACTTCTCGAGCGGCGATGCACCAATCACGACCGCAATCGACTTTGTGTCTGGCAGAACCTGAAGGATGTTGCCGAATGCGGCCATGAAATCGTTGCGGATCGCCACGACGACGTCGTTGTCGCTGAGATCGGCGCGATTGATCAGCCGATGCTCGACCGCGGAGAGAATCATTGGCACATCAGGGAATAATCTTCCGCGGTATTTCTGCGCAAACCGGGCCGCCGGCGCGCCGATGCTCAGCACGATGTCGGGCATCGCTCCCTGGTACAGCGATTGCAGATAGTCGACGAAGGGCGCCTCGGGACCAGGATTATTGAAGCGCGCGGTGAGCAGTGCGTGCTCCTGGATGTCGAGTGGCCAGGGCGATTGCCGTTCGAGCTTGGCCTTGATGTCGCGCGAATACTCGCTCCACGGCCGAAAATCACGGCCGAAAGAATGCAATATGAGGACGCGCTTCAGCTCCCCCCGGAGACTCCGTTCGACTGCACCAACCCGCCCGGTCGACAGGCATACGGCGGAAAGCAGCGCAAGACAGAATAGCGCCGCCACGGCCTTTGGCCTGACCTTGGAGATGGACGTGCGCCCGCTCATGCTCCATCCTTGCAGCTCCAGCAACTGCTGTCGCGGCAATTCTAGCGGGAATTGCACCGCCGCGACAGGCCCGGGGCGGCTCCACAGCTCAATGCCCGCTCAACACCAGCGTCTGGATTGGCAGCAGCAGCGCTTGAATGCGCAGGAGCAGGGCATGCACTAGGCCGACACCGTCGACAACGTGCAAGGCGATCTTCCGGCTGGTCGAAGTCCCCTTGGCCGAGATTTCCTCGTGGTTGCTGGTGTAGGCATTGACGACGCAGCTGCTGCCCGGTGTCACGCCATCAAGGCCACCCTTGTAAAGCGGCTCCAGGAACACCAGGATGGTGCCGGGGCGGACGGCGTTCTGCGGATCGACCAATTGCTCCCCGGATCGGAATTGTCCGGCCGCGATGAAGTCCTGGACTGTCGTAATCACCATGGGGATGATCACCCATGGCCTGGAGATGCAGGTCGCTTCCGCCACCATGCCCTCTTTCATCACCTGTGCCTCGATCTGGCCGAACCCGGCCTGGAGCGCCTTGCGGCCGGCTCCCTCCGGGATGAGAACACCTGCAGGTCGCATGAGTTGATTGACGACGTCGCCGGGGCGGATCAGGAATTGCTCGACGCGCCCGTCGACACCGGCGCGGACGAAGGTCTTGTCGACATCCACCTGGGCCTGGTCGAGCGCGGCCTCCGCGCTAGCCTTCTGCGCGGGCAGCAGGATGGAGATCTGCATCGAGACGGATTGCTTCGCGGCGGTCGCGGCATCGATCCCGGACTGACGTTGATCGACCAAGACCTGGAGCTTGTCGATATCACGCTGCGGAACGATGCCGGGATTGCGCCGCTGCAGCTCGCTCTTGACCTCGAGCTCGTCCTTCGCCTGCTGATAGTTCGCCTTTGCTTCCCCGATCTGCGCCTCGGCCTTGACCACGTCGGCCTGTGCCGTCTGCATGGCGGCATCGACCTCCGCGACCTTCCGCTTGGCGGTTTCGAGCGCGGCCTGCTGCTTCGAGGCGTCGAGCGTGAACAGCACGTCGCCCTTCTTCACCGGCGCGGTGAAGCCGACCTTGACCTCGGCAACGCGGCCGGAGCCTTCCGGCAGGATCGGCACGGTGCGAAAATAGAGCGTCGCCGATGACGTCGAAGGATGGAAGTAGAAGATCATGGTGATCAGCGACACCGTCAGCATCAGGCAGCCGGTGATGCCCCAGCGCAGCTCGTACCAGACCGAGAAGAAGGTGATCTCCTTTCCGAAACGCTTGCCCTGGGCGTAGCGGCGATAGAGATAGTCCGGCAGGATCGTCAGCAGCGAGCAGAACATCAGCTCAAACATGGCTGTGCTCCTTCTCCTTTGCGGATACCGGCTTCTCTGCCGGAAGCGTCGCGGCCTCTGTCCGGATCTCTTCGCCACCGGCGGGCGGCGCTGCCTCTGCAATCTTCTCGACCGACCCGGCGATGCTGCGCAACGGCGTGCCGAAATCGGGAAGATCGATCAACGCGAGCAGGAGGCCTGCGA
Organism: Bradyrhizobium sp. 25ACV; assembly: GCF_054863005.1. NCBI lineage: Bacteria > Pseudomonadati > Pseudomonadota > Alphaproteobacteria > Hyphomicrobiales > Nitrobacteraceae > Bradyrhizobium > Bradyrhizobium sp. 25ACV. The sequence goes on from NZ_JAVAYO010000001.1 coordinate 15,920, forward strand.
CCCAGAAGATGTGCATATGCGTGAACAACGAGATCAGGCCGAGCACCGCGACGAGCTCGAACTGCAGTTTTTGCGATTTGTGCGCCATCCGCTCGGGCAGGCTGTGCAGCTTCCAATAGAGGGTACCGACCCAGAGCACGGTGCCGATCAGGAACAGCCCCATCACGACCATCAGCGTATCGGTCCCGCTCCCCGGCGCCAGATAAAACGGCAGATGGTGCGGAGCCATCGGATGAAGCTGGTCGCTCAAAGCGTCTCTCCCGATCAAATGCGCATGTGCGATATTGTGTTCGGGCTGGCCGCGGTTTGCTTGATTTGAATCAAGGGAACATCCTCCGCCGGACCTAGCGTTTCCTGGATGCTGATTGGATAACCATCAGGAGCCGCCAGCCATGCCCGGCCTAGACGATCTCATTCCCAACGCCGCTCAGATTCGGAAGGAAGCCGCTCTCAAGGAGGCCGCGAAGGCCGAGGAGTATGTCCGCCTCGCCGCAGCGGTCGAAGCCGAGAAGCGCGCGCTGATCGAGCGGCTCAGCAAACCCTCCGGCAAGAGCGAGGAGGAGAAGATCAAGCTCGCCTCGACCATCATCCAGCGTGCGGTGCGAAACGGCCTGACGGAGGTGCTGGTCTATCGCTTCCCCAACTCGCTTTGCACCGACAAGGGGCGCGCCATCAACCAGATGGAAAAGGGTTGGGAGACCACGCTGACCGGCATCCCCAAGGAGATCTTCCAGCTCTGGACCGATTATCTGAAACCGCGCGGCTATCGCATCGCCTACCAGATCATCGAATTCCCGGGCGGCGTGCCTGGCGATATCGGCGTGACGATCTCCTGGGACGATTAGTTCTGGGGCGATTGACAAGCTGAGCAGCGAAAGGACCGGCATGGCCAAGGATGCGCCCGCGGAGCGAATGAAGCGGAAGGACTATGAGAAGGAGCTGGAAAAGCTCCAGGTCGAGCTCTGTCACCTTCAGGACTACGTGCGGGCGAACAAGCTCCGGGTGATCATCGTGTTCGAAGGCCGCGACGCCGCCGGCAAAGGCGGCACGATCAAGGCGATCACCGAGAAGGTGAGCCCGCGCGTGTTCCGCGTCGTGGCGCTGCCGGCGCCGTCGGACCGCGAAAAGACACAGCTCTTCTTCCAGCGCTACATGGAGCAGTTTCCGGCCGGCGGCGAGATCGTGATCTTTGACCGGAGCTGGTACAACCGCGCCGGCGTCGAATATGTCATGGGCTTTGCCACGCCCGCCGAGCACCAGCGCTTCCTCTCTCTCTGCCCGCAGATGGAGAGATACGTCATCGATGGCGGTATCATCCTGATCAAGATCTGGCTCGAGGTCGGAATGGACGAGCAGGAGCGTCGCTTCCACGCCCGGATCGATGATCCCGTGCGGCAATGGAAGCTGAGCCCGATGGACCTGGAGTCCTACCGGCGCTGGTACGACTATTCGCGAGCGCGCGATCTGATGCTCAAGCAGACCAGTACGAAGGAAGCGCCGTGGTACATCATCCGCTCCGATGACAAGCGCAAGGCGCGGTTGAACTGCATCGCACATCTCCTCGGCGCAATTCCCTACAAGCGCATCAAGAAGGACAAAATCAAGCTGCCGAAGCGCTCCGAGAAGGGCCGCTACAACGACCAGGCCGGCCTGAAGGGGATGAACTTCGTCGCCGAGCGGTATTGAGACGCGAAAAGGGCTGCCGGTGAGGCAGCCCGATTGCCCTGATTGCCCTCAGGATCACTTCAGGCGGATCGTGACGCCGCCGACCGCCGCCGACACTTCCGCGCCAACCTTCGGACCGCTGAGCTGAAGGATCACGCCATTGCCGTTCTGCAGCTGAACGGCGCCGGCGCCCGCGGCCACGGCTCCGCCCGCTCCGCCCACGGCGTAAGAGCCTTCGATGGATGCTGGTCCCTTCAGATTGAGCGCCCGGCCGACGAATTTGGTCGTCGACGCCCCGACCGTAAGTCCGACGCTCATGCCGGAGACGGTGAAGGGATATTTCTTGCCCCTGAGGAGCAGAACGCCCTCGCCGCCACCGACACCGACGATGAAGCCGCCCTTGGTGAAGACGACGGCGACCTCGCCGGTCTCGGCACGCGACGGCGTGCTGAGACCGGTCAGGGCCGCAATCGAGACAACCAGGGCGACGCCGACGGCAAGTTTCTTCATGACTTTCTTTCCCCTCTTGATCATTGCGCAAGGATCATCGCGAAGTAGCCGAACACGGTGAGCAAGATGCCCGAGACGGCATAACCGACCGGGAATCCGATCCAGGGCACGGAGCTCTGGATCTCGACAGCGGCCTCGCGGGCCGGGCCGGAGTGCGACCGCGCACCGGCGACGCCGCCCATGAGCACGGCCGGGTTGATCTTGAAGACGTGGAAGCCGATCGCCCAGACGATGAACGGCGGGATCGTGCAGGCAATGAAGCCGACCAGGAATATCTTCAAGGCGACCGCACCCGTGAGCTGCGACAGCAGTCCCGCGCCGGCATTGACGCCAACGATGGCCACGAAGACCACGAGGCCGAGATCCTCGAGCACGTTGCGCGCCGCGTTCGGCGTGTTGCCGAAGAATCGCAGACGCGACACGACCGACGATACGATCACGCCCGACAGCAGCAGACCGCCGGCGTTGCCGAGGCCGACCTTGGCGCCGAATGCCGGGAATTCGATCTTGCCGATCAGGAAGCCGATGATCATCCCGACCGCCAGCGTCAACAGATCGGTCGACGTGTTGGACCGGGCGATGCGGCCCCACATCTCGCCGAGCTCGTTGACCGCGGACTTCAGGCCGACCACCGAGACGATGTCCATCCGCTCCAGCTTGGTCTTGAGACCCGCCGGAATCTGCACGCCACCGCGCTCGACCTTGGTGACCTGCAGCTGGCCGGCGATCGCGGTGTCGCGGAAGGACTCGAAGGTGCGCCCCACCATCTCCTTGTTGGTGATGAGGATGTCCGCCTGGTCCATGGGAATGCCGAGCGTCTTGGCATCCGGGACCTCCGGACCGATCAGGCCCATCTTCTCGGTGAGGTGCTCGGTCGAGCCGCCGAGGGCGACGATGTCGCCCTTCTGCAGCACGAGGTCGGCATCCGCGCCTTGCGGCTCGCCGTTCCGCCCGACATTGACGATCCGGTATTCCGGATTTATCGCGCGGAACTTCGCGATGCTCATACCGACCGTCGCCGGGTTCTCCAGCCGGTAGGCCCGCAGACCGAACTGACGATAGCCGGTCAGGCCGCCGCCTTCGAGATCCTTGACGCCGAATTCCCGCTCGTACTGCTTCGCGGCGGCCCTGGCATCGACGCCCCACCAGCGCGGCAGGTATTTGCAGATCAGGATGATGCCGACGGTGCCCCAGATGTAGGTGATACCGTAGGACAGTGCGATCATGCCTGAGGCCTCCTCAGGCTTCATTCCTTCGGGCAGCTTGACGACGCCCGACGTGACGGCCTGCTCGGCCGAGCCGATCGCCGCCGACATGGTCTGCGATCCCGCCAACATGCCGCCGGCTGCGCCTGGCGGGAGAGAGAACATCTTGGCGCCGATCACCACCAGCGCGAGCCCGATGACGCTCGATATCACCGCCAGGATGCAGAACTTCAGGCCGTCACCCTTCAGGCTGTTGATGAAGGACGGCCCGACACGCAACCCGACGCCATACATGAAGAGATAGTAGAACAGACTCTTGGCGAAATTGTTCAGCTCGAGCTTCACGCCGTAGGTCGACGACCACACCGAGACGCCGGCGCCGACCACGATGGCGCCGGCAACCATGCCGAGGCCATACCCCTTGATGCTGGCCCGGCCGATATAGACGGCGAGGCCGACGACGAAGAACAGCAGCAGGTACGGATTCTGCTGCAGGAACGTGAAAAAGCCCTGCATGTTCGATCCCCTCTAAGATGCCGCTTTCAACTTCGGCGTCGCGGCGGGCCTGGGCTTGCCGATCTTCGCCAAGGCTTCGGAGCGGACGAGCTTCAGCCCTTCCTTGGCGTCGTAGCCATGGATCTCCTTCACATCGAGCTTGCGCATGAAGTCGATGGTCTCCTGCGTGATGACCTGACCGGGGACCATGATCGGGAAGCCCGGCGGATACGGGATCACGAAATTGGCCGAGACGAGCTCTGGTCCCGACTTGAGCCGGCGATCGATCTCGGGATCGTTGAGGCGGATGTGCTCGCAACCCGCCACGTCGTAGGCCGCGTAAAAGCCGCTGCGAATGTCGCCTTCATTGGTCTTGCTGCCGGCATCCCCGCGGAAGCTCGGGTGGAAATGCGAGAAGTTGGGCAGATCAGGCACGTCGGTCATCAGGCTCTTGACCCGTGCCTCGAACGTCTTCTTCGCATTGGCACCGCCCTGCGCCAACCCGCGATCGACCTCGCCCGCGATCTCGGCGAGGACGCGGATGAGATGCGCGACGTCGCTGCGGGTGTTGTTGATGTTGGACTGGACCAGGACCGAGTTGCGCGAGGTCTTGTTGACCTGGATGTTGTACTCGTTGGCGAGGATACCCTTGAACTGGGTGCCGTCATAACCGGCCATGCCGCACACCAATGTCATGCGGGTCGGATCGAGGCAGAACTCGTCCTCGTCCAGGCTCTTGAGGGTGTTGACCCAATTTACGCCCGCGGCGAGATAATCGGTAAAGCCGCTCTGGCGATACTGGGCAGGCACCATGGTGTCGGCGCCGAGGATGCGGAAATATTTCGAGATCAGCGGGTTGTTGTTGACCGCCTGGCGAATGGCAAGCGCGATCTCCATCGCATTGGCCACGAGGCCGTAACCTTCCAGCTCCATCTGCCGCCGCGATATATCGAGACTGGCGATGAGTTGCTGGTTCGGGCTGGTGGAAGCGTGGGTGAACACGGCCTCCTTGAACTGCTGCTCGACCGTGTGGAATTCGACGTCCTTGACCGAGAGCATGGAGCCCTGGCGGATCGCCGACATCGACTTGTGGGTCGAGTTGGTCTGGTAGACCCGCAGGCGGATCTGCCTGGGATCGGGAATGAGCCGGGTCTTGAGCAGCATCTCGTCCGACGGGTTCTTGCCAAGCTCGGCCTGCTGCTTCTCATAGGCCGCGACCGACTTCGGGTCGTGCATCCACGCCTCGATCTCGTTGGCCGCCCCCATGGCGGTGCGGCGGCGCAGGAACGGCGAGAAACGCGCGAAGCCGAACCAGGCCTCGTCCCAGAGGAAGATCAGGTCCGGCTTGATAGCGAGACATTCCTCCATCACCCGGCGGGTGTTGTAGATGTGGCCGTCGAAGGTGCAGTTGGTGAGGTCGATCATCTTGACGCGGTCGAGCCGGCCGTCGGCCCTGGCGCCGAGCAGCGCCTGCTTGATCGTCTTCAGCGGCACCGCGCCGTACATCGAGTATTCCGTCATCGGGAAGGCTTCGACGTAAAGCGGCTGCGCACCAGCGAGAACCATTCCATAGTGGTGCGACTTGTGGCAGTTGCGATCGACGATCGCGATGTCGCCCGGCGCGAGCAGCGCCTGCACCGCCATCTTGTTCGATGTCGAGGTGCCGTTGGTGACGAAGAAGACGCGGTCAGCGCCGAGCGCCCTCGCCGCTTTCTCCTGCGCCTTCTTGATGTTGCCGGTCGGCTCCAGCATGCTGTCGAGGCCGCCCGTGGTGGCGCTGCTCTCGGCCAGGAACAGGTTCGGCCCGTAGAATTCGCCCATGTCGCGGATCCAGTCGGACTTGAAGATCGACTTTCCGCGGGCGATCGGCAACGCATGGAACGTGCCGATCGGACGCTGCGCATATTTTTTCAGATTGTCGAAGAACGGGGTGTCGTAGCGATCTTGAATGCCTTCGAGGATGGACAAATGCAGCTCGAGGAGCTCCTCGACGGAGTAGAAGATGCGGCGAACGACGTTGGCTTCAGGGTTTCCAGCCAACTCCTCGACGTCGCGGTTCGAGATCATGTAGAGGTCGAGCTCAGGTCGGACGCGCTTGATGATCTGGGCGAGCCGGAGCGCAGAGGCGTCGGACTCGTCGTTGAGGCCGGCCGAAGCCGTGATCGAGCGCAGCACGGGTGCGTTGTGGCGCGAGCGCAGGCCGAAGCCTTCGTTGATGATGACGGCCGCGATATTGGGATTGAGCATGGTCGCGCAGAATGCGTCTTCCAGGCTGCCGACGATGACGGGCTCATAGATGAAGCCATCGATTGGACGCCGCAACTTGCGCCATTCGGCGGCGAGCGCCGGCCACTGACTGGATGACACGCCGGTCACGATCAGGGTTTCGAAATAGGGCCGGCGCGCCGTGTGCGCACCGAACGTCGGTGGCACCAGCTCGGGCGCGTCGCCATTGCCGTCATCCTTCGCGCTCCAGTCGCCGGCATGCTGACGGAAGGATCGCGTCGTCAGGGCCTGGGTAATCCGCGTCGCAAGGGCGAGCGTCGTTGCCCCATCGCCCGCGGACGCGGCCTCCCGCAATGCCGCCATCAGCTGCAGCCCAGGATAGCCGTGAAACTCCTCAGTCACCGAGAGCTCGGCCAGCGCCGCATCGTAGACCGCGCGATTGCCGACACGGGCCCAGGCTTTTGCGGCCTCCACGAGGTCGCGCCATTCGTCCGCCCGGCTGCCGGGACCAGAGAAGAACTGATCGATGCGCTTTTGCGCTGGCTTGGTGTCCTTGGACATATGTCTCTCCCGATCCTCGGCAAAGCCCTGATGGTCACTCGATGGTCATTTGATGCCCATTGGGCGAAGATGAGCGCGATCGTGAGTTCGGCGCCGCTGGCTCCATTGATCCAAGTCAACGGTCGGACGCATTCTGGCGAGACCGTCGGCCGCAGCGGTCATTTGCATTGCAACACGCCCGCTCAGGCCGTCCGCTGCGCCGTCACGGCCTGCTCGTCGCCGAGCACGCTGTCGAGCGATCGCAGCCACTGGCCGCTATCGGTCCTCTCCGCCAGCCCTTCCGCGCGCAAGAGATCGCGGAGCTGCGCGTGCGCGCCGACGATGGAGAAGATGACCTTTCGCGCGGCGAGCTCGTCGTGGAGGTCGTGCAGCATGCCCGCGCCGGCCAGGTCGATATAGGGCGAAGCCGAGAGGTCGCAGACCACCAGCCGGACCTCGGGCGCGCGCCGAAGCGCGATCAGGACGGTTTCGAGGATCGTCTCGGCGTTGATGTAGAGCAGCGAGGCTTCGGGCCGGAACGCGATGACGCCGATCAAGGGCTCGACGTCCGCGTGCCTTGAACTGTCCGAATAACGGCCGCTGCCGGGCAAGCGGCCGAGGAACGCGACGTTTGGCCGCGAGGCCCGGGCCAGCAGCAAAAAGATCGACGCGATCGACGCCAGCAGCACGCCCTGGAGAATTCCGAGCAACAGCACGGAGACCAGCGCAATCGTTGCGGCGTAGAAATCGATCCGGCTGACCTGCCACATCCGAACCAGCGCGCGGACGTCGACGAGCTTGTAGACGGCGGCAAAGACGATGGCTGCAAGCACGGCCTTGGGCAGGTTGGTCAAGAGTGCCGTGAAGAACAGAAGGCACAGCCCGAGCGTCACCGAGCAGATCACCAAAGCCAGCGGCGTCCGTGCGCCTGCGCTGTCATTGACGGCTGATTGCGACAGCCCGCCGGCAACCGGATAGCCATGGCCGAAGGCGACGACGAGGTTCGCGGCGCCCAGCCCCAGGAACTCCTGCCGGACATCGAGGGGATAGCCGTGCTTGGCGGCGAAGCTGCGGGCGGCCGAAACGCCCTCGATATAGGCCAGCAGGATACACCCTGCAGCGAGCGGGAAGAGATCGTCGAAGTCCAGCAGGCCGAGCGTCGGAATGCCCAGGGCCGGGAGACCTTCCGGTATCTTCCCGGTGACGGGCACGCCGAGCGCCGGCAGGCCGAGGAGCGTCGCCGTCCCGATCGCGAGCGCGACGATGGTGATGCCGACCGGTTTGCCCGGCAGCAGCCGTTCGCCGAACAGGAGGAGCAGCAGCGCGACGGCGCCGACGGCGAGCACGAGCAGGTTGACGGTCCCGAGCTGGCCGGCCAGCTTGATGGCGCGGTCGAAGAAATTGTGGCCGCCGCCGGCAACGCCGAGCAGGCTCGGCAGCTGGCTCATGATGATGGTGAGCCCGGCGCCGGCCTTGAAGCCGACCAGGATGCTGTCGCTGACGAGGCGGACCAGCACGCTCAGCTTGAACAACCACGCGATGAAGCACAGCACCGCCACTGCAAGGGCCGCAAGGCTTGCGATCTGCGCATAGCGTATCGCATCGCCTCCGGCCAGGGCACCGACGGTGCCCGCGATCATCAGGGAGATCGCCGAGGTCGGCCCGATCGCAAGTTGCCGGGACGAGCCGAGCAACGCATAGCCGATGCCGCCGAGCATATAGCCGTAAACGCCGATCTGAGGCGGCAGGCCGGCCAGCGCGGCATAGGCGAGCGAGACCGGGATGGCGTAAGCAGCCAGCGTGACGCCGGCGACGGCGTCGGAGGAAAACCACTCTCGCCGGTAGACGCCAAGCCAGCCGGCCGGCGGGAAGAACCGTATCCATCCAGGTTCGGACGGCGCGCTCATTGGACCGCCCTCTGATGCGAGGCTTCGCAGCGCAGCAAGACCACCAACAGCGCGACCACGGGAATGCCGAGCGCGAGGTCCGGAATAGCCTTGGTGGCGAAGGCGCCCACCGCGGCGCCCAAGCCGAACACCGCACACAAGGCGAAGAAGATGCCCGAGCGGCGCAGCGTACCGAGCGGCGCGCCTCCGGCGGCGGCCAAAAAGACAGCCTCGATCGCCTGGCGCATGTTGCCCGTGATCATCACCGTGCTGCAAACAGCGCCCTCGACCCTGGTGAAGATCGCGGTCTGCATCGCGGCGACGAACGAGATGCCGAGCGTTCCAGCGAGATCCGGCAGCCTGTTGTGCAGGATGCTGATCGCGATCAGCAGCAATATCTCGAGCAGGGTACTGATTGCGCTGGCCCGCTCGCCCGCAGCGCGGCGCAGCCATGCGGCCATCACGATACCGGCGGCAAAGGCGAGAAGGGGCGGCACGAAGTGAAACGCCTTGGTCCAGTCGCCGGCCGTCGCATAAACCCAGAGGAAGATCAGGTTAGCCGTCTGGGCATTCGCCATCACGCCGTGGATGATCCAGGTATAGGCGTCGATATAGCCGCCCGAGAACGCGAGCAGCAGAACGATCTCCACCGTTTCGTCGCGGCGGATCGCGCCGGCTGCGAGGTCGAGAGCGCTCATGTTGACGATGCCGACTGTCGCGAATTCCGCATCATCCGATAGGCGGTGCCTTGCCGCTCGCAGGGCTTGATCTGGATCAAGCAATGCCCGCGATTTCCCGACTGAGATCACGGCAAAGCGCCGGGGGAGATGCGACATGGATACCGTCAGGTGGATCATCTCCACCGCTCCCGAAATCTTTCTGCTGCTGGCCGTCGCCATCGGCACGATCCTGGGCCGAGTCCGGATCCGCGGCTTCGCCGTCGGGACCACGGCCTGCATCCTGATCGTTTCCGTGCTGCTCGGACAGCTCGGCAGTTTTGCGTTCCCGCCGCTGCTCCGCGTCATCCTGTTCAGCCTGTTCGTGTTCACGATCGGCTACCGGTCCGGGCCCGAGTTCTTCGCCTCCTTGAGCGTCCGCACGCTCGCGCAGGTCGCCATGGCGCTGGTGCTGGGCGGCACCGGACTGGTCGTCGTCCTGTTGTTTGCCCACGGCTTCCGGCTTGATCCCGGCACCGCTTCGGGGATCGCGGCCGGAGCCTTGACGCAATCGTCGGTCATCGGCACCGCCTCAGGCGCATTGGCCCAGCTCGGCCTGCCCAAGGATGTGCTGAGCCAGCAGGAGGCGAACATCGCGGCGGGCTACGCCGTGACCTATGTGCTCGGCTATATCCTGACGCTGCTGTTCGTCCCCTTCGTCGCGCCGAAATTGATGCGGATCGACCTGAAGGCTGAGGCAAAGAAGCTCGAGGCGGAGCTTGCCGGCGGCGAACCGCCCAAAACCGAAAACCTCTCTTATCGCAAGTTCCAGGCCCGCGCCTATCGCGTGACCGCGGGCGCCGGGCGCACCGTCAAGTCGATCGAGGAGGAAATCGGCAGCCGCACGGTCGTCGAGCGCATCATCCGCCAAGGCGCGGACATCGAGCCACATTTGGAGACCATGCTCGAGGCCGGCGACGACATCGTCATCGCCGGCCGGACTGCGGTCATCGTCGCCGCCAAGCCGATCATCGGCACCGAGATCGACGCCGACGAAATCTTGAAAGCGGTCCCGGGCAACGTGCTGGAGGTGCTCGTGGACAATCGCCATCTCCACGGCCGCTCGATCCAGGAGATCGCGGCGCGTGTCGGCACTGACGCCCGGGGCGTTTTTCTACGCGCCCTCACCCGCATGGGCCGCGAGGTTCCTTTGAGCGCGGACACACGGATCTATGTCGGCGACGTCATGACGCTGGTCGGCAGCACGCGCAATATCGAACGGGCAGCAAAGGCCATCGGCCAGATCCTGCGGTCGGGCGATCGCGCCGACATTGCCTTTCTTGCCGCCGGCATTGCGGCTGGCCTGCTCGCCGGGCTCGTCAGCTTCAGGATCGGCGGCGTCGCGCTCACGCTTGGCGGTGGCGGCGGCGCGCTGATCGCGGGCCTCGTCTGCGGCTGGCTGCGGTCACGCAAGCCGACCATGGGCGCATTGCCGCCGGCGGCGCAACAGACCCTGAGCGATCTCGGACTCGGCGGCTTCATCGCGGCGATCGGGCTCGGCAACGGCGCCGCGGCCTGGGCCGCGATCCAGGCCCACGGGCTGCTTCTGGTCGGCATGGGTCTCGTCATCACGCTCGTGCCGTTGATCGTCGCGACGCTGTTTGCCTTCTATGTACTGCGCATGAACCCGGTCGTGACCTGCGGAGCATTGGCCGGCGCCATGACCGTCGATGCCGCGGTGACCGGCGCGTGCGAGGTGGCCGAGAGCCAGACGCCGGTCCTCGGCGTCGCCGTGCCCTATGCGGTCGGAAACGTGGTGCTCACCGTGCTAGGGCCGATCATCGTAGCGGCAACCTACAGCGGATGACGGAGACCCATGATGCGGCGACCGGCCAGATTGGTGCTCGGATGTTTTGCGGCCATATTGTTCGCGTGGGCCGCTTTCGCCGCGGCAGCGCGCGCGGCGGATGACGTCCGCATCCAGGAAGAGATATGGGCGCTGCCACTACCGCTTCCGATGTTCGCCTATCTGGTGCGTCCCGTCGGCGACGGCCCCTTCCCGCTCGTGATCATGAACCACGGCGTCTCGCTCAACCCGACCGACCGCAGCTTCTTTCCGTTGGTCGAATTTCGCGACGCCGCCCAATGGTTCGCAAGGCGCGGCTACCTCGTGGTGGCGCCGGTCGGCTCCGGCTATGGCGCAGTCGCCATCGACATTCCCGAGCGCGCGATCTACGGACCGTTCTTCTCCAAGATCGGCAAGTGCAGCAATCCCAATTTCCATGACGCCGGGCTCGCGGTCGCCAAGGTCGACCTCGATATCATCGACTATCTGGCCGCCGAAAAGCGCATCATTCCCAAGGACGTGATCGTGATCGGGCAGTCCGCCGGTGGCTGGGCCTCGATCGCCTTGTCGAGCATGAACCCGCCGCAGGTGAAGGCCATCATCACCTTCGCTGCGGGTCGTGGTGGACGCGTCGGCGGCAAGCCGAACAACAACTGCGCCCCCGACAGGCTGGTTGAGGCCACCGCGGATTTCGGCCGTACGTCGCGTGTGCCGATGCTGTGGATCTACATCGAGAACGACACTTTCTTCGGCCCCGACCTGTCGAAGCGCATGCATACGGCTTTCACCGCCGCCGGCGGCCGGGCCGAGTATCACCTGATGCCGCCGTTCGGCAATGAGGGGCATTTCTTCGTCGGCTCGAGGGATGCCATCCCGCTCTGGTCGCCGCTGGTTACGACGTTCCTCGACGCGCTGAAATAGATGCCAGATCCGTAGGTGAAATCATGCCCAATGCCCGTGACTGCCTTGCCAGTCTCCTGCTTATCGCCATCGCCGGCGCCACGGCGGCGCCCGACCATGCCGCACCGAAGGGCACCCAGGCCGAGACGCCGCCCGAAGCCGCCACACGTGGTCAGCGTGAAGCAAAGGACATCAGCTACGGCGGTTGGCAGAAGCTCTGCTTCAAGGCGGGAGGCGCGCCCACACTGTGCCGGACCTCGATCACCGGCCAATTCGCGACCGGACAGACGGCGGTGCGCGTCGATCTGATCGAGCGCGAAGACGCCGCCACGGCCCGGCTGCAACTGTTCGTGCCTGTCGGCATGTACCTGCAACATGCACCCAGGTTGAGCGTCGACCAGGGCGCGCCCTTCCGCCTGCCCTATACCTGGTGTCTCACCAATCTGTGCATCGCTGCCGATGTGGCGGCGCCGAAGATCATCAGGGAATTGGAATCCGGCAAGACCCTGACACTCGAACTCGTCGATTCGAACCTCCTGGCCCTGACGACTTCGATTCCGCTGGCGCAATTCGCCTCAGTCCACAAGGGAGCGCCAGCCAAGACGCTCGAGCAGCAGATCGACGAATGACCGCTGGACCCGGACTTACGAGGTGCCGGCGCGTTCGACGGACTCGATCAGTGACTTGCCCGTAAAGGGCTTGATCAGATAGGCGATGCAGCCGGACCCAAGCGCCGCAGCGCGGTTCGCGGGGCTGTCGTTGCCGGTAATGTAGATAACCGGTGCGGTGACGCCCTGCTCAGCCAGTCTTCGCCGGACGTCGATGCCGGATTTTCCACCAAGATCGATGTCGAGGACGATGCAGATCGCGGTGTAGAATTGGCCGTGCTGGAGCAAGGCCCTAGCGGAGTCGAACAGCGTGGCGTCGAAACCGTGCCCACGCAGCAACCTGCTCAGGCTGGTCCGCATGGACTGATCGTCATCGACGACAAAAACGGACGGGCATAGCGGCAAAGCGATCTGCCTTTCGGGAGATGGACGAACTGCGAGCGCTGTGACGGCGGTGGGATATTGCACACGCTTGCTTTGCGTTGCCGACCCGGCGCCTGTGCATCATTGCGCACGCCTCGCCGTGCACTGTCAACACGCCTCGATATTGTCCTTTGGGGTAACTACACCGTGGGAACCGGGCTTGCTGTGACGAAGCAGCTAATCCTCGTTCGTACCGAGCATTCCGAGCCGTTCCGCGATCGAAACGAGTTCCGCAAGCGAATGCACCTGCATCTTCTCCATTACCTGATGGCGGTGGGCTTTCACGGTGCGTTCGGTCGTCCCGAGTTCATGCGCAATCTGCTTGTTGATCCGGCCGCGCACGATGAGATTGAACACCTGTCGCTCGCGTTGCGTCAGCGTGGCCAGATGAGTCCGAAAAGTATCCAGCTTGCTGCGCTGAACGCGTGCCGTCCGCTGACCCGCCAGAGCGCGCTCGATCGCATCGATCAACTGCTCGGAGGATATCGGCTTGGTCAGGAAGTCTTCCGCACCCGCCTTGATCGCCCTCACGGTGGTCGGCGTGTCTGCATACCCCGTCAGGAAGATGATCGGCAGCGTCGAGCCGGACGCGATCAATCGCGCCTGCAAATCGGGGCCGCTCAATCCTGGTATGCGCACGTCGAGCAAAATGCATCCGGCCTGCTCGGGGTCCAGCGCGGTCTTCTCCAACTCCAGTGCCGACGCATAGGTCGCGACCTCATAGCCCGCGAGCTTCAGACGCCGTGCGATCGCGGTCCGAAAAGACTCGTCGTCATCAACCACGTGAACGAGACCCGACACCTTCAACCTCTCACCCAGTTCCAGCGAGGACCATCGACGTCCTCTCGCTCGACAAAATCAGCTTCAACAGTTTGAGAACCGAAATATCTGCTTGCAATGAGCCAAATCCCCGCAGCAGCAGCGCTTTCTCATTCTGCGCACCAAGCGCCAGAGCTGTCCCTTGGTACAATGAACCTAGGGACAATGGATTGAAATACTGCCTTGGGCGTAAATCAACCCGGCGGGAGCGGAACAGCGCGGCGCATTCCCAGCAGCGGAAATACTCGTCGGACGGACCAAATTCGGCGATGAGCTGAGGACTTGGCCAATGTTTGTTCGCATCACAACCGATTCCGCACTGCGTCCCAATTCCCTCCGTGACCTCGGCATGACCAGCGATTCAAATGCGCTCGTCAGTTTAAGCGAATTTTCGTACAGAAAAGGCACCGAGATTTACGGCGAGAAAGAGCCTGCCGAATATGTCTATCAGGTCAAGGCGGGCGCGGTGCGAAGCTACAAGCTGTTGTCGGATGGTCGCCGGCAGATCGGCGCATTCCACCTCACCGGCGACATCTTTGGGCTCGAGAACGGGGGGGAGCATCGATTTACGACGGAAGCGGTCGTCGACACCACGGTGCGCCTGATCAAGCGACAAAGTCTTGAAACGGTGGCCGAGAGCGATGCCATGGTAGCCAAAAACCTGCTCAGCATGACCACGAACAATCTCCAGCATGCGGAAGACCACATGCTGTTGCTCGGCCGCAAGACCTCGCTGGAGCGGGTCGCGGCGTTCCTGCTCGAAATGGACAAGCGGCTGACGGCGGCGGGCGTCATCGCGCTCCCGATGTCGCGACGCGATATTGCCGACTATCTCGGCCTGACGCTGGAGACGGTCTCGCGCGCTCTGTCGCGCCTGCACGAGCTCGGCATCCTCGGGTTCATCGGCAACACCCAACGGCAAATCGTGTTGCTCGACCGGGACCAGCTCGCCAGCCTCGATCTGCATCCTTGAACCGGCGAAACGTCGATCGCGGTTGACGAACGATCCGGGGGGCCGTTCGCCCCAGCCGCATTCATGGCCGGCGTGAAACTGAGCCAGGCGCTTCAGTCAGCCCAAGATGCTCGAGCGTCTTGCGCAACACCTCGAAAAGAATGGCGGCGGACCAGCCGAACAGCAGCACGCCATTCATGGCGGTGAACGGGCCGATCAGCCGCCATTCGCGTACCGGCGTGATGTCGCCATAACCGAGCGTGGTGTAGTTGACGAAAGCAAAGTAGAGCAGGTCGGTGTCGGCGGCGGCAGCCTCGACGAGGCCATAGGCCGCGGCCCACACCAGGACTTCCAGCATGTGCGCGACCTTCAACACCACGGCGGTTGCGATCATGACGCCCATCAGGTGCAATTTCGGCCGCTTGAAGTGACGCAGACCTGCGCTGCGCGCGATCCCGACGGCGACGACCGTCACGAGCGCATGGAGCCCGATATTGATCATGCTGACCAGCGTGCCGGCGAGGAACTGTAGCATCATGGCAACCCACCCGCCCTCAATTCACCCCAGGACGTCTTACGTCCCCGCCAAACGATGCCAACGGTCCGCCCGTCGATGCACCGCCGCGGTTTCCCTCGCCGGCTACGGCGAAGGCCTGGAACTTCACGTGGCGAGCACGTGACACTCGCGCCGATCGGCCATGGCGGCGGTTGATCTAGGTCAATGCTGCTTCAACGCCGCCCGCGAGATCGGCTCGCGTGACGGCGACGATGTCCGCCGGGACGTCATCGCCGCTTTCGACGCGCGCCTCGGCCGAAATGGCAATGGCGCGGACAAACCGGCGCACCCGCTCCAGCAAGGCCTCGACGGTGGCAAGTTCACGGATCATGGGTGGAGCCTTCGGATACCTCTCGTGCGTCTCATTCCTGCAGCGCCTCCTCGCGCCGCGCCCGGATCGTGGGCAGCATGATCAGGAGAATCGCGATTGCGGCCGCGGCCAGGAGGCTCGCCGAGAGCGGCGAGGTGAGCAGCACGGTGACGTCGCCGCGCGACAGCACCATGGCGCGGCGAAAATTCTCCTCGATGGCAGGGCCCAGAACCAGCCCCAGGAGCAGCGGCGCCGCCGGCAATTGCAGCTTGATCAGGACGTAGCCGAACACGCAGAACATTGCGGCCTCGTAGACCTCGAACGTTCCGCTGTTGATGGAATAGACGCCGATCGAGCAGAACACCATGATCGCCGGAAACAGATATCGGTAAGGAATGGTGAGCAGCTTCACCCACAGCCCGACGAGCGGAAGATTGAGGATCAGCAGCATCAAATTGCCGACCCACATCGAGACGATGAGGCCCCAGAACAGGGTCGGGTTCTTCGTCATCACCTCCGGACCCGGGTGGATGTTGTGGATGTTCATGGCACCGACCATCAGGGCCATCACGACGTTGGAGGGAACGCCGAGCGTCAGCAAAGGAATGAACGAGGTCTGCGCGCCTGCGTTATTCGCCGATTCAGGCCCTGCAACACCTTCGATGGCTCCTTTGCCGAACTGCTCGGGATGGCGCGACAGCTTCTTCTCGAGCGTATAGGACGCAAAGGACGAGAGCACCGCACCGCCGCCAGGCAGGACGCCCAGGAGGGTGCCGAGCGCCGTGCCGCGCAGCATCGCCGGCACCATGCGACGGAAGTCGTCGCGGGTCGGAAACAGATTGGTGATCTTCTGAGTGACCAGCGACAGCTTGTCGTCCTGCTCGAGATTCTTGACGATCTCCGCAAAGCCGAAGATGCCCATCGCCAACGGTACGAAATCGAGACCGTCGAACAGCTGGGGAATGCCGAAGGCAAAGCGCTGGCTGCCGCTGTTCAGATCGGTGCCGACGAGGCTGAGGATCATGCCGAGCACGACCATGCCGATGCCCTCGATGAACGGGCCGCTCGACAGCACCGAGGCGAGGATCAACCCCAGGATCATGAGCGCGAAGAATTCCTTTGGGCCAAACAGCAGGGCCGTCGCGGTCAGCGGGCCTGCAAGGGCGGCCAGCGCAAGCGTGGCCACGCATCCGGCAAAAAACGAGCCGATGGCAGCGGTGGCGAGCGCGACGCCGGCGCGGCCCTGCTTCGCCATCTGGTAGCCATCGATCGTGGTCACGACAGAGGAGGACTCGCCGGGCAAATTGACGACGATGGCAGTGGTCGAGCCGCCGTACTGCGCGCCGTAATAGATTCCGGCGAGCATGATCAGCGCGGCGTCCGGCGGCAGCGCATAGGTGATCGGCAGCAACATCGCGATGGTTGCGAGCGGGCCAAGGCCGGGAAGCACGCCGATCAAGGTCCCGAGCAGGCATCCGAAGAAGGCGTAGAGCAGGTTGGCGGGCTGGGCGGCGGTCGCAAAGCCCATCGCCAGATTGTGGACGAGATCCATCGGTCGGCCCGTTCAGTTGAGAAGGGACGGCCAGACGGGCAGCTGCAGCCCGAGACCGTAGACGAAGACGGCAAGACAGAGCGCAATGAGCACCGCCGCATTCGCCAGCGCGCCCGTCCAGGTGAACTCGGAGCTGGCCCGGCTCGACACCATGATCAGCACGAACAAGGCGCCGACCAGACCGAGCGGAAACAGCAAGGCTGCGAACAGGACCACGGACCCGGTCACCCAGGCGAGCCCCTTGAAATCCCATTTGCGCAGCAGCTGCCGTTCCGCGGCGGGCTTCATGGCACTGAGAATCACGACGAGGCCGATGGCAGCGAGCACGATCGCGAGCAGGCGCGGGAAATAGCCCGGCCCCATTCGCGCGGCCGTGCCCGCGGGGTAGCCTAGCGCCGCCACGAAGAAGAAGATTGCAAAGGCGAGGAACAGGGCGCCGGACGCGAAGGCCCTGTGATTGCGGATCGCCAATCCCTTCATGCTCGTTCTCCCTCGCCCGGCCCTTCCCCGCTTGCGCCCGCCTTCGACGCGCGCTCATCGAGGGCTTCCATCAGAACCGGCATGCCGATGGCGCAGGAATGAACGCCTAGATGCGCGGCCATCTGGAGAACCTGAAGGATCTCCCGCTGGGCGATGCCGAGGCGCAGGGCCCGTCTAATCTGCACACGCAGCCCTTGCGAGTTGAGCGCCGTGAAGCAGGCGTTCAATGCGATCGAGATCAGACATTGCGACCGTTGGTCGAGACCCTCCCCGGCCGTTCCGCCTCGGAGGAGATCGAACAAGAGGGCAAAATAGCCGGGATCGCGTCGCAGCCACTGCGAAGCCCCGCCAGGTCGGAGCCGGCTTCGGGCTCGGAAAACCCCTGACACCAGATGTTGCGCATGTCGAGGATCGCAGGCAGGAAACGCTGCTTCTGCTCTTCGGTCCCAACCGCGAGAATGATGGGACCGGCAAGCTCCTTGCCGATCGAGTTGACGCTTTCGGGCATCGCGAGCGCACCGATCTCCTGATTGGCGATCAGGTGCTCACGCAAGGAGCGGCCGTGCCCGCCATAGGCCTGCGGCCAGGTGATGCCCGTCAGCCCGGCGCGGTACATCGCCGCCTCCCAGGCAATGGATTGCTGAAGTGTGGGCGATGCGAATGCGGCGCTGTCGCTGCGGAAACTGGCGGGTAGATTGCCATGCAGCCAGCGACGTATCGCGCCGCGATAGGCTTCACCCGTCAGGTTCTCCGCCGCGACGGCTTGCATCGATACCGCTTCAACCACACTCATCGCACGCTTCCTGCTTTCGCCATATCTGCCGACATGTCCCGCCCGGCTGCCAGTCCTTCACTGCGACTTGAGAAGGTCGCAGGCGCTCTCCGATGCCGGCCGCCACGCATCCTCGGGCGCGATCGTGCCCGTGATGTCGTAATAATCGTAGGTGTATTTGGATTCCGCCGGAGCCTTGATGCGCGCGACATAGAGCGGTCGCATGACCTGGCCGTCAGCCCTGATGCTGACATTCTTCATTTCGAAGTCGTTGATCGGCGTGTTCTTCATCTGCCGCATCACGGCGTCGCCGTCGTCGGAACTGGCGGCAGCGACCGCCTTCAGATAATGCGTGATTGCGCTGTAGGTGGCGGCCTTGCCCTCGTTGAGAAGCTGACCATTCGTCGCCTCGGCATAGCGCTTGGCAAAGGCCCGGCTCTCCGGCGTCATGTCCCAGTAGAACGGCGTCGTCAGCCGCACGTTCTGGAGGTCCTTGAGGCCAATTCCATGGGTCTGGCTGATCATGAGGCCGAGGGGAACGAGCAGCTGCGATTTGGTCAGTCCGAACTCCTGCGCCTGCTTGATCGCATTGGCGAAATCCGCGCCCGAATTGGCGAGCGCAATCGCCTTGGCGCCGCTGGCCTGTGCCGTCAGCAGGAACGAGGAGAGATCCGACGAGTTGAGCGGATGCAGCACCGAGCCGACCACCTTGCCGCCCCCCGCTTCGATAAACTTGGTCGCATCCGCCTGCCAGGCCTTGCCAAAGGCATAATCCACCGTCAGGAAAAACCAGCTGTCGATCCCCTGCGCGAGCAGGGCTTTCACCGTGGCCTTCGGCTGGGCATAGGTATCAACCACCCACTGCGTGGTCATCGGCGAGCATTTGTCGTTGGTGAAGAAGGAGCCCGCCGTGCCGGCAAGGAGATAAGGCTTCTTGCGGTTCTTCATGATGTCCTGCACGGCAAGCGCGATCGACGAAGCCGAGCAGCCGACAATGGCGTCGACACCTTCATTGTCGAGCCAGCGCAGCGCGATGGCGACGCCGATATCGGGCTTGTTCTGGTCGTCAGCGATCACGAGCTCGATCTTCTTGCCATTGACGGTTCCGCCAGAATCGCCAACCGCGAGCTTCGCCGCGGCGACCGAGCCGAGGCCGCAATTGTCGGCATAGGGGCCGTTCTGGTCATTCATGATGCCGATCTTGACGACGTCGCCGGAGATGCCCTGTGCGGACAGCGGCGCGTTCGTGAGCAGCAAGGCAATCATGCCGAGCGCAGTGATCGTCGATCTCTTCACCGTTTCCTCCTGCTTTGACGCGCTTCCTCTGGACCGGCTTCTGCCGGTTCTCTTCGTTTAGATTCAGTGTGGGACCGGCCGCTCTCCGTGCGGGATCAGCAGCGCATCGAGCGCCACGGCCCCCTCACCCTCCGCCCGTAGCAGCAGCGGGTTGACGTCGATCTCGGCGATCTCATCGGCATGCGCGGCGGCAAAACGCGACAACGCGGCAACGGCCGAGGCTGCGGCTGCGAGGTCGGCCCGCGGCCGGCCGCGCGCGCCGTCGAGCACCGCGAACGCCTTGAGCGATTTCAGCATCGCCATGGCCTGTGTCTCGCTCACCGGCGCCATCTGTACGGCGGAGTCCTGGAGGATCTCCGCAAAAATGCCGCCAAGGCCGACCATCACCACCGGCCCGAACACCGGATCGATGCGGCTGCCCAGGATGAGCTCGGCGACGCCCTTGGCCATTGGCGCCACGATCACACCATCAATCGCTGCATGCGGCGCCCTGGTGGCGACGCGATCGCGCATTTGGGCGTAGGCTCGCCGGACCTCGGCTTCCGAACCGACACCCACGATGACGCCGCCGGCCTCGGTTTTGTGCGGCAGATCGGGCGAGGCAATCTTCAGTACCACGGGATAGCCGATGTCGGTGGCGGCACGCGCCGCCGCATCGACGTCCTGCACAAGATGCTCGACAAGGACCGGAACACCGGCGTCGGCAAGCGCGCGCTTGGCTCCGAGTTCGTGGCGGAAGGCATCGGCTACAAGCGGTCTTACTCGCCCGACTGCCGCGGGCGCCTCCTGCGGACGCTTCGACACCGCCTGCAATCGCACCAGCGCAGCGATGGCTGCGCAGCAGCCGTCGAAACTTTCCACCGTCGGAAAGCCCAGTGCGTGCAGCTCGGTCAGCGCATCCTCCGGACCATCGACGCACAGGATGACGGGACGGTGCGGAAATTGGGCGCGGATGTTGCGCAGCGTGTCCATATAGATGGATCGCAGGCGCGGCAGGTGCAGCGAGAACGGCAACGGCAGGATCACCGCATCAGCGCTCTCGTCCGCCACGACGGCGGACATGATCTTCTCCAGAAGATCCGGGCGGCTCGACATCTGCGCCGTGGCGTCGACCGGGTTGCGGGCCGACGCGAACGGCACTAGGTCCAGAATCTGCCGCTGCGTCTCCTGACCGAGCTCCGGCAATGTCAATCCGACCGCCTGCGCCGCATCCGCGAGCAGCACGCCGAAACCACCCGAGGCCGTGAGGATCGCGACGCCCGGCCCCTTCGGCAGCCGATCCGGCAGCAGGATCGATGCGGCATGACCGAGATCGATGAGCTCGTCGACGCTGCGGACGCGCACCGCGCCACAACGGGCAAACAGCGCATCGAACACGGCGTCCGACCCCGCCATCGCTCCGGTGTGCGAGGCCGCCGCAGCCTGGCCTGCCGCCGACGTCCCGATCTTCATCGCGATGACCGGCTTGCCGGCATCGCGCGCCTCCTCCAGGGCCGAGATCAGGCGGCCGGCATCACGGCAGGCCTCGAGGCAGCACAGGATCACCTTGGTGGCGGGATCGCGCGCCATCCAGGCGATGCCGTCGGCGACATCGATGTCGCACTCGTTGCCCGTGGTGATGAAACGGCTGACGCCGACACCGCGCTCGCTGGCGAGCCGCATGGTGTAGCTGCCGAGATTGCCGCTCTGCGACACGATTCCGAGCGAGCCGGCAACCGGCATGCTGTGCTCGAGCACGATCGAAAACGTCGCGATGCTCTTCTCGGCGATGCTGACCGCGCCGAGGCAGTTCGGCCCCAGCAGGCGCATGCCGCCGTTGCGCGCGGCAACGCGCAGCCGCTCCTGCATCGCGCGGCCCTGCTCGCCGAGCTCGGCAAAACCGGACGAGAACACGACGACGCTGCGGACGCCACGCGCGGCGCACTGCTCCACGGCCTCGCCCGCGCGCTCCGCGTCGACCGCGATGATGGCGAGATCCGGCGCCTCCGGCACCTCGGCAACGGAGGCATAGGCCTTCAGGCCCTGCACCATCGCGGCCTTCGGGTTGACCGGATAGATGCGGCCTGCATAGCCGTGACGGCGCAGCAGATCGACCGGCCGGCCACCGATCTTGGTCGCCTCCTGCGAGGCGCCGATGATCGCGATCGAACTTGGCGACATCAGCGCGTCGAGACCTTCTCCCGGCCGCATCTCAGCGCCCCTTGAACACCGGTGCGCGCTTCTCCAGGAACGCCATCCGCGCTTCCTTGGCGTCTTCGGTCTTCGACAGCGCCATGGTGATGTTCTGCTCGAAGCGATAAGCGTCGCGCGGCGGCATCAGTTCGACCATGTTCGCGGCGTTCTTGGCGTATTCCATCGCGATCGGGCTCTTGGATGCGATCTCCCGGGCGAGCTTCATCACTTCGGGGATGAGGTTTTCCCTGGTCGTGCAGGCCTCGATGATGCCGAGGCGGTAGAGCTCGGCGGCCGGCACCCGATAGCCGGTGAAGAACATGCGGCGCATCAGGGAGCGGCCGAACAAGGTGTTCAGCATGGCCGCACCTCCGGCGAGCCCGACATTGATCTCGGGCATGCCGAACACGGCCTCTTCGCTGGCGTAGAAGATGTCGCAGGAGGCCATCAGGCCGACACCGGCCCCCAGCGCAACGCCGTTGATTGCCGCAATGACAGGCTTTGAGCATTCGCGGATGCAATTGCCGGTCTCGCGCGTGATCCGGTTGTGGCTGTGGAACGCGCCGATCTTGGTCGGATCGGGACGATCCTTCAGATCCGCACCGCTGCAGAACACCTTTCCGGCTCCGGTCAGGATTGCGACCCTGACGTCGCTGCGCTCGGAAATCTCGTCGAACACCGCCACGATGCGATCGCGCATCGCGCGATCGAGCGCATTCACGGGAGGCCTGTTCAGCGTCACCAGCGCGATCTGGTCGGACACTTCGAGAGTGACGATATCTTCTGACATGGCTTCCTCCTGGGCTTCTGCTTGCCTGGTTTGTCTTGCTTCTTGGCGCCTGACCGATCGGTCAGCTTTTCGCGGTGATAGCACCGAACGTCGCAGCTGGCAATATCCTGCCGATCTTCTATTGACCGACCGATCGGTCAGCCGATAGATTCACATGTAATCAAAGAACGACCTTGAGGAGGACTCGCATGCCCAGGATCAGCCGACGCCAGGCGGCAACTCTGATCGCCGGCGCCCTCGCCGCTCCGCTTGCCGCACCTGGCATCGTGAGAGCGCGCTCCTCGCAGACGGTTTTCATCATCGTGCCTTATGCGCCCGGCGGCTCCATCGACAGCCTGATGCGCTCGATCGCGAAGGCGATGGCGGAAAGCCTGGACCAGCCGGTTCTGGTCGACAACAAGCCCGGCGCCAACGGCATCGTCGGATCGCAATATGTCGCGCGCGCGCCGAAGGACGGATCGGTCCTCTTGGCCGGCGGCACCGGCCCGATCTCGCTGAACGTTCTGCTGCGCAAGAACCTGCCCTACAAGCTCGCGGACTTCGCCTCAGTCGCCATGCTCTGCAACGGCCCGCTGTCGCTGACCGTCAACGCGCGGACGCCCGTCTCCGACGTGAAGAGCTTCGTCGCCTATGCCAAGGGACGCGACAAGCCACTGTTCTATGCCACCCTCGGTCCGGGCAGCGTCACGCATCTGTTCGGAATCATGATGAGCAAGACGATGGGATTTGTCGTCACCGACGTCGCCTATCGCAACAATCCGGCCTCCATCATGGAAACGCTGTCGGGAGAATGCGATCTCAATTTCGCAACGCCCGCCGCCGTCATCGAGCACGCGCGCAGCGGTCAGCTTCGCATCCTCGGGGTCTCCTCGGACAAGCGCATGGCGAGTTTCCCGGAGATCCCCACCCTGGCCGAATCCGGCTATCCCGACCTGACGGCATCATTCTGGACCGCACTGCACGCGCCGGCGGGCACGCCGCGCGATGCGATCGCGCGGCTGAACGCGGCGGCCAACGCTGCGATGCAGAAGCCCGAGATCGCAAAGCAACTCGAGACCGACGGTCTGATCACCGATACCGGCGCACCGGACCAGCTCGACGCGCAGTTGACCAAGGATGCCGCGCTCTGGGGACCTGTGATCAAGGCGCAAAACATCGTGTTGGAATGAGGCCCGGCTGCCAGCCGCCCGCTCAGCGCGACTTGCGCCGGCCTGTCTTAGACGACTCCTTGGGCGGCACCGCGCCGGGAAGCTCGACCAATTCGCCGCTTCGCAGCCCGTTGAAGATCATGTCGAAGAAGATATCCGCGATCTGCTCGGGGGTCGCCGACTTGTTGGGATTGTACCAGCGATGCATCCAGTTGAGCGAGGAAAGGACCAGCCGCCCGGTCATGGGAACGTCGACCTTGCGGATCTCGCCAGCATCGATGGCTTCCTGAATCAGGCCGCGGAGAAAATTCTCGAAACGGTCGCGGCGCGTCAGCCGCTCCTTGTGCCTGTGACGATCGGGATCGTTCCAGAAGGCGGTCGTGGAGGCGATCCAGGCCCAACGATAGCGCCGGAAGTACTCGGCCGTGGCGACCATGAACGCGCGGATCTTCTGCGAGGGTGCCCCGTCGGGAATGCGATCGCGCACGAACAGATAGAGCTCGAGCGTCGAGCCGACCGCCACGCGCGCGTAGATCTCGTCCTTGTTGGCGAAATGGTGGTAGAGGAGCGACTTGGAGATGCCGCAGGCGAGCGCGATGTCGCGCATCGACGTTCCCTCGAATCCCTTGCTGGCGAACAGCCGCCCGGCTTCGGCAAGAATCTGCAGCACGCGGTCGGAGGCCTCCGCCTGGTTCGCAACGCCGTCCTTCATCGTTGACAGTTCAGTCATGAAGCCTGCAATCCATTCGGCGGCCCGGCGCCAACCAGAGAACCCTGGAATGAAACTAGTTTTTCACAGACCGATCGGTCAAGCCCGGCGACCCCTTCGAGAGGAACCATGAGCGCGATCCGGATTACGCGCATCGGCGCGACAAAGGACCAACTCGGCGAGAGCCCGGTATGGGATGAGCGACGGAAGTGCCTCTTCTGGATCGACGCGCTGGCCGGATTGATCCGCATGCGGGATCCCGCCGCCGGTGTGGCGGACGCGTTCAGCGTGCCTGCGCCGATCGGTTCGATGGCCCTGCGAGACGATGGCGGCGCGGTGCTGGCCATGCGCCACGGATTTGCCGGTTACGATTTCGACAAGCGCACACTGACCGAAGGGCCGTCGATCGAGCTCGACCACCCGGAGCTGCGGCTGAATGACGGAAAGGCCGATCCCCATGGCCGTTTCCTGGCAGGCACGATGCACAGTGATCGCGCCCAGGATGAGACGCCGCTGGGCGGTCTCTACCGGCTGGACGCAACAGGCGCGGTGGAGCTGCTGGAGACAGACCTTGCCGTGAGCAACGGACCGTGCTTCAGCCCGGACGGCCGAACGTTCTATCTCGCCGACAGCGCAAGACGGATTATCTGGGCCTATGACTACAGGGCGGATGGTCCCCTCGCGAACAAGCGCGCCTTCATTGATACGGAGGCGCAACGCTCGGGTTGCGACGGTGGAACGATCGACTCGGAAGGCTACCTTTGGTCCGTCCTCGTGCGCATCGGCAAGATCGCGCGGTTTGCGCCTGACGGGACGATGGTGCGGACGATCGACATGCCGATCCGTCACCCGACCAGCGTCACCTTTGGCGGACCCGATCTCGACGTTCTCTACGTGACATCGATCTCGCTCAGCCACGCGCTCGCCGACGATCGCCCGGATGCCGGCGGCCTGTTCGCGGTCGAAGGCCTCGGCGTTCGCGGACTGCCGGCGCACCGGTTTACTTCGGGCTAAGCGCCGCCTCGGTTACTGCGATCTTTTGATCTGCCTTGGCACGCTCTCCGCCATGTAGTCCACGAACACCCTGATCTTCTCCGGCAGATAGCTGCTCTGGAGAAACGTCGCGTAGATGCCTTCGTCGAAGGTGGAGTTCGTCACCCGAAAGCCCGGCAGCAGGCGGATCAGACGCCCACTCTTCAACTCCTCCGCCACGGTGTAGTCGTCCAGCAGGGCAATGCCGTGCCCGGAAACGGCGTGATCGCACAGCACCACGCCGTTGTTGCTACTGAGGGACGAAGGCACGACGATCTCGCGCAGCCTGCTCTTGCGCATGAACTTCCAGACCACGTCGTCGGGACCCATCCAGTAGGTCAGGCAATTGTGGCGGGTGATGTCCTCCGGTTCGCGCAATTTCGGCATCCGGCCGACATAGTCCGGTGAAGCCACGAGAATCCGCTCGCTCCTCAGCAGCCTTCGCTGCATGAGGCCCGCGTCCTTCGCCGCCTGGATCTGGAAGTCGACGTCGAATTCATCTTCGCGAAGCTGGGGACGCCGCTCGGACAGACGCAGCTCCACCTTCAGCTCCGGATAGAGCTTCTGAAAGCCCGGTATCAGGGGCGAAAGCACCTTGATGCCGAACAGCGTCCGCGAGTGCACCCGCAGCGTTCCACGCGGCGCAGTCTGAAGCGCAAGCGCCGCGGCTTCGGCATCTTCGATGCCGTGCAGCACCTGCTCGGTGCGCTGGAAGAAGATCTTGCCGGCATCGGTCAATCCGAGATGGCGCGTGCTGCGGTTCAACAGCTGCACGCCGAGCTGCGCCTCGAGCTCGCCCACGTAGCGCGACACCGACGCCGGCGAGAGCCCGACGCGGCGCCCGGCCGCGGAAAAGCTGCCCTCACGGACGGCGCTGACGAACAATTCCATGGCCTGAAGGCGATTCATTCGATCTTTTCAGATTTTGCAAAGGACATGCTCAGATTACGTCAATTGTTCGAAAAAGCTCAAGCCCCTAGCTTTGCTGAGAACGCGTCGCAAAAGCGACGAGCGGCCGCAAGCGCGGCCGAGAAGCAATCCGGTGGAGGACGCAATCGATGGAATTCGGCGTATTCATTCTGGCGCAGCAACGCGGCTATCATCAAAGCTCGCAGCAGGTCATCAACAACGCTGTCGAGCAGACGGTTATCGCCGAGCACGCCGGTTTCGACACGGCGTGGTACGCCGAGCATCATTTCAACAATTACAGCCTCTGCCCCTCGCCGCTGATGATGGTCGCGCATTGCGCCGGCCTGACCAGGCGCATCCGCCTCGGCACTGCGGTCTGCGTGCTGCCACTGTACAATCCGGCGCGACTGCTCGGCGAGATCGGCTTTGCCGACACCGTCTCGAACGGCCGCCTCGATCTCGGCATCGGCTCGGGCTACCAGAAATTCGAGTTCGATCGCTTCGGAGTCGATCTCGACCATTCGCACGCCCTGTTCGCCGAGTTCTACGACGTGCTCCAGGCCGGCATGCGCGAGCGCATCTTCTCTTATGACGGCGAGCACCTGAGAATGCCGCCGACCGCGATCGCCGTGCGCACGGTGCAGAAACCGATGCCGCCGATCTGGGTCACGTCCGGCCATGGCGAAACCCTCGGCCGCGCCATCCGTGACAACCACAATCTGTTCGTCACCGCGCTGCTCAACGGCCTCGATGCCATCAAGGCGCTGCGCGAACGTCTCGAGGGGATCGCGGCTAAGGAAGGCCGTTCCATCGACGACACGCATTTCGGCTTCCTGCGCTGCGCCTATGCCAGCGACAATGACAGTGAGATCCAGTCCTATTTGGACAATGCGCGCTTCCAGCGCCGGCTCTCCGAAAGCCTGAAATTCCGACGCGCCCAGAGCGACGACGGCTATCTGATCAAGGAAGAAGCCGGCCCGAACGATATGAGCCTGGAAACGATGCGCAGCAACCTGCCCGTCGGCAGCGTCAATCAGGTGATCGACCGTATGCTGGAAGAGATCAGCATTCTCAAGCCGACCCATATCGCGCTTCAGACCCAGCTCGGCGATTTCGATCAGCGCACAATGCTACGCCAGATCGAATTGTGGGGCAGCAGGATCATCCCCGCGATCCGGAAAGAGCTGAAATCCGCCCCTGCCGATCGCGGCACGATCGCGGGCGATGCGGTTTCGGCATAGCGCGGCGCCAGGGCGAGCCCGGAGGTACGTCATGGGATGCCAGATCTCTCAAATGACCGATGTCCGCTCAGTCGAAGCTGCCGAATTCCGCCTGGCCATGCGCAACCTCGCGAGCGGCGTCGCGATCGTGGCGACGGGAACAGGGACCACACGGCGCGGGCTGACAGTCAGCTCCGTCACCTCGCTGTGCATGGAGCCGCCCTGTCTGCTCGCCGGCGTCAATGCGAGCTCCGAAACGCATGCCGCCATCCTCGCCAATGGCTGCTTTGGCATCAGCCTCCTCGGTAGCGGACAGGAAGATCTGGCGTTGCGTTTCGCCGGCGGCGCCAAGGGCATCGACCGCTTCGCGACGGCGCCATGGGCGCAAGGCGTCCTCGACGTGCCGCTGCTCGAACCGGCGATCGGCACCCTGGAATGCGTGCTGCATCATCACCAGATGGTCGGCACGCACGGTCTCTTCATCGGCAGGATCGTGGCGACACGCGGCGGGGACGGCGATCCTCTCGTCAATTTCCAGGGCGCGCTGCGGGCCTTGCCTCAGGCATAGGCGGCTCGGCGGCGCCAAAACGGCATCGTCGCCAGAGGGCCAGAACACGGGAGCGGCATGGTGATCATCGAATGCTTCGACGGCGGCATTGTCCGGCTCACCGAGCCGTTCGACTTCCGCAACTTCAAGTTGGCGCTGCATGCCGATGCGAACCCCGAAACGCAGGGCTGGAAGGGGATCACGCTTCTCGACGATCGTGATGCGCTTGTCTCGATCGATCTGGTCCCCACGCTGGCGGGCCGCCCTGACGACGCAAGCTGGGATCGGCGCTATGCGGAGATGGTAGCCAAGGCGCGCCAGCATGGCTGGATCGATGCAGAGCGACTGGCGATCCGGGCTCATATCGAACGAGTGCGGTAAGGCTGGCGGTTTGAAGCATCTGGCAGACCTGATGGCACTGACCGCCACCGGCGTCGACCGGCAGAACATCCCGAAGAGCCCTCGCTCCGCGACGGCTCCCGTCGGCATTCGTTCCGGCTTCGCACGCAGGCCTGGCGCGATCTCAATCGCGCTTGAGCCCGGTCGACCTGACGATGGGAGCCAGGCGGACAAGTTCTTCCTCGACCAGGCGCTGAAACTTGTCGGGACCCGAATCGATGTCCGGCTCCAGACCTTGTGAGCGATAGCTTTCCTGCAACTGAGGATCGGCCATCGCCGTGTGGGTCGCCGCTGCGATCCGCTCCACGATCGTATCCGGGGTCGCTCTTGGAGCGAACAAGCCGAACCAGCCGGCGTATTTGAGGCCCGGCATGCCGGATTCAGCCACCGTCGGAATCTCCGGCGCGCCGCGCAACCGCTGTTCGCTCGTCACGGCGATCAGCCGCAGTTTGCCCGCAAGGTGCAGCTGCAGGATCTGGCTCGACACCACGGCAATGACGGCGGAGATCTGGCCGCTGACCAGGTCGTTGGTGGCGGGACTCATGCCCCGATAGGGGACGTGGACGACGTCTGCCGCGAGACCGGATTGCAGCCTGAACATTTCCCCGACGAGATGATTGCCGGTGCCGACGCCTGGGGTGCCGTAGGAAAGCTTGCCCGGATGAGCCTTCGCAAAGGTTATCAAATCCTGCAGATCTTTCACCGGCAAGGATGGCTGCACGGCGAATGCAAGCGTGCTTGTAATCAGGCGATAGATAGCGCGGAAATCGCGAACCGTGTCGTAGGCGGGTTGCGGCGATTACACGGCCCGCACGGAGCGCAGCAGCAACATCAAGCCCCCGCGGGATGCGGCCTGCCTTGTTGCGCGATCAAAACGGAAGCTGCCGTCACGCCTCAGAACTGCACACCGCGCGTCAGGGCACCGTCGACGACGAGGTTCGTTCCCGTGATGAAGCTCGCGGCACGACTTGCGAGAAATACGACCGCGTTGGCCATCTCCTGCGGGGTCCCCATCCGGCCCGTGGGATTGAGCGCAAGCGCCGTCTTGTAGAGCTCGGGATTGGTGTCCTTGATCGTGTTCCAGACCCCGCCTTCGAAATAGGTGTTGCCCGGCGACACCGTGTTGGCGCGGATGCCCTTGTGTGCAAGCTGATTGTCGAGACCTTGCGTGTAGTGGATGATGGCGGCCTTGAAGGTGCCGTAGGGGCCGGCCGCGAAATCGACCTCCCGCCCCGAAACGCTCGATATGGCGACGACCGCACCGGCGTCGCTCTTTTCCAGATAGGGCATGGCCGCATTGACCAGCCGGACCGTGCCCATCATGTCGGTCGAAAATTCCCTTGCCCAGCTTTCATCGTCCTGCCCGATAGCCAGCGCACTCACATTCGCCACGACGACGTCGATCCCGCCCAGTTTGGTCGCCATGTCGACCACCCAGGCCTTGAGCGCCACACCATCGGCAACGTCGACCGAAGCACCAAACGCCGCCACGTCTTTGCTCTTGAGCGCTGCAACAGTGGTGTCGACGTCCGCCTGACTGCGCGCACAAATGCCGACATTCGCGCCCTCCGCCGCAAAGGTCTCGGCGATCGCTCGACCGATCCCCTTGGTGCTGCCGGTGACGAGAACCTTGGCGCCCGAAAGTCCTAGATCCATGATCGGCTCCTTTTCTTCTCTTTAGTGTCACACATTCAATGGTTATTCGCCACCGCCCTGACCAATCCCCGATAGCTGTGCGGCATCCGCATCGAAACGAGATCCTTTCGTCGCACGACGTTGGTCGGATAAACGCTGTCGAGATTGGTGGTGTCGACCAGCGCCGTGGCAAGGCCCGTATCGTCAGCTGCAATCGCCTCGCGGCGCGGAAACTCGAACGTATCGGGGCCGAACACCCCGCTCAGCCCGGGATAGCCATGGTCGGGATCGAACACGTTGGCAAACGCCAGGAACACGTTGTTCTCGCCGGCGCGGACGCGGAAGTGATGCCAATGATGCGGATCGGCGCCGGTCGGAATCGGTGCCGCCTGCTGGACGGCCGTCCCCGCATGTTGCGAACCGAAGGGGCCTTTGATGGCTGCGCAGCACGCGATGACGTCGCAGCCGCGAAGCGCGAGCACCCTCCCCGCTTCCGGAAAGGCCGCATCGTGGCCGATCAGGAGGCCGATACGCCCGCACGGCGTGTCGACGACAGCCCAGTCATCGCCGGCCGTGGCCCAGCTCCGCTCCTCTTCCGTCAAATGCGTCTTGCGATAGCGCGTGATCCTTCCATCCGGCGCGATCAGACAGGCACTGTTGTAAACGACATCGCCCGCGCGTTCGGCCATCCCACAAACGATGTAGATCTCGAGCTGCGCAGCGAGCGCGTGCAGACTGTCCGTGGCAGGTCCCGGTATCGGCTGGGCCGATTTCGCCGGACCTGCCAGGCCGGTGACCGCGAGTTCCGGGAATACCACGAGATTGGCACCGTCGGCCTTGGCCCGGCGGGCAAGATTCGCGATCGCCTCGAGATTTCCTGAAACGCTGTCACCAGGTGCGAATTGGGCCACGCTGACGCGCGAGCGCATTCCTTCAGGCCAGGGCTCGTGACCATAGAGACCGAAGAATTCGCGCGGATTCCAGCTGAAGGTATCGGTCAGCAGCTCCGGATACAGCTCGGGCCGACGCTGAACGAAGACCGGCTCGCCGAGCACGCGGCGCGCACGAGCGATGTCGAGATCGATCTCGGCCAGGGCGAACCCGTCGCCCTTGTCGAGGACCGTGACCACCTCGCCATCCGGCGCGATCACACAGCTCCCGCCGCTGAATTGGACGGTGCGCTCGAGCCCCCAGCGATTGCTCTCGATCACGTAACAACCGTTCTCGAAGGCTCGGCTGATCCAGTAAGGCGCCGGCGTTCGCTCCGCGAGCCAGTTGGAGATATGGCAGATGACATCCGCGCCCCCCAGCGCCATCAGCCGCGCGGTTTCCACGAAATGGATGTCCATGCAAATGAGGAGTGCAATCCGCCCGATCGGCGTATCGAACACCTGGTTGTGCAGGTCGCCCGCTGCCGCCCATTTCGGCTCCGAGATATAGGGATGGGTCTTGCGATGGCGGCCGACGACGCCATCGGGCCCGATCAAGACGGCCGAGTTGAAGTAAATGTCGTCCTCGTCCGCTTCGGGCATGCCGACCACGACGTAGCAATCATGCTTGCGCGCAAGCGCCGCGAAGCGCTCGGTGGTCGGTCCCGGGACCTTCTCGACAAAGGGCCGAACCTCGGCCCGGTCGAACCAGCAATAGCCCGTGGTTCCCATTTCCGGCGTGACGATGAGCTTCGCGCCGGCCGCCGCTGCCTGTTCGCAGAGTTCGAGCAGGCGCGCGATGTTGCGCTCCTTCTCGAACATGGTCGGCTCGAACTGAACAGTGGCGACCTTGTGCACGCACGGCATGATCGACGTTCCCCCGTTAGCGCAGATAGGATTTCTTGATGGAGGCGCCGAGCGTGTATTTCGGATCGACCATGTTGCCGAGACGCACCCGTCCGGCCTGGGTCAACAGCATGTAGGCGTCGATCTCCTCGAAACCGTAGTCCGCCGCCATCCAGCGGCACAGCTCGCGATAGGCGATGCGCGCTGCATCCTCCATCGGCCGCGCCGAGCCGATGGTCATGATGAAGTCCTTGGTCTCGAGCCGTGGCCAGGCGATCGTCCAGCCTTTGATGAGATCGACCTGTACCGTGGTCACGGTCGGGTGCTCGATCGCGACGCCGCAGAGCTCGCCGTCCCCCTGCGCGGCATGGCAGTCGCCGAGATAGAGCAGCGCGCCCTTGGTGTTGACCGGCAGATAGACGATGGCGCCGACGCCGACGTCCGGCAGGTCCATGTTGCCTCCGTAATAATCGGGGACGAGCGAGGAGATCGCCTCGATCTCCGGCGACGTTCCGATCGTGCCGATGAAAGGCTCATAGGGCAACGTGATCTTGTCGTTCCATTTGGTGCCGGTCTTGGCGTCGATCTCCAGCTTCTTGACCCGTTCGGGCAGCGCCGGGTTGAGCAGCGCGGTCTGCCCCGTGCTGACGAGGCCGCCGAAGTCCGGCATGACCACGGTGGTGCCGCACGGCTGCGGCCCGCGCGGCACGATGCTCTCGATATAGACTGCGAGCGTGTCGCCCTTCTCGGCGCCGTTGACGTGGATCGGTCCATTCTGCGGATTGAGGAACGGAAAATTGAGAATCTTCGAAGGGCTGTCGGTTTCGTGCTTGATGGCGCCCTCGAAGGCGTCGTGGGTCTCGGCGGAGACGACCGCTCCAGGATCCACGGTCAGCACCGGATTCACGTAGGGGCCGTAGACATAGTGATACTTGCCCTGCTCGCTTTCGGTGATCGTATACGAGGTGCCATGCTCTCCCTTGGCCACGCCCTTGCGAGCCATGATCGAATCTTTGTGCCAGGACATTTTTCTTTTCTCCTTCTGTCGTAGGCCAGCGTTCAAACGGCGAGATGGCGCCGCATCTCCGCTTCGTCGTCGAGCGCTGCGCGATCGAGATTTGCGACGATGCGGCCCTTGTCCATGACGTAGCAGCGCTGCGCCATGGCGCGGATCATGTCGAGGTTCTGCTCGACCAGAATGATGGTCACGCCCGTGCTGCGGTTGAGATCGACCATGTTGCGCGCGATATCCTGGACGATGTTGGGCTGGATACCTTCCGACGGTTCATCGAGCAGGATGAGACTGGGGTTCGCGATCAAGACTCGTCCGATCGCGAGTTGCTGCTGCTGGCCGCCCGACATGGTGCCGGCGCGCTGGTGCCAGCGTTCGGCGAGGATCGGAAATGCCTCGACGATCCTGCGTCGGCCCGCTTCGGTAATGCCGCCACCCTTGATCGCGGCGCCGACCGCGACGTTCTCGCCGACGGTCAGTCGTGGAAATACGTCGCGTCCCTGCGGCACATAGCCCATGCCGAGGCGCGCCCGCTTGTGCGCCGGTAGCGATTCCACCGCTTCGCCGCGATAGACGACCGACCCGCTCATCGCCGGCACGAGCCCGATCAGGCTCTTCATCAGCGTGGATTTGCCGACGCCGTTGCGCCCGATGACAGCGACGATCTCGCCTTCCCGCACCTCGATCTCGAGGCCCTGGAGCACGGGCTTGCCGCCATAGCCGGCGCGCAAGGCGAGCGTCGAGAGGATGACTTCCTTGCGTGGCACATCAAGCATGGGCTTGCCCCAGATAAATCGCCGCCACACGTTCATCCGCCACGATCTCGTCGATCGAGCCCTGCGCGAAGACCTGGCCGAGATGCAGCACCGTGACACGCTGGGCGACCTGGCGGACAAAGGCCATGTCGTGCTCGATCGCGAGCACCGTCATGCCGTCCGCATTGAGCCGCTGCACCATCTCTCCGGTCAGATGGGTTTCCTCCGGCGACATGCCGGCCGTCGGCTCGTCCAGCAGCAACAGGCGCGGCTTCAGGCTGATCGCCATGCCGATCTCGAGCCATTGCTTCTGGCCATGGCTGAGATTGCCGGCCGTCTGGGCCTGCTCGGACCCGAGCCCGAGGAAGGCGAGCAGCCGGTCGATCTCGGCTTCGAGCTCGGCACCACGATGACGGATCTGAAGTGCGATCTCGAGGTTCTGGCGAACCGACAGACCCTTGAATACGCCCGGCACCTGGAACTTGACCGAGAGGCCGCGATGAATTCGCGCAAAGGATTTCAGAGAGGTGATGTTCTCCCCGGCGAAGACAATTTCGCCGCTGCCGGGATGATGCTCACCCAGAATCAGACGGAACAGCGTGCTCTTGCCGGCGCCGTTCGGGCCGATCAGGCAATGGATTTCGCCGGTCTGAAGCGTGAGGTCGACGGCGTTGGTGACGTGCAACCCGCCGAAATGCTTGTTCAGCTTGCGCAGTTCGAGCAGCGACATCAACCGGCCCTCTGCGTCAGGCGGGCGGCGCACCTGCCGAGCCAGTTCATCGCACCGAGCACGAGGCCGTTCGGGGCGATCAGCACCGTGAGCACCAGCAGCACGCCCATGAAGACCAGCGCATATTGGCTGCCATAGATCGTGAGCGCCTGGAACGCAGCCAGCACCATCAGCGTGCCGATCACGGTCGACGTCAGGTCGCTGCGGCCCCCGACGGCGACCCAGATCAGCGGCAACGCCGCCGCCGTCATGCCCATGCTCGAGGGCGTGATGTATTGTCCCCACACCGTGTATAGCACGCCGGAGAGTCCCGCGAGCGCCGCGCCGATGACGAAGGTGATGAGCTGGTATTTGCGCACGTCGTAGCCCAGCATCTCCGCCCGTTCCGGGTTCTCCCGGATCGCGACAATGACGTTGCCGAACGACGAGTTCATCAGAATGCGCAGGCCCAGATAGACGAAGATGAGAAGACCGAGCACGAAGTAATAGAGGCCGACATCGGCGAACAGCACGATCGGCTCACCCGGCCAGGGGATGGTCAGAGGCGGCATCGCGCTCATACCGTTGAAGCCGTTCAGTCGCGCGCTGCCAATACGCCACTCCGGCCCTGCGGTCTGGGCCATGAATCGCTCCAGCATCAACGTCACGGCCAGCGTAACGATGCCGAGGAAGACACCGGCGATGCGGCCGAAGAACATGAAATAGCCGAGCAGGATCGCGAACAGCGCAGCGATCGCGACGGCTACCACCAGCGCCACCAGCGTGAAGCCATAGGCCGAGCCGAAATTGATGGTGAGGATGCCATAGCCGTAGCCCGCAATCCCGAAAAAGGCGGTCTGGCCGAAGGACAGCGAGCCGCCATACCCCCAGATCAGGCACAGGCTGAGAGCGATGAACACCCAGACGAAGAAGTAAACCGTGTTGCCGACGGTGTAGCCGTCGCTCACCAGCGGATACGCCAGTGCGACAGCGAGCACGACGGCGAACAGGCCCCAGAAGGCCGGACCGCGACCGACGGTCTGCGGTCCTTCGAGACGACGAAACAACGAGAGAAAACCGGTCACGACGCCATCCCCCGTCAGGTGCGCTCGCGCAGCACGAAGCCGGAAATGCCCTTCGGCAGCACCCGAACGACGATGATGACGGCAACCAGGAGGCCGATCTGGCCGAACAGCTGTCCCTGCCAGGACGTCATCACCGATTTCACTATTGCAAGCACGCCGCCTGCAGGCGCCGTGCCGAGAAAGACATCGGCGCCGCCGATCACGACGGTGACGAACGCTTCCATGATGAAGGTTGCGCCCATGGTCGGCACCAGCGTCATGGTAGGCGCGTAGAGGCCGCCGGCAAGTCCGGCGAGCCCTGCCCCGCAGGCGAAGGTGAGGCTATAGATCAAACGTGTATCGACGCCGAGCGCGGCGGCCATATGCGGCACCTGAATGGTGGCGCGCGCCAGCACGCCGAAGCGGGTCCAGTTGAACAGTGCATAAAGCCCCGCCAGCACACTGAGCGCGGCGCAGAACAGCACGATGCGATAGATCGAATAGGAGTAGTCGCCGACCTGAAAGCTACCGAACGGCGTACCGACGCCCGCCATGGTTGAACCGACCATGATCAGCGTGCCCTGCGTCGCGATCAGGCTGAGGCCCCAGGTGGCGACGATGGTGTCGAGCGGCCGGTCGTAGAGATGGCGGATGACCACCAGTTCCACCACGACGCCGACCAGCGCCGACACGATGGTGCCGGCGAGGATTCCGAGCGGCAACGGCAGGCCGGCATGCACGGTGGCCGCCGTCACATAGGCACCGCACATGATGAACTCGCCATGGGCGAGATTGATCACGCCCATCATGCCGAAGATCACCGCGAGCCCACAGGCCGAGAGCACCAGGAACGCGAAAGCGTCGCCGAATTGATAAAGCGCAGAGAAGACGAGGGTCGCAAGTTCCATGAAACAACCAGTATGTGGGAAGGCGCGAGACTGCCGTCGCAGATGTTCGGGGTCGCCCCGGCGTTCCGGGCACGCCAAGGCATGCCGGGAACGCCGGGGCAACCGGCCGCCGTCAGGGTTTCGGCGGGGGATTTGACGGCGTGTACTGGGCCATCGGGTCCTTCTTGGTCAGATCGCAGCCGGCCTCACCCAGCCAGTACGGCTTGATGTCTTCCCAGACTTTCGGGAAAGAGATCGCGTGATCCGCGCCGACCTTGGCGAGATAGATCGTGTGCGACATATGCTGGCTCTTCGGGTCGATGCAGACCTTGCCCTCTGGCGCGTCCATGCAGACATCGCCGAGCGCGATCACCTTGCGGATGTCCTCGCGCTTGGTCGACTTCGCGCGCTCCACCATCTGCTTGTAGAGATAGACGGCGAGATAGGAGTTCTCCGCCTCCTGGTTGACATAGGGCTCGCTCGGGAATTTCGCCTTGAACTTGGCGTAGAACTCCTTGCTCTTCGGCGAGTCGATCTCCTCGATGTAGTTGGTGGTGACGTACATGTCCTTCAGGCTCGGCGGCTTGAAGCGCTTGTGCTCGTAGCCCTGACCGACGTTGACTGAGGAAGCCATCGGCAGGTTGACGTTGGCGGAGGCCGCCTGCTCGTAATAGGAGGCCTGCGCGGTGCCGACCAGCAGGGTGACCACGAAGTCGGGCTTGGCCTTCTGGATGTTCTGGATGCTCTGGGAGAACTGCGACACGCCGAGCGGGATGAACTCCTCGCCGGCCATCTTGCCGCCGTTCTCCTTGACGATCTTGCGCACCCATTCCGCCGAGATCTGGCCGAAGTTGTAGTCGGCGGCGAGCGTGTAGACGTTCTTGCCGTACTTCTCCATCATGTAGGGAATGAGCGTGGAGAACTGCTGCTCGGGCACCGCGCCTGTCACGATCATGTGGCCGTCGCAGACACCGCCTTCGTACTGGTTGTTGTAGAAGGCGAAGCCGTTGAACTGGTCGACGATCGGACGGTACGCCTCGCGCGAGGCCGAGGAGAAGCCCGCGAACACGACATCGACCTTGTCGCGCTGGAGGACGCGCCGCATGAACTCCTGGTAGCGGGTGTTGTCGGATTGCGTGTCGTAAGCGACGAGCTCGAGCGGCCGGCCCATGATGCCGCCGGCCTTGTTGATCTCGTCGGCGGCGAGCTGGATGGCGTGGACCTTGCCGATCGTGGCCGCGGCGAAGTCGCCGGACTGATCTTCAAGCACGCCGAGCTTGATCGGATTTTCTGCCGCGAGTGCCATTTGCGATCCAAGGGATGATCCGAGGACAAGCGTCCCCGTGAGGGCTGCGGCACGCAGCCCCCGTAATACAGACTTGCTCATTTTTGCTTCTCCTAAATGGCTTGCTTATTGCCGCCTTGCAGCGTGATGCCGGTTGTGCGGCCGGACGTATCGGGCGGCTTCGCCCGCTTGCTCATGAACTCCTCGCAATAGAGTTCCATGTTCTGCCGCGCGCGCATGCTGTCGCGCCGGAGCTGGGAATAGGCTCCCTCCTCGTCGAGGCCGTCTTGCTGCATCAGCAGGACGACCGCCCGGATCACCGCGCGCCGGCCGCGGCGGCGCTCCTCGAGGCCCTGAAGGCGCTCATACATCTCCGCGCGCAGCAGGAACTGGTTGATGCCCATGAACAGGGAGGTGTAGACCGCGCCGCCATGCACGGGCTTACGCAGGAACGAGGTTGCGCCGAGATTGACGAGCGCCTTGAGCCGGCTCGGTGCCTCCACTCCGACGAGGCCGATCACCGGCACCGGCGGCAAGCGCGAGCCGGGATTGACCTCGATCGCTACCGCGCCTTCGAGATCGCCGTCGATGAACAGGATGTCCCGCTCGGCCTGAAGGCTTGCGACATCAATCTGCGCACGACCGTCGATGATCTCCGGATATTCGGTGGAGACGCCAAGCTTGGCCAGCGTCGTTTCGAGCGCGCTCTCCCATCCGCCTCGCCGGGTGACGACGATGGCACGGCCGCCCTTGAAGTTCTGTAGCAGTCGGGAGCTCATGATTGCACCACCTTCAAAAGCGGAGAGCGCATTGCGCTGGCAAAGCGCGGTGACGACTGAACGAGATAGGGATCCGGCGCGATCGGCTCACGCGATTCCAGCAGCACTTCGAATTGCCCGCTGACCGTCGACCGGCCGATCCGGGGCGTGAGCCAAGCGTGGAAGGTCTGGCGGTCGATGCGGACCTCGCCCTGCGGAGCGCACAGCCGCTGGTCTGCCACGGCGGCGCGTACGGTGCGGGCGTCGTCCGTGCCGGCTTGTGACAGGGCCGCTCCAAGCAGCTTGACGGCGATGTAGGACGCTTCGGCGTCTGCCGACGAGACCGGTCCGTCCGGAAAGGACGTGGTGTAGGCGCGAATGAAGGCGCCGTTTTCCGCCGAGTTCAGCGAGGAGAAGTAAACACTCGAGGACAGATGTCCGTCGACAGCATCCGGCCCGATTTCCGGCAATTCCGGCTCCGACAGCGTGCAGCTCGCGACCGGGATTTCAGCCGCCTGATCGATGCCACGCGCACGGCAGGCGGCCCGGAACGCCCGGAAGAAGGCGTAAGCGCTGGTGCCGATCAAATTGTTGAAGACGAAGTCCGGACGCTGATCGATGATCGCCGCAATCACCTGGTCGACCTCGGTGTCGCCGACCGAGAGATATCGCTCGGCAAGCACGGTGCCACCGCGCGCGGCGAGTGCCTCCCGGAAGATGCGATTGTTTTCCCAGGCCCAGATGTAATTGGAGCCGACGCAGAAGGCGCGCGAGCCGACGCGGGATGCCAGATAATCAACGAGCGGCAGCACGTGCTGGTTCGGCGCCGCGCCGGTATAGATGACGTTGTCAGAGCTCTCGAATCCTTCGTAGTGAGACGGGTACCACAGCAGTCCGTCGAACTTTTCGAAGCAGGGGATCACTTCCTTGCGGCTCGACGAGGTGTAGCAGCCGACCACATGCCGGACGCCGGAACCGAGCAGCTCAAGGCTGAGCGAACGATAGCTCGCGAGGTCTCCGGACGGGTTGACCACGACCGGCTCCAGGGCAATGTCGTCATGGCCCGCATTGATTTCGCGAAACGCGAGCAGCGCCCCGTTCAGCATCGAGCGCGCAACGACGCTGTACGAGCCCGTCGTCGACAGCATCACGCCGATCCGATAGTTCGTCCGCGCCATCACTCGTTCCAAAAAAAAAGGCGCCCACCGGCTGTTAAGCCGAGGGCGCCCTCGCCGCCAACCGAGCACGCCAAATCAGCGTGATGTTGGAAATGGTTGAAGCTCGTTGCGTTGACGGGCTGAACTGCCCAACGCTTGCATGATACGGTCGTTGAGATCAGTTACGAAGTCAAGCGCGTTATTGCAGCGAAGGCTGCCGCGATTCATATCGTGGTGCAGCAAAACTATGCAGCCGAGCTGCGGGCGCCGCTTCGATGCGGCGGGGATACCAGGGCGCGCCTGACGTCCGGTTTCCAGACCTGAGGCGCGCTGTCGAAAGCTGCGAGTCGAGCTGCCAGGAGGCCCGTGCACAGCCGAGGGAATCGACGCTCGCTGCCACGAACGACGGATGTCTCTGCCGGCTGTCGGTTTCGTTGGGGCGGATGAACTTCAGCTGCCTTGGGGCCCCATCTGGCATCGAGCCGCCTCTGCACGATCTCATCCTGAGACCAAGCCCAAACGGCTCTGGGATTTAAGAATTTGGTAACGATACGAACGTGGTTGAGCGCGTTAATGCAAATCGCACACCGCCGGTGTCTAGCCCGTAACGACCCTGCTATAAAGCGTAGCCACGGCTCGATCGACTTCGCGAATTATCCGGTTTCCCTGATTGCGCATGAACAAACTTAGCAACACCTTCGACATCGTCATCGAGCAGGCGTTCGACTTTCTGTCCCCGGAATATGCCGAGCTGTTTGATCGCTCGGCCGCCACGGCGTTCCAGCATCCGATCTGGCTGCACAGCCTCTACACCAGGCTCGCTTCGGATGCGGGTGCAACACCTCTGGTCGTCGTGGTCCGCCACCGCGCGACGGGCGCCCTTGCGATGGTGCTGCCCTTGCTCCGGATCCGGCGCGGCCCGATCCGAACCGTCGAGTTCGCCGACCTCCGCGTCTCCGACTATCTGGCGCCGGTTTGCAGCCAGAAAGTGTTTTCGCAACTGCTCGACGACGCGGACGCATGCACGGAGATTCGGCGCCTCGTTCGACCCTTCGATTTGCTCCGGATGACCAAGCTGCCCGACGGGCGGCTTCCGATCGAGAACCTCCTGGCCGCATCTCGCCGCGTATCGATGGACACCAATGCCTACGCGACGGTTCTCGTCGCGCCGTTCGAGCAATGGCGGGCCAGTGCGATCGATCGCTCCTATCAAAAGGAGCTCGCAAAGAAATATCGTCAGCTCCAGAAGAAGGGCGCGCTGAGCTTCTCATGCTGCAACGACAGCGCCTCCGTGCTCGAAGCGCTGGATGTGATGAGGAAGTTTCGCGGTCCGCGCTTTCAGGCGCAAGGCGACGGAGATCTGCTCCAGCGTCCCGAATATTTCGGTTTCTATTCCGACGTGGCCCTTCGTGGTCTCGGCTCCTTTGTACGTCTCTATGCCATGAAGATGGACGGCGAAGTGATCGCCGCCGTGCTCGGCCTCTGCCATCAGGGCAGCTTCCTCATCATCATGAGCGCCTTCGACATTGCCGGGTACAAGAGCCAGTCCCTGGGCGCGCTGATGTTCGAGCAGGTAGCGCGGGATTGCATCGAGCGCGGCGATCAGATGCTCGATTTCACCATTGGTGACGAGCCATACAAGAAACTGTTCGGCGGACAGCCCTCGCCGATGTGGGCGATCACGAAGGCCGGCAGCACCGCAGGTGCCATCGCCCTGTTCGCGCTAAAGCAGGCTCCCTGGCTCAAACTGGCGGCCAAGCGGCTGTCGGATTTGCGGCTCCTGCCCGCCCGCACTCCGACGCCCACGCGCTGAAGGACGGCAGGCGAAGGGCCGCGAAATTCAGGCGCGCAACGCCCCGCGAACACGCCCGAGCCAGCCGGGATGCATTTGATCGACGCGGTGTGCCAGGCTGCGCCGCAGGAAGTGCAGCCGGCGCCGAACATCCCAGCCGATATCGTTGCGTGACGTCAGGGCCTGGCGGAAACGCGCCATCTTCAGAGACTGCTGATCCGCCGCGATCTTGTCGCGATCGGAATAGAACTGCGTAATCTTCTCCTGGTCCATGCCTGGGGTCGCGAGCCACTTCGGAGCATATTCGGTGCACAGACGATCGACGTCCACCAGCAGGCGCGCGACGCCCGTGCCGGCGGCGGGACAATTGGTCTGGAACGCATCGCCGATGAGCACGATGCCGGGCTGGAGATGTCCCTCGACGACGGTCAGATCCATCACCCAGTTCTGGACACGGTCGGTGACGCGGAAATCGCCGAGATAGGGCCGCAATCCCGGCAGCAGACGCAGAACTGTCGCTTCCGGTTCGCGGCGCAGCTCGCGCATGATCGGATCGGTCGGGTCGCGGAACATGAAGAGATTGGCCCGCATGCCGGCGCGTACCGGAAACAGGCTGAGATAGTCGATGCCATCGGCCGTGCGCTCGCCATAGCAGGTCAGCGCCTCGAAATCGAACGGCGCGCCATCGCGGCGGGCGATCGTGAAGCCGAACGACACCGAATGGCGCTCGGCCAGAATCTGCCGCTTGATGCCGAGTTTATAACCGAGAGCCGCCGCCATGCCCGTGGCGAGAACGACGAGACGCGCAGTAACGCGCCGTCCGGAGGCCAGCTCGAGATGCTGGACGTCGTCGCTGCAGCTGATCGCGGTGACCTCGTCGACGATCAGATCGGATGAATCGGGTATCCGGCTGCGTGCCATGGCAACGAGATCAGCATAGGGAAATCCGTAGGCCTGGCCGACGCTGACATCGACCACCTTGCCTTCCCGGATATTGAGCACCTGATCATATCGACAAGCGACATTTTCGAGCGCGTCGAGGAAGCCCAGCTTGCGGAGCATCGCCAATTGATGGCCGCCGATCTTTTCGACCCGGAACTCGTCCGGATAGACTGCCCGCTTGTCGATCAGGACGATGCGATGCCCTGCCCGCGCCAGCACGGCCGCCGCAAGCGATCCCGCAAGGCCACCACCGACGATCGCGATGTCCGCAACGATCGTCGAAGCGCCAGCTGCGCCGATCGGCTCGGTCACAGTTCTATCCGCCGTCATGATCCAGGCTCCCACGGGTCAACCAAAGCCGCACGTGCAATTCTCCGGCCTGATGTCGCATCGCAGGACCAAACGCGATCATTTCTCTGTATCGAGGTTAATGAAGCTGGGAGCCGGGCCGCCCAGGCGAAATCCGGCACGCCTCTTGCTCGGGATTCTCCGTAAATTCTAGCTTCTGGCAGCTCTGCGGCCGATCCCGGCGAGCCATTCCGCATTCAAGCGGCTGATCTCGCCTTTCTCGGCCGTCGATGCGGCACTATGCCGTCAGCCGGCCTGAGCTGGGCCTTGCTCTATTTGGGACAATGGGGACGGCGATGTTCCACAGTGAAGCAACCGGCATATCCGCGATATCGACGCCGCAGGCGAGATCCTGGATGCCCTGCATTAACACTCGCATTTTTTCGGCATGCTAGGTTGTCACCGATATCGGAACATGTCTCTTCAGGAGAGAGCAGCTCCTTAAACTTCATGATCAAATCCATCCTTCAGCTCATGCGGCGCGACGTCACGCGCGGTGTCGTCGGGACCATCCTGCTCAAGGTTGGTAGCGGCGCGCTCGCGTTTGCGCTGTTTT
The DNA here is from genome assembly GCF_054863005.1 of Bradyrhizobium sp. 25ACV. NCBI lineage: Bacteria > Pseudomonadati > Pseudomonadota > Alphaproteobacteria > Hyphomicrobiales > Nitrobacteraceae > Bradyrhizobium > Bradyrhizobium sp. 25ACV. Next base: position 59,218 of record NZ_JAVAYO010000001.1, read on the forward strand.
CGCTGGCGGCACGAACGATGTCGCCCGACGGCTTCGGTATCTTTGCGACCTGGCTTTCGGTTGCCCAGATCGCCGCCGTCGTGGGACTGGTCGGCCAGGAATCGTTGCTGGTGCGATTCCTGAACGAGTATCAGGTTGGCGACAGGCCGGATCTCACCAAAGGTGTCCTCTTATCGAGTTTCAAGATTACCTCGGTCGCAATGCTGATTGTGATCGCCGGGATCGCCATCGCGGCGAACGTGAGAGGCGAGGGGTGGCTGCTCATACTTGCGGTGTCGGCCTACACGGCCGCGACTGCCGGCGTGATGCTTGGCAGCCAGATCGCACGCTCGCTGGTCAGCATTCTCACGGGCGAAGGGAATCGCGAGTTCTTCTGGCGAGTCATCGTTGTCCTGTTTCTGCTCGCCATGCTGCTCGGTCATCGGCAACTCGATCCCGCCGAGTTGATGGCGGTGATGACACTTGCCATATCGGTGGGCCTGGTTGCGCAGATCGTTTCGATCGCGCGCGTGCTGCCGGATTTGCGCGGTACGCCGGCGCGCTCCGAAACGTCCCGCTGGCGCTCGAGCGCCCTGCACTTCTGGCTTGCATCCATTCTTGAAGCCGCAAACCAGTATTTCGACGTCATTCTGGTGTACTGGATGCTGGATCCAGTGACTGCCGGTATCTACTTTGCCGCATCGCGCCTTGCCAATATCTTCGCCATGCTGTCTGCGGCGCTATACACGTTCGGAGCCCGCCGGCTTCCCTCGCTGTATTTCAGCAAGAACCACCAGGAGTTCGAGCGAACCTTGCAGCTGATGGCGGAGGTGACCGCGCTATGCGTGGTCGCCGGGCTCGCAACGATCTGGATCGGCGGCCCCTATCTCCTCAACCTGTTCGGACCTCATTTCACCGCGCAGCACTCGGTCTTGATCGTGCTCGCAATCGGGACGGCCATCCAGGCCGCAGGCGGCCCGTCTGCTGCAATCCTTCAGCTGACCGGCCACGAACGGATCTACGTTCCGGTCGTTGCTGCAAATGTCGCGCTGCGGCTCGTGGGATTTCTCATCCTCATTCCCTGGCTCGGCCTGCTTGGCGCGGCGATTTCGGCGACCGTGTCACTGGCGCTCGCGACCATTGCCCTGAACGTCCTCTGCCGCCGGCGAACAGGGGTGGATCCCTCGATCCTCGTGCTGCTGCGCTTCTCCGCCTTGAAGCGCGGCAATTATGCAGTGCGCGGCGCCGACTCCAGCGACTAGGCCTCAATCACGCCGTCGCCCGGTGGTCCGCGATCACGCGCTGGCCGCGCGCAAGATCGATTGGTTAACGCGCTCGCTGCGCAGCAATCGGGAACCAGTGAAATGGCTGCGGGAACGATGTCGACTGCCAACCCTGGCATTAACTCCGTTTGTTGCTAGTCGGTGTCCGCGCGATGCCCACATGATAGGTACGGAGTTAAGAAGGTGAAGATTTCCTTTCTTTAGCGGGTCGGGATCGGTGCTCCACTATCAGCCGAATAAGGAATTGGGCGAGACGACCGCGACGGCACCCGCGCGGTCGAACGGCAGCGGACGAAAGCTGCACGTGCTTCTCGCGCAAACCCAGGCCGAGAACGCCGGAGCGCAGGAGATCTCCAGGCTTCTTGGCGCCGGGCTAACCGCGCGCGGCTACCGCGTCACCAATCTCTTCTTCTTCCGTAAATCGGATTCCTTCGATGAGCCGCCCGATACGCTCTATTGCGCGCCGAGCCGGCCAGGCAATCCGATGGCGCTGCTGCGGATGCTGTGGACACTCGGCCGCCATATCAGCACCATCAAGCCCGACGCCGTCCTGACCTTCCAGCATTTCGGCAACGTCATCGGCGGCGGCGTGACGCGCCTCGTCAGCCGCGCACCTGTCATCGCCAATCAGGTGTCATCTGCGCTTTCGATGAGCTGGCCGGTCCGCACCGCCGACATCGTCATGGGCAGCCTCGGCTTCTTCGACCGCATCACGCTCAATTCGCAGGACATGGAGCGCGAATATTCGCGCTACCCCGCGGCCTACCGGTCGCGCATGGTGCATGTCCCGCACGGCTTCGACGACAAGGCCCTTACCCTGTCGAAGGAAGCCGCACGACAAAAGTTCAACCTGCCGCCGGATCGCATATTGCTCGGCTGCGCAGCGAGGCTGCATCCGCACAAGCGGCTCGACTTGGCGATACGTCTGCTGCCGGATCAACCGTCCTGGCACCTCGCGCTCGCCGGCCAGGGAGCCGACGAGGCCCGGCTGAAGCTGCTGGCGAATGAACTGAAGGTGTCGGACAGGCTGCATTTGCTCGGGGAGATTCCCCCCAGCCGGATGGCGGACTTTCTCGCCTGCCTGGACGTGTTCGTATTCCCGACACAGGCCGAGACCTTCGGTCTGGCCGCAGTCGAGGCTGCGAACGCCGGTGTTCCCTCCGTCGTCACCGATCTTCCCGTCCTGCACGAAGTGTTGTCCTACGAAGGAAGACCGACTGCGCTCTTCGTCGACGCCTCCGATCATGCGAGGCTCTCTGCAGCCGTCTCCAGGCTGCTGACGGACAAACATTTAAGCGACGAACTGCGACAAAACGCCAAAGGCCTGCGGCTGCGCTATTCGGTAGATGCCATGGTGGAGGAATACGTTCGGATTCTCGGCCAGGTCATTTGACCTGATACGTTGGAATAGATTGGCTCGACATGATCATCGAGTTTCGCTGTGAACGTGAGCATGCGCGGCGGTGGATGGGCCGCGAGACGCTGTTGATCGACGGCCGGGAAGTTCCGGTTCAAATCGCGTGGACGGCGACTGCAGAGCCGCGCCCCGCGGGTCTCGACGCCCTGTTCGAGCTCGAACGCCTGGTGTTGCACAAGGGCAAACACAGCGGCGCCAACAGGCTGAACATCGCTCCGGAACAGACGCAGGTTCGCACCGGGACGGCCGACGTGGTCGTCGACTTCACCGGAGCCGCGCGCGATCCGAACAACTCCGCCCGGCTGTATCTCCGTCCGCTGTTCAATGGAGTTGCAGGCGAAAACGCCGCGCTCGCCGCCATTCTGGCCGGCGACCTGCCGGTGATCGACATCGTCAACGAAGTCGACGGCTCGCTCGTCGATAGCGGCCATCCATCCGGAGAAATTGCCGCAGGCCTCAGCGGCGCACTCGAAACCGTCATGACGCGAACGCTGACCATGGTGGCGGCAATCCTGTCGGGACGACCGCGGATTGTGCCGCAACTGGCGCGTCCCGCCGAAGAGGGCCCGCGCCGGGGTCCCGCTGGGTATGTCGCGCGCGGCCTTGCCGTGTCGATAGCCAAGGAGATTTATCGCCTCTGCTGCTATGCCCCGCATTGGCATGTCGGATGGCGCTTCAACACGGGTGGAGGCGTCTGGCAGACGGGCGACCTGTCTGGACCAGGCTGGAACATTCTTCCCGATCCCGGCAATCACTTCTACGCCGATCCCTTTCCCGTCACGTGGCAGGGCCGAACATTCGTCTTCTTCGAAGACCTCGATCACCGGGTTGGAAAGGGCATCATTTCGGCGATCGAGTTCGGCGACTATGGGCCGACCGGCGAGGTCGTGCCCGTGCTGGAGGAGCCCTGGCACCTCTCCTATCCCTTCCTGATCGAAGACGGCGGCGATTTGTGGATGATCCCGGAGAGCTCGATCCACGGCGACGTCGCCCTCTACAAATGCGTTCGGTTCCCGGACAGGTGGGAGCGGTTCGCGACGCTCCTGTCAGGCCTCGAGCTGGCCGACGTCACGATCACGCGGCACAAGGGCCTGCATTATCTGTTCGGCGCCTGGCGCGACGGCACCGGCGGCTATTCGGACTCGCTGGCGATCTATTACGCCGAGCACCTCCTGGGCCCCTGGGTGCCCCATGCCAGCAATCCGGTCCTGATTGATCGGGCCAGCACGCGGCCGGCGGGGAATTTCGTGACCATCAATGATCGATTGTGGCGCCCGGTCCAGAACTGTGCCGACGGATACGGTGCGGCGCTCGCGCTGGCGGAAGTGATCGAGCTGTCGCCGACGGCCTTCAAGCAGATCGTCCGCCATTCTCTCAAGCCCGGACCGGTGTGGCCCGGCAGAAAGCTGCACACCCTGAACCGCTGCGGCCGGCTCGAGGTGATCGACGGATCTCGTGTCCAGCCCAAGACCCGCGCTTTCGCGAGCAAGCTTCCGTCCACCGTTCAGTCTCCGCGCACCAGTTCATACACCGCCGGCTGAAGCCGCTGGCGCGCCCTCGCCTGCGCTGTACCCAAGCGCGCGGGCGAGGACACGCCCGATCGTTCCGGCTTGTGACGCGCTGCCACGCCAGGCCACGATCTGGTCGGGACGTATCAAAGCAAGGTCGGCATCGTAGAGCTCGCGCAAGGATCCCGGCAGCGTGACCAGCTTCACATCCGCCCCGAGCGCGCGGACGGCGTCGGAGACCGCAGCGGGCGCCGGCGCAACCTCGCCGAACTGGAGCAAAGTCCACTCGAATCCGAACAAATCATACAAGGACACGCCGTTCTCCAGCCACGCATGCGGTGCGCGGCCACCGGGACAGGCGCTGGGAATGTAGACATTCGCAGCATCAGGCGGCGGCTGGCTGCCGTCGGAGACGATAATCGGAGAGCCGTCGTAACGCCCGCCAAAGGTGACGCCGGGAATGTTGAATTCGGCACGGGCGTGCTGTTCGAGATAGTTGCCTGCCGTCCGCCGCGCTTCGTTGCCTTCGTCCGTGGCGTCCTCGATGTCTGGCGCGGGCGCGAAGAGACCAAGGGAATCCGCGAAGCGCCGGGCATAGTCGGTGTTGCGGAGCGCCACCGGACGCCGCTCGACCTCGTGGCTGTCGAGCAGCGATACCGGGCTTACGCCCTTGACGACGCTTGCAAGCTTCCAGCCGAGATTGACCGCGTCCTCGATCGCAGTGTTGTAGCCGAGCCCGCCGGTCGGCGTGAACAGATGCGCCGCGTCGCCGCCGAGGAACACCCTGCCCCGCTGCATGCCGTTCGCGACCAGCGCGTGACCTGCGGTCCAGGTCAGGAACGACAGCACCTCGCATTCGATCGGAGCGCCGCAGGCGCGCTGGAACGCGGCCTTGGCCTCGTCGACCGTGATCGCACTCTCGTCTTCACCCGGCCGCAGCTGGGTGTGAAACGCGAATTCGTCGCGTCCGTTCACCGAGGCCATGAAGGCCCGGCGTTCACCATTGAAGCAATTGTACATCCACGCCTTGGCGTGCGGGATGCTCGCGTAGAACTCCGGCGAGCGGAGATACACAGCCAGCATGCGGCCGCCCATGAAATCGCGCTGCGTCCCGGTCTCGCCGCCATAGACGATGCCGAGCGACTGGCGGACGTGGGAGCGCGGCCCGTCGGCCCCGACGAGGAAGTCGGCCCGGACCTGAAAGCGGCGGCTGTTGTCGAGACATTCGATCTCGCCGACGATGCCGTCGTCGCTTTCGACGTAGCTGACCAGCCGGTGGCCATAGTTCAGCGTGATGCCTGGAAGCCGTTCGGCATGGCGACGCAGCACCGCCTCAACATATTTCTGCGAGACGCGATGCGGCAGCTCGGCGGCGCTCCAGGAGCCCGACAGGCCCTTGATCAGCTCGCCCGCGCGTGAAGATGACGGCAGCGCAAAGCGCGCCAGCTCGTAGCCGGTGTAGCGCGTGAAATACGCAACGTCTGTCGGGTAATCGGCGGGCAGACCTTCGCGCCTGATCTCGTCGGCAAAACCCAGCCGCCGGTAGTGCTCCATCGAGCGCGCCTGCGTCGCGTTGGCTTGCGGATTGAATGCGGTGCCTGGCTTCTCGTCGACCAGGATCGCGGACACGTCGCGCCGGCCGAGCTCGTTGGCCAGCATCAGCCCGCAGGGCCCCCCGCCCACGATGAGCACCGAGGCCGTCAGACGTGTTTCCAAAGCCCTTCTCCCTACCAGCACGATCCTGCATGGTAAGGTTGCCTGACAATATCGTCAAGTCACCTGACTAATCGGCATCCTCAAGCGTGTCGAAGCGCTCGCCATAAACCGCCAGCCCTTTCAGGATCGCGTCCATGGCGGGCTTGCCAAGCTCGGTACGCATCTCCCGTTCGGCAATGTCGACGGCGTCGCGGAACGCATCGAGCCATTTGCGCCCGGCCGGCGTGAACATCACGATGCGCGCGCGCCGGTCGGTCGGGTCGGCGATCCGATCGACGAGCCCGAGCTCGGCGCATTGATCGACCAGCTCGCCCATCGCCTGCTTGCTCATGGACGCCCGGCGGGCGAGCTCCGTGAGCCGCGTCCCCTCCACGTCGAGATTGCGGGTGAGGCTGACATGCGCAATGCGCGTCTCGTCGTGCCCTCGTTCGCTCATCAATTCGAGCACGCGGCCTTCGAAGCGGCGTACCGCATTGTTGAGCAGACGCCCGACATTGGCGTGACGCCACGCGGTGCCGGATGCGGTGCCCGATGTCCTGGATTTCACGAGATCTGCTTCCGATTCGACCGGTCGAGGTTGCGCGAGGCTAACACAAGAAGCAGCCCGCCCGCTCGGACGGCAGATCGGCGCGTGCATTGGCTTTGGCATGACGGGCGGCGTGGTTTCAAACGCCGCCCGCCATCCCCGTTTCAAGCGCTCCCGGCAAAGGACGGCATCTTACTGGGAACGATCCGAGGTCCAGCCCTTATACTCGGCGACGTTGTCCCTGGTCACCAGCTTGGACGGCAGCAGCTCGACGGTCGAGGCCGGCTTCTGGCCATTGAGAATGCCGACGCCCACCTGCACGGCCCGCCGCGCCATGAAGAACGGATCTTGCGAAGCCGAGGCCTGGATCTGCGGCGACTGCGGATCCTTCAACGCGGCCTCGATATCGGGCGCGCCGTCGACCGCGGTGATGACGATGCCGCTGCGGTTCTGCTGGCGCGCCGCAAGGTCGGTGCCGATCGCCTGCGGATCGTTGATCGCGAAGATGGCGTCGATCTTGGGGAAGCGGGTCAGATAACCCTGCGCGACGGTGAGGCCGCCTTCGCGCGAGCCTTTGCCGTCCTGGTCGTTGGACAACACCTTGATGCCGGAATTCTTTGAGAAGACGTTCTTGCAGCCGACGACGCGGTCGATCACCGCCGAGACCTGCGGCCCGTTCTCGATGATGACGTCGCCCTTGCCACCCAATTTGTCGACGATGTACTGGCACGAGATCTCGCCGGCCTGCACGTTGTTCGTGGTAACGGTGGCATCGGCGCCTTCGGCCGCGGTGTCGACCGCGACGACGACGATGCCCGCCGCCTGCGCCTTCTTGATCGCCGGCCCGATCGCCTTGGGATCGCCGGGGTTGAGCAGGATCAGGTCGACGCCGGCGGCAATGAAATTGTCGATCTGGGTGACCTGCTTGCCGAGGTCGTATTCGAAGCCGACCGTCGTGATCTTCACATTGGGATTGGTCTTCTTCGCCTCGAACTCGGCGCCCTTCGACAGCGCGACGAAGAACGGATTGCCCATCGACCCCAGCGAGACGCCGATCGACTTGAGCTCCTTGGCGAAGGATGGCGCGGCGCTTAGGGCAAGCGCCGTCGCGGCGCCGGCGAGCGTGATCGTCTTCAACATTGGCTTCCTCCCTGGTCTGTCTTCATGTCAGGCACGGCAGACCAGTAGCCGCACCGGAACCTTTCATGTTCTGGCGGAGCCCTGCAGCCGGTAGCGATCGAGCGCAACAGCGCCGATGATCACCAGGCCCTTGATCACATATTGCCAGATGTCGGAGACGCCGACGAGAATGAGGCCGTTCGACAGCACCGCGATGATCAGCGCGCCGACCAGCGTACCCCAGATCGAGCCGATGCCGCCGACGAATGAGGTGCCGCCCAGGATCACGGCGGTGATGGCGTCGAGCTCGTAGGACTGGCCGAGCTGCAGGCCGTTGGCCGCATAGAGCCGCGCCGCCTGCATCGCGCCGCCGAGCCCGGCGAAAAGCCCGGAGACGCCATAGACGAAGATCAGCACGGCCCAGACCTTGATGCCGGCAAGCCGTGCCGCGCTTTCATTGCCGCCCACCGCATAGATGTGCACGCCGAGCACGGTCCGGCGCAACACCAGCCACGAGACGAGGATGACGAGCAAGGCGATCACCGAGAGCCATGGGATCGAGGCGACGCCGGGAACGAGCGTCAGCGAGCCGTTGCCGATGAAGGCATAGGGAATCGAGGGATTGAACACCGTGGTGTCGGCACCGAGCAGTCGCGCCAGGCCGCGTACCGCGGTGAGAGAGCCGAGCGTGACGATGAAGGGCGGCAATCGGAGCAGCGCGATCAGCGCGCCGTTGACGACACCGAAGCCAAGGCCGGTGAGCAGCGCGGCCGGCAGCCACAGCATTCCGAGCTCCGGCATCTTGGAGAGCGTCAACCCGGCCATCGCGGAAGCCGCCAGGATCGAGCCGACCGAAAGGTCGATGCCGCCGGTGAGGATGACGAAGGTCATGCCCGCGGCGAGCACGGTGTTCACCGCGGCCTGCTGCAGCACGATGCCTAGATTTTGTCCGGTGAAGAAGCGGCCCTCGGACAGGAAATGGAAGCCGCCGCAGAGGATCAGCAGCACCGGCAACATACCGAGCGCGCTGATCAGCACCCTCACCCGCTGGCGCTTTGACTCTGCGGCAGCACCGTTGGTCGCCGTCGATGCCGCCTTGGCCTGCGAAGCACCATTGTCAGGCATCGAGATGCTCCATCCCCGTGGCAAGCGCCATGATGTCTTCCTGGTTCAGCGCGACCGCAGCTTCACGCCTGACCTCACCGGCGATGTGCCCGGCTCGCATCACGACGACGCGGTCGCAGATGCCGATAATCTCCGGCAGATCGGACGAGATGACGAGGATCGCGGTGCCGGCCTTGGCGAGATTGTCGATGATCGAATAGATTTCGGACTTGGCGCCGACGTCGACGCCGCGCGTCGGCTCGTCGAGGATCAGCACCTTTGGCGCAATGGCAAGAAGCCGCGACAACAGCAGCTTCTGCTGGTTGCCGCCGGATAGGCCACCGGCGGGAACGCCGACATTGGCGGCTCGAATGCTGAGCCCTGCGAAGGCTCGATCGGCGCGCTCGCGTGCTTTGTCACGATCCAGGAACCAGCCGAGCTTCGCATCGCGGCCAAGCACCGCGAGGTTGATGTTGTCCAGACATGACATGTCCAGAAACAGGCCGAGCGCCTTCCTGTCCTCGGTCAGATAGGCGATCCCGGCCTCGAGCGCCTCACCCGGCGTGCGGATCTCGACCGGGCGCCCCTCCAGCTCGAGCCGGCCGGAGGTTTTTGGCAATGCGCCGATGATGAGATGCGCAAGCTCGGTGCGTCCTGCGCCGATCAGGCCGGCGAGACCGACCACCTCACCCGCATGCACGGTCAGCGAGCAGCCCTTGACGCGCAGGCCATCGGCCATGTCGATCGCGGCGAGCACGGGATGGCCGCGTCCTGCCTCCGGATCATGGTCCTTCTTGTAGAACGATGAGACGTCGCGCCCGACCATCAGCCGCACGATGGTGTCGGCACGGATCTCGGCCTTATCGAGCGAGCCGACCAGCCGGCCGTCGCGCAGCACGGTGACGCGGTCGCCGAGCGCGTAGACCTCGTCCATGCGATGCGAGATGTAGATGATGGCGAGGCCCTCGGCGCGAAGCTGGCGGATCAGCGCGAACAGCCGTGCGCTCTCGCCGGCCGACAGCGCCGTGGTCGGCTCGTCCATGATCAGGATCTTCGATCTCGCGTGCAGCGCACGTGCGATCTCGACCAGCTGCCGTTGTCCCATGGACAGATGCGTCACCAGCGTCGACGGCAGGAAGTCCGCGCCGAGCCGCTTCAGGATGGGACCGACGGCCTCGCGCATGGCGCCCCGCGCCAGCAAGCCTGTCCGCGATATCTCCCGTCCCAGATAGATATTCTCGGCAACACTGAGATTGGGAGCGAGCGACAGCTCCTGATAAATGATGGAGATGCCCGCCGCGCGGCCGCCAAGCGGGCCTTCGATCCGTACCGGATGTCCTTCGATGCGGATCTCGCCGCCGGGATCGGGTCTGTAGGCACCGGACAGGATCTTCATCAGCGTCGACTTGCCGGCGCCGTTCTCACCCATCAGGGCATGAATTTCGTCGGCATAGACTGTGAGATCGACGGCACGCAGCGCCTTGATGCCGAAGAAGGATTTTGAGACCCCGCGCATCTCGAGGATCGGATCGTTCATCGTGCCTCCCGGCGCACAATGCGTTTCCCACCCGCGTCTCAATCATTCTGTCAGCGCGGCTTGCGCATTAAACAAAAGGCCGCGGCACAGGGCAATACCGAACAGACGGGAATGTAGCACCGAGGCGATGCTAGTGGCGGGGCCGATACAGTTCGCGCCACGCGGGAAGCCGTTCGGCATAAGCATCAGTCAGCCCGGTGTCAGGTTCGAACGTCTCGATGCGCTGCGGTCGCGTGCACACGGCGGCAATCGCCTCACCGGTGACAGCAAGTCGCCCTAATCTTGCCGCACCGAACGCGGCGCCGGTCTCACCTCCGGCGAAGCGGTGGATCGGAACATTCAGCACGTTGGCCAGCACCGAGAGCCAGAAGCCGGACCGTGAACCACCGCCAATAGCATCGGCTTCCGTAATCACAATGCCAGCATCGGCGAGGGCCTCGCGGCAATCGGCCAGCGCGAAGGCAACGCCTTCCAGCACCGCCTGCACGATAGCCCCGCGATCGGTGCCATGGCTCAAACCATCGAGCATGCCGCGCACGACGGGATCGTCGTGCGGCGTCCGCTCGCCCGCGAGATAAGGCAGGAAGCTCACCGGCGACGGCGCCTGTGGATGCGATCCAAGCGGCGCCAGCAACTCGGCCTCGGTGACCCCAAACAGGCGCGCGGCCCACGCGAGGCAGGAGGCAGCCGAGAGGATCGCGCCGGCCTGAATCCACATGCCGGGAATGGCGTGGCAGAACGTATGCACCGCACGGTCCGGATTAGCGGCGATGGTGCTGGTCGGCGCCAGCAGGGCACCCGAGGTTCCCAGAGATACGAACGCGGTGTCCGGTCGGATCGCGCCAATGCCGACGGCGCCCGCCGGATTGTCGCCAGCGCCGCCCGCGATCACCGGTTGCCTCACCATGCCCCAGCGCTGCGCGAGGTCGCTGCGCAATGTTGTTGCCGGCGCGCATCCCTCGACCAGACGCGGCATGTGATCGTGCGACAGCCCGGTCGCGGCCAAGGCCTCGTCCGACCAGTCCCGGCGCGCGGCGTCGAGCCATAGGGATCCCGATGCGTCCGAGGCGTCCTCGATGGCTTCGCCTGATAACACCAGGCGCAGATAGGCCTTCGGCAGCAGCACCAACTTCGTCGCTGCAAAGACTTCAGGTTCGTGCGTCGCGACCCAGAGCAGTTTCGGCGCAGTAAAGCCTGGCATCGCCTTATTGCCCGTCACGGCACGCAAGGCGGGCCAGCGCTGCTCCAGGACGCGACACTCGGCGGCGGCGCGTCCGTCATTCCAGAGGATGCAGGGCCGCAGCGGCCTCGAGCTCGCATCGAGCAGCGTCGCGCCATGCATCTGGCCGGACAGCCCAATGCCTTCGACTGCCGCGAGCTCTTTTCCATGCGATACCTTCAGGGCATCCAGCGTGGCGAAGGTCGCCTCGATCCACTGCGCGGGATCCTGCTCGGAATAACCTGATTGCGGCGAGGTGATCGTCAGCGGCCGGCTCTCGCTTGCAATCACGCGCTGGGCACCGTCGACGAGAACGGCCTTGACTGCGGAGGTACCGAGATCGATGCCGAGATACATGACTGCTTCCGCTCACTTCGCCGCGTCGATCCAGATCCCCGGCTCGGAATGCTCGCGGATGTGGCTGACCAGGAAGTCGGAAAACACCCTGATCTTGGCGGGCAGCCGGACGCGGTTTTGATAGGCGATGTTCATGGTGAGCAGCGGCAGCTCCCAGCCCTCCAGCACAGGCACCAGCCGGCCGGCCGCGATGTCGCTCTGCACGATGTAAAGCGGCTGGATCAGGATGCCGAGCCCCGCGCGTGCCGCACCGCAGATGATCTGGCCATCATTGCTGTCGAGCGTCGGCGCGATCCGCACCGTCTGCGTCGTGCTGCCCTGGCTGAGCCGCAGCGAATAGGGATCGTTGGCGAGATTGTAGATCAGCATGTTGTGGCGGGCGAGATCGGCAGGGTGCTCCGGCCGGCCGTGCTTCTCCAGATATGACGGCGCCGCCGCGAGCACGCGGTGCATCTGGCCGATGCGGCGGACGATGATGTTGGAATCCGGCTCGTGCTCGCGCGTGCGGATCGCCACGTCGATGCCGGCCTCGATGAAGTCCAGATAGCGGTTCGCACTGATGATCTGCACGCTGAGATCAGGATAGAGCGCGCGGAAGGCGGGCAGCATCGGCGCGAGATAGATCATCGCAAAGGACAGCGAGCTCGTCACGCGCAGCATGCCCTTCGGCGACAGCGCGCGGTCGGAGACGGCATCCTCGGCTTCGGCGAGCTCGTTCAACAATGTGCTGCAGCGCTGCAGGAGCTCCTGCCCGGCCTCCGTCAGCCATAGCCGGCGCGTGTTGCGCTCGATCAGCCGGACTGCGAGCCGCTCCTCCAGCGCGCTGAGGTGGCGGCTGGCGGCCGCGTTCGACATCCGCAGGATTTCGGCCGCCTTGGACAGACTGCCGAGCTCAGCGGTTTTGGAAAAGACTTCGAGTTGGAGCAGCCGGTCCATTTTTGCGAAAACAGGAAAAGAGACTTACAAATTTTGGCCTTTATTTCCGTTTTTTGCAAGGCAAAATAGCCGCAACGAGACATAATCGCAGGCGAGGAAATCAGGAAATGTCGGGCCCGATCAGGCACATCGTGATGTGGCGGTTGCGCGGGGAAAGCCCCGAGGAGCGCTCCGCCGCCCGGGTCAAGGTCAAGACCTTGTTCGAAGGCCTCAAGGGCAGGATCGACGGCCTCACCCATATCGAGGTCGGCGTTGATGTCAGCGCGGTGGATTACGCCTGCGACGTCGTTTTGTTCTCCGAATTTACCGACCAGGCCGCGCTCTCGGCCTATGCCAACCATCCGGAACATCTGCGCGTGCGCGAGGCGCTGGGCGACTTGCGGATCGGGCGCTTCCAGGTCGATTATCCCATCAAAGAGACCGGCGCATGATCGGTTCGTTCACCTTTGAAAACCTGCCCTGCCGCGTCGTGTTCGGCAGCGGAACGTTGGCTAGCGCCAAGGCCGAGGTCGAACGGCTCGGCGGCAAGCGCGCGCTTGTGCTGACGACACCGCAGCAGGAGGCGCAGGGCAAGAGCCTTGGGGCGGCGCTCGGCTCGCTCTATGCCGGCATCTTTCCCGGCGCCACCATGCACACGCCGGTCGAGGTCACGGAGCGTGCGCTCGCGGCGATGAAGGCGTGCGAGGCTGACTGCGTCGTCTCGCTCGGCGGCGGCTCGACCACTGGCCTTGGCAAAGCGCTGGCCTTGCGCACCGGAATCAACCAGCTCTGCATTCCCACCACCTATGCCGGCTCGGAGATGACGCCGATCGTCGGCCAGACCGAGAACGGCCTGAAGACCACGGTGCGCGATGCGGCTATCCTGCCGGAGACCGTGATCTACGATGTCGATCTCACCTCGACGCTGCCGGCGGGTCTCGCCGCGACATCGGGCATCAACGCGATCGCCCACGCGGTGGAAGCGCTTTACGCGCGCGACACCAATCCCGTGACGTCGCTGATGGCGGAAGAAGGCATCCGCGCACTGGCCCGCGCCCTGCCCGCCATCGCCGCCAAAAGCGACGACCGCGAAGCTCGCACCGAAGCGCTCTATGGCGCTTGGCTGTGCGGTGTTTGCCTGGGCACCGTCGGCATGGCGCTGCATCACAAGCTCTGCCACACTCTCGGCGGAACCTTCGATCTGCCGCACGCCGAGACTCACACCATCGTGCTGCCGCATGCGCTCGCCTACAACGCGCCAGCCGCGCCCGACGCGATGGCACGCATCTCGCGCGCAATCGGCGCCGCCGATGCATCGCAGGGACTTTTCGAACTTGCGAAGCGGCTGGGTGCGAAGACGGCGCTGCGCGATATCGGCATGCCCGAGAGCGGCATCGACAAGGCGGCTGATCTTGCCGTCACCAACGCCTACTGGAATCCGCGCCCGCTCGAGCGCGGCGCCATCCGCGACCTGATCGCACGCGCCTGGGCCGGCGAGCCGCCGGGCGCTGTCAAAACGGCGGCGTGAGACCATGCGGCGCACGCTGATCAGATCCGCGACCGTCATCAGCATGGATGACGCGATCGGCGACCTCGGCACCGGCGACGTGCTGGTCGAGGGCAACCGGATCCTCGAGGTGCGACCATCGATCGATGTCGCAGCCGACACGGAGATCATCGACGGAAAGGATCGCATCGTCATCCCCGGCCTGATCAACGCGCATATGCACACCTGGCAGACCGGCTTGCGCGGCTATGCCGCGAACTGGACACTGCTCGAATATTTCCGCCGCATGCATGCCGGGCTGGCCACCGTGTTCCGGCCCGAGGATATCCATATCGCGACGCTGGTCGGCGCACAGAACCAAATCAATTGCGGCACCACCACGCTCGTTGACTGGTGCCACAACAATCCGACCCCCGATCATACCGACGCCGCCGTGCGCGGCCTGATCGAGAGCGGCATTCGCGCCGCGTTCTTCCATGGCTCGCCAAAGCCTGAGCCAAAGCCCGGCGAGCCGCATTTCTCGGAAGTGCCGCATCCGCGCCGCGAGGTCGAACGGCTGCTCGCGGGTCCCCTCGCCGACCGCGACGGCCTCGTCACGCTGGGCCTTGCGATCCTCGGCCCGCATTATTCGACCCTCGACGTTGCCATGCAGGATTTCCGCCTGGCGCGGGAGCACAAGCTGATCGCATCGATGCATCAGGGCGGCGGACCGGCCAAGACGCCGGGCGGCTGGGAGAAGCTGATCGAGGCCGGCCTCATCGGCGCTGGCATCAACATCGTCCATGGCAATGATCTGCCCGACGATCTGCTCGATCGTCTCGTCGATCTCGGCGTATCGTTCTCGGTGACGCCGGAGAACGAGATGATCCAGGGCCACGGTTTTCCAATCACCGGGCGGCTGCTCAAGCGTGGCGTTCGGCCTACCATTGGGATCGATCTGGAATCCGTGTTGGCCGGCGATCTCTTCTCCGCGGCGCGCGTTGCGCTCTCGATGCAACGGGCGCTCGACAACGCGGAGTCCCGCAAGACCAGCGGCACCATCCCCGCAACGACCACGATTCCCGTGCGCGAGGCGCTGCGCTGGATCACGACGGAAGGCGCCCGCATGCTCGGCTGCGAGCACCAGATCGGCTCGCTGACGCCAGGCAAGCTCGCCGATCTCGTCATCATCAACGCCTCCGATCTCAACCTTGTCCCCGTTCATGATCCCGTCGCCACCGTCGTGATGCAGACGAGCCTGGCTAATATCGAGGCCGTCATGATCGGCGGCGCGTGGAAGAAACGGAACGGCCGACTGCTGGCTGAGGGGTTGGAGACCAAGAAAGAGCTGCTGGCGCAATCCGGCCGGCGGCTGGTGCAGGACATCGAACGACAGGGACGTGCCGCCTGAAGGCGCCAATGGATAACAACAATGACAGATACCTCGAAAAACGTCGCTTTCATCGGGATCGGCAAGATGGGGTTGCCGATGTCGACGCTCGTCGCCAAGGCCGGTTTTGCCGTCACGGCATTCGACCAGAGCGCGGGGCGGATCAACGAGGCACGCGCGCAAGGTATTGCGATCGCCGCATCGCTGGCCGAGGCCGTGGCCGGCAAGGCCGCTGTCATCACGTCCCTGCCCGACGACGTCGCGTTGCACGGCGCCCTGCTCGGCCCCACCGGCGTCATCGCCGCGATGGCGCCGGGCGCCATTTTGATCGAAACCAGCACTGTCAGTGTTGAGGCTTCCACTCAAGTTGCCGCCGCGGCACACGCCCGCGGGATTGCCTATCTGCGAACACCGGTCTCCGGCAATGCCAGCATCGTTCATACCGGCGCCTTGACCTGCTTCGTCTCGGGGCCGAAAGACGCCTTCGAAAATGCAAAGCCGCTGTTCGCCGCCTTCACCCGCGCGCAGACCTATCTTGGACCAGCTGAGGAAGCCCGTTACGCAAAACTCTCGGTCAATCTGATGATCGCGGTGTCGGCCGCGATGATGGCCGAGAGCCTGGCGCTGGCGCGCAAGGGCGGCATCGCCTGGCAGGACATCTTGAAGGTGCTCGACGACAGCGCGGTTGCCTCGCCGATGGTGAAATACAAGACCGCGCCGCTGCGAACCCGCGATTTCGAGTCGACCTTCTCGTGCAAGCAGATGGCCAAGGATCTCGACCTAATCCTGGGGGCCGGACATGCCGTCGGCGTGCCGTTGCAGCTGGCGGCGCAAGTGCGCGAGACCTATGGCTCGCTGGTCGCGCAAGGCGACGGCGACACCGACTTCATCGCGACGGTCAAGCACCTCGAACGGTTGTCCGGGCTCGGCGAGCCCAAACTCTGATCGGCGGAAGGCACATATGCGCAATTTCAACGAGAACACGATCACCGACGCCGTGCTGGAGCGGATCAAGGACGCAACCGATCCGCGCATCAAGCAGGTCAGCGAAGCGCTGGTGCGCCACCTTCATGCCTTCGTCCGCGAGATCCGTCCGACCCAAAAGGAATGGGAATACGGCATCGATTATCTGACCCGCACCGGCCACATGTGCAACGACAAGCGCCAGGAGTTCATTCTCCTGTCGGACACGCTCGGCGTCTCCATGCTGGTCGATGCGATCAACCATCCGGTGCCGGAAGGCGCGACCGAGACCACGGTGCTCGGCCCGTTCTTCGTCCAGGCCGCACCGGAGAAGGACAGCGGCGCGGATATCTCCGGTCCGATGGAGGGCGATCCGATGCTGGTCACCGGCTCGGTGTCGACCGTCGACGGCAAGCCGCTCGTGGGTGCCGTCGTCGACGTCTGGCACTCCGACGATGACGGCTATTACGACGTGCAGCAGCTCGACGCCATTGGCGATCTCGCGATGCGCGCGCGCTTCCACACCGACGCCAACGGCAGATTCCATTTCTGGTCGATCAAGCCGGCCGCCTATCCCGTTCCGCATGACGGCCCGGTCGGCGAGATGCTGGAGGCGCAGGGCCGCCATCCCTGGCGCCCCGCGCATGTGCATTTCATGATTTCCGCGCCCGGCTTCGAGCAGCTCGTGACACACGTGTTCGTCGCCGGCGACCAGTATCTCGACTCGGACGTCGTGTTCGGCGTCAAAGACGGCCTGATCCGCGAATTCACCAGGCATCCGGCCGGCCGTGCGCCGGATGGTCGCATGGTGGACAGCGAGTATTTCCATCTCAACTATGATTTCGGCCTGAAGCAGGTCGCGAGCAACGCAAGAGCCGCTTAAGCTAGAGCGGCGACGGACCAGCAAGAGTCCGGCAACAGGGAGCAGACGGGAGCTGAGGATGGGACCGCGGGTCAGCACGAGCATCTTGGCCGAGCGCCTCACGGGCATGATCGGCCCGCGCGCGAGCGTTGCGCGCGGCGTACTCGATCAGCACGGGCAGAGCGAGTCGCATTATCGCAATTTGCCGCCTGACATCGTCGTCTTCCCTGAGACCACGCAGGAGGTCGCGGAGATCGTCAAGCTGTGCGCGAGCGCGGGCATGCCGATCGTCCCGTTCGGCGCCGGCACCTCGCTCGAAGGCAATGCGGCCTCGGTCGCGGGCGGCGTCTGCTTCGACTTCGCGCGCATGAACAAGGTGCTCAGCGTGCACGACAGCGACATGGATGTCGTGGTGCAGCCCGGCATCACCCGCAAGCAGCTGAATGCGGAGCTGCGCAATACCGGCCTGTTCTTCCCGATCGACCCCGGCGCCGACGCCTCGATTGGCGGCATGACCTCCACGCGCGCCTCCGGCACTATGGCGGTGCGCTACGGCACGATGAAGGACAATGTCATGGCGCTGGAGGTGGTGCTGGCCGACGGCCGCGTGATCCGGACCGCGAAGCGTGCGCGGAAGTCGGCCGCCGGTTATGACCTCACTCGCATGTTCGTCGGCGCGGAGGGCACGCTCGGAATCATCACCGAGATCACGCTGAAGGTGCATCCCGTTCCGCAGGCGATCTCGGCCGCGGTCTGCAGCTTCGACGCTCTGCACGACGCCGTCGATACCGCGATCTCCGTGATCCAGTCCGCGATCCCCGTGGCGCGCATCGAGCTTCTCGACGACGTCATGATGCGCGGCATCAATGCCTACGCCAAGCTCGGCTACCGCGAAGCACCCACCCTGTTCTTCGAATTCCACGGCTCCGAGACATCCGTCGCCGAGCAGGCCGAGGCGGCACAGGCGATCGCGGCCGACCATGGCGGCCATGGCTTTGCCTGGGCCAAGGCACAGGAAGACCGCAGCCGGCTCTGGCACGCCCGCGACAACACGCTCTATGCCGGCCTCGGCCTCCGGCCCGGCGCGCGCGCCGTGATCACCGATGTCTGTGTGCCGATCTCGCGGCTGGCGGAATGCCTCACCGAGACGCGGCGCGACGCCGACGAGCACGGCTTCACCGCGCCGATCGTCGGCCATGTCGGCGACGGCAATTTCCACATGCTGATCCTGATCGATCCGACAAAGCCGGAGGAGGCCGAAGGCGCCAAGGCGCTTCAGGCCCGCATGGTCGCCCGCGCCATCGCCATGGACGGCAGCTGCACCGGCGAGCATGGCATCGGGCTCGGCAAGATCGACTATCTCACCGACGAGCTCGGCGAAGCCGTCGATGTGATGCGATCCATCAAGACCGCGCTCGATCCGAATGGTCTGATGAACCCCGGAAAGATCTTTGCGAGCGGAGCCAAGGCATGAGTGACAAGGCATGAGCGACGCGCTTCCGATCGAGGTCACCTCGCCCACCCCGCTGCTGGAGCTGCGCGGCATCAGCAAGGAGTTTCCCGGCGTCAAGGCGCTGGATGACGTGTCCTTTGCCGTCTTCCCCGGCGAAGTCCACATGCTGCTGGGCGAAAACGGCGCCGGCAAGTCGAGCCTGATGAAGGTGCTGTGCGGCGCCTACCGCGCCGACGCCGGCGAGTTCTACTACAAGGGCGAGAAGGTCGCGATCTCCTCGACGGCAGATGCGCAGAAGCTCGGCATTGCCGTGATCTTCCAGGAATTCTCGCTGGTCCCCTATCTCGATATCGCACAGAACATCTTCCTCGGCCGCGAGCCGAAAGGCCACATCCCCGGCACCATCGACCGCCGCAAGATCCTGGCCGACGCAAAGCGCGTGCTCGACACCATCGGCTTCGACATCGATCCCTCCACCATCGTCGATAAGCTCGGCGTCGCGCAGCAGCAGATGGTCGAGATCGCCAAGGCGATCAGCCAGGACGCCCGCATCCTCGTCATGGACGAGCCGACCGCCGCGCTGTCCGACCGCGAGACCGAGCTGCTGTTTGCCCTGATCGCACGGCTGAAGGCCGACGGCGTCTCGATCGTCTACATCTCGCACCGCATGGCCGAAGTGTTCGCACTCGGCGATCGCATCACCGTTCTGCGCGACGGCCGCCGCATCGACGGCGTCCGGCCCGCCGACGTCACGCCGGACCAGCTCGTCCGCATGATGGTCGGCCGCAACGTCGACATGACCTATCCGCGCAACTTTGCCGACAAGCCCGGCGAGCTGCTGCTCGAGGTCAAGGGCCTGACCGCCTCGACCGGCATCTCCGACATCAACATCGAGGTGCGCCGGGGCGAGATCGTCGGCCTGTGTGGCCTGGTCGGCTCCGGCCGCAGCGAAGTCGCACGCGCCATCTTCGGCGCCGATCCCGTCAGCGCCGGCGAAATCATCTTCGACGGCAAGACCATTTCCGGCGAGCCGGACCTTGCCGCCCGCCGCGGCATCGCGCTGATCCCAGAGAGCCGCAAGAGCGAAGGCCTCGCGCTATTGCGCTCGGTGAGCGACAATCTCGTGGTGTCGGCGCTGCGAAAACTGTTCCCGAGCGGGCTGTTCGACCAGCGCGGTGCGCAGCGCACCTCCGATGGTCTAATCCGGCAGCTGCGCATTGCGACGCCCAGCGCCCGCCAAACCGTCGGCCTGCTCTCGGGCGGCAACCAGCAGAAGGTCGTGATCGGCAAATGGCTAGCGGCCGGCTCAAAGCTCTTCATCTTCGACGAGCCGACGCGCGGCATCGACATCGGCGCCAAGTCTGAGATTTTTGCGCTGATCGACCGCCTGGTCGCGGAAGGCGCGGCGGCATTGATGATCTCGTCCGAGCAGGTCGAGATCTGCCATGTCTGCGACCGCGCCTATGTGATGCGCGAGGGGCGCATCGCCGGCCATCTGAACCGCAACGAACTGACCGAGGAGAACATCGTGCGACTGGGGATGCATCATGCGTGAGGCCGCGGTCGTTTCACAGCCCAATCCGTTGCAACGCATTCCCGGCGTTGCCATCGTGCTGGTGCTCCTGATCACGCTGTTCAGCGCGATCGCCCCCGGCTTCCTGTCGGTCGCCAACCTCTCCAACGTGCTGGTGCAGTCGACCATCCTGACCATGCTCGCGCTGCCGATGACGCTGATCATCATGACCGAGGGGCTGGACCTGTCGATGGGCGCAGTGCTGACCCTCACATCCCTCTGCGTCGCGATCGTGTCGCTCGCGACCAAATCGATGCTGCTCGGTTTAGGCGCCGGCCTGCTGGTCGGCGCGGCCTTCGGCGTCGCCAACGGCTGGCTAGTGGCGATCCTGGGCATTCCTCCCTTCGTTGCCACGCTCGGTACGCTCGGCATGGCGCAGGGCCTGTCGCTGATCGTCAGCGACGGCCAGAGCGTGGTCGGCATCCCCCACAGCGTCCGCGACATCTATTCGGCGACGCTGCTGGGCGTGCCCGTGCCGATCGTGATGGCGCTCGTGACTTACGCCGCGTTTCACGGCCTGCTCTATCATACCCGCTTCGGCACCTACATTTTCGCACTCGGCGGCAACCGCGAGGCGCTGCGCTATGCTGGGCTCTCGCCGAACCGGCTCTTGATCGCGGTCTACGCGATCGGCGGCGCCATGGCGGGCATCGCGGGCCTGTTGATGACCGCGCGGATGAATTCCGGCCACCCCACCGCCGGTCTCGGACTTGAATTCGACGCCATCGCCGCCGTTGCCGTCGGCGGCACCTCGTTCGAGCGCGGCAATGGCTGGCTGCTCGGCACCCTGCTCGGCGTCCTCTCGGTCGGCGTGTTGCGTAACGGGTTGAACCTGATCTCGCTGCCGTCCTCGGTGCAGGTCGCAAGCGTCGGCGTCCTCGTCATCGTCGCGCTGTTCCTCGATGGCCTCAGGAGCCGCGCATGACCGATATCACCAAAGAGGCGATGATGCCGCCCCGTTCCTTCCTGTCGCAGGATGCGATCCAGATGTTCTATCGCCTGCTCGCAGCCCTCTTGATCTGCGCGGTGCTCGCCGTGCTCAGCGACTCCTTCCTGAGTCTCGGCAACATCCTCAACGTGCTCCGGCAGGCGAGCCTGACCTTCTTCATCGCCTCCGGCCTGACGCTGGTGGTGCTGACGGCCGGCCTTGATCTCTCCGTCGGCGCCAATGTTGCGCTATCGGCCTGCATCGCCGGCACCGTGATCCACAAGACCGGTTCGCCCGCGCTCGGTATCCTCACCGGGCTTGCCTGCGGCGGCATCGTTGGCCTGCTCAACGGCATCATGGTCACCGCGCTGCGCATCCCCTCCTTCATCGCCACCTATGGCATGCTCTGGGTGCTGAACGGCCTCACCTATTGGTACATGGCGGGCGAGACCCTTCACGGTTTCCCGGCAGGCTTCCGCCAGATCGGTAGCGGCTATCTGTTCGGCCTTCCCATCCCGGTCTATCTGCTGCTGGTGTTCCTCGGGATCGGGACACTGTTTGCGCAGCGGACGATCTGGGGCCAGGAGATCTATGCGATCGGCGCCAATCCGGTCGCGGCGCGGCTATCAGGCATTCCCGTCGCGCGCCGCCTGCTGCTGGTCTATGCGGTTTCGGGCACCATGGCGGGACTTGCATCGATCATCTTCCTGTCGCGGCTCAATTCGGCCGAGGCCGACATCGGCGAAAGCCTGACGCTGCCGGCGATCGCGGCCGTGCTGATCGGCGGCACCTCGCTGTTCGGCGGCGTCGGCACCGTGTTCGGCACCTTCATCGGCGCGCTGATCCTGACGCTGGTGCTGAACGGCATGAACCTGCTCTCGGTCAGCGCCAACTGGCAGCCGTTGGTGACAGGCATCATCGTCATTCTCGCGGTCTGGCTCGACATGAAGACCCGCCGCCGCGCGCAGTAAGTGTTTTTCGATATCCAACAAGCAAAACGAGGGATGGAGGCAATATGAGACAGAAACTGGGCTATCTGGCGCTGCCGCTGCTGATGGCGGCTGCGCTCACCAGCGAGGTGCGTGCCGACGGCGAGACCATCGCCGTCTTCACCAAAAACCAGACCAACCCGTTCTTCCAGACGGTGCGGGTCGGCGCCGACAACATGGCGAAGACGCTGAACGCCAAGACGCTGCAATACATCCCGACCAAGCCCGACAGCATCCCCGAGCAGCTGAGCCAGATCGAGGACGTGGTGGTGAAGAAGCCGAGCGCGATCGTGTTCACGCCGGTCGACTACAAGGCGATGGTGCCCGGGGTCGAGAAGATCAACGAAGCCAAGATCCCCGTCGTTAACATCACCGACCGCTCTGCCGGCGGCAAGTTCCTGTCCTTCGTCGGCGCCGACGATTACAGCCTTGGCCTGGAGACCGCGCGCTACCTGCTCAAGACGCTGGGCGGCAAGGGCAACATCGTCATCATCGAGGGCGTCAAGGGCTCGCTGACCAATGTCGACCGTGTCCGCGGCTTCAACGACGCGCTGAAGGAGACCCCCGGTGCGAAACTCCTGGCCTCGCAGCCCGGCAACTACCAGCGGCTCCAGGCGCTCCAGGTCATGGAGAATCTGATGCAGTCGAATTCGCAGATCGACGGCGTGCTGGCGGCCAACGACGCCATGGCGGTCGGTGCGATCGAGGCGCTCGACGGCGCGAACCGCAAGGCCCAGGTGATCGGCATCAACGGAACCAAGGAGGCGATCGACGCGATCAAGTCCGGCAAGCTGCTCGCCAGCGGCGACTACAACGGATTTGCGCAAGGCTGCCTCGGCACCATGATGGCGATCCGGTCCCTGCGCAATCAGCCTGTCATCGCCGAGATCGTGCTGAAGCCGACCGTCATCACCAGGGACAATTTCGGGCCGTTCGACGTGCCGCTGGAGCAGCGGACCTGCCCGACTTTCGAGGAAGCCGGCAAGCTCAGCGCGAAGTAAGCGCATTCACGACAATCTCGGACGGCCGTCGCGGCGGCCGTCCCAAGAACTGAGCTAGGAAACGGAGACCACCATGCTGTTCGCCATTCACGCCGTCGACCGCACCGGCGCGCTGCCGACCCGGCTTGCCAATTACGATGCCCACAAGACGTTCCTGAGCGACACCTCGCGCTTCGGCGTCAAGATCGTGATGTCGGGGCCGCTCGTCTCCGACGATGGTCAAACGATGATCGGCAGCCTGTTCCTGATCGAGGCGCCGGGCCGTGGCGACGTCGAGGCCTTCAACCGCGCCGATCCCTTTGCCGCGGCCGGCATCTGGGAGAAGGTCACGATCACGGGCTTCCTGCGCCGGCAGGGTTGAGGCCGGCCAAATCAAAAATGCGAAAACAACCCCATGCACAGTAGAATGGGGTTGTTTTTGCTGACGAATTTCCGGCGCGAATCTCCCCCTTCAGCCGCTCGTCGCCGTCGCTCCGTCTTCGAGATGACAGGCCACCCACTGCTCGGTCCCAACTGCGCGAAGCACCGGCTCTTCGAGCCGGCAGCGATCGAACACCAACGGACAGCGGGTGTGGAAGCGGCATCCCTTCGGTGGATTGATCGGGCTCGGCACGTCACCCCTAAGGATGATGGGATTGCGCTGGGCGCCGGGCTCGGGGAGCGGCACCGCGGACAGTAGCGCTCTGGTGTAGGGATGCCTTGGCGCGGCAAAGATCTCTCGGCGCGGCGCTATCTCGACGATTTTGCCGAGATACATGACGGCCACGCGGTGGGTCATGTGCTCGACGATCGCGAGGTCGTGGCTGATGAACAGTAACGCGAGGCCGAACTCGCTCTGGAGATCCTGCAGCAAATTGACGATCTGCGCCTTGACCGAGACGTCGAGCGCCGAGACCGCCTCGTCGCACACGATCAGCTCGGGCTCGGCCGCGAGCGCGCGGGCGATGCCGATGCGCTGGCGCTGGCCGCCGGAGAATTCGTGCGGCCGGCGGTTCAGCGCCTCGCGCGGCAGGCGCACGGTGTCCATCAGGGAGGTGACGCGGACTTCGAGATCCTCGGCGGATTTGGCGAGGCCGAAATTCCGGATCGGCTCGGCCAGGATGTCACGCACCCGCATTCGCGGATTGAGGCTGGAGAATGGATCCTGGAACACCACCTGCACGCGCCGGCGCATCTGGCGCATCGTGCCCGGATGTGCGTCGTCGATACGCTGGCCGTCGAGGATGACCTGGCCTGCGGTGATGTCGAACAGCCGCAAAATGGCGCGCCCGACCGTCGACTTGCCGCAGCCGGACTCACCGACCAGCGACAGCGTCTCGCCGCGTGCGATCTCGAAGGAGACGCCGTCGACCGCATAGACGAACTCGGACTTGCGGCCGAACAGGCCGGACTTGACCGGAAAGTGCTTCTTGAGGTCGTTGACCTGGAGCAGCGGAGGGCTCATGCCGCGACGGCTCCCTTGGCCGCGTAGTGGCAGGCGGCGACGTGACGAGGGCCCTTCTCTTCGAGCCCCGGCGCATATTGACGACAGAGATCGGTCGCAAGCGCGCAGCGGCCGGCAAAGACGCAGCCGGTGATCGGCTTTCTGAGATCGGGCACCTGCCCGGGAATTTCGGCGAGCCGTCTTGCCGTGCCCGTGAGCGACGAGCCGAGCCGCGGCACCGCGCCTAACAGGCCCTGCGTGTAGGGATGACGCGGCGAGCGGAACAGTTCCGCGACCGGTGCCTCCTCGACCTTGCGGCCCGCATACATCACCATGACGCGCTCGGCGATCTCGGCGACGACGCCGAGGTCGTGGGTGATCAGGATGATGGCCGCGCCGACCCGCCGCTTGAGGTCCAGCATCAGCTTCAGGATCTGCGCCTGGATCGTCACGTCGAGAGCGGTGGTCGGCTCGTCGGCAATGAGAAGCTTGGGATTGCAGGCCAGCGCAATGGCGATCATCACGCGCTGGCGCATGCCGCCGGAGAGCTGGTGCGGATATTCGCGCACGCGCCGTTTCGGCTCGGGGATGCCGACCAGCATCAACATCTCGATCGCCTGCGCCTCGGCGGCCTGTTTGTCCAGGCCCTGATGGATCATCAGCGTCTCGCGGATCTGGCGGCCGACGGTCAGAACCGGATTAAGACTGGTCATCGGCTCCTGAAAGATCATCGAGATGTCGTTGCCGCGGATCGCGCGCATCTCGCGATCGGAGAGTTGCAACAGGTCCCTGCCCGCAAAGCGGATCGCACCTGCGATCCTGCCCGGCGGCTCCGGGATCAGCCGCATCAGCGACATCGACGTCACCGACTTGCCGCAGCCGGATTCACCGACGATAGCGAGCGTCTCGCCCTCGTTGACATGGAAGGACACCCCGTCCACCGCGCGGTTGATGCCGCCAGGGGTGCGGAAATGAGTCTGGAGGTTATCGACTTCGAGCAGCGCCATCGCGATCAACCCCGGTCAGAGACGCTTGGCCATGCGCGGATCGAGCGCATCGCGGAGACCGTCGCCGAGCAGATTCACCGCTAGCACGGTGACCGAGAGGAACGCTGCCGGAAAGAACACGATGTAGGGCTTGACCTGCCACAGCGCGCGGCCCTCGGCCATGATGTTGCCCCAGGATGGAATGGTGGGCGGCGTGCCGGCGCCGATGAAGGACAGGATCGCCTCGGTGATCATGGCGCTGGCGCAGATATAGGTCGCCTGGACCAGCATGGGCGCGAGCGTATTGGGCAGGATGTGTCGCAGGATGATCATCGGCGTGCGCGTGCCGCAGGCGACCGCGGCATCCACATAGGGCTGCTCGCGCAGCGACAGCACCACGCTTCGTACGAGGCGCGAGACGCGCGGGATCTCGGCGACGGTGATGGCGAGGATGACGTTGCCGACGCTGCCGCGCGTGAGCGCCATCAGCGCAATCGCCAGCAGGATCGGCGGGATCGACATCAAGCCGTCCATGAAGCGCATCAGGATGCCGTCGGCCCAGCGGATGAAGCCGGAGACCATGCCGATGGCCAAGCCGGCCACCGATGCGAAGATCGCGACCGACAGGCCGACCGTGAGCGAGACCCGCGCACCGAACAGCACGCGTGAATAGATATCGCGGCCGAGCACGTCGGTGCCGAACCAGAAATCGGCCGACGGCGCCCGGGTGCGCTTGGCGGGGGCGAGCGCTGTCGGATCGACCGTCCAGAGATAGGGCGCAAAGATCGCGATCAGGACGAGCGCCAGCAGCAGCGCGCCGCCGATCGCGACCGTCGGATGGCCACGCAAGAACCCGATGAAGCCACGCCGGATCGTGACCGGCCGCAGGATTTCAGGGAGTTGTGGCGCAAGGACGAGGCCGGCCGGGAGCGATTGCGGATTGACGGTCGTGTCGGTCAATAGCGGATCCTCGGGTCAACGAGCGTATAAATGACGTCGATCATCAGATTGACGAGGACGTAGACGAAGCTGAACAGCAGGACGATGCCCTGAATGACGGGATAGTCACGGCGCAGGATGGCGTCGATCGTGAGCCGGCCGAGGCCGGGAATCGCGAACACGCTCTCGGTCACCACCGCGCCGCCTATTAGCAGCGCGATGCCGATCCCGATCACGGTGACGATCGGTACCGCCGCGTTCTTCAGCGCGTGAATGAACAGGATGCCGCCCTGCCCGAGGCCCTTGGCACGGGCAGTGCGAATATAGTCCTGCTGCAGGACTTCGAGCATCGCGGCGCGCGTGATGCGCGCGACCAGGGCGATATAGACGCAGCCGAGCGCGATCGCGGGCAGGATCAGGTTCTCGAGCCACGGCCAGAAGCCTTGGTTGAGCGGCGTATAGCCCTGCACCGGCAGCCATTCGAGTTCGAGCGCGAAGATGTAGGCGAGCATGTAGCCGACCACGAAGACAGGCAGCGAGAAGCCGAACACGGCAAAGCCCATGATGACGCGGTCGATCAGGCTGCCGGCCTTCCAGGCCGCCACCACGCCGAGCGGCACTGCCACCACGATCGTGAGCAGCAGCGTGACGATCATCAGCGACAGCGTCGGTCCGAGGCGCTGTCCGATCATCGCCGACACCGGCAGGTTGGTGAAGATCGACGTGCCGAGATCGCCGTGCAGGATGCGCCAGACCCAGCCTCCGAACTGGACCAGGAAGGGACGATCGAGACCGAGGCTCTGGCGGATGCGCTCCACATCCTCCGGGCTCGCCTGGTCGCCCGCGATCACCACGGCGGGATCACCCGGCGCAATGTAGAGCAGGCTGAACACGAACAGCGCGACGATTGCCATGACCGGCAGGGTCGCGACGATGCGACGGAGGATGTAGGAGAGCATCTGGCCTCAACGCACGATCATGCAGACTTCGACACGCCCCAGAAGAACGGCAGCGGCCCCTTGGTGATGCCGGAGACGTTCTTGCGCCAGGCCGTGTAGGTCAGGAAGAACCCGGTCGGCGCATAGACGACATCCTCGAGCGCCGCCTTGTTGACCCGCCCGATCGCCGCCTTCTCTTCCTCGAGATTCTTGGCGTCGAACCAGGTCGTGATCTCCTTCTCGGTGTTCGGACTATTGGGCCAGCCGAACCAGGCCTTTTCGCCATTGGCGCGGATGGCGGTGTAGGCGGCGGGCGTGATGCAGTCGGCGCCGGCATGCCAGCTGTGGAACATGTTCCAGCCGCCCTGCCCGGGCGGGGTCTTCTGCGCCCGGCGGGAGCCGACCGTGCCCCAATCGGTCGCGACGAAGTCGACATTCATGCCGAGCCGCTTCAAGAGATCCGCGGTGACGTCGCCTTGCGCCTTCGTGATCGGCTGATCCTGCGCCACCAGACAAGTCACCGGCTGGCCGGAATAGCCGCTTTCGGCCAGCAGCTTCTTGGCCGCGTCGAAATCGCGCTTGCCCTTCAGGATCTCGCCGCCCAACTCGCTGTAGAGCGGCGTATCCGGCGTGAAGAAGCCAGGCAGCGATTTCCACAATGCGTTGTCGTCGCCGACGATCGCGCGCATATAATCTTCCTGGCTGAGCGCCACCAGCACCGCGCGTCGCGCCCGCACGTCGTTGAAGGGCGCGAACAGATGGTTCATTCGGAACGAGCCGATATTGCCGAGGGGATCGCCGATGTCGACGCTGATGTTCTTGTTCTTCTTCAGCACGGGCACGAGATCGGCGATCGGATTCTCCCACCAGTCGACTTCACCGTTTTGCAATGCGGCCGCCGCGGTGGCCGGATCCGGCATCACGATCCACTCCACGCGATCGACCAGGATCTGCTTGCCGCCGGCAAGCCAGGAGGCCTTCTCCTGCCGCGGCACGTAATCGGCGAATTTCTCGAACACAGCCTTGGCGCCGGGGACCCATTCGCCCTTGGCGAATTTCATCGGACCCGAGCCGACATATTCGGTGATCTGCTTGAACGGATCGGTCTTGGCGATACGCTCGGGCATGATGAAGGAGCACGGCGCGTTGTTCTTGGCGAGCGCGTAGAGCATCTTCGGGAAGGGCTGTTTCAAGACCCATTTGAAGGTGCGGTCGTCGATGGCGGTCAATTCCTGCTGGATCGAAATGATCATCAGCCCCATCGGATCGCGCGCAACCCAGCGCGACAGGCTCGCAACGACGTCCTTGGCCAGCACGGGCTCGCCGTCGTGGAACTTGAGACCGGGCCTCAAGCGGAACGTCCAGGTCTTGCCGTCGTCGGAAGTCTCCTCGGACTCGATCATCTGCCGCTGCGGCTGCAACTGCGCGTCGATGCCGTAAAGCGTGTCCCAGACCAGCGCGGCGGCATTGCGCACGACATATTGCGTGCCCCAGATCGGATCGAAATTGGCGAGATTGGCTTGCGGCACGAAGCGGAGGGTGCGGGCTGAAGCGCCTTGCGCGATCGCGGGGGCCGAGAGGCCCGTCAATGCCAGACCGCCCGCGCCAGCCAGTCCCTTCAATACGGTCCTGCGATCCATGAAGTCCTCCCAGTAATGCCGTGATGCCGGCCATCGTTGGCCAAGAGCAGGTGAAACCAGAACCCGTTGGCGTGCAAATGGTATGCCACTGACCGGACCCTTGCCAGCGCGATCTCAACGTCTTTTGGACCGGCCCAGGCCTCACAGAGCTGCCGCCAGCATCTCGCCGGTCTCGATATGCGGGATGGCCTCGACCAGCTTGCGCGTGTAGTCCGTCTTCGGATTGTCGAACAGCGCCCGGCTCTCGCCCTGCTCGACGATTCCGCCATTGCGCAGCACGATGGTGCGGTCGCAGAGCATGCGCACCACGTTGAGATCGTGGCTGACGAACAGCAGCGCGATGTCGTTCTCGCGCCTGAGGCGATCGAGCAGTTGCAGCACAACCGCCTGCACCGAGACGTCGAGCGCGGCGGTCGGCTCGTCCAGCACCAGGAGCCGCGGCCGGCAGGCGATGGCGCGGGCGATGCCGACGCGGGCCTTCTGGCCGCCGGAGAGCTGGTGCGGAAACCGCGGCAACAGATCCAGCGGCAATCCAACCCGCACGGCAGATTCCTCGACCCGTTCGCGCAGCGCCTCACCCGCACGCATGCCATCGAGCCGCATCAGAGGGTGGGCGATACAATCGAACGCCGTAAAGCGCGGGTTGAGGCTCTCGTTCGGATCCTGAAACACCATCTGGATGTCTTTGCGCAAGGGCGAGCGGTGAAAGTCGCGCGAGGCCACGTGACCGATCGAATGCCCGTCGAACACGATGTCGCCTTCGCTCGGGTCGATCAGGCGGCAGATCATCCGCGACGTCGTGCTCTTGCCGGACCCGGACTCGCCGACGAGACCGACGCTCTCGCCGCCGGCCATCGTCATCGAGAAGTCGGCCACCGCAGCAGAGCCCTGGTCGAAGCGTTTTGCCAGTTTTCGCACTTCCAGCAGCGGCGGCGTGCCGTGTACGAGTTCCGCTCGGGGCCTGCTGACGACAGCCGCGTAGCGCTCCCTCTCCTCTTCCGTCACAAGGTCTTCAATACGGGACGTCGCGGTCGGCGATGCCGCGACCAGGCGCCTGGTATAAGCGTGCTGCGGCGCGCTGAAGAGTGTCCTGGGACTCGCCTCCTCGATGATGCGGCCGCGTTCCATCACGGCGATGCGGCGGCAATAGCGTGCGGCGAGCCCGAGATCGTGCGTGATCAGGATCGTGGCCATGCCGCGCGCGGCGGCGATATCCGCCAGGAGATCCATCACCACCTTCTGCGTGGTGACGTCGAGGCCGGTGGTCGGCTCGTCCGCGATCAGCAGCGCGGGATTGCAGGAGATCGCGATCGCGATCATGACGCGCTGGCACATGCCACCGGAGAGCTCGTGCGGATAGGCGTTCATCCGCGCCTCGGGCTCGCGGATCTGCACGGCGCGCAGCAAGTCCAGCGCCTCGCTCCGCGCGGCCTCTTTCGAGATGCGCTTGTGGGTGAGGATCGCATCCGCGATCTGCAGGCCGATGGCCCGGATCGGATTGAGCGCCGCCCGCGGGTTCTGGAAGATCATTGACATCGCGGCGCCCTGGAGCTGACGAAGGTCGTCGCCCCTGAGTTTTGTCACGTCCTGTCCGCGAAACAGGATCTTGCCGCCGGTGACGCGCCCCGCCGCGTCGAGCAGCCGCGTCGTGGCAAAGCCCGTCACCGACTTGCCCGAGCCGCTCTCGCCGACGAGGCCGAGCATCTCGCCCTTCTCGACCGTGAGCGTCACGCCGCGCACGGCCTCGACCATGCCGCGGCGCGTCGAGAATGCGACGTGGAGGTCGTCGATGCTGAGCAGCGCCTCGCTCATGTGCGCATGCGGGGGTCGAGAATGTCCCGCATCCCGTCCCCAAGGAGATTGAAGCACAGCACGGCCATCATCAGCGCCAGCCCCGGAAATGCGACCAGCCACCACCGCCCGGTCGAGATGAAGCGGGCACCTTCCGCGACCATGATGCCCCATTCGGGTGTCGGCGGCTTGACGCCCAGACCGATGAAGGACAGGCCCGCGGCGTTGAGAATGGCCCAGCCGAGGTTGAGCGAGATCTGCACCGCCATCGCCGGCAGGATGTTCGGCAGCAGGAAGCGCAGCACTACCGAGAAATGGCTCTCGCCGCAGGCGCGCGCCGCCTCCACCCAACCGACATTCCGGCGGACATTAACCTCGGCCCGCGCGAAGCGGATGTAAAAGGGAAGATTGATGATCGCGGTCGCGATCACGATGTTCTCGATCCGGTTGCCGAGGGCTGCGACCATGGCCATCGCCAGCACGAACAGCGGAAAGGCCATCATCACGTCGACGAAGCGGCCGACGCCGCGATCGAGCCGACCACCGGCATAGCCACAGAACGAACCGACCACAGCACCGATCGCGAAGGAGATGCCGACGGCGGAGACCGCAATGGCAAGATCAAGCCGCGCGGCAATGATGAGACGGCTGAACACGTCGCGTCCGAGTTGGTCGGTGCCGGCGATGTGCGCCGCGCTCGGCGGCAGCAATGCCTCCGAGACATTCGAGGCCACGGGATCGTAAGGCACGATCCACGGTCCGAAGATCGCGACCAGCACGAATAGCAACACGCCGGTGGCGGCAACGGCGGTGAGCGGGTTGCCGCGCAGGATCCAGACCGAATGGCGGAGGGTTGCGCTGGTCATCCGATCGACACCCTGGGATCGGCAATGCCGTAGCAGATGTCCACGACCAGGTTGACCAGCACGAACAGGCTGGCCATCAGCAGCACAAAGCCCTGCACCGGCGCATAGTCGGAGGACAGCAGAGCATCGAGCGCGTAGGAGGCGACGCCGGGCCAGGAGAACACTTTCTCCACCAGCACATTGGCGCCCAGCATGGTCGAGAACACGATGCCGGCGATGGTGATGACGGGCAGGATCGCATTGCGCAGCGCGTAGGTCACGACCACCTTGCGCCACGACAACCCGACCGAGCGCGCGGTGCGCACGAAGTCGCTGCCGAGCGAGACCAGCATCGAGGCACGCGTGATCCGCGCCAGCGGTGCGATCACGAACAGCGCCATGCTCACCGCCGGCAGGATCAATTGCTTGCAGGCCGCCCACCAGCCCTCGAAATCGCCGGCGAGCAGAAAGTCGATCGAGAGAAACCCGGTGCGCTGCGGCGGCAGCGACGTGAAGACGTCGATCCGCCCTGTCGGATCGGGTGCAAGGCCGAGCAGATAGTAGAAGACATAGATCAGCAGCAGGCCTGACACGAAGGTCGGCACGCATACGCCGAGCGCACAGAACAGCCGGACGCCGTGATCGACGACGGAGCCCGGCCTCAAGGCCGCGACCACGCCGAGCGGCACCGCGGCGATCAGTGCAATCAGGAGCGCGGTGAAGGTGAGCTCGAGCGAGGCCGGCAACCGCTCGCGCAGATCCTTCAACACCGGCTGCCCGGTCATCATGGAGCGGCCGAGATTGCCGCGGCCGATGTCGGAGAGATAGAACACGAGCTGCTCCGGCACCGATTTGTCGAGCCCCATCTGCTTGCGGATCTGCTCGATCTCCTCCTTTCCGGCATTGGGCCCCGAGGCGAAGAACACCGCGGGATCACCGGGCAGGACGCGCATCAGCAAAAAGGTGAAGACCAGCACGCCGAACAGCGCCGGCAGCGACGACAGAAGCCGCCTGCCCGCCCGCACCATCGTTGCGCCAAGACCGGTCCTCACCTTCTAGAGCTCCTTTGGTCTGACGCTATCACTTGCGGCTGACATCGCGATAGTCGACCTGGCGGTGGAACTCGTAGGTGTAGCCCTCGATCGACGACGCCATCACCGCATCCTGGTTTGGCTGCCACAGCATGATTTGCGGCATCAGATCGAAGTGCATCGCGTTGAGCTTGCGGCCTGCTTCCTCGTACTTCGCCTTATCCGGCTCGAAGCGGGCTTCCTGCGCGATCGCGGCAAGGTCCGGGTTGTTGATCGAGCTGTAATTCCAGCGCTGATTGCCGGTGTAGAAGTTGCGGTAGAAATAGTCCGTGGACGGTAACCAGGCGACGATGCCTTCAGTGTAGAAGGGCAGCTTCTTCTCGTTGATCTGCGTCGACATCTGCGCATCCGGCAGCTTCTGGATGTCGACCTTGATCCCGATCTTGCCGAGCGACTCCTTGACCAGCGCCGCCATCGGCTCGGCGGTCGAGGCCTGGCCGACATTGAAGCTGAAGGTGGTCGAGAAGCCTTCGGGGAGCCCCGCGGCCTTGAGATATTCCCTAGCCTTGTCGAGATCGATCTTGACGGGCTGCTGGAACGGATAGATCCCGTTCAGCGGCTTGCCGTCCGGCCAGCTCGCACCGAACAGCGGCGCGCCGCGACCGAACAGAGCGGCCTTGAACATGTCGTCATAGGGCAGCGCAAAGGCGACGGCGCGGCGGACATTGACGTTGTCGAAGGGCGGGATCTGGTTGTTCATCGAGACGAAGGTGATCGAATTGTATTGCGGCGTCGAGATCACCTTCAACTTGCCCTTGGCCTCCAACGACTGCACGTCGCTGGCCTGGAGATCGACGACGAGATCGGCATCGCCACGCTCGACCAGATTGGCGCGGGTCGCCGGCTCCGGCACCGACTGGATGATCACGCGCTTGAAGAACGCCGGCTTGTCGGGCGAGCCGCGATTCCAGGCCTCGTTGCGCTTGACGATCACCTGCTCGCCCGGCTTGAACGTCTCGATCATGTAAGCGCCGCTGCCGGCGGTGTGCTCCTTCAGCCAGGCGGTGGCCCAGGGATCATCCGCGGTGGCGTGCTCCTTCGCCACCTTCGAATTGATGATCATGGGATAGACGGTGGCCAAGTTTGGCAGCGCGAGCTTGTCGGGCTTCGGCAACGTCACCTCGATCGTGATGGGATCGATCACCTTGAACTGATCGGCCGACGTCAGGGAGCCCGTGAGCAGCTGCGCCTTGCCGAGGATCGGCGCGGTGACGCAACGATCGAGCGACCATTTCACGTCCTCGGCGGTGACCGGCGAGCCGTCCTGGAACTTCGCGTCCTTGCGCAGGCGGAAGGTGAGCTTCAACCCGTCGGGACTGACGTCGTAGGATTCGGCGAGCTCGCCGGTGATCTTGTCGAG
The DNA here is from genome assembly GCF_054863005.1 of Bradyrhizobium sp. 25ACV. Taxonomy (NCBI): domain Bacteria; kingdom Pseudomonadati; phylum Pseudomonadota; class Alphaproteobacteria; order Hyphomicrobiales; family Nitrobacteraceae; genus Bradyrhizobium; species Bradyrhizobium sp. 25ACV. Next base: position 93,556 of record NZ_JAVAYO010000001.1, read on the forward strand.
ATCGAACACCCATTTGCCGTTGAGCTGCTTGCGGCCGAAGGCCACCAGCCGGTCGTACGTGCTCATGCTCAGTGCGAAGGACTCGCGCGTCGAACCGGGGATGTTGGGATCGAGCGTATTGACGGATGCACCGGTGACATAGCGCAGCGTCTCCGCCCGGGTTTGCGCCTGCGAAGGCGCGGTGGCGATGAGCAACAGCGCAGTGGCGGCGAGCACGGAGGACGCCGGCCTGAAAGACACAAAACGCATTCGTTTTCCCCAAGATTTCGACAACAACGTCAACAAGGCAGGTTAAGAAAGAAGCAAGTTGCGCGCCAGTCTCATGGAGCGCTGTCGCGGACGCTTCGTCGCGGTGGCGCATGGATGATCATCGCAATTCCCCACTGTTTCGCGCTGGCCGCGTGACCACGGCCTGCGGCACGTCATAGGCGCTGAGCGAGGCCCAGTGCCGCGCAACATCGGCGCGGAAAAGGCTACGCGTCAGGCCGTGGACCAGCTTTGGCACCGCGGTCGTCATCGCGTTGATCGATGAACCCGACGGGCCGAAACTCATGGTCGAGGCGATAGCGAACAGATGGATGTCGGAAATCCAGGGCGTCTCACCCGGCACGCGCTCGGTGAAGGCGTAGTCGTCGGCGAGATAGGGGAAGCGGCCGAGCCGCGCGTTGCGCTCGTTGTCCGGCGGCAGGTAACGGTCGGCCCAGGTCGCGATATTGCCGGCAAATCGGCTGAGCTCGCCGCGCGCGGCAAAGGTCATGTCGATACCGGTGCCGCATATGACGAAGTCCGCCGCGATGGCGCCAAGCGGCGTGTGCAATTCAATGCCTTTTCCGGTCGCGCGCGCGGCTTCGATCGGCGCGCCCTCGTGCAGTGTGAAATTGGCGTGGCGCGCGCAGCGGTCGTAGGTCGCCTGCGGAAATCCTTCCCGCATTTCGAGGATGGTGCGCATGAAGCGCCAACGCCAGGCATCATCGAGATCGCTGAGGTGGCGCAGGAAGCCGCGGAAGGTCAGCCAGCGATAGGGCTGGATCACCTGGATCTGCGCGCGGCGACACAGCAGGTGCACTTCGGCCGCGCCTGCCTCCAGCGCGGTTGCCGCATTGTCGAACGCTGATGCGCCGGCACCGATCACGGCGACGCGCTTGCCGCGAAGGTTTTCGAAATCGATCTCGTCGGCGACGGTCGCGACCGAGCGTGCCGGCAAATCGCGCAGCGGCTCCGGGATCATCCAGCCGCCCATGCCCTCCTGTCCCGTCGCCAGCACGATCTTGCGCGCATGGAGCGTCTCGACGCCATCGGCACTTTTCACGACGGCAGCCAGCAGGCCGTCGGCCGCTGGCGCAATCTTCAGAAGCGCGCAGCCATTGCGCACCGGCAACGCGATCGTGCGCCGCAGCCAGAGCAGATAGTCCGCCCAATGCTCGCGCTCGATCAGGCCAAGCCCCTGCCAGCTCTCCTTGCCGAAGCGAGCTTCATGCCAGGACTGATAAGTCAGGCTCGGGATATCGAGGTCGGGCCCCGTATAATCCTTCGGGCTGCGCAAGGTCGGCATGCGGGCATAGGTCAGCCACGGGCCCTCTTTGCCCTCCGCGGCCTTGTCGAGCAGCAGGATGTTGCTGACGCGGGAGCGCATCAGGCCGAAGCCGATGGCCACGCCGGACTGGCCGGCGCCGACGATGAGCACGTCCAGCGCAGGCTTGCCGTCCGGGCCCATCTTCGGTTCGAGCCAGGCGGCGCCGGGATGCGCGATCCTGGCGAGATCGCCGCGAATGCCCGCTTCGAGTTCTGTCAGCGCATCACTCATGCCGCGAGCCAACCTCCGTCGACCACCATCACCGTGCCGGTCGTGAACGAGGATGCATCGCTCGCCAGATGCAGCGCGGTCTGCGCGATCTCCTCGGCCACACCGAACCGCTTCATGGCATGGCGGTTGCGTGAGGCTTCGCGCACCTCGTCCGCGTTGGCGTGCCGGGCAAAGCTGCGGCGAAGCATCGGCGTATCGATTGCGCCCGGCGCGATCGCGTTGACGCGGATGCCGTCCGCGGCGAAATCCACCGCCATCGTGCGCGTCAGGCTGACGATGGCGCCCTTGGCGGCGATGTAGGCGCTGTTGCCCTTGCCGCCCGCGATCGCAAGTTGCGACGCCAGCGTGATGATCGAGCCGCTGCTCTGTCGCTGCATCTGCGGCACTGCGGCCCGCGCCCACAGCCAGGTGCCATCGACATTGGTACGGAACACGGCGTCCCAGTCGTCCACGCTCGTCGTCAGCACCGTGCCGCCGACGGAAAATCCGGCCGCCGTCATCAGGATATCGAGCCGGCCGTGCCGGGACACGATGTCGCTGACGACGGTCTCGGCGAAGCTGGCTTTGCCGACGTCGCCGATATGCGTCGCGGCCTCGCCCACCAAGCGCAACGTCTCTTCAAGTCCCGCGGCATCGCGGTCGACCAGAGCGAGACGCGCGCCCTCCTCCGCGAACAGCTTTGCGCTGGCCCGGCCGATGCCCGAGCCCGCTCCGGTGATGATGGCCGTGCGCCCGTGCAGCCGCATGTCAGATCCCGTCCTTGTGCTGCATCCACCAAGCGCTCATCGCAGCGGCCGACTCCGCGCAGCCGAACCGGGCGCGCCAGCCAAACTCATCGGCCATCCGCTTAACCGACATCGGCGCCCGATCCCCGCCGTGGAGCTTGATGAAGGTCTTCTCTCCGGGAGACGCGAGCCGACACACCAGCCCGGGATGCAAGGCCGCAAACGCCTCGCCCCATTGCAGCGCCGACCAGGCCGCACCGCTGGAGATGTTGTAGAGCCGGTGGCGCGGCCGCTCGGCTTCGATCAGCAATGCCACGGCCTCCGCGGCGTCCGGCGCATAGGTCCAGTCCTTCGTGCCCGGCGCGGGAAGGAGCGCCGGCTCACCGCGGAAGAACTCGGCGAGAATCTGGAACTGGAGACTCGGCGTGTCCCGCACGGAGCCGGGCCGCTCCCATGGACCGAACACCGCACTCAAGCGGACGCTGAAAAAGTCGCCGCCAAAGAGCTCGGCATGGCGTGCCACGGAGCGCTCCGAGGTGAACTTGCTGATGGCGTAGAACGAGACGGGATCGCAGGGCGTTTCCTCGTCGAGCACCTGACAGCGTTGGCCCGCAGCGCCGTAAGCCGACGCCGACGAGAGATTGACGACACGGCGAACACCATGGCGGATCGCGGCTTGCAGGATCGGAATCTGCGCCATCACGTTGATCTCGAGAACGCGCGCCGGCGACACCCGCTCGAGCTCTTCACCGGCCGTAACTGCCGCGCCCAGCACAATCGCATCGCAGCCCCCGGCAATGAGAGCATCGATGCCATCCGCATCGGTGATGTCGCCCTGAACGACCTTGAGCCGCTCGCGATAATCGACCAGCGATCGCTGCGCAGCTGGCGGCAGATCCGCCCGGTCATACAGCGTCACCTCATGCCCGCGCGCGAGCAGCACCTCTGCCAGGTTGAGGCCGACAAAGCCGGTGCCGCCGAAGACGACGATCCTCATCGCGCGCGATCCACCATCACAGCAGTTTTGCCCCGAAATTGCGTTCCGGGTCCATGTCGGCGACGAGACGGCCGGTGGGCTTGGCTGCCTCGCCACCGCTGCGCGCCAGGAATTTTCCGCTGCCGGCATCCGCGAGGCACTTGTTGCCGTCGATGATGACCCGGCCGCGCGACAGCACCGACACCGGCCAGCCCTTCAGCTTGCGGCCCGCGAACGGCGTATAGCCCGTGAGATCGTGCATCATCTCGTCCGCAATCGTGACCTCGCGGTTCGGATCCCAGATCGCGATATCGGCATCGGCGCCGACCGCGATCGAGCCCTTGCGCGGGTGCAGATTGTAGATCTTGGCGGGCGCGGTCGACGTCAGCTCGACGAACTTTTCCAGGCCCAGCCGCCCCTTCGACACCATCGCGTCGAACAGCAGCGGCAGCCGCAGCTCCAGTCCGGGCAGGCCGTTCGCGACCTGCTTGAAATTGGGATTGGGGCCGGCGCGCAGCTTGCCGGTCTCGTCGAACCGATAAGGCGCATGATCCGACGAGATGGTCTGGAGGTCGCCGAGCGACAGCGCCTGCCACAGCGCCTCCTGGTCTGCATGCGTGCGCGGCGGCGGGCTGCACATCCACTTGGCGCCCTCCGCGCCGGGCTTGTCGAGATCGGCGGCGGTGAGGAACAGATATTGCGGACAGGTTTCGGCGAAGACCTTGAGCCCCTGCCCGCGGGAGTCGCGGATCACCCTGGCGCCTTCGGCGGTCGAGACGTGGAAGATCATGATCGGCTGGTCGATCAGCGCGGCCATTCCGATCAGCCGGGTGAAGGCTTCCGCTTCCGACACACGGGCATGACTGACGGCGTGGTATTTCGGCATCGTGTAGCCGCGCGCGAGCAGGCGCTTGACCATCCAGGCGATGATGCCGTGATTTTCGGCATGGGCGCACAGCATCGCGCCGGACTGGCGCGCGGCGAGCAGGATGTCGAGCAATGGCTCGTCGTCGACCTTGAGCCGGTCATAGGTCATGAAGATCTTGATCGAGGCGTGGCCCTGCTTCACCAGCGCCGGAATGTGCTCCTCGACCGTCTCCTTGGTCGCGTCCGCGATGATCATGTGAAAGGCGTAGTCAATCACGGCGCCCTTCTTCGCCAGCGCGTGATAATCCTCCACCACCTGCGGCAGCTTCATGCCGACATGCTGGGCGGCGAACGGGATCACCGTGGTGGTGCCGCCGAAAGCGGCGGACACCGTCGCGCTCTCGAACGTGTCGGCGTTCATGATGCCAGCGGCGGACAGCTGCTCGATATGGGCGTGGCTGTCGACGCCGCCCGGCAGCACCAGCTTGCCGCGCGCATCGATCTCGCGCCTGGCCGCCGGAAGCCCGCGGCCGATGGCTGCGATGGTCTCGCCTGAGATGGCGACGTCGGCCTCGAACACGTCGGTCGTGGTGGCGACGCGTCCGCCGCGGATGATCAGATCGTAAGTGGGTTCAGTCATGAGGCACTCCGTGATAGGCTTGGGCAAATGATCTCCATTTCGCAGGAAGACCATCATGTCCCGGCCGCGCATTCTCGTCATCAACCCGAACTCCAATCCTGCGGTCACGCAAGGGCTGGAGGATGCGTTGAAGCCGCTCGGTTTCGAGGGCGGGCCGGAACTCGTCTGCCAGACGCTGGCCGAAGGTCCCTTCGGCATCGAAAGCCAGGCGGACGTCGACAGCGTCGCGATGCCGCTGCGACGGCTGGTGGAAGGTGACAACAGCTCGGCTGCCTTCGTCATCGCCTGCTACAGCGATCCCGGTCTTCAGGTCTGCCGCGAAGGCACCGAACGGCCCGTGTTCGGCATTGCCGAGTGCGGCGTGCTGACGGCGCTCGCCCGCGCCGAGACCTTTGGCGTCATCGCCATCGCGCAGCGCTCGATCCCGCGGCACATGCGCTATCTCAGGCAGATGGGACTGACCGATCGCCTCGCCGGCGAACGGCCGCTCAACATGAGCGTCGCGGAGACCGCCTCGGGCGAAGGCACACTGGCGAAGATGATCGAAATCGGCCGCGCGCTGCGCGACGAAGATGGCGCTCGCACCATCGTGATGGGCTGCGCCGGCATGGCGCGTCATCGCCGTCCGCTCGAAGACGCGCTCGGCATTCCCGTGATCGACCCGACACAGGCGGCGGTCACCATGGCGCTGGGTACGGTGCAGTTCTCGGCTCACTAGGCGTCCTTCAGCTCTTTGGCGTCCTGCCGCGCGCGCCATTGCGCGTGGCTCTCGCGCGTCAGCGAAAAAACATCCCGCTGGGTGGTGTAGAGATTGCCGAACATGCGGCCGATCGGCCGGTAGGCGTCAAGATCGACATACATGTTGGCCTCATCCACCAGGCCCTCGCGGGCGTGAACCCTGAGTACCTCGCCGACCAGCAATTCGCGATCGGGCGAGAAGGTGAGCACCACGTGGCGCCGGCATTCGAGCGCGAAGGGTGCGGCGGCGAGGCGCGGCACTTTCACATCGACGGACGGAAGCGTTGCAAGCCCGGTCGCGGCGACCTCGCTGTCGCCGGAGGGGAAATCGACCGCGCAGTCGTTCATCGTCACCGACAGCGCCTCATCCACCATGTGCACGACGAACTCGCCGTCGCGATGGATGTTGCGGGTGGTGTCCTTCGGGCTGTGATCCGGCCTGTGCTGAAGACCGAGCACGATCAGCGCGGGGCTCTCGGAGAACACGTTGAAGAAGCTGAACGGGGCCGCATTGACCGCCCCGTTCTCGTCCAACGTCGTCACCAGCGCGATCGGGCGCGGCACGATTACGCCGCAGAGCAGCTTGTAGCGATCGCGCGGATCAAGCTCGCGCAAGGAAATGCCATGATCCGACATCGGCGTCATTTCTCCGGCGGCGGCACCGCGCCGGTTTGGCTGGTGATCAGGCCGTAATGCTCGATCCGGCGATGCTGCGCGAAATTGAAGATCGTGGTCTTGCCGAAATTTGTGGCGTCGAGATCACAGGGATGGACCAGAAGCTCGTCGTCCTCCGTGCTGGCTTCCGCGACGATCTCGCCGTTGGGATCGACGATCAGGCTGCCGCCGAACAGCGGATGGCCATCCTCATTGCCGGCCTTGGCCACCGCGACCACCCAGGTCGAATTCTGATAGGCGCCGGCCTGCACCGAAAGACGGTTGTGAAACAGGCGCTTCTCGACGCCCTCCTCGCTTCGCTCCGCATTGACGGAGGGCGTGTTGTAGCCGATCAGCACCATCTCGACGCCCTGCAGGCCCATCACGCGATAGGTCTCGGGCCAGCGCCGGTCGTTGCAGATGGCCATACCGATGATGCCGCCCAGCTCGCGCCAGACGTTGAAGCCGAGATCGCCGGGCTCGAAATAGCGTTTCTCCAGATGCTGGTGCGAGCGCTTGGTGTCGTAGTCCACATGGCCCGGCAGATGGACCTTGCGATATTTGCCGACGATCTTGCCGGACTTGTCGGTCAGGATCGCCGTGTTGAAGTGATGGCCGTCCGGCGTCAGCTCCGCATAGCCGAAGTTCATCGCCATCTGGTGCTGCGCCGCGCGCTCGAACAGCGGCTTCGTCGCCGCGTTCGGCATCTCGCGCTCGAACCAGATGTCGAACTCGGCGCGGTCCTCCGCGTACCAGCGCGGAAAGAATGTCGTCAGCGCCAGTTCCGGATAGACGATCAAATCGGCGCCCTTGCTCTTGGCTTCGTCCATCAGCGCGATCATGCGCTTGACTACGGCCTCGCGACTATCGGCCTTCTGGATCGGACCCATCTGGGCGGCGGCAACATTGACGATACGCATCAGCGATTTCCCGGTGATCTCTTGGAGGAAGTGAAAGCTTCAACGAATTGCCGGCGCGTGCAGCATAACGCGGCACCGCCGAAGGTTTCCAGCCGGATGGGCTGGACAGTTTTTGTAGCGTGATCGGCGCTCATCCGTGCTCCTCATCGGCAACATCGAGGCCGTAGTCGAGCGCGTCCAGAAGCTGGTCGGCCTCACGTTCGGACATGACGAGCGGCGGTGCCAGGAACAGCGAAACCTGCTCGCCGCTGGTTCCGATCACCGCGCCGGCTTCCAGCGCCCGCGTCGCGACGCGCGAGGCGATCGGCACTTCGGTGGTGTCGGCGTGCCAGGAGCGCCAGTCCGGTCCGTGCAGCTCCACCGTCCAGTGCATCCCCTGCCCCGCCACGCGCTGCACGCTGGGATGTTTCTGCGCGATCGCGAGCAGGCGGCGGCTGAACAGCTCTTCGAGGCTCTTAACATGCTCGAGAATCTTCTCGTCGCTGATGACCTTCAGGTAGGCGCTGACGGCGGCCATGCTGATCGGGTGGCCCCGCAAGGTGCCGTAATTCTGCCAGCTCGTGCCATTCAACCGCTCGACGATCTCTTTCGACACCACGACCGCCGCCACCGCGGCCGCACCGCCGCCGAGCGACTTTCCGAGCGTCACGATATCGGGGCGACTTTCGGCGCCCTGAAACGCGAACCAGCGCCCGGCGCGCCCCGCCCCGGTGACGACCTCGTCGGCGATCCAGTATGAACCGGCCTGTCGCGCGCAGCGCGCTACTTCGTCCTGATAGGCGCCGTCGTAATAGATGCCGCCCTGGGTGTAGTCGATGATCGTCGCCGCGGTATCCGACAGCAGACGCGTGGCGTCGGCCAGATATTCGCTCGGCGGCTTGTTGCTGGCCGGCCCACCGTAGATCGCGCCCTCCGGCGCCGGCAGGATTCGCACCGGCGCCATCGGCGCCGGCAGCCTGGAGCCGCCGGAGTACACCGCAAGGCCGCCATGCCATTGCGGCTGCACGGTCATGCTGCGCGACAGGCCCGTGATGCCGTGATAGGCACGCTCGCGCGTCGCCAGCGCCGAGCGCTGCGTCAAGGCCTGGCAGAGCGACAGCGCCATGTCGTTGGCCTCGCTGCCGCTGATGCAGAAGCGCACCGCGCCGACCCATTCCTCTTCGCCGACGAACGCCATCGCCATCAGGTCGTCGGCGGCCTGCTCGCGGCCGACCCAGGTCCAGCCCTCGTTGACGACGGGCGTATCCGCCGCGCGGCGGATCGCCTCCACCATCGCGGGATGACGGTGACCGAGACCGCCACCGGTGTTGCTGCCGTCGATGAGCTTGCGGCCGTCCGCAAGATGAAAATAGACGCCCTCGCCGCCGACCACGGCCATGGGCGCGCTGTCGCCCGCGTTCAGCCTGGTTCGCAACAATTTGCTCATCGCAATCCCTTCACTCCGCAGCTTCAGCGCCGTAGCCGCCGCCGCCGCAAGTCTCGACGGTGACGAGATCGCCGTGCTGCAGCACGAGGTTAGATTTGCCGTCGATCGCGACGCTTGCGCCCTGCCTGACAAGCGAGATGCGACAGGCCTTGCCGGGTTCACCGCCCTGCATGCCGAACGGCGGAATCACCATCCGCTCGATGCAGGTGGTCAGATGCATCGACGGAGCCAGAATGCGGTAAGCGCGTACGACGCCATCGCCGCCGCGGAAGGCGCCGGCGCCGCCGGATTGCCGGCGGATGGCCTGCTGCTCGAGGCGGATCGCGTAGTTCGCCTCGATCACCTCGACCGGCGTGTTCGAGGTGTTGGACAGATGCACCCGGGTTGCCGAGATGCCGGCCCGGTCATGACGCGCGCCTTCGCCGCCGCCGTGGACCTCATAGAGCATCTTCCAGGAACCGTCCTGCCGCGGCTGCGCAAAGAACAGGACGCCCGCGGTGGTCGCGCCGCCCGCGGACAATCGTTCGGGGATGGTGTCTTGCATGGCGCGGAAGATCGCATCGACGATGCGCATCGACGTCTCGTGGTTGCCGGCGGCGACGGAGGCCGACCAACCCGGCTCCAGGATCGAGCCCGGGCGGGTGATAATGGTCAGGGGACGGAGCGCGCCGGCATTCTGCTGCATGTCGCGCCCACTCATGATGCGCGCGGCATAGGCGACAGCCGAGCGCGCCATGAACGGCGTCGTGTTGCAGAAATTCGAAACGCGGTCACAGCTCCCGGAAAGGTCGAAGGTCGCCTCGTCACCGGCAATGGTAATCTTGACGTGGATACGCGCGGGCGCGTCGTTCACGCTGCCGTCGTCGAGATGATCTTCGCCCTCGTAGACGCCATCCGGCAAGGCGCGCAACGCTTCGCGCATCTCGATTTCGGAGAGGTCATGCAGGCGCGACTGCGTCGCCGTGAACACCGCCTTGCCGTGCTCGCGGCAGAGATCGACGATGCGCCGCTCGCCGGCCTTGGTCGCCGCGATCTGCGCAAGCAGATCGCCCTCGCCGGATTCGGGGTCGCGGATATTGGCCTTGAGCAGCTGCACGATCGGCGCATTGACGCCGGCCGAGGTTGCGATCAGCACCGGCGGAATCCGCATTGCCTCCTGGAACGTGTCGATGGCTTTTGCAAAATAACTGCCTGGCCAAGTGCCGCCGATATCCGGCCAGTGCGCGAGGCTGACCGCGAACGCCACGATCTCGCCATCGACGAAGACGGGGCGCACGACCTTGACGTCGTTGAGATGATTGCCGCCGAGCGCGCCGACATTGTAGATCACGACGTCGCCGTCATTCAGGCTGTCGCGCGGCACCACCTTCAGCAGTTCGGGGACCGTGTAAGCCATCGCGCCGAGATGGATCGGGATGTCGCGGCCCTGTCCGACCAGGCCGCCATGGCCGTCCGTGATCGCCGACGACAAATCGCCGGCCTCGCGCAGCAGCGGCGAGCGCGCCGAGCGCGTCATCACCAGGCTCATCTCCTCGGCCGCGGCGGAGAGCCCGTGCCTGATGACTTCGACGACGAACGGATCGAGCTTCATGTTGCCCTCCGCGTCAGGAACAGATTGCCTGAAACGTCCGGCCTCGCCTGCCAGCCCGGCGGCACCACCACGGTGGACCAGGCGTCTTCGATGATGGCCGGGCCGCGAACGGTGTCGGCCAGCGAGGCACGGTCGATGATCCCTGTCGCGATGTCGTGGAAGCCATCGAACGAGCAGAGGCGCGTACCTGACGACAGCGCCCTCGCCGCCGTCGCCGGCCGGCTCACCACCGTCGTCGACGGCCGGCGCGCCTGTACCCGCACGGATTCGATGACGCAGGGCTCGCTCGTCGCGTAGCCGAAGAGTTCGTGATGCCGCGCCAGAAAATCCTTCTTGAGGCTGATCACGTCGAGGGGCAGTGCGAGCGGGACTGGAATGGCGTCGTTCTGCGCCGCGTAACGCATCAGCGCCACCAGCTCGACCTCGATCTCCGCCTGCGCGACACCGTTGGCGATCAGGGGCGCCGACGCATCGTCAATGAGCGCCCCAATGCGCTCCGATACGCGTACGAGATCGATGCCGTCGAGGCCAGCGCGCAAGGTCTGCTGCTGCAGGAAGCTGAAATCGGCGGTGAGACAGCCCAGCGCCGAGAACGCGCTCGATGCGCTGGGCACGACGACCTCTGCAATCCCATAGAGATCGGCGAGCCCCGCGGCATGCATGGGGCCGCCGCCGCCGAAGGCGAGCAGCGTGCAGTCGCGCCCGTCGATGCCGCGCTCGACCGTGACGCGGCGCAGCGCGCGGGCCATCGTCGCGTTGGCGACCTTGATGATGCCGAGCGCCGTTTCGGTGAGGCTCAGCCCCAACGCCCGCGCGATCGGCGCGATGACGCGCCTGGCCGCCTGGACGTCGATGCCGATGCGGTCGCCAAGCTTCGTTTCGGGATTGAGATAGCCGAGCACGGCGTTGGCGTCGGCGATGGTTGGCTCGGCGCCGCCGCGGCCATAGCAGGCCGGACCCGGCTCGGAACCGGCACTCTCCGGCCCGACCGTCAGGCCACCCGGGCCGCTGCGCACGATCGATCCGCCGCCCGCCCCGATGGAGTGAACCGCGAGCATCGGCTGGCGCAGCGGCTTGTCGCCGAGCATGCGGCCGTCGGTCATCTCGGCTTGGCCGTCGACGATCAGGCACACGTCCGTCGTGGTGCCGCCCATGTCGAAGGTCAGCATGCGCGGCGTGCCGAGCTGGCGCGCGATGCTGACCGACGCCGAGACGCCAGCGGCCGGGCCCGACATTGCCATCACAAGCGGGCGACGTTTCACCGCGGAGATCGGGATCATGGCGCCGGCGGAATGGAACACCTGCAGGCCGGGGCCAATCGGCAGGCGTTGCTCCAGCTCGCTCAGATACTCGACCGCAATAGGCATCGCGGCCGCGTTGAACACGGTCGCCGAGGTCCGCTCATACTCGCGTGCCTCGGGGTTGACCTCATGCGACAGCGAGACATGGGCGACGACGTCCTTGAGGCGCTCGCCGAGCATTTTTTCGTGCACGGGATTGGCATAGGCGTGAAGGAGAGCCACCGCGACGCTCTGAACGCCGGTCTCTTTCAGCCAGGCCACCAGGCGCTCGATCTCCGCTTGCTCCAGCGGCTTGAGCACACGCCCCTCGTGATCGAGGCGCTCGGCAAGCCCGAAGCAGCGCTCAGGCGGCACGAGCGGCGCCGATTTCGGCGGAATGTCGAGACGGTAGAGATCGCGACGGCGATAACGCGCAATCTCGAGCACATCGGCAAATCCCTCGGTCGCGACCAGCGCCACCTTCGGCAGCCGGCCCTCGACGATAGCGTTGGTCACGCGCGTGGTGCCGTGGACGAAGCGCTTGACCTCGCTTCTGCGCAGGCCCACCGCCTCGATCGCCTCCAGCATCGCCTGAACCGGAGCGGCGGGGCGCGACGGCACCTTTGCGATCCGTGCCTCCGATGAATCGCGCCGGATCGCGATGATATCGGTGAAGGTGCCGCCGATATCGGTGCCCACCTCCCAATGATATTCGGAGGAGCTCATGTGCGGGGGCGGCGACAGATGAGGTCCGAACCGGACGCCGGGCTGTTACCGTCCATCGCGACATCCAATGCCCAACCGAGAGCGCTCATCATGCATCCCTTGTCTTGCCATTGTCCGCGAGTGTGCGACAGAGCGGTCAGGTCGGGATAGAGCCAGAGTTGTCGCAAACCATCGGGTCAGCTCCGCGAGCCGCAAATTCGGCTGCACGTTTTGGTGCAGCTGTGCCCGCGCGGAGAGCATGCAGATGTGGACTGCTGGACGCCAGCAGAGTGCATCGCACCACGGATTTTTCGGCGCAAACCGTCACGTCCGTTGCACTGCAATCCGAACGTCTAAAATCGTCTGTCTAATTTGCAGGCGATCGGAGAGCGCTGCGTGAGGTCCGGATGCCTATGAGCTATGCACGGCAGGCGGCTCAGCCTTTCTTTATTGTACGGTCAGTAAGCGAGGATATCGTCCGGTCCGATCGATGGACGACAGCGCAGCCATCCATTGGGACGAGTTCGTTAGAAACCATCGAGATTCGGACGTCCTGCGTTGAAAGTCGCGATCGCGGGCCAGATATTTCCTGAACCCGCCAGTCATGTTCGGATCGACTATCGCCTGCCATGCCCTTCTTCCGGCTCAACGACGGCCATATGAACCCCGATGATCTCGGGGATTTCGATCCAGAAACCGTGCCGCGCGCTGTCGCCGCTTTCGGGGGCCACATGGTCACCAAGGGCATGGAGCTGGCCGTCCATCGCGGATCAGGGCAAAAGCCTATTGGGCACCGGGGAAGACCGGCCTGGACTAAAGAAGAGCCGATGTAACCGCCGGCCGTTGGTCAGGATGCGCCGATCTCGGTCAGGACCGTAGACGCCGCCAGCCAATCGCGATCCCGGTGACGGAGAACATCAATCCCAACGCACACAGTCCGACGATCAGGACATCGCGCAGACGCGGATGCGCCAGCAGGACCGGAAAATCGAGCGTGTGGAGCGCGCTGTAGAACCAGCGATAGGCCCGCCGCGAGGCATCCAGCCTTTGCACCACACTGCCATCGGCACCGTCGATATCGAACCAGAGGTCGCCGCAGCGCGAGCGGTAGACGGGCGCACCCGGAATAGCCGATTGCGCGGGGTAGTCGTCGTTGCCAGCAAGAACGGACGGCGCGCCGCAGCCGGCGGCGAGGCGCGCCACCAGATTCTGGATCTCATGCACGTCCAGAAATTCCGTTGGTCCGTCGCGGGACGCGTCCCCTGCCTTGATCAAGACCTGATGGTCAAGGCTCACCCGATCGCGGCGATAGACGTCGCCGTTGAAGGCAAACCATTCGATCTCCCGGGCCGAGGGTGATATCGGCTGCCGATCGAGCCATGAGGCAGCCGCCCAATCAGGCAACGCGTTCATCACGCCGGATTCGGCCGCGGTCAATTGTCCGCGCGAGAACAGCCGGCCGTGATCCATGGAGAGCCAGCCGCTGAGACTCCATGTCAGCACGAACATTGTTGCCGTGAGGCCAATGACGTGGTGCAACGCGTGCCAGCCACGATAGGGCGAGGACATCCGGCGCCGTCGCAGCTGCACCCGCGCGATCCCGAGCACCGCACCAAGCATCGCCGCGATCAAGGCCAGCAATGACAGCGTCCAGACGACGCGATCCCACAGTGACCAGTTGCTTCTCAGGACCGTCGGGTAAATCCAGTGCAGCACACTGCCGGCCCAATTCCAGCCCCGGTCGCGCCGCCTCGTGTCCAGGACGATCTCGCCGGTGGCCGAGGAGACATAGACTTCCGTCCCGGCAGCATCGCCGAGGGCCACGCGAAACAGCGGCCGGTGGCGATCGAAGCCGTTCGGCACGCTCCACTGATCATGGTCCGAGAACGCAACGACCGCGGCCTGCGCGGCATCGAGCCCGCGATTGCGCCCGTGCTCCCGCGCGATGGCAAGCGCGGTATCGGCCATTGCGACCGACGCATCCGCTCCGTCGGAGACGCGGACCGCGCGCGAATGCGCTGGTCCCGACACGATGTAGACCGCTGCATCGCTCCGCTGGATCAGCCGGACGCGCACGGCGTCCGCGACCCCGCTCGCCGCGACCGCCTCCGCAAGCGGGATCCTCGCCGCTCCGCGATCCACCGGCGCAAGGCCGGCAAACCGTTCCGCTTCCGTCAGCGACGGAAACGGAACGAAGTGCATGACGATCCCCGTCGCGAACCACATCGCGAACAGCAGGCAGAACGCGATCCCGAGCCAGCGGTGCACCAGGACGATCGCGCCCATCATCCGTTCAGCGCCCTACCATTTGAACGCGGCCGAAAGCTCGTAGGTCCTGGGCGCGCCGAGCAGGATCTGGTCGGGATAGAATGGATCGCCCCAGATCGCATAGCGCTTATCGGTGATGTTGCGCACACGGAAGGTCAGGCGGGCCTGGTCGACCGCATTGAACACCGTCTTCGGGATGTCGACGAACGCGTAGACGTCGGCGACGGTATACGCCTTCATCGTCACCACATTGGCATCGGTATTGTAGCGATCGCCGACATGGCGGCCGGTGATGCCGAGCTCCACCGGCCAGGGGGTGAAGAACCGCCAGGACGCGCCGGCATTCGCCACGATGCGCGGCACGTTCGGCGGCGTATTGCCGGAGAACGAACCGCCGGCGAAATTGTAGTCGGCATAGCGGGCGTCGACATAGGCGATGTTGCCCCACAGCCGCAGCGGTTCGATCGGACGGACCGACGCCGCAAGCTCGACGCCCTTCGACTCCTGTCGCCCGGCGATGTTGAGCGCCATGCCGCCGGCCGCGGCATAGACGTTTTTGCGCACGATGTCGTAGGCCGAGAACGACCACTCGGCCCTGTTGTCCCAGAACAGATGCTTGACGCCGGTCTCGTAGGTCCGCGAGGTCGTCAGGTCGAGCGGTTGGGTCGGCAACAACAGGAAACTGGTGTTCGCGGAGACGTCGGCGCCGGTGGCGTACTGGCTGAAGAAGGTCAGGCCGGGCACGGCCTCCCAGGTGTAACCGATGCGGCCCGTCACCGGCGCCCAGTCTTTCGTGAACGGAAAGCCCGCGTTCACCAGGCCGGCGGTATCGGTCGAGTTGCGATCGAGCCCGATGTGCTCGATGCGCAGGCCGCCGATCAGCGCGAAGGTCCGCGTCAGCTTCAGCCGGTCCTCGAACGACAGCGCCTCGTTGTCGATACGCGCGGTCTGCTGCTTGGTCGTGAGCAGACCGTAGAAGCCGCGGTTGGGATCGACCAGCGAGACATAATCGTTCGGGAAGTTTGCCGCGCCCGGCCTGACGAAATCAAGATAGCTCGACGACAGCGTCGTGACCAGGCGATTGTCGAAGCCCGCGATATTCGCGTCCCAGATCAAATCGGTGATGTTGCCGACCAGCCGCTGGCTGTGCGCGACAAAGAAGCGCTCGCGATACACCTGGTTGTTGGTGGAATCGAACGCCTCGATCTCGTTGTTGAACCAGGTGCGCTCGGCGCCGTAACCATAGGCCTGACTCTTCAGCGTCAGGTTCGGCGCCAGCTTCAGCTCGAAACCGCCGCGCAGCCACACCTCCTGAGCGACATTGCGGTTGTCGAGGACATTGTAGTTGGTGTTGAAGGTGCGGTCGTCGATCGTGACCGCGCCCAGGTCGGTCCTGTTGAAGTAGTTGCCGGAAACGATCCCCGTCGTCGCGTGCGAGCCGCTGAAGGCGATCGGCACCAGCGGCGCGCCCCAATAGGCTTTCGAGCGGTCCTCGCGATACTCGATCGCGCCCCAGATCTTGAGACTGTCGGAGATGCGATAGTTGAGCTGGCCCGACACATCGAGCATCTTTGTATTGGTGTCGTCGGCAAAGCCGTTGAGCGCGGAACGGCTGATGTCGAAGCGGTAGTCGAGGCCTTGCACATTGGTGCTGCCGCCCGAGCCGTAATGCGCGCGGAACGAGTTGAGCGAATCCCAGGAGAAATCAGCTTCGTTCCGGATCGGTCCCGTGTGCGGCTGCCTGGTGACGAAGTTGATCGCGCCGCCGGCGGCGCCCTCGCCCGAGATCAGCGAGGCCGGGCCCTTCAGGAACTCCACGGCCTCCAGATTGGCGGTGTCCATGATCCGCGAGGTCATGTTCTGCGGACCGATCTTGATGCCGTTGTAGAGCGTGTTGATCTGGCTGTTGGTGAAGCCGCGCATCGAGAAGGCGGAAGGCTCGGCCGGATTATCGCCGGAGGTGACGCCGACCGCCCCCTGCGCCACGTCGGACACGGTGCGATAGCCCTGCTCGCGCATGGTCTCGGCCGAGATCACCTCGACGGTCGCGGGCGTCTCGCGCACCGTCAAGCCGAGCCGCGAGGCGCTTTCGGCGACGGCATTGCTGTTAAGCGGCGTCGGGGGTGGCGCAGTCGGCACGACGGGCTTCGGCATCGCTGCTGCGGCCGCCGACCTGCGCGCTGCTGCGCGGCGCGTGCTCTGCGCCTCCCGGCCGGCAGGATTGGCCTGCTTGCGGGATTGGGCCGGCGACACCTCGACCGGCGGCAGGGGTTCACGGGCCTGCTGCGCCAGCGCAGCGGGCGGATCGAGAGCGGCAAAGGATGTGAGTGCCGCGGAGGCGAGCAGGAATTGTCGCGGTCGTAAGATACGGATGGAAGACACGGTTTTCGGACCTCGGTATGACGTCAGTGGCACGTCACAGCGAACGAGGTCTCACCTTTTGGCTCTTCAGCCGTCCGATGAAGCCGAATGTCTGTACTCCCCGACCGACATCTTCGCGTGTGACCACGGCTGACGGCAGGTCTCCTGGCTCGCGGGTCATCACCGCTTCGTCGCCTTCCCGGGACCGAGGACCCAGTGGCTTCTGACGAAGGATTATCCGCTCACAGTTGCGGGGGCAGCCACGGCGTTGGGGACAATGTCCCCGCACCGTATTCCCTTTTCATCCCCTCTCGGGGAAACCGTCGCAAGCATCTAGGATTACCATCAAGACAGAGTCAATGTGCCAGTTGCGGCGTTATGGCCACAACGACCAACTTCCTTGGAGATGAGCATGGAAGGCGAGACCTTCCTCTGGTTGATACGGCACGCGCCCGTCGCGGGCGTCACAGGCACCATCCATGCCGCCGACGCGCCGGCCGATCTCAGCGATCGCGTGCAATTGGACGCTCTGCGGCGGCGTCTGCCGCGGGATGCCGCCAGCTATGCCAGCCCGTCGCGGCGCACGGTCGAGACGGCACGCGCGCTGGGGCTCGAACCGAAGCTGGTCAGTGAATTCCGCGAGCAGGATTTCGGTGACTGGACCGGCCATCGCCATGACGAGCTCGCTGCCACCGGCGGCGAGGCCTATGCGCAGTTCTGGAGCGATCCGGCTGGCGGACGGCCGCCGGGCGGCGAAAGCTTTGCGGATCAGGTCGCGCGTGTCCGGCTGGGCCTGTCGCGGATCGCAGCCGGATCGGCCACGCTCGTCGTGCATTCCGGCACCATTCGCGCCGCGCTCTGCATCGCGCTGGATCTGACGCCGCAGGCCGCCTTGCGCTTCGTGGTCGATCCGCTGTCGCTGACCCGGATTGATCGCCTTGCGAGCGGCTGGCGCGTCGTCTGCGTCAATCAGCGGATCAGTTAGGTCTGTCAGGCACATTGGCCTGCGCAAACGTCGCCATGCCGTTGTGAAGGCTGCAGGCGAGCCGTACCAGCGGCAGCGCGATGGCAGCACCCGACCCCTCACCGAGCCTGAGATCGAGGCTGATCAACGGCTGCACGTTCAGCGCGCGCAACACCAGCCGATGCCCCTGCTCCGCCGATTGATGCGACGGCAGCAGGAACGGCTGGCACGACGGATTAAGCCGCACTGCTGCGAGCGCTGCCACCGATACGATGAAGCCATCGATCAATACAGGGATGCGGCGCTGCGCGGCCGCGATGATCGCACCTGAGATCGCCGCGATCTCCAGGCCGCCAACGGCGCATAGGATTTTTTCCGGCGAAGCGCCGCCAACGCCGTGACGCGCGATCGCAGCATCGATGACACGGGCCTTGTGCGCGCGACCCGCCGCATCGACGCCGGTGCCGCTGCCGGCGATCTCCTCGGCGCTGATGCCAAGCAGGCTCGCCGCGATCGCCGCCGAAGTCGTCGTGTTGCCGATCCCCATCTCGCCGAAGATCAGAAGATCGGGCTGATGGGCCGCCGCACGTGCGACGGCGCTCTGGCCAGCCTCGAAGGCGAACGCCAGCTCCGCAGGCGTCAGCGCGGCGTCCACGCTGAAATCGCGCGTGCCATGGCGCGGCTTGTCGGTGACGATACCTGCCATCTCGTCCTGCGCCAGCGTGCCGGCATCGACGACGTCCAGGCTCGAGCCAAGCTCACGCGCCAGCACCGAGATCGCGGCACCGCCGGAGGCGAAATTCGCCATCATCGCGATGGTCACGGCTTGCGGATAGGCCGAGACGCCCTGCGCGACGATGCCGTGGTCGCCGGCGAAGATGATGATCGGCACCCGCGCGGCACGCGGCTGCTCGGTCGCCTGCAGGCCCGCAAGCTCGATTGCGAGCTGCTCCAGCCGGCCGAGTGCACCGGTCGGCTTTGTCAATTGCGCCTGCCGCGCGATGGCCGCCTCGCGATGCACTACGGAGACATCGGGGCAATTTTGGGTGACCCATTCGGGGAGCATGCTGCCTCGCTTACGGCCTGCGCTTGAGAATGTAGCTGTCCATGATCCAACCGTGCCGCTCGCGCGCCTCTTGTCTCGTGGCAACGATGCGAGTGCCGACCTCGGCGAGCACGCCTGACATGACGATCTGGTCGGGCATGCCGAGATAGGCGCCCCACCAGATCTGAAAGCCTTCCGGATCGAGCGACTGGAACGCCGTGCCGCCGTCGAGCATTACAACAACGGTATTCACACCTGCCGGCCAGCCGCCTTCACGCAAGCGCCGCCCGGTCGTGACCAGAAAGGGCTCGCCGATGTCGTTGAGCGGCAGCGCATGGGCCGCGCACAGCGCCTGGATCGAGGTGATGCCGGGCACGACTTCGATCGTCGGCAACGGATTGAGCCGCCGCGCAATCCGCAACGAGGAATCATAGAGCGAGGGATCGCCCCAGATCAGCAGCGCAACCCTGCCCTCACCTTCGAGATGCTTTGCGATCGCTTTCGACCAAGTCGCGGCAACCGCATCGTGCCAATGGTCCACGCCCTTGCGGTAATCAGCTTCAGCTGCGTCGCGCACGGGAAGGTCGAATTCGGCGATCGCTGTCTTGTCGCTGGTGAGCACATCGGCGCAGATCGTCCGCCTGAGATCGGCGAGATCGGACTTCGCCGTCCCCTTGCGCGGGATCAGGATGAGATCGGCGGCATTGATCGCTTGAACAGCGGCGCGCGTGAGCTGGTCGGGATCGCCGCAACCGATGCCTATCAAAGAGAGCGTGAGCATCGCGAACGCGACGGACGGCCCTGCAGGCCGCCCGTTCGCTTGTCTCTCAGGCCGCGTTATGCAGGCGCGGGGTGACGAGGCCGGGCGCGGTGACGCCGCGCAACGACTTCGCCAGCGCCAGCACCGCGAGATCGGCGAGCGGCTCGATCACGATGACCAGCGCATAGGACGCCGCGAACGTCGCGATGTTGGCGAGATTGGTCATGGCAAAACCGGAGCCATAGAGCGCCCAGAACGCCACCCAGGCGATCACGCCGGCCTGGTAGGTCGTCGAGAGCGCCAACGCCTGCCGATACTTCAAATCGACATAGGCGGTGTTGCGCGAAATGATCCGTGTGGCGATCGCCTGGATCGCGAACAGCGGCACCAGCAGCGTGGTGACGTTCATGCCGTATTGCGGGATGTCGGCGGGCTCGAAGAACACGCCCTGGAGCAGCAGACCGAACGCAAGGCCGAAGGCCGCGGGCGCCGCACCGAACAGCAGGAACAGTGTCGAGCCGAGAATGAAGTGCACCTCGGAGACGCCGACCGGGAAGTGCGGCAGGATCTCGAAGAAGGTGAAGACAAGGACTGTGGTGGCGAGCGTCCGCGCCGCGAACGACGTGATGCCTTGCTCACGCACGGTCTCCACCGCGAGCTTCAGCGCAACGCCGCCTGCGGCGATGCCGGTTGCGTAACTCAACACGAGCTTGGCGCCCGTCACTATGCCGGGTTCGATATGCATGGCTCAATTCCTTCCTGCCGTCACACCCGACGGCCTTGGCCTCAAAACGTGCAGGGCCGGTCTCCTGGCTCGCGGTTCCCCGGGATTTCCGGCCTTCCCGGACCTTGCGGCCCAGTGGCTGATCGGAGTCCCTCACCGCTTACAGTCGCGGGGGCGGCTGGGGTTTTGGGCGCCGCAACTGGGTCCGCCCACCCCCATTCCCGATTATGCTCCGGCGCTTTGCGCCGCGTCGAGCACCATGCCTCTCTTGTGTGCCCCTTTCGCTGAGCCTGCGTCAAGGGGCGAACGGCGGCCAAGGCCGTCATGACGGATAATCCCCCGCCAGCGCCCCAAACAGGATCACGGCGGCCGTCGAGGCGGCGCCGCCGCGCGCAAGCTGCTCGGCAAGCTCGGCGATGGTGGTGCGGACCAGCCGTTCGTCGGGGCGTCCGAGGGATTCGGCGAACAGCGCGGGGGTATCCGCAGCGAGCCCGTGCGCGATCAAGTTTGCGACAAGCGCCGGGAAGGTGCGCCGGCCCATATAGACCACAGTCGTCGCTTCCGGGTCGGCCAGTGCCGCCCAGTTCAGGTTGGGCGGCAGCTCGCCGGTGACATCGGCGCCGGTGACGAACTGCACCCGGCGCGAGGTATGGCGCCGGGTCAGGGGAATGCCGGCTTGCGCCGCGGCAACGCAGGCCGAGGTGACGCCGGGAACGATCTCGTAGCCGATACCGGCCTCACGCAGCGTCTCCAATTCCTCCTCGAGCCGGCCGAAAATGCCCGCGTCGCCCGACTTGAGCCGCACCACGCGCACGCCTGTTGCGGCATAGTCGACCAAGAGACGGTTGACGTGGTGCTGCTTGGTCGAGGGACGCCCTGCCCGCTTCCCCACCGCGACGAGATTGGCGCCGGGCCGGGCGAGATCGAGGATCGCGCCGGAAGCAAGATCGTCATAGAGCACGACATCGGCTTCGCGCAGCCGCGCGGCACCCTTGAGCGTGAGAAGCTCGGGGTCGCCGGGTCCGGCGGAGATGAAGGAGACGAATCCGCTCACCGGTCCTCCGCGATCAGATGAAAGAAGGTGCCGGTGGCGTGACCGCGCTGCGAGCCGGTCTCCGCGATGACCGCGCCGGTCGCATCATGCACGACGGCCAGCGGCACGTCAGGCTGGGCAAGAATCGTCGAATAGTGGAATTCGTGGCCGCGCAGGCGCGCACTGGGGCGATGTCCCGGCATCGGCGCGGCGAGTTCGGCCAGACGATAACCGAGATGCATGCGGCGTTTGGCAAAGCTGGTCTCGAGGCCAAGCAGCCCTGTCATCTCATGGCGGATTCCGTCCGCATCGGTCAAGGCGGTGCCCAGCACCATATAGCCACCGCATTCGCCATGCACCGGCCGCGTTTCGGCAAAGGCGCGCAGGCCGCTGCGAAAGCGCGCATTGGCCGCGATCTTGCCGGCATGGAGTTCGGGATAGCCGCCG
Source organism: Bradyrhizobium sp. 25ACV (assembly GCF_054863005.1). Classification (NCBI taxonomy): domain Bacteria; kingdom Pseudomonadati; phylum Pseudomonadota; class Alphaproteobacteria; order Hyphomicrobiales; family Nitrobacteraceae; genus Bradyrhizobium; species Bradyrhizobium sp. 25ACV. The sequence goes on from NZ_JAVAYO010000001.1 coordinate 115,484, forward strand.
GGCAGCCAGCACACGTCGGCGCTCGCGTCGGGCGCCTCATCGGCAAGCGGCGAGAATGTCGAGATCTCCGCGCCCGCCCCGCGCCAGGCTTCCAGCATATGCGGATAGACGAAGGAGAACGCCGCATCGCGGGCCAGCGCGATGCGCTGGCCCGGCGGCGTCACGTTCAGGCCGTTCGCGGCAGGTTGTGGGGTCCAGGACGCAGCCGATCGTAGCACCGCATCGAGATCGACATGCTCGGCGACGAAGCGCGCCGCCTCGTCGATCAGCTTGCCGATCTCGCCCTGCTCTTCGGCCTGTACCAGGCCGAGATGTCGCTTCGGCAGGCTGATCTCGGCATGACGCGGCAGCGCGCCGAACACGGCAATGCCGGAATCGTTGAGCGCACGCCGCACGAGGTCTTCATGGCGCGGGCTGGCGACGCGGTTGAGCACGACGCCGGCAAGCCGCACACCGGGGCGATAATCGCGAAGTCCCGCGGCGATCGCCGCCGCGGTCTGCGCCTGGCCGGAGGGATCGATCACCAGCACCACCGGCCAGCCCAGCATCTCCGCAATGTCGGCGGTGGCACCGGTACCGGAGACGCCGCGCATGGCGACACCGTCGAACAGGCCCATCGAGCCCTCGGCGAGCACGATATCGGCGTCCGCGCCGCGACTGACGAGATGCGCGATGCCCCCGCGGTCCATCGCCCAGCTATCGACGTTGACGGAAGCGCGCCCCGTAGCGGCGGCGTGGAAGGCGGGATCGATGTAATCGGGACCGCTCTTGAAGCACTGCACGTTCAATCCGCGATTGCGCCAGGCGCGCGCGAGCGCCAGCGTCACCGTGGTCTTGCCGACGCCGGAAGCCGGTGCGGAGATGACGAGCCCTGCCGCCATCACGAGGCCTCCGGAAAGCGTGGCTCGGCACCGACAGGCCGATAGCGGCGATCATAATCGGCAGCATAGAGGCGGCTCTCGTCGAAATCCGCAGCGCCAAGCGTTCTGCCGACCAGAATGATCGCGGTGCGCTCCATCTCGGTGCCGACGGCAGCATCGAGCGTCGCAAGCGTCGCGCGGACGATGCGCTGGTCCGGCCAGCTCGCGCGCCAGACGATGGCGACCGGGCAATCCGCGCCATAATGCGGCGCGAGCTCGGCGACGACCTTGTCGAGCAGGTGGATCGACAGATGGATCGCAAGCACAGCGCCGGTGGCGGCGAATGCGGCGAGTTTCTCGCCTTCAGGCATGGCGCTGGCTCGGCCCGGCGTGCGCGTCAGCACCACTGTCTGGGCAAGCCCCGGCAGCGTCAGCTCGGCCTCCAACGCTGCCGCAGCGGCGGAGAAGGACGGCACACCAGGCGTCACGGTAAACGGAATGCCGAGTGCGCGCAGGCGGCGCAGCTGCTCACCCATCGCGGACCAGATCGCGAGATCGCCGGAATGCAGTCGCGCCACATCCTTGCCCGCCGTATGCGCGGCGCCGATCTCCGCGATGATCTCGTCGAGCGATAGGGATGCGGTGTTGACGATGCGCGCGCCGGGCGGGCAATGCGCCAGCACGCCCTCGGGCACCAGCGAGCCGGCATAGAGACAGACTGGACAGGCCGCGATCAGGTCGCGACCGCGCAACGTCAGCAAGTCAGGCGCGCCCGGTCCTGCCCCGATGAAATGCACCGTCATGCGCCGTCTCCTTCCGCGATCGCGGCGGTCGCGGTGCGATCCCGCGAGACAACACGTATTGCAATCAATCTTGCGCGCGGGCCGGCAGCCGCGAGAGCAGCCGCCTCGGCGACCGATCCGGTGTCGAACTTCTCCATCACAAGGTTTGACTGGGTCGGCGTGGCGATACCGGCCAACATGTCGGCCGGAACAGCCTTGATCGGCACGCCGCACTCAAGCGCGAGCTGCTTCAGCGGCTCCGCATCAGCCTTGTCGCTAACGGTTGCAATCGCCGTAAGACCTTCGGGATCACCCGCCGCCAGCAGCGCTTCGCGCAGCGAAGCGAGACTGACATCTCTCCTGAACCCGAACCCGGCCACCTTCATCGGACGGTACTCCACTGCACCACCGGCCGTGCCGCCTCCCAGGACCGGTAACGGCCGAGCGGGGAAGCGTGCGCGATCTCCACCCGCATCAGCTCACCGCTGTGGCGCTGATGCAGCTCGCCGAGCAGCGCTTCCGTCTCCAGTGTCACAGAATGCGCGACCAGCCGTGTGCCCGGCGAAAGCCGCGACCAGATCGCATCGAACATCGCGATGTCGAGACCGCCGCCGATGAAGACCGCATCCGGTGCTTCGAGTGCAGCAACAGCTTCAGGCGCCCTCCCTGTGACGACGGTGATCCTGTGCGAAAGCCCAAACGCCGTTGCATTGCGGCCGATGTTTGCGGCACGATCTTCGCGCACCTCGATGGCGGTTGCCGCTCCACCGCACAGCGCCCACTCGACCGAGATCGAGCCCGAACCGGCGCCGACATCCCACAGCCGCTCGCCGGGACGCGGCGCCAGCGCCGAGAGCGCCAGCGCGCGCACCGGCCGCTTGGTGATCTGGCCGTCATGGACGAACAGATCGTCCGAAATTCCCGAGCTGCGGGGGATGCCCTGCGTGCCCGTCGCCTCAACGGCGACTGCGACCAGGTTTCCAGCGGGATCACCGGCGAAACCGTCGGCGCGATATTCTTGGATGCTTTCGCGCGGACCACCGAGTGCGGCGAGCGTCCAGAAGGTCGAGGTACCCCATCCGCGCTCGCTCAACCATTTTGCGAGATCGCTTGCCGCTTTCCCATCGCGCACGAGGCAGATGATGCGCGCTCCTCGCGCCAGATGCGGAACGAGACGTTCGAACGGTGCGGCGTGAATCCCAAGGCAGACGGCGGTTTCGAGCCGCCAGCCCAGCCGCGCGGCCGCAAGCGAGAAGGTCGACGGTGCCGAACGCGCGATCCACTCGCCGGCTTGCAGCCTCTCGGCGAGAGCTGCACCGGCGCCATGCCAGAACGGATCACCGGAGGCGAGCACCGCCGTCGGCCTGCCGCGGCTGCCCAGAACGACGTCGGCGTCGAACGGCACCGGCCAGGGACGGCCGCGGCTGCCGACGCCGGCAAGCGCGAGATGCCGTTCACCACCGAAGACGGTTTCGGCCTCATTGAGCGCCTTTCGGCTTGCTTCGGACAGCCCGGCAAGGCCATCTTCGCCGATACCGATGATGGTCAGCCAGGGATCAGCCAAGGAATCAGCCATGACGCGCGCCCTCATTCTGGGCGGAACTGCCGATGCGAGCCAGCTCGCGGCGGCGATCGCGCGCGCAGGCATCGAGGCCATCTATTCCTATGGCGGCCGCACCCGCGCACCGGCGGATCAGCCGCTGCCGACCCGCATCGGCGGCTTCGGTGGGGTGAGCGGGCTTGCCGACACCATCCGCAGCGAAGGCATCACGCATGTGATCGACGCGACGCATCCCTTCGCCGCGGAGATGAGCCGCAATGCGATCGAGGCGTGCGCGGAAACCGCCACACCGCTGATTGCGCTGGAGCGCGCGCCTTGGACGAAAGCGCCCGGCGACAACTGGATCGAAGTCACTGCCGTCGATGCCGCGGTCGCCGCGCTGCCCGAGCCGCCCGCAAACGTGTTCCTCGCCATCGGCCGCCAGCACATTGCGCCGTTCGCGAGCAAGCCGCAGCATACCTACACGCTGCGGTTCGTCGATCCGCCGGAGGCGCCGCTGCCCTTCGCCGCCGATGTGATCGTATCGCGCGGACCGTTCACATTCGACAGTGAGCTTGATCTGATGCGTGGGCGTGGCATCGGCTGGATCGTCGCCCGCAATTCCGGCGGCGATGGCGCGCGCGCCAAGATCGACGCGGCTCGCTTGCTCGGCCTGCCCGTGATCATGATCTCGCGGCCGAAGCTGCCCGCGCGCCGACGGGTTGAGAGCGTCACCGAGGTGATGCAGTGGCTCGGTCATTCTACCCGCCTCGGCGCATAGACCCAGCGGCCGACCCGACGCGTCTGCGAATTGCCGACGATCACCAGCGTGCGCATGTCGGCCATCTCGGGCCGGGCTTCGTTCAGCGTGACAGTCTCGATCCTCTCGTCAGCTGTGCTGACCGCGCGCGCAAAAATCACGAGGCGCTCGCCGCAACCGGCCTCCTTCAGCAGCGCGAGCGCGCGGCCAAATCCTTCGGGCCGACTTGCGGAGCGCGGATTGTACATCGCAATGGAAAAATCGGCTTCGGCGGCGAGCCGCAGCCGCTTCTCGATGACTGCCCACGGCTTGAGATTGTCGGAGAGATTGATCGCGCAGAAATCATGGCCGAGCGGCGCGCCCACGCGTGCGGCCGCGGCCAACATCGCGGTGATGCCAGGCAACACGCGAATCGAAAGATCCCGCCATTGCGGCGCCTGTTCGAGCGCCTCGAACACGGCAGAGGCCATCGCGAAGACGCCGGGATCGCCGGAGGAGACGACGACGACCTGTCCACCTTCTGCGGCAAGCCGCAGGGCTTCGCTCGCGCGCTGCAGCTCCTCGCGGTTATCCGAGGGATGCAGCTTAAGCCCAGCACGCGGCGGTACGCGCGCGACATAGGGCGCATAGCCCAGAATATCGGTTGCGGCGGCCAGCGCAGCCGTGACCTCGGGCGTCACCAGAGCATCGCTGCCCGGCCCCAGGCCCGCGATGGTCAGCGTGCCCGTCATTCGGCGGCGTCCAGGTGCCGGCCCTTGCCGTGCACCAGCACGATCGCGAAATAGGGACAGTCCGCGCCATCGACCTCGGCGAGCCGCACCACGCGCTCGCCCGGCATGGTGCCGCGCTCGACCAGCCAGGCATCATCGAGCCGGCCGGCTGAGCTGAGCGCGCGGCGCACCTTTGCGAGATTGCGCCCGGTCTTCATGACGACGAGCGCATCGGAATCACGCATACGCCGCTCGAGCTCGTCTTCGGGAAGCGTGCCCATCAGCACCGTCGTCACGTCGTCGCCGAGCGCGATCGGCTGTCCGACGCCGTTCCAGCAGCCGACCATGCCGGGAATGCCGGCAATCACCTCGATCTCGACGCGGCCTTGCAGGCGCGTGTGCAGATGCATGAAGGAGCCGTAGAAGTATGGATCGCCCTCGCACAGCACGACGACGTCGACCGCGCGCGAAAGCCGCGCCAGGCGCTCCGCCCACTCGTCGTAGAAGCCGGTCAGCAGCTGCACGTACTCGGCGCTGTCGAAGGCGATCTCCGTCGTAACGGGATATTCCATGGGATATTCGGTGACGTCGGCCGCCAGCATGCCCTCGACGATCCGCCGGGCCTGGCCCGGCCTGCCCTTCTTGCGGAAGTAGGCGACGTGCTGTGCGGCGCGCACGGTGCGATCGGAACGCACGCTCATCAGATCGGGATCGCCGGGGCCGAGACCGCAGCAGATGATGCGTCCCATCGCTATTCGCTCCGGCTCGCCAGCGCGTTCACGGCCGCAACCGTGATCGCGGAGCCGCCGAGGCGGCCCTGGACCGTCAGCGCCGGCACAGGCGGATCAGCCATCAGCGCGGCCTTGGATTCGGCCGCGCCGACGAAGCCGACGGGACAGCCGATGATCGCCGCGGGCCGCGGGCAATCGCCGTCCTCCAGCATGTTGAGAAGATGAAACAGGGCGGTCGGCGCATTACCGATCGCAACGATCGCACCACCCAGATGCGGCCGCCACAGCTCCAGCGCCGCGGCCGAGCGGGTGTTCTGCATGGATTGCGCGAGTGCCGGCACGGTCTCGTCGCCAAGCGTGCAGATGACGGCGTTGGCCGCAGGAAGCCTCGCGCGGGTAATCCCTTCCGAGACCATGCGCGCGTCGCAGAGGATCGGCGCGCCCCTTTGCAGGGCGGCGCGCGCAGCGGTCGCCATGCCCGGCGTGAAACGGATATGCGCCTCCAGACCGACCATGCCGGCAGCATGGATCATCCGCACCACCACCTGCTCCTCGTCGGGCGAAAAGCGCGCGAGATCGGCTTCGGCGCGGATGGTCGCAAAGGACTGCCGGTAGATCGCAGCGCCATCGGTCTCGTAAGTGTGCGGCATCAGTTCCCTCCCACCAGGATGGAGGGATCGCTGACGATGTCGGCGCCGTTCAGGCCGCGCAGCACCGGCTCGTCGCGGATCGAGCCGTCACGGACGAGATCGAATCCGGCGCGGGTCGCAACCAGCGTGACCGCGGCCGTGCCAGAATGGGCACAGCCCTTGCCGCAGCCGGAGACGTGGAGCCGCGTATCGGCGGCAATGCGCGGGGCGAGCGCTGCGGCGAGCGCGCGCGTATCGGCATGGGCTTCGCGGCAGCGCGGCGCGCCGCTGCAGGCGATGACGCGCAACGCGGGATCAAACGGCTCGGTGATCAGGCCCGGCGCGCTCGGCATCTCGCGCTTGCCCTCGCTCAGCACCATCCGCCAGGGAGTCATGCGCAGCGCATGTCCGCAACCGGCGAACTGATGCAGCGTCGTGTGCAGCATCTGCCCGAACGCGACGCCGACCATCGCGCCTTGCGGATAGTGCCCGGGGCGCGAGGCGGCCATCACGGGCGCGGGCTCGGTCTCGCCGCGTAGCGATTGAGGCAATGCCGCTCCGGACGCAATGTGCGCCGCCATGCGCCCTCGCCCCCCGGTCGCGCCGCCGGAGACCAGGAACCAGCTTGCCAGAGCGAGCGCTGTGCTCACGGCCTCTCCGCGTGCCACCGAGCGGCCGAGCTTTGCGCCGTCGGCTCGCACCAGGAGACCGCCTGTGCGATCGCGCTCGATCCGTATATCGGCGGAATCGCCGGCGAGCACGCGCGAGGTCCCGTCGTCGATGGCGAAGCCGAATTTCGTTGGAAGCGCGAGCGAATTATCCTCAAGCGCTTCTTCAAGCTCGGCGGCGAGCGATTGAGTCGCGTCGCCAGCGCGCCAGAACGGCGTCACGAGGATGTTGCGACGAGCTTCCGTCGCCGGATCGGGATCGAGCAGCGCCAATCCCGCAAGGCCGTCGATCAACGGTCGATGGCCTTCTTCACTGACGCCCCTGATCTGCAGATTGGCGCGGCTCGTCACGTCGATCAGACCATTGCCGTGTTGCCCGGCGAGCTCGGCAAGTCCTGTGATTTGCGGTGCTTCAAGCCGCCCACCGAACGGACGCACGCGCACCACGAGCCCATCGCCCGAGAGCATCGGGCGCAGCGCACCGGGACACCAGCCCTTGACCGTGGCCGCGCTCATGAGGCCTCCCGCAGCGCCGCCGCGATCGAATTGCGGCGCGTTTGCCAAAGCGCCGCATCATGCAGGCGCGCAAAACAGGTTTCCATCGCGGCGAGAGCGGACGGATTTTCACGCGCCATGAAAGCGCGGACGTCGTCATTGCCGAGCGTAGCATCGTAGTAGAGGTCGAATAGATGCGGCGGCACGGCACCGGCGAGATGCGCGAAAGCGGCCATGTGCTCCAGCGTCGCGGTGATCTCGGCGGCGCCGCGAAAACCGTGACGCATCATCCCGGCGATCCAGGCCGGATTGGCCGCGCGCGCACGGACGACACGTGAGATCTCCTCGGTCAGGGTGCGCGCGTGGGGCTGCTCGGGACGCGTCGTATCGAGGTGATAGAGCGAAGGCCCTGCCGCGCCGAGATGCGCCGCAGCCGCCGCAACGCCGGCTTCATGCGCGGCATAATCGGCGGCGAGCAGAAGATCGGTTTCCGGCAAGTCCTGGACATGGACAAAGCCATCGGCCGCAGCGAGGCGCTGCTCGATGCCGGCGCGATTCGGCTGCATCTCGCCGTCGGCCGAGAACGCCCAGGACGATGCCGACAACCAGGCTTCGCCGGCAGCCTCGCGCGTCTCCGGCGTGAAGGCATCGGGGATCGCGGATAGACCCACGCCGTATTGTCCGGGGCGCGGCGCGAACACGCGGGAGGTGCGGTGGCGGTACGGATTCTCGTCGCCCTCGTCCTCGCGCGCCGCAAGCGCTTCGGAGGCGGCCTCGAACAATTGCGCAAGGCCTGCGAAGACGTCGCGGAACAGGCCCGACACCCGCAACGTGACGTCGATGCGGGGACGGCCGAGCTCGGCCGGCGCGATGATGTCGTAACCGGTGACGCGGCCGGAGGCGTGATCCCAGCGCGGCGCAAGGCCTGCCAGATGCAGCGCCATCGCGAACTCCTCGCCCGCGGTGCGCATCGTCGCCGAGCCCCAGAGATCGACCACGAGCCCCTTCGGCCAGTCGCCATGATCCTGCAGGTGGCGGCGCAGCAGCTCTTCCGCAAGCTTGATGCCCTGCGCATGTGCCGACGGCGTCGGCACCGCGCGCGGATCGACGGCAAAGAGGTTGCGTCCGGTTGGGAGCACGTCCTGACGGCCGCGATAGGGCGAGCCTGACGGTCCCGGCGCAACGCGCTTGCCGGCAAGTGCCGAACGCAACGCGTCGCGCTCCGCATCGCCGCAGGCGCCTCGGCCGAACACATGCAGGCCGTCGCCGAATTGGCTTTCCTTGAGATCGCAGACGAAGCGATCGATCCGCGGAATGGCTTCGGCGGGTGCGGCCGAAGCATCCAAACCGAGATCGTCTTCGAGGCCCGCCACGCGCGCCTCGTCGCGGATCGCTGCGATCAATCGCTGACGGCGCGCGGGATCGAGACCATCGGCAGTCGAATATTCGTCGAGGAGCTGTTCGAGCCGGCGCAAGCCTTCCGGCACGGCGGATGCGGTGAGCGGCGGCGGCAGATGGCCGATGGTCACGGCCCCCAAGCGCCGCTTGGCCTGCGCGGCCTCGCCGGGATCGTTGACGATGAAGGGATAGATCACGGGGAGATCGCCGATCAGGGCTTCCGGCCAACAGTGCGATGACAGCGCCACGGATTTTCCGGGCAGCCATTCCAGCGTACCATGTGCGCCCATGTGCACGACGGCATCACAAGCCTGCTGCCGAAGCCAGAGATAGAACGCCACATAACCGTGGCGCGGCGTGCGGGCGAGATCGTGATAGTCGGTATCGCGCGTGGCCGCATCGCCGCGTTCCGGCTGAACCGCGATGATCGATCGGCCGCATTGGATCGCGGCGAAATGAAACGCGCCGTCGCGGCAGCTCGGATCATCCTCCGGCGCGCCCCAGGCTTGCGCGAGATCATCCTGCAAGACTTGCGGCAGGCGCGAAATCGCCGCGCGGTAGTCTGCGACGCTCCAAGTGAGATTCTGCTTGAGCAGCGCCTCGCCGAGCGCATGGACCGGAACAACATTGAAGCCGGCCTCAGCGAGATCGGACACCAACGCCTCGACCGAGGCCAGCGCATCGAGACCGACCGCATGCGCGATCTGATGCGGCCGGCCCGGATAGTTCGAGAGCACAATTGCCAGCCGCTTCTCGGCAACCGACTTCACCGCAAGGCTCCGCCAGGCCGCGACGCGCGCGGCGACGGCTGTCACGCGCTCCTCATCGGCGCGATGCGCCAGATGCGCGAATTGCAGATCGGGATCGCGCCCGGCTGCCGACTTGAAGCTCACCACGCCCACGAACAGACGGCCATCCACCTCGGGCAGCACCACATGCATCGCGAGATCGCCGGGCGACAGGCCGCGCAGCGACTCCGTCCAGTCCTCGCGCCGGGCCGTTGAGAGCGCAACCTGGAACACCGGGCACGATGCGGCATCGAAAGGCGTCGTGCCGTCATCGCCCAGGGCTGAGAACGCCGTCGCGTTGATGATCGCCGCCGGACGATTTTGCGCGAACTGCGCCCGCAACCAATCCGCGACGCCCGCAGCCTTCAGCGAGGTCACGAACACGCCGCAGGCGTCAAAGCCGCGCTCGCGCAGCGCTGCGATCAGAGCATCGACGGGGCCCGTATCCGCGGCGGTGAGATAGGAACGGTAGAACGCCACCAGCACACTCGGCCTGCCCTCGCCATGCGCCGGTGCCGCAATGACGCCGCGGGCGGGATCGTAGAATCCCATCTCGGGCACGGCCGTCTCGCCGATGACAGGCCCGGCATAGAGGCCCGAGGCCAGCGCGAGCTGTGCGATCGCGGCCTGCGCCGCGACCGGGCCGCCGGTGTCGCAGAGCACCTTGAGCCGGCGCAGCGTCGAGACAGGCAAGGTCGAGTATGCATCGAGCCGCATGTCGTCACGGCCGTCGGCCGGCAGCACGGCCAGCACGATATTGCGATCGCTGGCGAGCTGTTGCAGGGCCGCAAGTCCATAGGACCAATAGGACTCACCGCCGATCAACCGCACCAGAATGCCACGTGCCTGCGACAGCGTGCGCTCGATATAGGTGTCGACCGACAGCGGATGACGCAGCTCAGCAAGATTCGCGAGCCGCAGCGTCGGCAGGCTCTCGCGACCACGCCGCCAGCCGGCTGCGAACGCCGCGAGATCCGAATCCGAATACGAGAGCACCACGAGATCGGCCGGGTCCTGGCCGATATCCCTTGGCGTCGCGGTCTCCTCCAGACCGCGGCTCTCGCGGAAGACGACGTGCATCAGATACCTAGTCCTGCCTTGATGGCGGCCTCGTCGATATCGCCGTGCTCGCCGATCACGACGAGCTTCGACCGCCTGTGACCTGCGCCCCAGGGCTTGTCGAACTGGTGGCGCACGCGCTCGCCGACCGCCTGCAGCAGCAGCCGCATCGGCTTGCCCGCGACCGCGATGTAGCCCTTGGCCCGCAGCACGTTCTGCTCGCGCGCCAGCTTCTGGACGGATGCGACCAGCGCATCGACGTCGGCGACTTCAGGAAGGTCGACCACGACCGAGGCGAAATCATCGTGCTCGTGCTCTTCCTCGCCGTCATGATGCGAGGGACGCGCGGCGAGATCGTTCTCGGCGGCGGCGCCGAGACCGAGGATGACGCGCGCATCGATCGCACCGTCGGTCACGGGGAGCATCGGCACGCGGCGCGGCATCTCGGCGGTGATGGCAGCCTTGGCCGCTTCAAGTCCCGCCGCCCCAGCGAGGTCGGCCTTGGTCAGCAGCACGATGTCGGCGCAGGCGATCTGGTCCTCGAATACTTCCGACAGCGGCGTCTCGTGGTCCAAATTCTCGTCCGCCGCGCGCTGGGCTTCGACGGCAATCGGATCTGGTGCAAAGCGGCCAGCGGCGACAGCCTCGGCATCCGCAAGCGCGATCACGCCGTCGACGGTGATGCGCGAGCGGATCTCCGGCCAGTCGAATGCCTTCAGCAGCGGCTTCGGCAGCGCCAGGCCCGAGGTCTCGATCAGGATGTGATCGGGCCGCACGGGCCGCGCCAGCAGTTTTTCCATGGTCGGAATGAAATCGTCGGCAACGGTGCAGCAGATGCAGCCGTTGGCGAGCTCGACGATGTTCTCCTCCGGGCAATTGGCATCGGCACAGGATTTCAAGATCTCGCCGTCGACGCCCTCACTACCGAACTCGTTGACGAGCACCGCGAGCTTCTTGCCGCCGGCATTGCTGAGCAGATGCTGGATCAGCGTCGTCTTGCCGGAGCCGAGAAAACCGGTGACCACCGTCACGGGGACTTTTGCGAGCGAGTTCATTCGGCGGCCTCCGGCACGACGGCAATAGGGGGAATGCGGGCAAGCGACTGCTTGCGGAATATTTCCGGCCGGCTGCGCCAGGGCACGAGGCCGTCAGGCGCGGCGGCATAAGCCGCGGCGCCTGCGACCACATCCTGCGCATTTGCATCCGAGAGGCGGCCATAGACGTAAGACCACCGACCGGGCGCGCTGAGCGCGACCGAGCAGCCCTGGTTGCAGGCCGATAGGCATTCGACGGGAACCACATTGACGCCCTCGGGCACGCCGGCGTCGAGGATCGCACCATGCAGGCGCTTGCCGGGCGTCGCCTCGCCCTCGCCAGGCGTCTCGCCGGCACGGCAGGTGATGCAGACGTGAAGTGTGACGGTCATCGCCTCTTCCAGATAACAGCGGGAGGCGATGAGGCAGACGGACCGCTCTTTTGGAGGCCCGTTTTCCCCGTCGCGGAACACCCCGTCCGCCGGTCCAAAACTCGTCCGCGCTGGCAGGTCTCCCGGCTTGCGGAGCAGGGTTTTCCCCTTCGATCCCCGCCTTCCCGATTCCCGCGGGAATCAGTGGCTTCGGACATCTCTCCGGTCACGGTCGCGGGGGCGGCTGCATTTTGGACCCAAATCTTGCCGATTCGGACCCTATCGCATTCCCTCTTCGCCTGTCATAGGACAGGAACCAACGCTGGGCCACCATTTGCTGGTGGCCGCCACTTGTCAAGCCGAAGGACCGGGACCGATGACGCCTGAACCGGATACAAAAACGGCCGAGGAAACCGACGCCCGCCACGCCACGAAAATGGCGAAGAAGAAGGCCGCCCGCGACAAGATCATGGCGACCAAGAGCGGCGAAAAGGGCCTCATCATCGTCCACACCGGCGCCGGCAAGGGCAAGTCCTCCTCGGCCTTCGGCATGATCGTCCGCTGCGTCGCGCACGGCTTTCCCTGCGCGGTCGTCCAGTTCATCAAGGGCGCCTGGGATACCGGCGAGCGGCGCCTGCTCACCGGCCATTTCGGCGACCTCTGCCAGTTCCACGCCATGGGCGAAGGTTTTACCTGGGAGACGCAGGACCGCGCCCGCGACATCGCCGCCGCGCGCGCCGGCTGGGAGAAGGCTAAGGAGCTGATCCTCGATGAGAGCTTGCGCATGGTCGTGCTCGACGAGATCAACATCGCGTTGCGCTACGACTATCTCGACATCGCCGAGGTCGTCGAGTTTCTGACCACCTCGAAGCCACCGATGACGCATGTCGTGCTCACCGGCCGCAACGCCAAGGACGAGTTGATCGAGATCGCCGATCTCGTCACCGAGATGACGCTGGTGAAACATCCCTTCCGCTGCGGCATCAAGGCACAGGCCGGCGTCGAGTTCTGAGTTCGATGGCACGCGCGCTGATGATTCAGGGGGCCGGCTCGGACGTGGGCAAGTCGCTCATCGTCGCCGGTCTCGCGCGTGCCTTCACGCGGCGCGGCCTGCGCGTGCTCCCGTTCAAGCCGCAGAATATGTCGAACAATGCCGCCGTCACCATCGACGGCGGCGAGATCGGCCGTGCCCAGGCGTTGCAGGCCCTCGCCGCCGGCGTCGAGCCGCACACGGACATGAACCCCGTGCTGCTCAAGCCCGAGACCGATGTCGGCGCGCAGGTGATCGTCCACGGAAAGCGCATCGCGACCGCGCGTGCGCGCGACTACGCGGCCATGAAGCCCTCACTGATGGGCGCGGTGTTGGAGAGCTTTGAGCGGCTGAAGGCGCGCGCCGATCTCGTTCTGGTCGAAGGCGCGGGCAGTCCGGCCGAGGTGAACCTGCGTAAGGCCGACATCGCCAATATGGGTTTTGCGCGCAAGGCCGACGTGCCGGTCGTGCTGGTCGGCGACATCGACCGCGGCGGCGTCATCGCCCAGCTCGTCGGCATCAAGACGGTGATCGACCCCAGCGATGCCGCGATGATCCGAGGCTTTGTCATCAACAAGTTCCGCGGCGACCCCACGCTGTTCGACGATGGCTACAAGCTGATCGAGCAAAAGACCGCATGGCGCGGCCTTGGCGTGCTGCCCTGGTTCGCCCGCGCCGGCGAGCTGCCGGCCGAGGATGCACTCGGCCTCAGCGACGCGCGCAAGCCGGGTCAGTGCAAGATTGCGTGCCTGGCGCTGTCGCGGATCGCCAATTTCGACGATCTCGATCCACTCAAGCTCGAGCCGGGCGTCGATCTCGTGATGGTACGCCCCGGCGAAGCGATTCCCGGCGATGTCCGCCTCGTCATCATCCCCGGCTCAAAGTCCACCCGCGGCGATCTCGCCTTCCTGCGCGCGCAAGGCTGGGACATCGATCTGCTCGCGCATCACCGCAGGGGTGGCCATGTGCTCGGCCTCTGCGGCGGCTATCAGATGCTCGGGCGCAGCGTTGCGGACCCAGTGGGGATTGAAGGTCCCGCAGGCGACACGCCGGGCCTTGGCCTACTGGATGTGGAAACGGTGATGAGCCCGCAGAAGACGCTGACGCGTGTTGCGGCCGTGCATGCCGACACGGACCAGCCGATCGAGGCGTACGAAATCCACATCGGCCGTACCGATGGGCCCGATCGTGCGCGGCCGTTCGCGAAGCTGAACGGCGAGCCGGAAGGCGCGATCTCGCGCGACGGCCGCGTGCAGGGCAGCTATCTGCACGGCCTGTTCACGTCGGATGATTTCCGCAAGGCGTATCTGGCAAAGCTCGACATTCCCGCTGGCAACGAGCCCTACCACGCCAGGGTCGAGAGTGCGCTCGATGCGCTCGCCGACCACATCGAAAAGCATCTCGACCTGGAAGGACTGCTCGCGCTAGCGCGCTAGCACCTCGGCAAGGCGCATCCATTCGGCTTCGCAGCCGGGAAGCCCGAGCCGAAGCCATGTCGGCTTTTGCGCGAAGACGCGCGACCAGATCTGGCTTCGTGCCAATCTGTCTTGCGCGGCGAGCGCGTCGGGCGTCTCGTAGAGACGGAATAGCGGCGTCCCCCCAAGCAGCATCCAGCTTTGCGCTTGCGCTATGGCATCGAGGCGAACACAGTCCCGGGCAAGTCGCGCTGACGTGGTCTCGGCCCAGGCGTCGTCACGCAACGCGCGACAGCCGATCGCGATCGCCGCTCCCGAAACCGGCCATGGACCCGACGTCGACGCAAGCTTGCCAATGTCGGCGGCATTGCCGATCGCGAAGCCGAGCCGCAGGCCGGCAAGGCCATAAAACTTTCCGAACGAACGCAGGATCAGCAGTCCCGGCCGATCGGCTTCCGACGCAAGTGACAGCTGCGGAACGGCGTCGACAAAGCTCTCGTCGATGACGAGGCGGCCGACGCGCGGCAGCAGTGCGAGCAGATCCTTTGCTGCATGATGCTGACCGCCGGGATTGTTGGGATTGACGACGACGGCGAGATCCGCGCTTGCCAGCGCGTCGAGCTCGCTGGCCTCCTGGACATCCCAGCCTGCGGCCGACAGAACCCCTGCGTATTCATTGTACGTCGGCCCGAGGATGCGGGCGCGGCCGGTTGGTACCAGTTGCGGCAGGAATTGAATGGCAGCCTGCGCGCCGCCCGTCGCAAGGATCGGTGCGCTGGTGCGATAGGCATGCTGCGCCGCCTGATGCAGGGCGTTGATGTCGAATCGCGAGGGCAGCGCATTCCAATGGTGCGGATCGATCTCGTCCACTGGATAAGGCAGCCGGTTGATCCCTGTCGACAGATCAATCCAGTCCTCCGAGCGTCCGCCAAAACGCTGCTGTGCCAGATCCAGATTTCCACCGTGCTCGCGCATATCCTGTTCTTTCACACGAAAGCCAGGATCGCAAGGGTGCCAGCGAGCAGCACCATGGCGCGGCGGTAGACCGTCAGTGCCTCGGCGATATCGGCGGCGCGCGGATCGCGCGCGCCTTCGTTTAGCCAGGGCTCGACGGTCGCGCTGCCTTGATAGATGCGGGGGCCGCTGAGCCGGACGCCGAGCGCACCGGCCATGGCCGCTTCCGGCCAGCCGGCATTGGGCGAGCGGTGACGGCGTGCGTCGCGCGTCATGCAAGACAGCGCCTCCGATCGCCGCGGCGCCAGTAGCACGAACAGAAATCCGGTCAGCCGCGCCGGAATGAAATTGGCGACATCGTCGATGCGCGCAGCCGCCCAGCCGAAGGCCTCGTGCCGCTCGGTGCGATGGCCGATCATCGAATCCAGCGTGTTGATCGCCTTGTATCCGAGGATGCCCGGCAGGCCGAACAGCGCGCCCCAGAACACCGGCGCCACGATGCCATCGGAGGCGTTTTCCGCAAGGCTCTCGATCGCCGCGCGCGCGATTCCGGCTTCATCGAGCGCTGCAGGATCGCGGCCGACGATGCGCGAGACCGCCTCGCGCGCACCGGCGATGTCGGCGGCTTGCAGGGGATTTGCGACGGCGGCAACGTGATCATGCAACGAGCGCAGCGCAACCAGCGGCCAGGCCAGGATACCGACCAGCACGATTTGCATCCAACCCAAGGGAAGCAAGGACTGAAGCGTCCAGCCGAATGCGACGGAGAGCGCAATCACCAGAAGCGCGCCAGCAAGGCCTGCGGCGTGGCGAAGTGCCGGCGGATCGGACGAGCGGTTCCAGGCAATGTCGATGGCACCGATCAGCCGACCCAGCCAGGTCACGGGATGACCGATCCGCGCGAACAGCCACGACGGCCAGCCCAGGAGGGCATCCACCGCCATCGCCACCACCATCGCACCCGCAAAGCCCACACACGCCTCCTGTCCCGCCCCTGTTGCGCAAAGCGAAGGCAGAGCGCAAGCCCCCGCCCGGCTGATTTCGGCTTTGTCTTTGGCCGCGTTTGGTGATTAGTCAGGCTCACAGGAGACCTTTATGGCCGTCATCTTGATCACGGGCGGAGCGCGATCGGGCAAGAGCAAGCGTGCGGAAATGTGCACGCGCGCCTTCCCCGGGCAGCCCGTCTATGTCGCGACGGCTGAGGCGCTTGATAGCGAAATGGAAGCGCGGATCGTCAAGCACCGCGCGCGCCGCGGAACCGACTGGATCGAGCGCGAAGTGCCCCTCGATCTCGTCCCAGCGTTGGTCGCAAGCGATGGCGGCGGCGCAAGGCTCGTGGACTGCCTGACGCTGTGGCTCTCCAACCTGATGCATGCCGAGCGCGACTGGGAGCGCGAAGTCGGAGAACTCGCGGCCGCCCTGCCTCGCCTGAAAAGCCCCGTCGTCCTCGTCACCAACGAGGTCGGCCTCGGCATCGTCCCCGACAATGCGCTGGCGCGCAGCTATCGCGACGCCGCCGGCATCATGAACCAGATCATCGCCGAAGCCGCCGACGAGGTCGAGTTCGTCGTCGCCGGTTTGCCCATGAAACTGAAATGATGCTGCGCGCCGAATTTTTGCGGGACGTCATCGCCGATCTCAGGATGGCGACGTCGTTCGTCACGATCCTTCCCGTGGCATCGTCCAAGCCCGCGGCCGATGGCGCCGTCGCGCGTGCGACATGGGCGCTACCCGTGGCCGGACTGCTGGTCGGCCTTGCCGGCGCTTTCGTCTACAAGGTCGCCGTCCGCTTCGGACTGACGCCGAACATTGCCGCCCTGCTCGCGCTGGCGACGACCGTCCTCATCACCGGCGCGCTGCACGAAGACGGTCTTGCCGATACCGCCGATGGGCTCGGCGGCGGCCGCACGCGCGAGCGCAAGCTCGAGATCATGCGCGACAGCCGGATCGGGACCTACGGCGTCTGCGCGCTGATCCTGTCGTTCGGCCTGCGCTGGAGCGCACTCGCGGCGATCGCCGATCCCTTGCTGGTGGCATGTGCACTGTTGTCAGCGCATGCCGCCGCCCGCGCCGGCGTGCCGGCCTTCATGTCACTGGTACCGCCAGCGCGGCCTGACGGGCTGTCGGCGAGCGCGGGATCGCCGCCGGGTCGCAGCATCGCCATCGCCTTCGCTCTTGGAACGCTCGCGCTCGCTCTCGCGTTGGGGCCGGGCAAGGCGCTGGTCGGCCTGATCCTGCTGTCGCTCGCCGGCCTGTTGTTGGCGCGGCTTGCCGTGCGCCAGATCGGCGGGCAGACCGGCGACATCCTCGGTGCATTCGAGCAGATCGGCGAGATCCTTATTCTGCTGGTCGCGGCATCCTTCCGGATGGGAGGCTGATCTCATGGTCGAGTTCGACGACACCTTCCGTCAGCACTTGCGCGAGCTGTTCGTGTGGCGCCGCGACGTCCGCCGCTTTCGAGCTGACCCGCTGCCGGCCGGCGCCATCGATCGCCTGATCGAGACCGCCTGTCTCTCGCCCTCGGTCGGCCTCAGCCAGCCCTGGCGCTTCGTCACCGTCGATGATGCTGCGCGACGTCGCGCCATCATCGACGATTTCACGGCGTGCAACGCCGAAGCACTGAATTGCTATTCCGGCGAACGTGCGGCCCGCTACGCCACGCTGAAACTGTCGGGCCTCGAACAGGCCCCCGGTCACCTCGCCGTGTTCGCCGACAAGGCCAGCGACATCGGCCACGGCCTCGGCCGTGCGACCATGCCGGAGACGACCGAGTATTCCGTGGTCGCCGCTATTACCGCGATGTGGCTCGCCGCACGCGCCGAGAGTATCGGCATCGGCTGGGTCTCGATCCTCAATCCGGATCGTATCCACGCCGTTCTCGACGTGCCCGATACCTGGAAGTTCATCGCCTATCTCTGCATCGGCTATCCGGAAGTCGAATGCGACCAGCCCGAGCTGGAGCAGGCGAAATGGGAGCACCGGCGCGGAGCGGATGAGTTTACGTTGCGGCGTTAACCCCAAGCTCGTCATGCCCGGGCTTGTCCCGGGCATCCACGTCTTCGTTTCCACGTCAAAAGAACGTGGATGGCCGGGACACGTACACGCCCGGCCATGACGGAGACGCTACGACCTGCTCCTGCCGGCCACCGCCGCCACAGGCGCGGGTGGCTCCGGCTTCTGGAACATCAGCAGCGGGCGGAAGATGACGCGGCCATAGGCCTCGTAATGGTTCTGAGTCGAGACCGCCATCTTCAGCGGCGTCGCGTAATTTGCCTCGAACGTCATGAACGACGCATAAGTCCAGGAGAAGCCGACGCCGACAGAGGCCATTTCAGTGACGCCGGGGAAGGTCGAATACACCGCACCCCAGTCGGTAAAGATGTAGGTGTCGAAACCCCTCAGCCATTGCGACCAGTTGTAGTGCAGCTCGGCATTTAAATAATAGCCGCTGTCGCCGGAGGCCGCATTGGAGGGATAACCGCGTACGGTGGTGGGGCCGCCGATCGAGAAGATCTGATCGCCCGGCAGCAGCTTCTCCTGCGTGTACTGCCAGCTCGCCAGCACATTGGCGCTGAAGTTCTGGGGCCCTGCGGCGCTGGTCGCGATCAGCGAGCCGGTATAGGTGTTGAACGCGCGGTTGTTGCCGAGCACATAGTCATGCCACGCGATGTAGTTCACTGCCGGCGAGACCGTGATCGAATAGGTGTTGCCGGACTTGGTCACCGAGATTCCAGCCGTGGTCTTGTCGTAGTGGTCGTCGGTCACGGCGACCGTGGCAAAGCGGCTAACGGTCTTGCCCTCGGTCAAGGCTGCGTTGAGCAACACCAGCCAGTCCTGCGTCACCCAGACCGGCTGGCTGAAATTGACAGCGGCCTGGCTCGAGCGACCGGTGACGTCGAGCGCGACGAACGGCCCCTGGACGATCTTGATCTTGCCTTCGGTATAGCTGACGCCGGCGCGGCCGCCCCAGGGATTGACCGGGATGCTGTAGGCGACATTGCCGTTGAGATTGCCGTCGGAGCGGACGCCGTAGAAGGTCAGGCGGTCGTCGACGCCGAACAAGCCGTGGCGCTTGTAGAAGGCCCCGCCCTCCCAGCGCCCGGTGTTCTCGGAACCCTGGTTGTCGGTGAAGAGCTGCAAGGTATCGACCGGCGGCTCGATCACCGCGAATTGGAGGTCGGTGAGGCCGAAGCTCGTGCCGGGCTGCAGCAGCGCCTTGATCTGGACGTCGTTGGTCCGGTTGAACCAGATCACGTCGCGGTTGAGTTTAGGAACGTCTAGGACCTCGCCTTCGGGCTCCTTCACGCGATCGAGGATGTAATCGGTGCGGGTCTGCTTGTTGCCCTCGACAGTGGTCTTCTGCAGCCGTCCTTCGGTCAGCTTGACGCGGACGACGCCGCCCTTGGCATCCTGCTCGGGCAGGGTCGCGATGCCCGTGACGATGCCGCGCGAGGCATAGACCGCATTGATGTCGGCAACGAGCTGCAACAACGAGGCGATGTCGACGTCCTTGCCGACATATTTCTTCGCGATCTCATCCAGCTCCGCCGGCGTGATGAACTTGGACTCGTCGAACGTGACCTTGCGCAGACGAAATTTCGGCCCGCCCGGTTTCAGGAGCTGGGATTTTTCGCGCTCGCCGCCGATCACCGCCGGCCCGGTGAGCTTGGGCGGCGCGCTCTGCTGCTCGAGCTGCCGCCGCTGGCGGTCGACGTCGTTCTGGATCACGCCTGGATTGATCGACTGGGCACGCGCGGAGACGATGCAGCAAGCTGCAAGCACGATCCCCAACGATGCCCCCAGAATCCGCATCCCGAATCCAATTACCATGCCTGTGCGAGACGGCCAACGGCCGGCTTCGCCGTTTCAACCGCCGCATCCTTCCAGCCCGGACGTCCCGCACGCTGCCCCTTCTGGCGCAGCTTGCGCATGTCGCTGAGCCCTTCGATGTTGACGGCGGGACCGGACCCAACAGCCTCGACCGGCCGTGGCGTCAGCAGCGCGTCGAGCCGCGCCTGGCCGGAGAGACCGAGCAGGTAGAACGTGCCCCCGTCCTTCTTCGCCAGCCAGGTCTCGATGCTCTCTTTGCCCTCGCCGTCGACCGCGATGTTGCGCATCATGCTCGCGCCGGTGAAGGCGTTGCAGCAGGTGTGGGTCGGGCCGTAATTGGTGACGGTCGCCGAGACGTCGCCGGTGTAGAACACCACATAGGCATTGCTGACATTGGCGTTGCCGACCTGGCTCATCGTGAACACGCCGCCCGGCTGGTAGAGCTGGAGCGTCGGCCAATTGGACGGCGCCGGCGTACGGTTGTTCAGGAGGATCTGCTGGGTGGCCGTGGTGAGCATGAGCTGGCCCGGCACATAGCCGTTCAGGATCGAGACCGCCGGCGCATCGGTCCAGAAGGTCGCGTCCACCACCCTGAACTGGTTGACGATGATGTGGTCCGGGTCGATCGAGATGTTGGCGGACTTCGCAACGCCGCCGTTATAGCCGGTGACGTTCAGGATCAGCGGGACCGCCGGGTTCGAACGGATCTGCTCACCCCTGACGTTGATCGTATCAGCCGCGAGGTCGAGCTCCCGCACGACGCTGACCCAGTTGATCGTCAAATCACCCGACGAGGTCATCTTGACGATGTCGCCGCTGATCCGGTCGAGCGAGACCGGTCCGACCATATCGAAATGCGTGTCGCCGTGGGCGGAGATCGATCCGCCGCGGAGCGAGCCCGTATCGGACTTGATGTTGAGGTCGCCGGCATCGCCCGGGATACCCGTCGTGGTGAGCTGGCTGAAGACGACGTCGTTCACGGCATGCAGGGTCTGCGTGCCGCCGCTGATGGCGGTGCCGACGGTGATCCCTCCGGTCGTCGCGGTGACGTCGAGCGCGCCGCCAACGTTGAGATTATCCCAGTGAACGACAGTGCCGCTCAGGACTGCGTTCCCGGTCGTGGCCGTGAGGTTATGCCCGGTGTTGGTACCCGCCGCGATCAGCCTCGCCGAGCCGTGGGCCGAGACCGAGCCCAGCGTCGGCGCGCCGCCTGAAATCACGGTCTGCGCGAGGATGAAACCGTTGTCCGCGGTGACGTTGATGCTGCCGGCATCGCCGTTGATGCCCGTCGCCGTCAACGCGTTGAAGGTGACGTTGTCGTGGGCGCGAATGGACTGCGTGCCGCCGCTCTGCGCGGTCTGGAACGTGATGCTGCTCTGCCGCGCGGTCGCGCCCAGTGTGGTGCCAACATTGAGGGCGCTCCAGTTGATCGGGCCGGTGGCCGTCAGCAGGCCCGAGCCCGTCGAAGCCGCGAGCGTGTTGCCGGTGATGGTCGTGGCCGCAACGAGGCTGGCCGAGCCATGGGCCGAGACCGAGCCGAGCGTCGGCACGCCGCCTGAAATCACCGTCTGCGCCAGGATGAAGCCGGTGTCGGCGGTGACGTTGATGCTGCCGGCATCACCGTTGATGCCCGTCGCCGTCAGCGCGTTGAAGGTGACGTTGTCGCGGGCGTGGATGGTTTGCGTGCCGCCGCTCTGCGCGGTCTGAAGGGTGATGCTGCTCTGGCTCGCCGTCGCACCCAGTGTGGTGCCGACATTGAGGGCGCTCCAGTTGATCGGGCCGGTGGCCGTCAGCAGCCCTGAGCCGGTCGTGGCGGCGAGCGTGTTGCCGGTGATGGTCGTCGCCGCCAGCAGTGTCGCCGAGCCATGGGCCGAGACCGAGCCCAGCGTGGTCACGCCGCCCGAGGTCAGCGTCTGCGCCAGGATGAAGCCGGTGTCGGCGGTGACGTTGATGCTGCCGGCATCGCCGCTATTACCGGTGGCCGCCAGCGACTTGAACGTCACGTTCTGGGTCGCGTGGATCGTCTGCGAACCGCTGCTGTCGGCGGTGCCGATGAGGATGCTGCCGTTGTTCGTGACGGCGCGGAAAGCCCCGCTCGCGCCGGTCGCCGTGCCCGCCAGCACCTGGTCGAGCGTCAGTCCGCCGGTGCCGATGATGTCCACACTCCCCTTCACCGCGGACAGCAGGCTCACCTCGCTGTCGGTGAGAAACTTGACGTAGATGTCGCCGGCGCTCGCGCTCGCCGACAGACGCGCGGCACTGAGAGCGAACCGGCCGGTCGCGCTGCCGATGCCGTTCGATGCGCTCAGCGAGAGTTCGGCGCCCGCACCGGAGGCGATGAACTTGGTCTGGCCGTCGCCATTGTCGATGATCGCACCGAGCGAAGCGACGCCGCCGGCGGTGACGATGATCGACGGGGTGTTCGAGGCGGCCGCATAGGACAGCGACGAATTCAGCTGGCCGATCGTCGCATCGCCAGTGGTGGTCACCGAGATCAATCCGGTCGCGTTGATGGCGGAATAAGCGCCCATCGACAGGGTGGAAGCCACCAGCGTCACGCCGTCCGTGCTGCTGGTCGCAACCACCGGCGCCGCACTGGTGCCGGCCGCGAAGGTCATGCCGCGATTGGCGAGCAGCTGCATCGGGCCGGCGCTGGTGATGCCAGTATTGATGGTGAGCGCGCCGCGCGCCACGTTCAGCGTCAACGCGCCGCCGGCCGTCAGCGCCCCATAGGGACCGCTCGTGCCGACCGCGAGATCGCCGGTCACCGCGAGGAGGCTGACATCGCCGACCGCAGAGCCGGTTACCGCGCCGGAGATATTCACCTGCAGCGGCTGGAAGGTCGAGCCGTTGAAGCCGATGCTGCCGCCGGCGCGCAGATCGAGGTCGGTGCCGAGGATGTGGATCGCGGTCCGGTCCGTGAAATCGGCTTCGGCGTAGATGCTGCCGGTCGCGGCGAGCTGGATCGCATTGCCGGCGGCGATGTTGCCGAGGATGAGATCGCCGGTGGTCTGCTTCACATAGATGCCCTGCGCCGACGAGACCTGGTCGAGCTGGTCGTTGCCCGGGTCGGCAAACGCGATCTGAAGCGCGTTCGCGTTCGTCGCGGGATTGCTTCCGGCGGCGCCGGGCGCGCCGACATTGCCGTGCTCGGCGATCAGGGTCAGGTTGGCGATATCGCCCGAAATCACGGCCCCGCCCACATTGGCGGAGATGTTGGTCACGGCGTCGAGCTTGACGTCGCCGCGGCCGGTCACCTCGATGCCGTTGGCCTGCGCGGCTGCGATCGGGCCGTAATTCGCGGTGACGCCGCCGAGCGAAAGGCTGTTCTTGCTGCCGAGATAGACGTTGGTCAGCGCCTTCGCCGAGATCGCGATCGGATTGTCGACGACGACGAGGTTCTGCTGCGACAGGCTGACCGTATAGGTCGTGACATGGCTGGTCGGATCCGTGACCGCGCCGACCGTGAGCTGGCCGGGACCGGCCGTCGCCAGCAATCCTCTCTGCTCCGGCGTCAGCGAGGACGCATCGACGCTGGTGAAGGTGAACGTCTGGGGCGCCGCCGAATTGCCGACCGAGCCGCGCGGCGCGTAGAGCATGATCTGGTTGGCGCTGACATTGGCGATGACGTTCTCGTCGATCGGCGGCGGCGCCGCGCCGACGGCCGACGACGACACCGTGTAGGCGAGCTGGCTCTGGGTCCATTGCGAGCCGGCGGTGATGATGCCGTAGACCCGCTCGGTCGATGCAAGCGTATAGGTGTAGCTCGAGCTGAAATGGCCCGGCTGCAGGGCGGACTGGAGCGCGGCGTTGGTCGGCAGGTACTGCTGATTGGTTGCGACGCCGTCGAACAGTTTTGTGAACAGCGTCGTCGAGAGCGAGCTGCCGAACACTGAGGCCAGCGGATCCGCAGGTGCAGTTCCGAGCAACGTCGTCAGCGAGGTCTTGAGCTCGGCGGTATTGATCTGGCCGAGCAGGAACTGATCCCGCAGGAACCGCGTCGTGGCCTCGGTCTTCATCTGCGTCGTCGTGACGTTGGCTGGGTCGATGCCGAGCTTGGCCGCCACCTGCGCCCGCAGCACCGTCAGCCCAACAGACGTCGGGTTGTAGGTGCTGCCGTTCGGGAAGGCGATGTTCTTGAGCTGGAAGTAGTCGTTGTAGGCCGACGTCACCATCGACTGGTAGCTGTTGACGGCGTTGGTGGCGGCGTTGCCGCTGAGCAGGTCGAGGCTGGCCCAGACGTCCTGCAGATGCTGGCTCTGCGCCTGGGTGAGGCCGACCGCGGCGCGGCCGTTCAGGATGCTGGCCTGGTTGCCGTCGGAGCCGGCGGCTTCCAGGAAGACCGGGCCGCCGGTCGACTGGATCGTGCCGAGGCGGAGATCGCCCTTGGACTGGACGATGTAGGTGCCGGTGGCCGAAGCGCTGTCGAGCACACCGCCATCGACGCTGCCGCCCGCCTGCACCGTCCCCGTCGCCTGGATCACCAGCGGATTGATGTTGGTCAGGGTGGAGGCGCCGTTGACGACGGCGCTGGTCGCGCCGATCGCACCGGAGGTGGAGTTGATCTCGATGTTCTTGCCGATCACGACCGGACTAGCGACGTTGTAGGCGGAGGCCGAGTTGATGTCGCCGGTCGCCGAGAGGAAGACGCTGCCCTGTGGCGTGGCGCCCGCCGAATTCACCTTCACCTGGTTGATCGACAGCGCGCCGACGGCCGAGATCGCGATGTTGCGGTCGATCGAGCTGGCCGTCAGGCTGCCGCCATAGAGCTGGACTTGGACGGGAGTCTTGGTGGTGCCGAGCGTGCCGATGCCACCGTCACCCCGAAGCGTCACGTTCGTGCCCGAGATCACCGGGTTGTTGGCATTGGCACCGACCGTGATCGTCGAGTTGGTGCCGGTCGCGCTGAGCGTCGTCGCCCCCTGCTGGTTGTTGATCGACCCGTTGACGACGATGCCGGAGGTCGAATTGACCACGACGTCGCTGCTGCTGCCGCCGGTGAACTTGATGTTGATTGGGTTCGACGCCTTGACCGTGTTGGTCAGCGAGAGCGTCAAATGATCGTAGATCGCCTGGTACCAATTGTACTGAGCGTCCGCGCCGCAGCACATTTCGGGGTGAGTGTTGAGCGGATTGATGTTGCCGTGCGAGTCTACCCCGTCCGCCCAGTGATAGCTGCCGGTGGCGGTGGTGACCTTCTGGTAGTTGCTGGCCTGCGTGCCCGAAACCAGGCTGATCGAGCGAGTCCAGTTCTCCCCGGTGGTCTGATTGGGCGTGAAGTGCCAGCCGTAGTCGAACTGCGTGCTGTTGGTCAGACGATCCACCGTGGCGGTGTCGACCCACTGGTAGAGCATGTTCGCCTGCGTCGCGTACTGGATACCTGCCGTACCGGTCCGGGCTGTCAGCATCGACGGATCGATCGCGGCCGCGGTGACGCTGTTGGCCTCATACTTCGAGACCTGCTGGTTGCTCGCCGCCTTGGGATCGTAGACCCACCACGTCGTTTTCCCCTTCAGCTGATCGACGATCTCGACCACGCTCTGGGCGGTGGCGGTGGTATTGATGGCGTTGGTGACGAGCGCAAGCCCGCTGGTGTTGTTGACCGTGACCGTGCCGGCGCCGCCCTTGATCTCGATGTTTCCCTGGGTCTGGGTGCTGTCGGTCGAGGTCGAGATGATCTTGCCGTTCAGATAGACGTAGCCGCCGGCGCCCTGCGCCACGCCGTTCAGGATGAGCTGGTCGGTGAGAGCGTTGTACCTGACCCCGATCTTGGCATCGCCGCTGGCCGACGCCGTCACGGAACCCGAGATGTCGTAAAAGACACCGTTGCGCGCGTTGGCCTGGGCCGCGGCAAAGTCCGCGCCGCCATTGCGGTTCTTGAGGCCGTTGCTGCCATAGATGGCATCGTACGCCGCGGCGCCGATATTGACCGAGTAATTGCTGCTCGAGCCGGCCTGGATGGTGCCGTTGATGTTGATCACCGACGCCGAGATGATCACCGCCTGGCCGGTGATGGTCCGGGTGGCCGTCGCGGAGACCGGCGAGTCCGCGGTCTTCGGCGTGATCGCGTCCGGCTGGATGTTGATGACCTGGAAGAAGCCATCGCAGTCTCGCGAGCAATTGAACGGCGTCTTGTACACGCCCGTATCCGCATAAACGTTCCGGCCATCATAAGTCGTCTTCTGCCATGGCGCGACGACGACATTGGTCGAGTCCGCCGACTGCCCCTCGATGATCCTGAGGGTCGCGACATCAGGCACGCTGCCGGCGTTGGGATTGCCGGCGGCACCGGGCGTGCCTTTGCCCATCGGCAGGAAGATCGACGAATAGAGCGAGGTGCCGTCGTAATACGTCATCAGCATGCGCGCGGTGAAGATCGTGCTGGCGTCGGCGTTGCCGACGGGCTGATAAATGCCGTGACTGCCGTCGGCGCAGCAGTAATAGAAGTACGGATGATCGCCGCCGGAAGCGATATGCGGAGCGGTGTAGTAATCGCCATAGGCGCCGAGATAGGTCGCCGCCGTCATCACCGCCGTCAGCGCATCCTCTGGCCTGTTCTCGGTGCTGGCCCATTGCGAGGTGACCGCGCTGCCGCTGTCGTAGAAGCTGCCGATGCCGCCGAGGAAGGTGAAGGTGCCCTTGGGCACGACGATCTGAACGGTCGCGGCGCTGAGCGACTGCGATGCGACGACGCTGCCGAGATTGTTGATGATCTTGAGCAGACCGTTCGCGTTGTTGACGGCCCCGTTGAAATAGATGTCGGGCGTGCGGGTCAGCACGTTGCCGTTCTGGTCGATGCCCTGGCCGCTGTCGGGATCGAGGCGGTTGTAGGTGGCCGAGATGTCGATGGTCGGCGTGGCGCTCGGCATCGCGGTGAAGGTCACGTTGGAATGCGAGTCCGGATCGACATGATCGGTCTGGCGGTAGGTGATGTTGCCACCGCTCACGTCGGTGACCGTGAGGTTGCCGAGGCTCATGAAGTCGAGGCCCTTGTTCTCGATCTTGATCAAGGGCGAGCTGCGCGCGATCACCGCCGGTGCGGCAGGATTCGTGCCGCTGTTTCCGGTCAGCTTCTGCGCGAGGATCGAGACGTTACCTGCCGATACCAGGATGTCGCCGAACGCGAAGGCGTTGCCGGGCGCGTCGGAGGTGAATGGCGCCTGCTTGATCAAGGTGTCGATCTGGCGCTGCACGTCGCCGGTCGGATCGGTGCCGGACGGCGACATGGTGGCGGGATTCGTCGCTGTCGCCGCCGCGAGCTGGGAGCGAACCTGGGTTTCGCTCAGGCCGGTCAGCGTCACCAGCTGATTGACCACGAGCTGGTAGGGATTGAAGTTGCCGACGATGGTGTACTGGACCGTCTGGTGGTTCCAGCTCATCGTCGGGTTGAAGTGATTGACGTCGGCGACGGATTCGAGCGTCAGCGCCGTGTACGGACTGGTCGTGCTCAGGGTCGGCGTGGTTGCGCCGAGGTCGATCATGAGGGTCACGTCGTTGTTGATGCCCGCCACAACCAGGCCATTGAGCGCGACGTCGCCGGTTCCGCTGGTGTGGCTGTGGTTGTCGCTGTTCTTGGCGCTGAAGATGTCCAGATACGGGTTGTAGTTGCTGCCATTGCCGGCGGCCGTGACCTGCCCCTGCGTGGCCCCGAGATAGATGTCGCGCGCGCCGAGCACGCTCGAGGTGGGCGCGAGCGTCAGGCTCGTGGTGTCGTCGGCATTGGCGGTGCCGCGGTAGAGCGTCGAGATCGGAATGGCGGTGTTGTTGTAGACGACCGTCGTTGCCGTCGCCTGCACGCTGCTGAAGACGAGGCCATCGCCGGACAGGCCCGCATACATGGTGATGTCGCGCCAGGCCACGATCTTCGCGCCGTCGCCGACATTGACGGACTGGTTGGCGTGGACCCAGCTGTTGGTGCTGGCGCCAACACCTGCGATCGCGCCGTAGAGGCTGGCATTGGCATTGTTGGCAGCCGCCATCTTCGCGGCCGTGCCGACATAGATCTTGCCGGCACTGAACAGCTCGCGGGCGTTGATGTTGACCGCCAGCGTGGCATTCGCCGTCATGTTGGATTCGGCGCCGCCGCCGGCGAAGAAGCTGGCCGTGGCGAGGCTCGCCGTGTCGTTGGTGTTCAGCGTGTTGTAGGCCTCGATGTTGATCACGGCCGTCGAGGTCCTGGGATCGTCGTTGAGGCTCAGCACCGTGCCGGCGCCGATATTGGTGGTAACGGTCTGGGTGACGGTCGACGTGCTGAGCGCGGCCGCTCCCGAGAACGAGCCGCCGGAGCCCGAACGCGCGCCGCCGCCGCCCTGGTTGACGATGTCGTTGGCGATGGCGACCATGTCGCCGCCCGCCGAATTGATGATCAGATGCGTGCCGATGTCGACGGTGGTGGTCGAGTTGACGTCGTTCTGCGCCTTGCCGGCGGAGACGCCGGCCGTGGAGGCCTGATAGGCGTCGCCGCTGGCGATATAGTTCGTGGTGTGCTTGGCATTGATGCGGAGGCCGCCGAAATAGAGCGTGTCGTCCGCCGTGCCGCCGTCGAACCGCGCGTTGGTCACGGCGGTTGAGTTGGTCGTGGCGACCGCGGCCGCGCCGGCATAGGTGCCGCCCGCGCCGACGGTCGCGTCGGAAACATTGGTGTCGGAGCCGGTCGCCGTGATCCGGAGGATGCCGGTGTAGCTGCCCTGGTTCAGGGAATCCATGTCCGCCGGCGCACCCAGATAGGCGTAGGTGTGCGCGCTCGACGAAGTCTGCGCGACGGTGGCGCCGAGCGCCAGGAATCCGCTCGAAAGGCCCGTCGCCTTAGCGTATTGGGAGCTGTCGTTCTCGGCCGCGATGGTCACGTCGGCATTGGGAAGCCGGATTCCAACCCCGCCATAGGCGTTCACCGTGGCGTTCTCGGACGCCACAGCTAGGCTGCCCTGCGCGCCGATCAGCGAGCCGCCGCCGCCGGCGAGCGCCTTGGCCCAGGTCGTGGTGCCATATATTGTCGTAGTCGTTCCGTCGGAGTTGTTCTGTGTACCGACAATCGGAACCAGCGCCATGGCGGTCACCGCGAGCGCACCGCCCGAGAAGCTGACATTGTCGCCGACATCGGCCGTGACCGTGGCGCCGACCGTGGACTTGGCGATGGCGACGCCGACGGCGCCGCCGCCGACCGAGACGCCGATCGCCTCGCTCGACAGATTTGGCATGATCGAGGCCGACACCAGCGTCCCGACACCGGTCGCAGACGTCGTGATCGCGGCACTGCTGCCGATCTCCGCCAGCACCGACGAGTTCTCGTGAGCCTCCGCATCCGCACCGACGCCCGCGACGATGCCGCCGCCGAGCGAGGTGGCCGTCGTCGTCAGCGTGCCGGCGCCGCTTGCGCCAACGGACAGGGTCGCGACGTTGACCGTGGAGCCGTCGAGAACCCTCGCGGCGACCGAACTCCCTCGGCTTGCCGTTGCGACGGAAGCGCCGACCGCCACGGCGCCGCCGGTGACGCCGCCGGTGAAGACGATTTGGGTCGTCGAATCCTGCGCCATGACGGCGGCGCCATTGCTGGCGCCGCTCGCGCCGGTGATCTGGCCGCCGAGCAGCGCCACCACGGAATTGCTGACATTGCCGACCGCGACAGCCGCCTGGGCGCCGAAGTAGAGCGCCGCACCGCCGGCGATGGCCTCGGTGTCGATGGTCTTGCCGGCATAGGGACCGTCGGAGGCGTCCTTGACGAGCGCTGCGACGGTGACAATCGGTGCCGTGACGGCCAGAGGCGTATCGGCCGCGACCAGCACGCCAGAGCCGTTGCGTCCGTAATCACTCAGATTGGCGAGCACGGTGCTGTTGACGCTGGTGTAGCCGATACCGGCCCCGATGCCGACATTCTTCGCAAAGCCCGCGCCGAGCAGATACATCTTGGCCGCATTGGCGCTGGTGGCGGCGACATTGACCTGCGTGCCCGTGACGTGGCCGCCCGCGATCTGCGCGACCACGACGTCGTTGCCGCCGCTCAGGACGTTGCTGACGTCGTAGGTCGAGCTGACATTGGCGCTGTTCGGATTGCCGGCCGTGCCGCTGGCGACGGCGCCGCTGCCCTGGCTGTTGCTGGTGCGGCTGTTCACGGAGGCGATGGTGCCGTTGCCGCCCTGATTGAGCTGGCCGGTCTGCTGGCCCTGGGTGTCGGCGTCCGCGGTATTGGTGCCGATGATGATGACGCCGACGGTCGCACCGATGCCGACGCTGCCGCCGATGCCGGCGGTGACCGCGTAGGACAGCACCTCCTTGGTGCTGGACGCATTGACGTTGACGGCGCCCGCCGAGTTCAGATTGCTGTTCCAGCTCTCGGCAATGGTCCGGCTCTTGAACACGATGACGTTGGCGGCGGCGCCGACACCGACGCCCGCCCCGCTGGCGCCGACCGCGAGCGCACCCGCGATCTCCTTGATCGCCACGTCCTCGTTGGCGTTGATGGTGACCGCACCGGCCGAACCACCCGTCACCCCCTGCAGCGTGGTGTCGTAGACGCCGGCGATGGTGGTGTTGTTGGCGACCTCGATGTTCGCCATACCCGCGATCGCGGCCGTGCCGGTCGAGAGCGCGCCGCCGATCGCGTAGGCTTCGAAGCGGTTCTTGGTCTTGGCCTCGACGTCGAGCGCGCCGCTCAAATTGAGCGCGGTGGTGTGTGCGGCACCGTTGCCCTGGTAATGGAACTCGTCGCCGACATAGGCCTCGGTCCGGTTCGAAGAGACCTGCACCAGGAACGCCGCGCCGATCGCGGCCTGGCTGCCATAGGCGCCGGAGCCGTTCGCGGAGAAGATGCCGGTGTTGTTGGTGGCGTTTACCGTCAGGGACGCGGCCGTCAGCGCGCCGCCGTCGACATAGGCTTCCGTGGTCGCCTGGAAGACGTTCAGCCCGACCGAGCCGGTGTTGAAGCCGACGGCCACCGACGAGGCGTCCTGCTCGGCATTGGCCTTCACGGTGACGGCACCAACCGTCGCGCTCGACGATTGCACGCCGCCGACCGTGGCATTGGTGATGGTGGCGAAGGTCTCGCGCGACATCGTCGTCGAGATGATCGTCGCACCACCGCCGCCGGTGCTGCCGTAGGCAATGCCGGCGCCGAACGCGCCGGAATAGGAGAAGCTCGACGCGGCGACCTCGATCTGTGGCGCCAGCGTCGACGACGTCAGGCGCGTGTCGATGCTCGCGCTGTCGATATAGGCCCTGGTCGACCCGCTCATCACATTGGTGATCGGGTTGATCATGATGGCGATGCTGGAGCTCGCGGCGAGCGAGGCGACGTTGGTCACGACGGCCTGGTGCGAGCTCGCCACCACGGCAAGGCCGCGCAGGACGTCCTGGTTCTCGGTGAGGTCGGGCGTGGTGTCGGTCGGCGCATGGGCTGTGCCGAGATCGAAAGCATGGACGAGCGTGCCGTTGTTGACCGACAGCGTATCGGACGAGCTGGTTCCGAGCGCATCGACCTTGGTGTTCGCCCCGGTGATATAGGCCGCGGTGGTTCCGGTGATCTGGTTGGTCACCAGCGAGCCCGCGCCGCCGGCCGCGCCCTTGCTGATCGACAAGGCACCGGCGAACACGGCCGCCTTGTCGTTGTTGCCGGCGATCACGCCGACATTGTTGGCGGCGGTGACGTCGGCACCGTTGATGCCGTTGGTACCGGCAGCGGTGATGCTGGCAGTGACGTTGGTTCCCATCAGATTGGTGGCGACCGAGCCGGCCAGCCCGACCTGCGAGGACATCGCGACACCGACGGCGACCGTCGAGATGGTGGCATTCGAGTTCGCACCGACGGCAACGCTGCCCGAGGCCGTCAGCTTGGAGCCGGTGACGCCGGCGCTGACATTGTTGGCGATGCTGCTGTAGACCAGCGCCAGACCTGCGGCGCTGCCTTGCGACGAGGCGCTCGCGATCGCGGCGGTTCCGGTGATACTGGAATTGTCGGTCGCACTGACGGAGATGTTGCGGGCCGTGACGGACGATTGCGTCGTGCTGGACAGATTGTTGCCGATGGCCGCCGAGACGGTATTGGCGATCGAGCTGATCGTCGTGCCGCCGACGCCTGCAAACTGTCCGGTCGCCAGACCGAGGCCGATCGAGACAGACTGAATCTTCGATGAATCGACCGCGCTCACGCTGACATTGCTGACCGCCGACATCAGGACGTTGGCGATATAGGCCGAATGCGTCGTTGCGATGGTGTCGTACACGATGGAGGCGCCGACATTGTTCTTGCCGGCCTGGATGAGGCCCGCGACGGAGACGATGCTGGCACCCGGACCATTCCCCGTGCCGTCGTTGAGCGCCGCCGCGCTGAAGTCGATGCAGTTCTGCCCGCCCGTGCCGCCGGCAACCGTGCAGGTGTCCGTGGCGAGATGATTGTTGTTCGACGTCCTGACGAGGTTTCCGAGCGCCGTATCCAGTGCCGATACCGCGCCGCTGTCCGCGAGCACCGTCACGCGCCCGACGTTGATGCTCACGGTCGAGCCGCTGTTGATGTAGGCCGTCGTGCTGGGCGAGATCTCGCTGACGACGATCGCGCCGGCCAGTCCGTTCGACCCCGCCCCGCCCGAGGCCGCACCGGCCGCAATCACGCTGGCGCTGTCGGCCAGCACCAGCAGGGTGTCGTAGTTCGAGATCGAGGTGCTGCGGATATGCGCGTCGGTCGCGTTGCCGCCGGTGGGATCGGCAATCGAAGCATAGGTCAGCCCGATGCCGACGCCGGCCTGGCCGCCCGAGATATAGAGCGAGCCACCGCCGATCGCGATGTTCGTGGTCTGGTAGGCATCGACTTCGAGCGCGCGATTGACGCCGGTCGACTGGCCCGTGATCGTCGAGTTCTCGATATAGGCGTTGGCGCTGTCCGTGATGATGCCGACGGAGGCGGACAGCGACGCCGCATTGGATTTTGATCCTGCCACACCCAGGGCGACGACGGTCTCCGAGCCGCCATTGAGCGCCTGCACCGTCACCGAACTCTGATTGTTCATGGTGGTGCCGTAGATGTAGGCGAGCGTTGCGTTGTTCGACATCGCCGCGGCGATCGCCCCGCCGATCGCGGCGCCTTGAGCGGACGCGCCGGCCAGATTGAGCGCCGCGGAGCCGGAACCGTTGTTGAGCATGGTGTCGTTCAGCGCCTGAACGATCGTATTGGTCACCACGGTGCCGGTCGTGGTGTACTTGTTGACCGTCGTATTCCTGATATAGGCGCTGGTGCCGAGCGAAACGTCGCTGATCGACGAACTGCCGGCGAGATCGATGCTGAAACCGTCGGTGCTCGATCCCGAGGTCGAGCCGATCTTGCTTGCAGCCGTTGCCACGCCGGCGGCCCCTCCGGTCGCGCCGGCGCCCGCTGCACCCGCCTTGTCGGAGAAACTGGACGCTTGCGGCTCGGAGATCGATGCCGCGACGGCGGCTGCGGTGATGCGCCCGGAGGTGGTCGCGCTGAGCGTGAGATTGTCGACATTGACGGCTCCGCTGCCGCCGCCATTGCCGGCAAACGGATCGTTGGAGCTGAACGGGCCGGGGCGAATGTCGGAATGGTTGTCGCCGATATAGGCAGAGGTGTCGGTATTCGCGCCCAGATAGGCGACCGCCAACCCGACCGCCGAACCTCCGCTGGTGTTTCGGCTCATCGCGCCGGCCAGCGTGACGACTGAAAGATCCTGCTGCGCCAGGATGCCGACTGTCGGCGCATAGACGGTGGCTTGGCTCGATATCGAGGCGTGCGTCGTGTTGTTCAGGAAGCCGAGCGAGGTGATGCCGTTCAGGGCCAGCGTGCCGGCGGCCTTGCCGTTGGTCGGCGCGACAGCCACGAACTGATCCGACGTGGTCGCGTTGACGGCGATGTCGTCCGCCGCCCGCACCCTCGCGCCGTCCGAAATGCCGGCGATCGTGTTGGTATTGAACTGGACCATATTGAGCGCGCCGCCGACCGAAGAGCCGCCCGACGTGTTGCCCGGGAGGAAGCCGAGCGTGCCGACATTGCCGGCCGCGTCGATCGACGCCGTGGTCGTTGTGGCCACGACCTGAAGGCTGGCATTGTAAGTGTGGACGTCGCCATTATCCATCCCGGCCGACCAGCTGCTGCCGCAGGCCGCACTCGTGCAGGTCGTAGTCAGATTCGCATCGCCGGCAACCCAGGCCGTCGTGTTGTTGTTCACGACGAAATGGTTCAGCGAACCGGCGATGCCGATCGTGTCGCCGGCATCGGCCGTGGCATTGGCATAGCTGGTCAGGATGTTGCCGCCGACGCCGAGATTGCCGTTGAGATGGCTCAGCACCGCACCCAGCCCATCCCACTTCAGCCAGGTGTTAGTGATCGGCAGCTCGGTGGTGGCGTCGACAGCGATGTTCGCCGCGTTGATCAGCGTGCCATTGCCAACATAGGCGTTCGAATTATGCGTGAAGTTGCCCCAGGCAACGGCCGCGCTGATCGCCGTGCTTTCGCCGGTTGATATGTCCTTCGTGATCGCGCTGGCCGTCGCATTGCTGCGAACGCCGCGATCGATGACGTTGCTGGCGACAGCGACGTTGCCGCTGGCATAGATGCTCGGCGCGCCACCGCTCGGATTCTGCGCGATCGCAGCGGTCGCGCTCTGGGTGCTGTTGGCCAGCGACAGCGCGCCTGCGACCTTGAAATCGAAGCTCAGCGGCACCAGCGATCCCATGTGGTCCCTGATGATCGACGTCGGCGAGGTGACGGAGCGCAGTCCTCTCTCGATCGCCGCGATCAGCGCGGGCAGGCCGGCGATGGACGAAGCCATCGTGGAATTGCTCGTGGTGTCGGACGTCGCTTCGATTAGAACGGAGCCGTTCATCCGGTTGTTGACGTCGGTTCCGAGCGATGCGCCGAGCGTCGCGGTCACGGACGTCGTGATATCGCTGATGGCCAATGCTCCCCCGACGGCGCCGCTCGCACCCGTCCCGGGTGCCGCGACCGAGGTTGCGCTGGTCGAGAACGAGTTGTTGTTGATCGCGCGCACCTTCAGGGTGCTGCCGCTCGTATTCACCAGACCCGCCGCAAGATGCGCGCCGGTCTCGACGTTGGCGGTCGTTGTCACCGATCCCTTGGAATAGGCCACCGTCGGGACGATCTGCGCGCTCGTCGATGCCGCGAGGGCGGAGACAGCGATGGTGGCGTCGTTGAGGGCCTTGATCTCGAGGTTGCCGCCGGCATTGATCGTGGCGCCCGAGGCCACGTTGGTGGTGGCAGTGCCGTCGATCTTGCCAACGACGACGCCGGCCGCGACCGGCGTGAGGCTGCCGAGCAAGGTGGACGCGACGGCCGGATCCGAGGCGGTCTCCGACGCATGCGCGGAAATACTGACATCGCCGCGACCGTTGATGTCGGCATGGCTGTTGATGTTGATGGTCGCCGTGGCACTGGCCGCGACATAGCCGCCATTGAGGCCCAGCAGCGAGCCGGCAAGCGTCGAGCCGACGAGCGCGAAAGCACCCGCTGCCGAACCGTCCAGGAAACTGGATACAGCCGTCGACGTCGCGGTGATCGAGACGGTGCCGCCGGTGATCTTGCCGTCGACCGTGATCGACGTCGCCGCGGTGGCTTGGCCGGACAGCTTGATGTCGCTCGCCGTTGCCGTCAGCGTGACGTTGCCGTCGGCGTAGTTGGTTCCGCCGAAATTGACCGACTGCGCCAGGATCTGCGCACCATTCTTGATATCGATATTCGGCGCATCGATGATGACGTTGTTGGCGTTGCCGGTCGAATGGCCGGAGCCATCGAGGCGGCGGGCATCGATCACCGCATGCGCGGCGAGTGTGATGGAATGATCGGCCTGGATGAGGTAGTCGGCACCGGCGCTGAGCCCGGCGAGCGCAGCCGCGACGGAGCTGTTCGAAAGCGTCACGCCGGTGTCGCCCTGGGCGGCATCGCCGACGACCAGGTCGGTCGGGTCGATCAGCAGCGTGCCGGCCTTGCCGTTGGCCGCGCTAAGGTTGACCTTGATGCCCTGGCCGATGTCGATGACCCCGTTCGCGCTGAAATCGACCAGGCCCGCATTGCCGGTCTTGGCGCTGGCGTTGAACCTGGCCCCGCCCGCCACGGTCAGGTTCTGCGCCGCCTTCAGGCGGATCTCACCGGCATCGCCGGTCTTGCTGACAATGTTCAGCCTGGCGTTCTTGCCGATATCGATATTGTTGCCGGCCTGCACCGTGATGTTGCTCGGCGTCGAGGTCTTGCTGTGCGCGGTCAGGCGGCCGTTGACGCGAGCGTTGTTGACGGCGCCGATATGGATCGAACCGTTGCTGACGGTGATCGAGCTGGCGCTGCGCAGGCCCTTGGAATTGACGGATGCCGCGAACTTTGCGGCGTGGTCGAGATTGGCGATGTCGCGCTGGGTCGCGCCGCCGACGAAGACGTTCTGCCCGGTCAGGCGCACGCCGTCCTGGGCATTGACGCGGCCGTAGATGCGGATGTTGCCGTCCGGCGAGACCGGGAATGAGCCCGCCATGAGATTGCCGACCGCCGTGCCGTTGATCGCGCCTCCGGGACCGATCAGGCTGTCGGTGAACTCGCGCGTCGGGGTCGAGACGTTGAGGCTGCCGACATTGACCACGCCGCTGCGGCCGACCACGAAGCCCTTGGGGTCGGCGAAATAGACGTTACCGCCGATCGAGCCGTTCATGTAGGAGTTCAGCGTGCCGTTGACGTAGACCGGCGCGTCGCGAACGATGTTGACGAGGTTTCGCGTGCCGGTCGGCAGTTGCAGGTTGACGGTGTTGCCCTGCCCGACGCTGAACTGCGAGAACGAGTTGAAGGCATTGTTGCCCGAGACCGTCGACGTCGTGACGTTGGTGACGCTGCCGGAGGTCTGAAGGCTGGTCCCGGTCCGTCCATGGGGAACGATGACGTTCGCCGTCTGCGCCTGAAGGCGGACGCTGAACACCGGCAGGAAGACCATCTGCATCGCGCAGAGCAGCGACATCGAACGGAACCGCGCCAGCCGGCGCAGCGTCGTCCGCTCGTCATCGTTTCGCGCCGCAGATGGTCCGCGCATTTCAGATCCTCGTCATCGGCATTGGCGCCGATCCACAACCGGGTGGGAGAATGTCGTGCGATCCCGACATCAGAACTGGCCGGGCGGCAGCTTGAAGATATCGGGGCTCTTGGCGTCGGCCACGTAGAACAGCAGCAGGCTGGTCGGCGTCAGCACACGCTGGTTGTTCTCCTTGTTCTCGAACGTGCCCTGGAGCAGCAGGATCACCGAGCGATCCTTGGCGTCGCTGCCGCGGAACATCACGATGCCGCCGGCGACGGGCATGTTGACGGCGATGGAGTCCGGCTTGAAGCCTTCGCCCATGAAATGAGCGCGCAGGATGTTGGCGTTGGAGAACAGCTTCTCCGGCGTGATCGCGGCGTCGGTCCCCTTCGACCAGACCGCGCCGACCTGGATCAGCGACTTCGACTTGTAGCCGAACACGTAGGAGAGCTCGGCGGTGCCGCCGTTCGGCAGCAAGTCGGGAGCCGAATACAGCAGGCTGTGCGTCAGCTCGGACGCGTTGTCCTGCGCCTTGATGGCGTCGGGCTTGGCGTTGAAATCCTTCGTCATCGCCGCGCGCACATCGGCCTCGTTCATGCCGAACTTGGCGGAGCGGAAACCGTCGATCGCCTTGATCTTGTCGTCCGCGGCCGGTGTCTCGGCCGAATTCGCCCCGGCGGCGACGGACGTGCCGGCTGCAGCGGGAGCGCCGGCCGCAGCGGCTTTGGGTGCCGGCGCGGCCTTCTGCTTCGGTACGGCGCCCTGGGCCGCGAGCGGTCCGGCTGCAATGGAGGTGAGCAGGCCGACGACGGCCGGAATGAGATAGATTTTGCGCATCGAAACCTTCGAAAAAACTGAAACAACGCTTCAAAAATCGGCAGCTGCGAAATCGCCTCCCCCGCACCGTCGTCGCAACCGAGACGGAAAATGTTGCAACGCGACAAGGCGTTACAAGGCGTCACGAAGGAGACAACGCTCGAAACAGCGACTCTTTGGCAGCGTAGGAGTACGGTATCGGGCTGCCAAACGCTGCGAATGAGCATTCATAAGCGCATTTTTTCATCAATTGTGGATGCCGGCCGTTCGCGCTAAGCATCCGCTCCGGGGCAAGCCATCATGCAAAGAGTTTCATGACCGAACGGCCTTCCGCTCTCGCGGTCGATCGCCGCGGGTTCATTCGCCTTGCGGGCGCAACTGCCGCGGGATGGGTCGCGCTCGGCGCAACATCGGATCGCATGCGGATCGTCGCGTCGTTGACCGCATTGCCGCTCGACGACGAGCTGACCCGGCGGAGCCTGATCGACAGCACGACCTCCCGCCTCGGTGGCCTCGTCGCCGGCTTGAGGCAGCGCGGCTGGGTCGAAGGCGCCAACTTCCGTCTCGAGCTCCGTTCGACCTTCGGCGGACCGGACCGGCTCAAGGCCGCGATTCAGGAATTGCTGGACCTGAAGCCGGACGTGATCCTGACGGGGTCGACGGTCGAAACCGCGGCGG
This sequence comes from Bradyrhizobium sp. 25ACV, assembly GCF_054863005.1. Taxonomy (NCBI): domain Bacteria; kingdom Pseudomonadati; phylum Pseudomonadota; class Alphaproteobacteria; order Hyphomicrobiales; family Nitrobacteraceae; genus Bradyrhizobium; species Bradyrhizobium sp. 25ACV. The sequence continues at coordinate 154,038 of NZ_JAVAYO010000001.1, forward strand.
TCCTTGCCGCCACCAGGACCATCCCGATCGTCTTCGCGACCGCCAACGATCCCGTCGGCAATGGCTTCGTCGAAAGCCTTGCGCATCCCGGCGGCAACGTCACCGGCTTCACCAACAGCACCGCCGAGATGGGCGGCAAATGGCTGCAGCTGATCCGCGAGGCCGTGCCTGATCTTGCGCGCGTCGGTATCCTGTTCAACCCGGCGACCACCCCTCGCGGCGGGCGCTTCTTCCTCGACTCGATCGAGCAAGAGGCGGCCGAGTCCGGAGTGTCCGCAGTCCCCGCCCCCGTCAACGCACCGGCGGACATCGACGAAGCCGTCAGGCGCTTCTCCGAGCCGCCCAAGGCGGCAATGATTGCGCTGGTCGACAGCTTCCTGGTCGTCAACCGGAAGGCGGTCGTTGCGGCGGCGGCCAAGTATCGCGTGCCCACGATCTATCCGTTCCACTACTTCATGGAGGCCGGCGGATTGATGAGCTACGGGCCGACGCTGGAAGTGCGCTCGGCCGACTATGTCGATCTCATCCTGCGCGGCACCAAGGCCGGCGACCTGCCGGTGCAATCGCCGCGCAAATACGAGCTCTTGATCAACCGCACGGTCGCCCGCACGCTGGGATTGACCATCCCATTCACGCTGCTCGCGCGCGCCGACGAGATCCGCGAGTGAACGAAACGGTCGACCAGGGACATTTGCGAACGCCTCCCGGCCGGCTGTTCCGCAAATATCTCTACTCGATCGTCGCCCTCGCCTTCGCCGCGCTCGCCATCAACACCGGCTTCGACGTCTGGTTCTCCTATCGCGAGCAGAAGCAGCTTCTGGCGGCGACCCAGCGCGAGCAGGCAGCGTCCGCGGCGATTCACATCGGCCAATTCATCGGCCAGATCGAAAACCAGATCAGATGGCTCTCGCGCCTGCCGCCGGAGCTGTCGACCAACGAAGACGAACGCCTGAACGCCATCCGTCTCCTGCGCCTCTCCCCGGCGATCGCGGAAATCGCCGAGCTCGACTCGCACGGGCTTGAACAGATGCGTGTGTCCCGCCGTGTGGCGGACCGAATCGGCAGTAAAGCCGACCTCTCCGCCTCGCCCGCCTTTCGCGGAGCCAATGAAAGCCGGGCCTATTACGGGCCGGTCTACTTCTTCGGCGACACCGAACCCTTCATGACGCTCGCCACGCGCGGAATTGGCCGCAATCCCAATGTGATCGTCGCCGAGGTCAATCTGCGTTTCATCTGGGACCTCGTCGCCGGGATCAGGGTCGGCAACACCGGCAAGGCCTACGTGGTGGACCGCACGGGGGTCTTGATCGCGCATCCCGATTTGTGGCGAGCCCTGCAACGCAGCGATCTCTCCGGCCATGCCGACGTCCGCGCCGCGCTCGACGGCGTGGGGCCGCCCTCCGGCGGCCTGGTCAAGGAGGATCTTTCCGGCCAGCGCGTACTGTCGACCTATGCGACGGTCCCCTCGCTCGGCTTGCTGGTGTTCGTCGAGCTGCCGCTCAGCGAGGCCTATGCGCCGATCTATGCGTCGATTGGCCGTTCGACCTTTCTCCTCGTCGTCCTGCTGGCCGGTGCGGTGCTGGTCTCTCTCTTTCTCAGCCGGCGCATGACGGGGCCGATCCAGCTCCTGACGCAGGGCGCACGGCGGATCGGGAGCGGCGATCTCGGCCTGCGGCTCGCGATCAAGACCGGCGACGAGCTGGAAGCGCTCGGCGACCAGTTCAACCGGATGGCCGCGCAGCTGCGCTATTCCTACGCGACGCTGGAGCGCAAGGTGATCGAGCGCACCTCCGAGCTGGAGAAAGCGCGCGATCAGGCCCTTGCCGAGCACGATGCGGCCGAACGCGCGCGCAGCGCGGCGGTGGCAGCCAATGAGACCAAATCGCGCTTCCTCGCCGTCGTCAGCCACGAACTGCGCACGCCGCTGAACGGCGTCATGGGCGTGCTGCAGCTGCTCGACGACGGCAAACTCGGCGAAGCGCAGCGGCGCCACCTCACGACCGCGGCCGCATCGGGTGAGACGCTGATCGCGCTGGTCGATGCCATCCTGGAATATGCGCGCCTGGAGGCCAGCGCCGAAACCCTGGAGCCGCGCAATTTCCGCCTCGACCAGCTGATCGAGACGGCCGCCGACCTGATGCGTCCGCAGGCCTTCGGCAAGGGACTGACTTTTGACCTCGCCTGCGATGCCACGGTCAATACCTCCGTGCACGGCGATCCCGTGCGGCTCAATCGCATCCTGCTCAATTTGATCGGCAACGCGATCAAGTTCACACCATCAGGCGGGATCGCCGTCAACGCAGCCGCCGAGCGCCATGATGGTCATGTCCTGCTGCGCGTTACCGTTCGCGACACCGGCATCGGCATCGCCCCCGACATGCACGAGCGGATTTTTGAGGATTTCGTCCAGGCGGACGACAGCATCGCGCGGCGGTTCGGCGGCACCGGCCTCGGACTCGCAATCGCGCGGCGCCTCAGCCGTTTGATGCGCGGCGAGCTGACGGTGGCGAGCACGCCGGGCGCGGGCAGCACGTTCACACTCGAAGTACCGCTCGATCCGGCCGCTAGCGGCATCGCCCAAGGGGCACTTCCGCCACCGTCGCGGCAGCTTCGCGTGCTGCTGGTCGACGACGATCCCGTCAATTGCGAGGTCGGCGAAGCGATCCTGAAGCGGCTCGGCCACCGCGCGATCATTGCCAGAAACGGTGCATCGGCCATTGAGCTCGCCAGCGGTCAGACGTTCGACATCATCCTGATGGATCTGCACATGCCCGACATGGACGGCGTCGAGGCGGCGTCGCTGATCGGCAAGCTCGGTCTGCCGAAGATGCCGCGCATCATCGCCGTCACCGCGGACGTGTCCTCCAGCGCACGCGAGCGGCTCGCCGACGCAGGCATTGTCCAGATCGTCAGCAAGCCGATCCTGATCAACGCGTTGCGTGAGGCGATCGAGGACGATCCGGAGGTCGAGCCGGCAGCCGTGCAACTCGCCGCCGGCGCCTTGATCGACCGGCACTATCTCGACGACCAGAAAGAGCTGCTCGGCGCCGCGCAAATCACAAAGCTCCACCACCTGCTGGAGGAGACCAGCGAAAAGCTGATCGACGACATCACCAAGGCCGCCGCGACCGGCGACCACAAACAGCTCGCCCGACACGCACATCAACTCGGCAGCGCCGCCGGCGCGCTCGGCCTCGTCCGCCTGTTCGAGCGCTGCCGCGAGATCGAGCTGGCGGCGGCCACGATGTCTCCACCCGAGTGCCAGAGAGCCGCGCGTGAGCTCGCTGCGCTGCGAGCAGCCTCGATAAGCGCGCTCGACGATCTGCTCCGGCCCGCCGAGCAGCGGTCGGTCAGCTAGATTTGCTCAGATCGAGCTCTTAGCGGTTTTGCCCCCGAGCAAACCAAGACGGCTGAAATCGCACATTGACGTCTGCGAGTCCCCGGCGTTGAATGGTGTTTTCGATGTGGCGGAGGAGCTGCGGCGTCCCGTCGCCCGACAAGCGGTCGGTTAGCCGCTCCTGATCTTCGCCTTCGGGAAGTACAGTTTGGCTTCACCGACGCGCTGGGAGGTCGAGAGCCATGAGATTTCCAACTGCTCTACGGGTGTTCTCGTTGGCATTGCTCACCGCGGCGGGGGCGCGTGCGCAAATCCAGGAGGGCCCGCCAGCATGGGCCTACCCGGTCAACCCGCCCAATTTTCAACGCACGCCAGACGATGGCACGATCAGGCACGTTCCTGACAGCGCCGCCGGTTTTACGCTCACGCAAGTGCGCGATCTGTTCGCCGCGCCCGACTGGCATCCGGACGATCATCTACCAATGCCAGAAATCGTGGCGAGGGGGAGAAAGCCAGATGTGTTCGCGTGCGGCGTCTGCCACCGGGCAGACGGGCCGGGCGGTCCTGAGAATGCCAGCCTATTTGGCCTCTCCGCGGAATACATCATTCAGCAAACGGCGGAGTTCAAGACGGGCCTGCGCACGAACTCTGCGTCTCGCGTCGCCACCGACCTGATGATCAAATTGTCCAAAGCGGTGACCGATCAGGAACTCGCAGAAGCCGCAACCTACTTCGCTTCCATCAAACCGAGATCGAATATTGTCGTCGTCGAGGCCGAGGCGGTGCCAAAAACACAGGTGAGAGACTTGTTCCTGGCTCCGCTGGACGGCGCCGAGAAAGAACCCATCGGTCAGCGCATCATCGAGATACCGGAAAACGTTGAACACTTTGTCAGCCGGGACTCGCGCGCTCGTTTCATCGCCTACGTCCCGGTAGGCAGCGTTGAGAAAGGACGGACGCTGGCAACGAACAACGATCCCCGCGTCCAGTGCGGGACCTGTCACGGTGCTGACCTCAACGGAACTGCCATCGCGCCGGGGCTTGCGTCCCGTTCGCCCACTTACATGTTCCGGCAGCTCTATGACTTCAAATCGGGCGCACGGAAGGGCGCCAACAGCGAACTCATGAAACCGGTTGTCGAGAATCTCAGCGTCGACGACATGATCGCACTGGTCGCCTTTTCAGCTTCGCTCAAGCACTGAAATTCTTCGGTTGCTGTGCAGCCAGCCGGCGCGCTTGGCGCGGTCGGTTCTTCGGCAGGTCGCCCGGCCGGCAATCTGCCGCCGGCCGGGCGAACGCGCCGCGTCAACTTCCTTTGCGGCCTGTGACCATTGCGCTGTCACGAACCGGACGTTTTAACGACGAGCTTTATGTTCAGCAGATTGACGCCCTTGAATGGGTTCGGCGCGCTTTCGATTGTTCCCGTACCCGTGGCGTTCGCGTAGGCACCTGTGCCCGACAGGATGGTGTATTCGCCCGTTGATTTGCCGTCTTTGGCCGAACCGGTGTAGCGCGCCGTAATCGAGCCTTCCTCGAACGTGTACGTGCTGTAGCCGAAGAAGGGGCCCGACCCTTTGAGCAAGTCCGAACTATTGACGAACTCTTTCACTCCGATACGGCCATCGTTGAAGACGGCGACCCCAAAGAATTTGCCAGACACAACCGTCTGTCCCTCGACGTTTGCGGCCTCTATTACCTTGAGGTCGATTGGCTTCGTAACCAGCTTGAACTCAAGCACTCGCTCACCGGCTACAGCAGTCGATGCCGCGACGGCCAATGCCACGCCAGAAAGGAAAAAGCTGATAGACTTCCGCATGTGTTCCTCCTGAGCTTGTTGAAATCAAAGTCGAGAAGCGCCGGCGAGCCACACATCATGCCCCGGCTCTTCGCGGCGGCGCGAAAGAGGGCCCTCGGCGACGCCCCGGCAGCGCCTGAAGCTGTCCGTATCTGAAGGCGAGATGTCGGGACGCAAGTATGAGTCCCGCGCGATGGGAAGAAAGTTCAGGTTTCCGTTACGGTATAATAGTGTCCAGCCACCTGCGCGGGCCTCTCAGTGGGCCGATACGGGCGACATGATCAAGCTGACCAAGACTCGCTTAGCGGGGGGCAAGTCGCCCGGCAGATTTATGGGTCACGGCCTGGCCTCCGCACGTCTGCCCACGCCGCCGGCTTCGTCCTCGTCACGGCCGAAGCGCTCGACGAGAAAGTCGATGAACAGCCGCACCTTCACCGACAAATGCCGCGTCGGCGGATAGACCGCATAGAGCGCCAGCGGCGGCGCGGAATAGTCTTGCAGTACCGCCCGCAGCTCGCCCTTCTTCAACGCGTCAGCAGCGATGAACTCCGGCAGCAGCGCCAGCCCCCTGCCCTTGATCGCGACGTCGCGCAGCACCTCGGCATTGTTCACGCAGAGCGACCAGGCCGGCTGGATCCAGTGATCGCCATCGGCGCCGGTAAGCTTCCACTGATTGCCGGTGAGCAGGAAGCCGTAGGTCAGCGAGGCGTGCTCGCGCAGATCCTGCGGGTGCTCTGGCGTGCCGTGACGTGCCAGATAATCCGGCGAAGCGCAGATCATGCGCGGCACCGCCATGATTTTTCGCGCGATCAGGCTCGACGATTCCAACTCCGCGATCCGCAAGGTCACGTCAAAACCGTCCTGGACGGGATCGAGCAGGTCGTCACTGAGCACGATCTGGAGCTGAAGTTCGCCATAGCGCGCCATGAAATCGGCCAGCACGGGCCCGAGCCGCATCGTGCCGAACGACATCGGCGCGTTGACGCGCAACAATCCGCGCGGCGCCGACTGGGCCTGTGTCACCGCTTGGTCGGCCGCCTCGACCTCCGAAAGGATGACGAGCGCGCGTTCGAAATAGCGCTGGCCGTTCTCGGTCGGGCTCGCATGCCGTGTCGTCCGGTTCAACAGCTGGACGCCGAGGCTCTCCTCGAGGTCGGCGATGTATTTGCTGATCGCCGAGCGCGACAGCCGCAGCTGCCGGCCAGCTTCCGCAAAGCTGCCGCTTTCGACCACCTTCACGAAGGCCCGGAGACTGCCGAGCTTATCCAAAGGCTGCTCCCGCCGATTGTTTCCAAATCGTAGACATAGCCGTCATATTTGCATGGATTGTCTCCAATCCAAAGCGGAACGATATTTCCGGCCAGAGTAAGACGCTCCCCGAACTCAGGAGGACGACAATGTCTGGACTGCACCATGTCACCGCGATCGCCGGCGACCCCATCAGGAATTTCGGCTTCTACACCCGGGATCTCGGCCTGCGCTTCGTCAAGAAGACGGTCAATTTCGACGATCCCGGCACCTATCACTTCTATTATGGCGACGAGACCGGCCGCCCCGGCACCATCCTGACCTTCTTCCCTTGGGCGGGCGTTCCGGCCGGGCGCCGCGGCGTCGGCGAGACCCATCAGACCGCCTTCCGCGTGCCGCAGCGCTCGCTCGGCTACTGGACCCAGCGTTTCACTGAGAAGGGCATTGCCTACGAGGCGCTGGAAAAGCGCTTTGGCGAGTCCGTGCTGCCGTTCACCGATCCCGACGGCATGGCGCTGGCGCTGGTCGGCATTCCCGGCGCCGAGAACGAGCCCGGCTGGAGTAACGGCGACGTGCCGGCGGAGCATGCGATCCGCGGCTTCCACGGCGTGACCTTGCTGCTCGACAGCGCGGCGAAGACGGCCGCTGTCCTCACCGACGTGTTCGGCTTCAAGGAGACCGGTCGCGAAGGCTCGGTGATCCGCTTCAAGGCGCCTGGCGATGCCGAGGGCAGCGTCGTCGACATCTACGAAGCCAAGGGCTTCTTGCGCGGCCATCAGGGCGGCGGCTCGGTGCATCACATCGCGTTCCGCGCGGCTGACGATGCCGAGCAGGGCAAGATGGCGCAAAGGCTCGTGAGCAATCACGGCCTGCATCCGACCGAGCAGAGGGACCGCAACTACTTCCGCTCGATCTACTTCCGCGAGCGCGGCGGCGTGCTGTTCGAGATTGCGACCGACATCCCCGGCTTCGCCGTCGACGAACCTGTCGCGACGCTGGGACAAGACCTGAAGCTGCCTGCCTTCCTCGAAGCGCAGCGCAAGCAGATCGAGGGCGTTCTGCCGAATCTGGAAGAGACCGTGTCATGACCGAGACTGAATTCATCCATCGTTTCGAGCCCGCGACGAGCGCGGGCTCGGCCCCGCTCCTCCTGCTGCACGGCACCGGCGGCGACGAGAACGACCTGCTTGGGCTCGGCAAGACGATCTCGCCGGGGTCCGCCCTGCTCTCGCCGCGCGGCCGCGTGCTCGAGCACGGCATGCCGCGCTTCTTCCGCCGTCTCGCCGAAGGTGTGTTCGACGAGGACGACGTCCGCCGCCGCGCCCATGAACTCGGCGAGTTCGTCAACGCGGCGCGGCAGCGCTACGGCATGGCCGCGCCGGTCGCGGTCGGCTTCTCCAATGGCGCCAACATCGCAGCCGCGCTGTTGCTGCTGAAGCCGGACGTTCTGGCCGGCGCGATCCTGCTGCGCGCGATGGTGCCGCTGTCGGATCCGCCGGAGGCCGAGCTTGGTGGCAAGCCAGTCCTGCTGCTGTCCGGACAGGTTGATCCGATCGTGCCGGCCAGCAATTCGGCCAGGCTTGCGGCTCTGCTCTCGCAAGCAGGCGCGAGCGTGACCCACAGGGTCCTGCCGGCGGGCCATCAATTGTCGCAAGCCGATTTGACGCTCGCCCGCGACTGGATCGGCAAGGTCGACGCCAAGGCAGCATGACCTGGCAGGCGGCGCATCGTTTCCAAACGGTGCGCCGCCGCCTTCACTCGAACCGCCCGTCGTGGGTCGCATCCAGCAGCCGCTTCCGCTGTTCGCCAACCTGATCAGCTCTTCCGCCGATCTGAACCGCAATGGTGTGGTCAGGGCAGCCTCGGGCTGAGCGACGCAAGAGGCGCTTCTCCCGAGGGCTCAAAATGGGATACCACCATCGATCACTGCATGACCTCTGCATTAATCAGGACGGAGTATGGCGCTGAACTCGGGGAGCAACAGCCGATAATGCTCCTTCCGTCACCGCGAGACTGTTCACTTTTGGCCACAGCCGCCATTGATGCAATTCGCTTATGCGCAGCAAGTGCGGGACGAACCGACCATAATTCGATAGAAACGGTCATATGACCGACCAAACTGCTGACGTCCAGGCTGCTATGCAGTATTTGACCTGGGCACTGGAAAAGATCGAAACGGTGGGCAACCAGAAAGCAGCTCACCACGCCCGTATAGCCTTAGAGGCGCTGCGCAAGGGTTCAGCTGATAAAACTGAATAATCAGCTTCGGCCTGGCACAGCGAGCCCGCTTCGGGTCAGAAGCGGTCGTCGTCCAAGCGCGGAAGTGGTAGCGCTGCTGGGCGGCCAAGAGTGCAACCCGCGTCTCGCCCCGCTGTGGGCGGGGCGAGATCGTTGCTTTAAGAGCAACTCGCTCAGATGAGGAAGTCGGTCTGGTGCAGGCTCGCCGCGTGGACGCCGTCGAGCGTGATGCTGTCGCTCGCCGACAGATGAATCACGGCGTCGCCGGCGGCATTGTCGCTGATCAGGCTCGACAGCGCCGTCCAATCCGCAAACCCGTAATCGTGCACATTGATCAGGTCGTGCTCGGTCACCGTGCTGCCGACCGCCTTGTTGCCCTGATCGAAGTCGGTGATCAGGTCATTGCCGGAGCCGGCATTGAAGATGAAGGTGTCGCTGTTTCCGCCGCCGGAAAGCTGGTCATCGCCGGCGCCGCCGTTGAGGATATCCCTGCCGCCCGTGATCGAGCCCGGTGTCGCGGGGGCATAGTTCGCGGCATCACCATAGAGGTGATCGTTGGTTGCTCCGCCGGTGAGAATATCGTTACCGCCTTTGGCATTGCCGGACATGGTCCGCGCATCGCCGAAGAGCTCCGGGTTCGTATAATGGAGGCTGTCGATGCCATCGAACTCGACTGTGAGAATATCATCTCCCCCTTGGGCATTGTCGGTCAGCGAGGTCGCCGAATCTCCGTAGCCGAATCCAGCGGTCCAGACGACGTCGGTACCGAAGGTGAAGGTGATGTTGTCGTTGCCGCCATGCGCATCGCCGCCGATGGAGCCGATGGCATCGCCGCTGGCCGTCGCGAAGCCCTGCAGGGTGTCCACAGTGATGTCGAGCGTGTCATTGCCGCCCTGCGCCGTGCCGCTCATGGAACCGCCGGCATCGCCGGCGTACACATGGTCGTAGCTTCGCCAGCCCACCGCGCTCGTGATGGTGTCGCTGCCGCCGTGCGAATTGCCCGACATGTCGCCGGCGACATCACCGAAAACATGCACGTCGGTGTAAAGCGAGTCGGCCCCGACACTGATCGTGTCGTTGCCGCCCCTGGCGTCGTCGGTCATTGCCCCGGCGTCGCCGGCCACGAGGAAGGCATTCCAGCCGTAGCTCCCAGTAACGGTCAGGGTGTCGTTGCCGCCGCGGGAGTGGCCATGCAACGTCGTGTCGTCCTCACCGAAGATCGAGACGTCAACTTCCGGCTGGGTGACGGTGACCGTCACGGTGTCGTTGCCGCCCCAGGCATCCGTGGTGGTCGGAAAATTCGGGTCGCCGTAGAGGGTTTCGATCTGACCAAACTGGTCGAGCAGGACGTCGATGGTGTCGTTCGGCAGATATTGCATGGCGTAACTCCCATTTCATTGTCGGAAGCGGGGCTCACGTCGCTGAATTTTTGCGCGACGTGCTGTGACCACGCTTCACGGAGACGAATCTAGTTCTGGTCGATGGCGGAGGTTTGCTGGAATTCGGGACAGAGTTTGATGGCGACGGGTTCGCTGCGCCGTGCGGCGAAACTCGTCATTGCGCAGCCGCGATGGCGCTCCGCGCGTCGCGGGGCGACACCGCCGCTCTTGCTCTGCGCCTTCAGATGATGAAGTCGGTTGAATGCAGGTTCGCCGTGTGAACCCCGTCCAGCGTGATTGAATCATTGGCGGAAAGATGGATCACGGCATCGCCGGCGGAGTTGTCGCTTATTAGCTTCGACAGCGCCGTCCAGTCTGCAAAGCCGTAGTCCTGCACATCGATCAGATCCTGTTCCACCGCGGTGCTGCCGACGGCCTTGTTGCCCTGACCGAAGTCGACGATCGTGTCGTTGCCCGAGCCGGTGTTGAAGACGAACAAGTCGCTGTTTCCCCCGCCCCACATCCGGTCGTCGCCAGCTCCGCCGTTCAGCGTGTCGACGCCGCCGGTGATCGAGCCTGGTGTCGCCGGTTCGTAGATTCGCGCGTCGCCATACATGAAATCGCGGCCCGCGCCGCCATTGACGACGTCGTTGCCGCCATGGGAATTGCCCACCATGGTCGGCGCATCGCCGTACATCTGCGCGCCGGCTTCCGCGTACTGGCCGTCGAGCTTGACGGTGAGCACATCGTCGCCGCCTTGGGCGAAGTCCATCAGGGTTTCAGCCGAATCCCCGAACAAGGCTCCGCTCGAGATGGGGCTGCCACCGTTCAAGGTGACGGTCAGGTTGTCGTTGCCGCCCTGCACGAGCCCCCTCAGGGAACCGATGGCGTCTCCGCTGACAGTTGCCCCGCCGTCCGTCGTGAGCACGCTGACATCGAGTGTGTCGTTGCCGCCGTGCGAAGTGTCCATCATTGAACCGCCGGCATCGCCGGCGAACAGGTTGGCGCCGCCGCGCCACGCGATTGAGCCGGTGATGTCGTCATGGCCGCCCTGCGCATTGCCCGACATGTCGCCGGCGACATCCCCGAACGCCGAGATCGTCGTGTAGATGGTGCGGCCGGCATCCGCAACGATGGTGTCGTTGCCGCCCTTGGAATCATCGATCATCGATTGGGTATCGCCGACCACGAGGGCGGTGTCCCAGCCGCCGTCGATGTCGGCGATCAACGTGTCGTTTCCGCCTTGGGAATGACCAAGGAGCATCGTGTGGTCGTCACCGAAGATCGTGAGTTTTGCATTGAGCGCGGCGACACTGGCCGTCACGGTGTCGTTGCCGCCCACGACGTCGGTGGATGCCGGAAAGCCGGGGTCTCCATATACGGTCGCGATTTGGCCAAATTGGTCAAGCGTGACGTCGTAGGTGTCATTCGGCAGATGCTGCATGGCGTAACTCCCATTTCCATTGTCGGAAGCGGACCTGACGCCTGCAGAGCTTTCTTTTTTTGCAAGACGCGTTGTTGGCCACGCTTCACCGGGAGCGAATCTACCTTTGGTAGATGGCAGAGATTTGCAGGAATTCGGGAGAGAGTTTGATCGCGCCCATGGAACCGCGGCGGCGTCGTGCGGATCGATCGTCACCTCAGATCGCGCATCCGTGAAGGTTTGATGACCTGCTGGCAAAAGCAGCCGACCGAACGCCGGCGCATCTGCTTGCGACTCCACCAGGCGGCATCGGCATCTTCATGGCGTGCCTTGCCCGACAGCGGCCCGAACCACGAGACCGCGATGATGAGATATTGCCGGTGTTTTGCCCGACGGGTCAATGTTCCGGCGTATCGACCATTGAACGACGCAACGCACAAGCCATTGCGACGCAACGTGCAAGCCATTGAAATGACTATGCCCGGCTACTGTGCATGGGGTTGTTTTTTCAGTTTTTGTTTTGGGGCCTGCCAAACGAATGACCTCTCCCCGATGGGGAGAGGCCAAGATTGAAGCGACAGGCTCGACTTGATGGAGCGCTCCTTACTCCCAAGACCAGGTCGAGAAGTCGTTCTCGTATTGCGGAACGTCCTTCCAGACGCCCTTCAGCTTCTTGTTGGTGATGGTGATGAGCTGCGGTTGGTACAGGTAGGCGGAGACGGCGTCGGTCGCGAGCATGCGCTGGGCGTCGCCGAGCAGTTTTGCGCGGGCGGCCTCCTCCGGCGTCGACACGATCTGCTTGTAGAGTGCGTTGAACTTCTCGTTGTTGTAGCCGAGGTAGTAATCCGGCTCGGTGATCTTCACGAGATCGAACGGTTCGACATGGCTGACGATGGTGAGGTCGAAATTGTGCGGACCGTTGCCGGCGAACACCTGCGACAGCCATTGCGCCCATTCGACGTTCTCGATCTTGGCGACGATGCCGACCTTGGCGAGCTGGGCTGCGGCGATCTCGCCGCCCTGCCGCGCATAGGACGGCGGCGGCAGCTTGAGCGACAATTCGAGCGGCGTGGTGACGCCGGCTTCAGTGAGCAGCTTCTTGGCCTTCTCGGGGTCGTAGGGATTGATGCCTGTCGTGTCGACATAGCCGAGCGCCCCCGGCACATAGAAGCTGCCGATCGGCGTGCCGAAACCGTCGACGGCGCCGTCGATCATGGCCTTGCGGTCGATCGCGGCGAGGATGGCGCGGCGGACGCGGACGTCGTCCAGCGGCTTCTTGCGATGGTTGATCGCAACGATGGTCTTGGCCCTGGAGCCGCCGACCAGCACCGTGAAGCGCGGATCGGCCTTGAACTGGGCCAGGGCGCGCGCCGCGGCGACGCGCGGGAATGCATCGACGTCGCCCGACAGCAGCGCCGCCACCTGCGCGGCCGGATCGGAGATGAAGCGGATCGTCACCTTCGAAAGCTTGATCGCCGAGGCGTTGCGATAATCGGCCCATTTGGTCAGCGTGAGCGAGGAACCCTTGGCCCAGGCGCCGAGCTGATAGGGCCCGGTGCCGACCGGCTGCGTGACATTGGTGGCAGCGCTCTTCGGCTCGACGATCGAGCCGCCGGCCTGGCCCAGCAAGAACGGCAGGTTCGGCTCGGAATATTTGACCGTGATCACGACCGTGTCGGCGTCGGGCGCCTCGACCTTCTCGAAGGCCTGATAGAGGCTCTTGTCCTTGTTGGTGCTGGTCGGCGCGGCGTTGCGCTCGAACGAGAACTTCACCGCGGCGGAATCGAATGCCTCGCCGTTGTGGAATTTGACGCCCTTGCGCAGCTTGAACGTATAGGTCTTCAGGTCGGGCGAAGCGGTCCAGCTCTCCGCCAGCAGGGGCGAAACGGAGCCGTCCTCGTTGATCTTGGTCAGTGTCTCGTAGATGTTGTAGAGCGTGACCTCGGCGATCGCGGCTGCGGCCGCATTGGTCGGATCGAGCCCCGGCGGCTCCAGCGCCATCGCCATGACGACGCTGTCCTTCTTGCTCTGCGCTAGCACGGGTAAAGGCGTTGCGACCAGCGCGGCGGCAAATGCAACGATCGACAATTTCCTGAACATGCGTAACTCCCCGGCCAGTTCTGTTCTAAGCCTACGCCAATCCTGCTCTGGACACTAACCTTCCATGGCCGCCTGCGGCAACGCCATCACGGCCTCCGCTTTGTGGCAGGCGGCAAGGTGCCCCTCGCCCACCTTGCGTAACTCAGGCAGGGCCTCGCGGCAATGCTGGTCGGCGAGCGGACAGCGCGCGACATAGGGGCATCCGGTCGCGGCCGCCGATTGCGAGGCGATCGCCTGGCCACCGCGCCGCCGCCGGCCGCCGCCGGCGCGCGCCCGCGGCACGGCATCCAGCAGCGCCCGCGTATACGGATGGGCGCAGTGCTCGAACAGATCTTCGGGCCGTCCCTGCTCGACGATGCGGCCGAGATACATCACCGCGACCTCGTCGCAGAGATAATCGACCACGGCGAGGTCGTGGCTGATCAGGATATAGCTCAGCCCGAACTGCTCCTGCAGGTCCTGCATCAGGTTCAGCACCTGCGCCTGCACGGAGACGTCGAGCGCGGAGACCGGCTCGTCGGCGACGATCAGCTTCGGCTGGGTGATCAGCGCACGTGCGATCGCGATGCGCTGGCGCTGGCCGCCGGAGAATTCGTGCGGATATTTCTCCATGTCGGCATCGCGCAAGCCGACCTGGCGCAGCGCTGCGGAGACGCGCGCGCGAAAGGTGGTGCGGTCGGCGTCTTCCAGCACGGTGAGCGGCTCGGCGACGATGCGGGCGATGGTCTGGCGCGGATCGAGCGATCCGTAGGGGTCCTGGAACACCATCTGGAAATCGCGCCGCGCGCGGCGCAGTTCGTCCGCGGAGATGCGATTGAGGTCACGGCCGAGCAGCGCGACCTGGCCCGACGTCGGCCGCTCCAGCGCCATCACCAGCCGCGCGAAGGTCGACTTGCCCGAACCGGATTCGCCGACGACGCCGAGGCTCTTGCCGGCGGCGACCTGCACGCTGACGCCATTGAGCGCGCGCACCTGCCCCGGCGGACGGAACAGGCTTTCCCGCGGCAGGGCGTAGCGCTGTTCGAGATCCTTCACGTCGAGAAGCGGCGCAGCGGTCATGCGGTCACCGCTCCAACGTTCTCAGCCATCGAGACATCCGTCCTGATGCAACGCACGACGTGCCCGGGTCCGACGTCCACCATCGACGGCAACGCGGCGCGGCACTGATCGATCACGAGCGGACATCGGTCGGAGAACGTGCAGCCCGCCGCCAGATCCGCAAGCTCCGGCACGGTGCCCGATATCGTCTTCAGCCGCGTCCCCTTGCGCGCGCCGAGCTTCGGCCGGGCGCGGAACAGGCCCTGCGTATAGGGATGCCCCATGCGGCGGAACACGTCGTCGGTCGGCCCGCTCTCGACGACGGTGCCGCCATACATCACCATCATGCGCTGCACGTTCTCGGCGATGACGCCGAGATCGTGCGAGATCAGGATCATCGACATGCCGCGCTCCTCGACGAGATCGGCGATGAGGTCGAGGATCTGGCCCTGGATGGTGACGTCGAGCGCGGTCGTCGGCTCGTCCGCGATCAACAGATCCGGCTCGCAGGCGAGCGCCATGGCGATGGTGATGCGTTGGCGCTGGCCGCCGGAAAACTGGTGCGGATAGGCATCGACGCGCCGCGCGGGATCGGGCAGCCCGACGCGGTCGAGCAAGGCGATCACCTCTTTGCGCGCCTGCGCCGCCGAATGCTTCTTGTGACGTCGCAGCGGCTCGGCGACCTGATGCCCGATCGTGTGCATCGGATTGAGCGCAGTCATCGGCTCCTGGAAGATCATGCTGATGCGGTTGCCGCGCAGGCGGCAATAATCGGCATCCGGCAATCGCGCGAGTTCGTTGCCGTCGAGCTTGATGCTGCCCGAGACCACGGCGCTATCGGGCAGCAACCCCATCAGGGACATCGCCGTGACCGATTTGCCGCAGCCGGACTCGCCGACCAGCCCCAGTGTCTCGCCGCGCTTCAGGGCGAAGCTGACGCCGCGCACGGCCTGCGCCGGCCCGCGGCTGGTGTTGAGGCGCACGCCGAGATTTTCAACCTCGATCAGCGGCATGACGCGTTGCTCGCCCATCGTCATCGCTCCCGCGCCAGTCGGGGATCGAGCAGGTCGCGCAATCCGTCACCGAGAAGATTGAGGCCGAGCACCGCGATCGCGATCGCAGCGCCCGGATAGACGGCGAGCATCGGCGACTGGAACAACAGCGTCTGGGCATCGTTCAGCATCCGCCCCCAGGACGGCTGCGGCGGCTGCGTGCCGAGACCGAGATAGGACAAAGCGGCTTCGGCGAGAATGGCGAGCGCGAACTGGATGGTGACCTGCACGATCAGGATCGACAGAATATTCGGCAGCACGTGCTCGATGGTGATGCGGAAGGCGCCCTTGCCTGCCGCGCGCGCGGCCAGCACGAATTCGCGCGCCCAGATCGCGTTGGCCGAGCCACGCGTCAGCCGGGTCAGCGTCGGGATCTGGAAGATGCCGATCGCGACGATCGAGGTCACCATCCCCGGCCCCACCACCGCGGCGAGCATGATCGCGGAGAGCACGGCCGGAAAGGCGAAGGTGAAGTCGGAGAAGCGCATGATGATCTCTTCGGTCCAGCCGCGCCGGGCCGAGGCGATCAGGCCGAGCGTGACGCCGAAGGTGAGACCGATGCTGACGGCGATGACGCCGACCATGATGGTGGCGCGGGCGCCGGCGAGCAGCAGCGAGACGATATCGCGGCCGAAAGAATCGGTGCCGAGCCAGTGCGCCGCCGACGGCGGCCGCAGCTTCGAGGCGATGTCGATCTCGTAGGGCGACCACGGCGTCCACACCAGCGAGAGCAGCGCCGAGGCGAGCACCAGCAGGCTAAGCGAACCGCCGAGCACGAAACTGCGATGGCGCAGCGCGCGGCCCCAGAAGGTCTTGGCCGGCACGCGACGCGCCGCGATCGGCGCGTCAATCGGAGTGGTCAGGGGCGCGCTCACAGGTCGTGGACCTTGATGCGGGGGTCAATGAAGGCATAGAGCACGTCGACCACGAAATTGACGATGACGACCATGGTCGCCAGCAACATCACGCAATTGCGCACCACGATCAGGTCGCGGTTGGCGATGGACTGGAAGATTAGGCGGCCGAGGCCCGGCAGATAGAACACGTTCTCGATCACGATGGTGCCGGCGAGCAGATTGGCGAATTGCAGCCCTATCACCGTCATGACGGGGATCATCGCATTGCGCAGCACGTGGCTCCACAGCACCTCGCGCTTGCCGAGCCCCTTCGCGCGGGCGGTTCGAACAAAATCCTCACGCAGCACTTCCAGCACCGCCGAGCGCGTGACCCGCGCAAGGATCGCGGCCTGCACCACCGCGAGCGAGATGGCCGGCAGCAGCAGCGACTTGACGCCGAGCCAGATGCCATCCTCCCAGCCGGGAAAGCCGCCTGCGGAGAGCCATTGCAGCCGCACGGAGAACAGGAGCACCAGAAGGATCGCGAACCAGAAATTCGGCAGCGCGATGCCGACCTGTGTCAGCGACATCACGCCGACGTCGCCGAGCTTGTTGTGGTTGGCGGCGGTGTAGATGCCGGCCGAGAGCGCCAGCGTCACCGTGATCGTCATGGCCATGATCGCGAGCGGAATGGTCAGCACCAGCCGTTCCGCGATCAGGCTGGCGACCGACGTGCCGTAGACATAGGAGTTGCCGAGATCGCCGACGAGGAGGCCCTTGATCCATTGCAAATAGCGAATCGCCAGCGGCTGGTCGAGCCCAAGCTTGACGGTGAGCGCGCGGACCGCGTCTGGCGAGGCATCAGCGCCCATCAGCATCTGCGCGGCATTGCCGGGGAGCGCATCGAGCACCAGGAAAATGATCAGGGATGCGCCGACCAGCGTCGCCAGCAAGGTCAACAGACGTCGGAGGACAAATACGCTCATGCGCGCTCGGCTTCAGGGCTCAGCTGCGGCACGATCAACATGTCCGGGCGGCTGAGGCAAGCCCTTTGCTCGCGCACTATCGCCCTATTACCGTCACCCTGAGGTGCGCGCCCCTCGGCGCATCGCGCCGCAGGGCAAGCCTCGAAGGGCGACGGCCCGGCTGCATCCGGGCCGTACATCCTTCGAGGCTCGCTGCGCGGCGCGTTGCGCCGCACGGCTCGCGCCTCAGGATGACGGAACTGGAAAGCTGCCATCAGCCGGGCCAACGGGACAGGGGGTTGCTCGAAGCCTCGAACAGTGCGCTCACGCGCAGCAATTCCGCATCGGCACGGAAGCGGCCGACGAGCTGAAGCCCGATCGGCAGGCCGTCGCGGCCAAAGCCAGAGGGCAGGCTGACGGCGGGATGGCCGGTCATGTTGAACGGCATGGTCCAGGGGAACCAGTGCGGCCGGACACTGTCGAAATGCGCTCCGTCTATCTCGATGGAGCCGAACAAATCCTGCTTGATCGGCAGCGCGGTGCGCGTGAGTGTCGGCATCGCCAGGAAGTGTCCGCGCGCAAGCAACGATTGCACACGGCGGAACAGCGCGGTGCGCGCGAACATCGCCTCCTGGTAATCAACACCACTCACTTCGGTGGCAAGCGCGAGCTGCTTCAGGAAGGCCTCGCTCAGCTCATCCTTGTGCTCGGCCGCGAGTTTTGCAAAGCGCGTGCGCCAGACCGTGTGGTTGATCGCGCGCCAGATCGGCTCGATATCGAAACCCTCGCCCGAGAATTCTTCGAGTTCGGCGCCGAGCCCAGCCAAAAGATCAAGGCTCGCCTTGAAATTGGCGGCGACTTCGGCAGATACCGGACGACCCGGCGGCGTCAAGCAGTATAGGATCCGCTGCCCGCGCAGATCGCCGCGCGGGGCGGCCGCGCCGATGAAATCAGGCACGGGAACGCCGATCGACCAGGGGTCGCAGGCATCCTCGCCTGATATCGCCTGCATCATCAACGCGGTGTCGGCGACGGTCCGCGTGGTCGGCGTGACATAGGTCTGGTTGCCGAACGCATCCAGCGCCTGACTATGGGGGATAACTCCGTTGCTCTGCTTTAACCCCACCACGCCATTGCAGGCGGCGGGAATTCGCGTCGAGCCGCCGCCGTCGGTCGCGATCGCGAGCGGCGCGATGCCGCTGGCCACGGCAACTGCCGCGCCGCCGCTGGAGCCGCCGGAGGACCGGCACCGATCCCACGCATTGCGGGTGCGGCCGAACAAAGGTGAATCGGTCAGGCACTTGCTGCCGAATTCCGGCGTCGTGGTCTTGCCGATCAGGATCGCGCCTTCGCTGCGCAGCCGCGCCACCGCGACGGCATCCTCGTTCGGCACATTGTCCTTGTAGGGAACGGCGCCGAAGGTGGTCTTGACGCCCTTGGTGTTGACGATGTCCTTGACGGTGACGGGGATGCCGTGGAGCAGACCGAGCGGCTCGCCGGCCATCATTTTGCGCTCGGCGACGCGCGCCTGCGCCATCGCCTCGTCGCCACACAGCGTGATGAAGCAGTTCAACTCGGGCTGGAGGGCCTCGGCGCGCGCAAGCACGGCACTGACGATCTCGACGGGCGAAATCCGCTTTTCGGCGATGAGGCCGCGCAGCTCGGTTGCGGACAGGAGACAGGGATCGCCGTTCATCGTCACGTCACGCTCCGAAGCGGGCCGCCGTTGGCCCAAAGCATTGACAGCGAGAATGACAGTTTTGTTAACTCGCCGTCCAATACGATTTTGATGGCCAACCCATACGTTTACGGTATGCCAATGGATCTTCGCCGCCTCCGCTATTTCGTCGCCGTCGCCGAGACACGCAGCGTCGGCAAGGCCGCCGAGCGGCTACGGATGGCTCAGCCTCCGCTGTCCGTCCAGATCCGCAAGCTCGAGGCCGAGATCGGCGCGCCGCTGTTCCGCCGCGGCACCCGCGGCATGGACCTGACCGAGGCAGGCCAGGCGCTGCTGGCGCGTGCGAGCGAAGCTCTGGCGCTGGCCGTCGACGGCGCCGAAGCCGCGCGCGCGGTCGCCGCCGGCAAGCGCGGTCGGCTCTCGGTCGGCTACATGTTCGTCCTGGCGAATGCGATGCTGCCGCGGCTCATCCCTGAGCTGCGCCGCTCGGTTCCGGGCGTCGACCTCGACTTCGCCGAGCTCAGCGCATCGACGCGCGAGGCCAGACTGCTCGACCGCAGCGTCTCGGTTGCGCTGTGCATGCCGGCCATCAACCATCCCGAGATTCAGGTGGCTCGGATCGGTGCGCAGCCTTTTATGCTGGCAATGCCGATCCGCTCGCCGCTCGCACGTCTCGGTGCCGTGCCGATGGCGCGGTTGCAGGGCCGCCCGCTGATCGCGTTGCCGCCGCCGGAGCAAGATCCCGCCTCCTCCGCGGTCGCAGCCCTGCTGCGACGACATCAGATCGTGATGCCGATCGCGAGCCGGGTGGAGACGGTGCATTCGGCCATGAGCCTGGTTCTCGCCGGCGAAGGTCTTGCGATCGTGCCGGCCTGCGCCCAGCTCGGCGCGCCGCGCGGCATCGTGTTCAGGCCGCTGCGCGATGCCGCCGATTCCATCGACATCGCGGTGTGCTGGCGGAGGGATTCCCAGAGCCCGCTGATCTCAAGGTTCATAAAATGCGCCGAGAAGGCCGTTGCGCGGATGTGAGGCGGCGCGCTACCAGCTCCAATTGATCTCACGGCTCCAGGGCGGATCGGCGCCCGGGCGGGTGCAGGTCAGGCCGGCGCAGTTGGCGGCAAAGGATAGCGCCCGGCGGAGCTCGACGGCGCTGATGTCCTTCAATGCTTGCCGAGCAATGCGTCCCTGCTTGTGAAGGGCAAAGAGCAGCGCCGCCTGAAAACTGTCGCCCGCGCCAATCGTGTCAGCGACTTCGACCCTGGGCGCGGCGACCTCGATCTGCCCTACCCCCGCGTGCCACGCGATCGCGCCATTGTCGCCGCGAGTGATGACGACGAGGCGCGTGCCCTGCCCGAGCAGCGCGCTCGCCCGCCGCTCGTAAGGCTCGTCGCCGAAGAGATAGGCGAAGTCGACGTCGGACATTTTGATGAGATCGGCGCGGCCAGTGAACTCGGCCATGCGCGCCAGGTAAGCCGGCTTGTCCTTGACCAGATTGGGCCGGCAGTTCGGATCGAACGAGACCGTCGATGACGCCCGCGCGTCCGCGATCAGCGCTGTCGTCTCCGCCGCACCCTGGTCGTTGACGAGGGTGGTCGAGCCGACATGAACGGCTTCCACATTCGCGAACGGAATCGTCCCGCGCCGGTAGGTCCAGTTCCGCGTCGCGGTTCCGGCGTCGTAGAAGGCGTAATGCGACTCGCCCGCGACGATGCGGACGAAAGCGAGCGTGGTCTGGTGATCACTGCGGGTGGCGAGATTGAGGTCGACGTTGGAGGCCGCCGCATGATCTGCAATCATCCACCCGAACATATCGGTCGAGATGCCGCCGACGAACCCAGTGGGTGCGCCCAGCCGGGCCATGCCGATGGCGACGTTGAGACAGGAGCCGCCGACCGCCGGCATCACCGCCTCGCGCCCTTGCGCATTTCGCGTCGGCACGAAATCGATCAGCGCATCGCCGCAGGCAACCAGCATGTCCTTCAACCTCTCGCGATGTCGGCCATCGCCGCGCGGCTGCCGCGATCGGCTTCGCGCAGGAGCTTATAGACCTCGCGCTTGCGGGCGTGAAACGCGGCCATGTCGGGCGCGGTCGGCTCGCTCTTCCGTCCCAGCGCCGACATTTCTGCCATGGTCTCGCCGATCGAGGCATAGGCGCCGCCGGCCACCGCCCCCAGCATCGCAGCCCCCAGCAGCACCGGCTCCCTGGTCTGCGGCAGCGCGACGGTGAGGCCCGTCGTATCCGCCATGATCTGCCGCACCAGCGGGCTGCGGCTCGCACCGCCCCCCATGATCATGATGCTGGAGCGAACGCCATGCGCGGCAAAGGCCTCGATCACCTCGGCGAGCCCATAAGCGAGCCCGCACAGGCCAGCGACGAACAGCCGCTCCATCGCGGCGATGTCGGTGTCGAGATCGAGGCCCGCGATCACCGCGCGCGTATCGGGGTCGGCATAGGGCGAGCGGTTGCCGATGAATTCGGGGAGAACATGGATGTCGCGGGCGAGCAGCGCGGCACGGCTGGCGCTGCCTGCGCGCGCGATGATACGGCGCTCGAGGAAGTCGATGAGGTCGAGACCCTCGCTGCGCGCCGCCGCGCTCGCCTCGGTATGGCCCGGATGCGATTTGAGGAGATGGTCGATCGCCGCGCCCGCGGCCGACTGGCCGCCCTCGTTGAGCCAGAAATCCGGGACCATCCCGGAGTAATAAGGCCCCCACACGCCGGGGACGAAGCACGGCTCCGCCGTCGTCGCCATGATGCAGGCGGACGTTCCCATGATGTAGGCAAGGCGGTCGCTGACATCGCTCGCCCCGCCCGATCCGTCGCGGCCGCCGATCGCGCCGATGCCGCCGGCATGGGCATCGATCAGCGAAGCGCCCACCGGTATGCCCGGCGACAAGCCGAGCTCGGCAGCAGCTGTGCCGGTGAGCCCCGCGCCGAGCCGCGTGCCGGGGGCGACGATCTCGGTGCCGATGCGAGCGTATTTCTCATTGACGAAATCGGACAGGCCGATGCGCTTGAAGAATTGCGCGCTCCAGCCACCGCCGTCATGGGCGAGATAGTTCCATTTGCAGGTGACGGTGCAGGTGGAGCGCTGGAGCGAGCCGGTCGCGCGCCAGGTCAGATAATCCGCGAGATCGAAGAAGTGGCCGGCGGCGTCGAAGCTCCCACGAAGGTGCCGCTTCAGCCATAGCAGCTTCGGCATCTCCATCTCGGGCGAGATCGAGCCGCCGACATAGCGCAGCACGGCGTCCTCGGTCTCGTTGATCAGCCGCGCCTCGGCGATGGCGCGATGATCCATCCAGACGATGACATTGCGTTGCTTGTCGCCGGACGCGCTGACCGTGAGCGGTTCGCCCTGCCTGTCGAGGACAACCAGCGAGCACGTCGCGTCGAAACCGATGCCGCCGACACTGTCGGGATCGATGGCGGCTTCCGCCATTGCAGCCCGCACCGATGTCGTGCAGGCCTCCCAGATGTCCTGGGACGATTGCTCGACGATATCGCCGGCCTCGTGCCAGATCCGGATCGGATGCCGGGCGGTGGCCAAAAGCGTGCCGGCCTCGTCAAACACCCCGGCCCGCGTGCTGGTGGTCCCCACGTCGACGCCGATATACGCTCGCGGCATTGTCGCTCCCGGTCGCTTTCCGTCAGCTTTGACGGTGAGCCTACCAGCAAGTATAGCCGCCATCCACCAGCACGATGCTGCCGGTCATCAGGCTCGCCGCTTCGGAGCTCAGGAACAATACGACCGAGGCGATCTCCTCGACCTGCCCCATCCGCGCCATCGGGGTTCCGCCGATCCAGGCGTCGTACATTTTGGCGTTGCTCTTCACGAAGGCGTTGAGCGGCGTCTCGATATAGGTCGGCGCCACCGCATTGACGCGGATGCCGCGCGCGCCCCATTCGGCGGCCAGCGATTTGGTCAAATGATGCACCCCCGCCTTGGAGGCATTGTAGAAGCACTGCTCCTGCGGCTTGTTGACGATGAAGCCGGACATCGAGCCGACATTGACGATGGCGCCGCTTTTCGCCTTCAGCATGTGCTTGCCGAATTCGCGGCAGCACCAGAAGGTGCCGTTGAGATTGACGTCGATGACGTTGAGCCAGTGCTCGTCGGTGACGGTTTCCGCCGGCGTTTCGCTGCGGGCGATGCCGGCATTGTTGACGAGGATGTCGACCTTGCCATGGCGGGCGACGAGGTCGTTCGCGACCTCCGCCACGCGCTTGGTGTCGGTCACGTCCATGATCGCGGTCTCCACGTCAAAGCCCTTCGCCTTCAGGCTGGCCTTGGCGCTGTCGGCGATTTTGCTATCGCGGTCGCCGATGACGACCCTGGCGCCGGCTTCGGCCAGCGCTTCCGCGCAACCAAGGCCAATGCCCTGCCCGCCGCCGGTGATGAACGCGGTCTTGCCGTTCAGCTTGAATTTTTCCAGGTACATGGTGGTCTTTCCGTTTCTTGCCGTTTTCTTGTCAGTTCCGAAGCGCGTTGCCGCTCGCGTCGAAGCGGTGAATGCGCGCGGGGTCCGGCACCAGCGACACATGGTCGCCGGCATGCAGGCTCAATTCGCCGATATAGCGTGCGGTCAGCATCCCGAGCGGACCGGCATCGACATAGAGGAAGGTGTCGCTGCCAAGATGCTCGGCCACCGCGATGGTCCCCTGCCAGCCTCCGGTGCCATCGCGGTCGATCTTGAGGTGCTCCGGCCGGACGCCGATGGTGGCCGCACCACGTTGCAACGCGAGCTCGCCAGTGACGAAATTCATCTTGGGCGAACCTATGAAGCCGGCGACGAACAGATTGGCCGGCCGCTCGTAGAGTTCCAGGGGCGACCCATATTGCTCGATCTTGCCGCCGTTGAGCACGACGATCTTGTCGGCCATGGTCATGGCCTCGACCTGGTCATGGGTGACGTAGATCGCGGTGGTGCCGAGCTGCTTCTGCAGCCGCGTCACCTCGATGCGCATCTGCACGCGCAGCGCCGCATCGAGGTTGGACAGGGGCTCGTCGAACAGGAAGGCCTTGGGCTCGCGCACGATGGCGCGGCCGATTGCGACGCGCTGGCGCTGGCCGCCGGAGAGCTCGCGCGGCTTGCGGTCGAGATAGGGCGTGAGGTTCAGCGTTGCGGCGGCCGCCTCGACCTTGCGGTTGATCTCGTCCTTGGCGAGCCCCGCCATCTTCAGGCCAAAGCCGATATTGCCGCGCACGCTCATATGCGGATAGAGCGCGTAGGACTGGAACACCATCGAGAGCCCGCGCTTGGCTGGCGGCGTGTCCACGACGTTCTTGCCATCGATCACGATCTTGCCGCCAGAGACATCCTCGAGCCCCGCGATCAGCCGCAAGAGCGTGGTCTTGCCGCAGCCGGACGGACCGACGAACACCACGAAGGAGCCGTCGGCAATTTCGAGGTCGGCGCCCTTGATGATGTGCACGGGGCCGAAGGATTTCTGCACGCCCTGAAGTGTGATCTGACCCATGATCCGGCAGCCCCTCTACTTCACCGCGCCGAAGGTGAGCCCGCGCACGAGCTGCTTCTGGCTGAACCAACCGAGGACGAGAATGGGCGCGATCGCCAGCGTGGAGGCCGCCGACAGCTTTGCCCAGAACAGCCCTTCCGGGCTCGAATAGGAGGCGATGAACGTGGTGAGCGGCGCCGCGTTCGAAGTCGACAGATTGAGCGTCCAGAACGCCTCGTTCCAGGCCAGGATCAAATTGAGCAGCATGGTCGAGGCCAGGCCCGGGATCGCCATCGGCGTCAAGACATAGACGAGCTCGCGGCCGATGGTGGCGCCGTCCATGCGGGCGGCTTCAAGGATGTCGCGCGGGATCTCCTTGAAATAGGTGAACAGCATCCAGATCACGATCGGCAAGTTTCCGAGGCACAGGATGAAGACGAGGCCGATGCGGGAATCGAGCAGGCCGAAGGTCTTGTAGATCAGGTAGATCGGCACCAGCACGCCGACCGGCGGCATCATCTTGGTCGAGAGCATCCAGAGCAGGATGTCCTTGGTGCGCTTGGTCGGCGAGAACGCCATCGACCAGGCCGCGGGGATCGCGATCAGCAGCGCAATCAGCGTCGAGCCACCTGCGATGATGACCGAGTTCATGGCGTGGTGGAAATAGTCGCTGCGCTCCTGCACGGTCGCATAGTTTTCGGTGGTCCAGTGGAAGAACAGGAAGGATGGCGGGATGGCGAAGGCCTCTAGCTCGGTCTTGAAGCTCGCCAGCACCATCCAGAGGATCGGGAAGAAGATCAGGAAGCCGAACAGCCAGGCCACAGCCGTCGATATCACCACCCGCCGCGTCGTCGCCATCCGTGCCATGCTTCAAGCCTCCAGATTGCGGCCGACGATGCGGACGAGGAAGAAGGCGACGACGTTGGCGATCACCACCGCGACGAGGCCGCCCGCGGAGGCGCTGCCAACGTCGAACTGGATCAGCGCCTGCGAATAGATCAGGAAGGCGATGTTGGTGGTCGACAGTCCCGGGCCACCGCCCGTGGTGACATAAATTTCGGCAAAGACCGTGAGCAGGAAGATCGTCTCGATCAGGATCACCACGGTGATGGGCCGCGCCAAATGCGGCAGCGTGATGTAGATGAAGGTCGAGACGGCGCTGGCGCCGTCCATCTCGGCGGCCTCCTTCTGCTCCTCGTCGAGCGACTGCAGCGCGGTGAGCAGGATCAGCGTCGCGAAGGGCAGCCACTGCCACGTCACGATCAGGATGACGGCAAACAGCGGCAAATCGTTGAACCAGTCGATCGGCGTCAGATGGAACAGCGAGGCGAGCCAGGCGAACAGGCCGGACACCGGATGCATCAGCAGGTTCTTCCAAACCAGTGCGCTCACCGTCGGCATCACGAAGAACGGCGCGATCACCATCAGCCGCACGAAATTGCGTCCGATCACCGGCTGGTCCATCAGCAGCGCCAGCGGAATCCCGAGCAGGATCGTCAGCGCGAGCACCGAGCCGACCAGCACCAGCGTGTTCTGGAGCGAGGCCAGGAAGGCTGGATCGGTGAGGAAGTAGCGGAAGTTCTCCAGCCCGATGAATGATTCCGAGCCGGGATCGAGCAGGCTGTAATGCAGCGTCGAGAAATAGATCGTCAGCGCCAGCGGAACGATCATCCAGATGAACAGCAGCCCGACGGCCGGCGTCAGGAGCGAGCGCGCAAGAGTCTGCGTCTGCCGGGTTGCCATCAACGCTTCTCCACTGGCGGGAAGAAGGCGGCCATCCATGACGCTGGATGGCCGCTAGTCTGAGCTCAGGAGGAAGAGCTCGGGTTCACTTGATGTAGCCGGCGCGCTTCATCTCGCGCTCGGTTGCCGATTGCGCCGCAGTGAGCGCGGCATCGACGGTCATCGAGCCCGCAAGCGCGGCGGAGAATTGCTGGCCGACCTGGGTGCCGATGCCCTGGAATTCTGGGATCGCAGCGTATTGCACGCCGACATAAGGCACCGGCTTCACTGTCGGCTTGTTCGGATCGGCCGCATCGATCGAGGCCAGCGTCAGTTTTGCGAAGGGTGCGACCTTCAGATATTCATCGTTCTTGTAAAGCGAGGTCCGCGTGCCTGGCGGCACGTTGGCCCAGCCCTCCTTCGATGCCACGAGCTTGGTGTAGTCCTTGCTCGTCGCCCAGGCGATGAACTTCTCGGCGGCCTCCATCTTCTTGGATCCGGCGGGGATCGCGAGATTCCAGGCCCACAGCCAGTTGGCGTTCTTGCCGAGCCCGGTGTTGGGCGCGAGTGCAAAGCCGACCTTGTCGGCGACCTTGGAATCCTTCGGATTGGTGACGAAGGACGCCGCCACGGTGGCGTCGATCCACATCGCGCATTTGCCGGCGTTGAACAGCGCCAGATTCTCGTTGAAGCCGTTGGAGCTTGCGCCGGGAGGGCCGGCTTCCTTCATCAGATTGACGTAAGTCGTGAGCGTCGTCTTCCATTCCGGCGTGTTGAACTGCGGTTCCCACTTCTCATCGAACCAGCGCGCACCGTAGGAATTGGCCATGGCCGAGAGGAACGCCATATTCTCGCCCCAGCCGGCCTTGCCGCGCAGGCAGATGCCATACGTGCCGGCGCTCTTGTCGGTCAGCTTCTTGGCGGCGTCGATCACGAAATCCCAGGCCGGCTTTTCCGGCATCTTCAGGCCGGCCTTCTCGAACAGGTCGGTGCGATACATCACCATCGAGCTCTCGCCGTAGAACGGCGCGGCATAGAGCTTGCCGTCGACGGAGACCGCGTCCTTGATCTTGGGCAGGAGGTCGGCGACGTCGTAATCGCCGCCGAGATTGGCGAGCGGCACCAGCCAGCCCTTCTTGGCCCAGATCGGCACCTCATAGGTGCCAATGGTGAGGACGTCGAACTGGCCGCCCTTGGTGGCGATGTCGGTGGTGACGCGCTGGCGCAGCACGTTCTCCTCCAACGTGACCCATTTGACCGAGATGTCCGGGTTTTTCTTGGTGAATTCAGCCGTCAGCCCCTGCATGCGGATCATGTCGCCGTTGTTGACGGTGGCGATCGTCAGGGTCGTCTCGGCCATCGCGGGGACGGCCAGCAAAATTGCAGACGCGCCGCAGACGGCGCCCAAGACGTGTTTCACGGTGACCTCCCTCAAACTCGCGTTTTGAGCATATGCCCACGCGTTGGGCGTATGTTCAACGCAAGGGAGGAGGATTGTCAAGCAGGCGCGAAGCCGTTTTCGCAACTTATGAGTGCTGCGGTGCGGGAGGGGATCGAAAGTGTTGCTTAGCCCACAGCTGTCATGCTCCGCGAAAGCGGGGCATGCAGTACTCCGTGACGTCTGTTGGTTTGCCCCAAGCTTGGCCGCGGCGTACTGGATCGTCCGCCTTCGCGGACGATGACAGTGGTATGTGGAGAAACACCGCCAGCCTCACACGCACGCGAAGCGCGAGCGGCTACCGCTCCAAAATCGCCTGCGCGGTCGTCTCGTCGGTAATCAGCCCGTTGACCAGGCCGCCGTTCAGCGCCGCCGCGATCGCCGGCACCTTGGCGGCACCGACCGCTGCGGCGATGGTGGTGGTCTTCGCCGGCACTTCCGGCGGGATGCTGGTGAGGCGCTTGTTGGTGCCGGCCTTGAGCAGGCGGCCCTTGGAATCATAGGCCCAGCCGGTGATCTCGCCGATGGCACCCAGCCGCATCATCTCGAACAATTCGTCGCGGGTGACGAAACCATCGACATGCACCTGTGCCTTCTGGTCCATCTGGCCGATGCCGACGAGGCGCAAGTCAGCCTTGGCCGCGACCGCCTTCACCTTGGCGATCGGCTCGATGCGCACCATCTTGTTGCGCTCGTCCTCGGACGACATCAGGAACGGCAGCGGCATCGGATAGTGCCGCGCACCCGTGCGGTCTGCCAGCCGGCCGACGGTGTCGTAAAAGCTCGCCGAACCGTCGGCGGAGATGGTGCCGACCAGCGAGACGATCTGATGATTGGGCCGGTCGATCGGCGTGACACGCTCGACGGCGGCGCGCACCGCACGGCCGGTGCCGAGCGCGACGATCACCGGCGTCTCCGAACGCAGCGTCGCATCGAGCAGATTGGCGCAGCGTTCGGCGATGCCGGAAGTAGCCTGCGGCGCCGCTGGATCGGCAGGCACCACCTCGCAATGAGCGAGATCGAAACGCTCCTTCAGGCGCGCCGCAAGCTCCATGCAGGCGGCGATGGGGTGTTCGAGCCGGAACGTGATGAGGCGCTCGGCGAGGCACAACGAGACCAGCCGTTGCGCCGAGGCCCGCGAGACCTGGAGCATCTTTGCGATCTCGTCCTGAGTGTGACCGGCGATGAAATACAGCCAGCCGGCGCGCGCGGCGTCATCGAGTCGGGATTTGTCGTTCTCGGCGGCCATGCGGGCCTCACGCCTCCCAGAAATCGCTCATGCGCGCAAAGACCCGGTCGGCCCCCGCCTCGGACAATATAGCCCGGCCGTCGCGACCGCGATAATGGCTGCCGCCGACAAATCCCCAGACCGTCATGCCGGCTGCCTTGCCCGCCTGCACGCCGCTGACGCTGTCCTCGATCACCAACGTGCGCGCAGGTTGCGCGCCCATCTTCTCGGCCGCAAGGAGAAACAGATCGGGCGCCGGCTTGCCATGCCTGACCATTTGCGCGGTATAGATCCGCTCGCCGACATGCGCCCGCAAGTCCGTGACGTCGAGAGAGAGCGAGACGCGGTCGATATCGCTCGACGACCCCACGCAAAACGGCATTCGCAGGTCGGACATGATGGCGGCAACGCCGGGGATCGGCCGGAGCGAGCCCGCGAACGTCTCCAGCACGTGCGACTTCAGGCGCGGCAGAAAGCCATCCGGCACGACCTGCCCGAGATCACGATAATGCTGCTCGATCGCCTTGGTGCTGCGCCCGAGGAAAAGCTCGAGCGCCTGCGCCTGGGTGAGCGCAATGCCGAACTCGCCCAGCACCTCCGACAGGCACTGGCAGCTCAAAAGCTCGCTATCGACCAGCACGCCGTCGCAGTCGAAGATGATCAGGTCGGGTTTTGACTGGAAGTAGTCCATCCGGCCATTCGATCATATACCCAACTGATGAGCAATAGTTCGCCCTGGTGTGGCGCCGCGGCCTTCCCCCTGTTAGTGCGCGACCTGCCGGTAGATCGCCGGCAGCGCCGCGGGCAACCGCTTGATGTTGCCGACGATGGCATAGCCGCCGCGCCCGAACAGGGTCGGGAAATAGGATTGCGCGGTGGCGTCCACCGTGACGCCGAAGGCGGCGATGCCGAGCCGGCGCGCCTCTTGCACCGACTTGCGGGTGTCTTCGACCGCGAAGCGGCCCTCGTAATGGTCGACGTCGTTCGGCTTGCCATCGGTGAGGACGAGCAGCAGCTTCTTGCGCTGCGGCTGGCGGGCGAGCTCGGCCGCGGCGTGGCGCACCGCCGCGCCGATCCGCGTGTAATAGCCCGGCTTCAGCGCGCCGATACGGCGCTCGACCGTCCCGCTCATCGGCTCGCCGAAAGCCTTGACCGTCTCGAGCCGCACCCAGGACCGCCGGCGCGAGGTGAAGGTGAGGATGCTGTGGTGGTCCCCGCAGGCCGAAATCCCGTGGGCGAGCGCCAGCAGCGCCTCCTTCTCGACGTCGAGCACGCGGTAGCCGTCGACCCAGGCGTCCGTGGACAGCGAGACGTCGACGAGCAGCGTGACGGCGAGATCGTGCCCTTGCGGGCGCATCGCGACGTGGATGCGATCGAGACCGCTGCTGCTGCCGGCGCGCAGGTCGCACCGCGCGCGCACCAGCGCGTCGAGGTCGAGATCATGTCCGTCGACCTGGGCGCGCATCAATTCGTGACGCGGCCGCAACACCTCGAAGCGGCGGCGCACCTGGCGGATGTGCCGGCGCATGGCGTCGTCAGGCGTCCAGCTCTCACCTTGCTCGGAGGCCGCACCGGCCAGCACGCGGCAATGGTCGGGCAGATAGGATCCGCTACGGTAATCCCATTCGGGATAGGTAAGGTCCGCATTCAGCCGCGACGCATCGAGGGCCTCGGGCGGCAGGTCGAGATCGAACTTGAACCGGCTCGCCGGCTTGCCGGTGCGGCGGCTGAGCGTGATCTCCTCGAGATCGTCGGCCGCCTTCTGCGCATCCTCGTCCTCGCTGTCGTCGGCCGGACGGTCGACATTGACCATTTCGGCCATCGCAAGGATCTTCTCGAAGCGGTTGAGCACGAAGGGGTCGCGGCGATTGGCATTATCCTCACGCTCGCGGACGGCAAAGCGCTTGCGATTGTCCTGGGCCTCGGGCTCGGCGCCCGGCGCACATTCGTCCTCGCCTGCATGCGCGGGCGAGAACTCGCGCGTCCAGCAATCCCCCCAGAGCGGGCACGGCAGGATCGAATGATAGCCCGGCGGCGCCTTGTCCGGCAGCAGGCCCGTCCCCATCATCGCCGGCCACAGTCTGCCCGCAGGCGCCTTGCCGGCGCCGAGCAAGGCCAAGACGATCTGCTCGACCTCCTGCTCGATGCGTGGCAAAGGGCGACGAGGCCGAGCCTCGGCGGTTGCCGCGGCGAGCTGGGCATAATCGGCGACAAGCCCGGGGAATTGCGCGAGCACCCAGACCGCCGTCTCACTTGCCCGGCGCAATACCAGAAGATCCCGCCGCAGCGGATCGGCTTCCGTGATCGTCTCGATCGGTGCAGCTGCGAACCATGCCGCAAGCCAGCGATAGAGCGCCGCGTTCAACGCGCGGTCGGGAAAGATCGAGATCCGATCGGGCAGGAAGATGGTCGCCGCGTCACGGCCCGGCTGCTCCAACCGCTCGTCACCGAGGCCGATGCGCTGTCGCCAGCCGAGACGGTGCCCCGATTTTCGCGCGCCCGCGCTTGCGATCTGCACCCCGGTCTCGCCGCCAAGCGCGCGGAACATCACCGCGAGCCGGCCTCTCACCTCGGTCAGTGCAACGGCGTGCTCATCGTGAACCGGATAGCTCGCGGTGCCGCCGACCATCCTGTGCCAGGCGCGGCCGACCGTCTCCTCCAGTTCGAGGAAGTCGAGCATGGGAGCGGCCTCACCCGATGACAGCGCGTGCGACGTCCAGCAGCGCCGCCTTCACGTCGGAATCGTCGGTCAGCGGCTCGATCATGCCGGCCAGCACGGCATCGGCAATCGGCGTGCCCGCGGCAATCAGGGTCGCGCAATAGACCACGAGCCGGGTCGAGACGCCCTCTTCCAGATCGTGGCCCCTCAGCGCGCGCAGCCGGCCAGCCAGCCCGACCAGCGGCCGCACGCGCTCCGGCGGCAGTCCGCTTTCGGCGGACACGACGGCGATCTCCTGCTCGGGCGGCAGGAAGCCAAATTCGATGGCGATGAAGCGCTGCCGCGTCGATGGCTTCAGCGCCTTCAGCAGCGTCTGGTAGCCGGGGTTGTAAGAGACCACGAGCATGAAGCTGTTCGGCGCCACCAGCTCCTCGCCGGTCCGCTCCAGCGGCAGGATGCGGCGGTCGTCGGTCAGAGGATGCAGCACTACTGTGACGTCCTTGCGGGCCTCCACGACCTCGTCGAGATAGCAGATGCCGCCCTCGCGCACGGCGCGCGTCAGCGGACCATCGGTCCACACGGTGTCCCCGCCCCTGAGCAAATAGCGGCCGGTGAGATCGGCGGCGGTGAGATCGTCGTGACAGGCAACCGTGTGAAGCGGCAGGCCCAGCCGCGCTGCCATATGCGCGACGAAGCGGGTCTTGCCGCAGCCGGTCGGCCCCTTGAGCAGAACCGGCAGACGACGCCGCCAGGCATGTTCGAAAAGCTCGCATTCGTTTCCGGATGGAACATAGGCCGGCAGCTCGGGCGCCGAGGTCACCGTGTGAAGGGCAGATTTCATGATGTCTCTCCGGATTTTCCAGGAAGCAGGCGGCCGCGGCGAACCGCGGCCGCCCTTTCTCGTTCACTCGGCCGGCTGCAGCACGGCGGGAATGATCGCCTGCTTCTCGCGGCCCGGCGCCAGCACGGCCCAGACAAACATCAGCGCGGAGATCGCGACGAACACGCCGGAGCCGAGCCTGACCCAGTAGAACATCGCGAGCTGGTCCTGCACGTCCATGTAGCCCTGGCCGAGCACGCGCTGGAGATGGACCTGGACCACGCCGGCGAAGGTCAGCGCGAAGGTCATGGTCATCATGGCCGTGCACATGATCCAGAAGCTCGTCATGGAGAGCCATTGGTTGTAGGGCGCGCGTCCCTTGATCTGCGGGATCGCGTAGGCCATCACCGACAGGTTCAGCATCACATAGGCGCCGAAGAAGGCGAGATGGCCGTGCGCGGCGGTGACCTGCGTGCCGTGAGTGTAGTAGTTCACCGAAGACAGCGTGTGCAGGAAGCCCCAGACGCCGGCCCCTAGGAACGCCATCACCGAGCAGCCGACCGACCACAACAGCGCGGCGCGGTTCGGATGCTTGCGGCCGGCCTTCCAGGTCATCTGCACGGTGAAGATCACCATGGTGAAGAACGGCGCGACTTCGAGCGTGGAGAACAGCGAGCCGATCCACTGCCAATAGCCGGGCGCGCCGATCCAGTAGAAGTGATGGCCGGTGCCGAGAATGCCCGAGAACAGGGCAAGGCCGATGATGACGTAGAGCCACTTCTCGACGACCTCACGATCGATGCCGTTGAGCTTGATCATGAGATAGGCGAGCACGGAGGCCATGATCAGCTCCCAGACGCCCTCGACCCAGAGATGGACGACGTACCACCAGTACATCTTGTCGACGGCAAGGTTCGCCGGGTTGTAGAAGGCGAACAGGAAGAAGATCGCAACGCCCCACAAGCCGAACAACAGGATGTTGGTGACCGTGGTCTTGCGGCCCTTCAGCGCCGTCATCGTGACGTTGAACAGGAACATCAGGCAGACGACGACGATGCCGACCTTGATGATGAAGGGCTGTTCGAGGAACTCACGGCCCTCGTGGTAGTGGAAGAGATAGCCGACCACGGCGACGCCGGCTGCGCCGAAGAACATCCAGAACTGGATCTTCGCCAGCAGCGGGCTGTAGAGCTCGTTCTCGGTCTCTTCCGGGAGCAGATAGTAGGTCGCGCCCATGAAGCCGATCAGCGACCATACGATCAGCGCGTTGGTGTGGATCATCCTGACGATGTTGAACGGCAGCAGCGTCGACAGCGTATTGGGTAGGACGTAGATGGTCCCGGCGAGCAGGCCGAACACGACCTGGGCCAGGAACAGGGTCAGCGCGCCGTAGAAATACAGCATCGCGACTTTCTGGGTTTGGTACTTCATCTCGGGTTCTCTCTGTCTTGAAAGAGGAAAGCTGTGCGCCTTGCATGTCGTTTGAGCATGATCTCTTCGGAAAACCGCTTCACACTTTTCCGGATCATGCTCAGCCCGCCTTGTTCGGCGGCCAGCTCTGACGCTTGATCGTGCTGGTCCATTGCAGGAAGTCGGCGAGATCGTTGAGTTCCTGGTCGGTCAGGTTGAACTGCGGCATCTGCCGCCGGCCCTCCGCGCCCGAGGGCTGCGACTGCATCCAGGCCTTCAGCGTCTCGCGCGCGGCGGCCGGGTCCTCGTTGCCGCCCCAGCGATCCCAGACGTTGCCGACCTCTGGGGCGAAATAGGCGCCCTCGCCCAGTAGCGTGTGGCAATTGATGCAGGAGTTCTTCTCCCAGACATGCTTGCCGCGGGCGACCGAGGACGTCAGCGTCTTCGCGTCGGTCGAGGTCGTGGCCATGTAGTAATGGCTGTGCGCCGTCAGCCCTATGAAAATGGCGAAGAAGAAGGCCGAACCGCCGTAGAAGACATTTCGAGCGGCCGACTTGGTCAGGCGTTCAGCCATTGCCAATCCTTTCCGTTTGATTCCTGAGAAGATGCGATCCTGCGATTTATTGCCGATTGCCGGGGGGCACTCTTTGACGAAGCGCAAGCAGCGCGACGATGCGCAACCGCCAGTCAGATCAAGGCAACGACGGCCGATGCGAGCCAGGCAAACAGCACCACGATGAAGACCCAGGCGCTGACGATGCCGCGCCAAAGCGCTGGCGCTGAGCGAAGATCGAGGAAATCGAGCACGATACGGCGGCCCTTGAGGGCGGCGAACGTCAGCAGCAAGGCATTGGCCAACAAGGGACGCGACACCAGCGGCGGGACCAGAATGGTCGCGAGCGCAAGGCCGATCAACGCGATCCAGGTGATGTCGAGACGATCCGGAATCACGGGTGCACCAGATAGATGATGGGAAACATGACGATCCAGAGCAGGTCGACCATGTGCCAGAAAGCCGTTCCGGTCTCGACGCCCGCCGCTCGGGCACCCCGGGACACTACGGCCAGAATCACGATGCCGAGGCCGACATGCAGGAGATGGAAGCCGGTGAGGAGGAAGTACAGCGTGAAGAACGGGCTAGTCTCCAAGCCGTTTCCTAACGCGATCTCGCCGGCATATTCGAACAGCTTGACCGCGATGAAGACGCCGCCAAGGGCCATGGCGCCAAACAGCCAGCCGCGCGCGCGCCGGCTCTCGCGCGCCCGTGCAGCCGCCGCCCCGCGCGCGGCAGCCCAGCCGCTGGTCACGAGCACGATGGTGTTGATTCCGGCCAGATGCGCATCAAGGCTGGCCTGACCGGCCGCGAAGACCGCCGGGTGAAGCGCGCGCGCGATGACGAAAGCGCCAAGGAACAGGCCGAAGGCGGCGAGCTCGCTGAAGATCAGCACCCAGATCATGGGATCACCGGGAAGATCTTCCAGGATTCCCCAGCCGGTTCCCTGTTGTTCGCAATCCGTTGCCGACATCTGACTTCCGCATCAAGACGCCGAGCAGATATCCCACCGGCGCGATTCCAACTTTGTCGCCAGACAAATAGTGCAACTGGCCAGAGGCGGGTTTGCGCTATCGCAACGTCCCGCCCGCCCGACCGCCATAAGGTCGATGCATCCGGCGGTTCCGCGAAATGGCGAGCGATGAGATGAGCGATGCGCAAATCGGGCTGATGACCGCGACCCCCATCATCATCGTGTTCGCCATCGCGCTACGGAGAATGGGAGTGCTGTCGACCGTGGCAACCGTATCGGCGGTGACGCTTTCCGTCGCGATCGCGACGGTGCTGTTCACGACGCAATCACCGCTGCCGTAGGGTGGGTTAGCCGAAGGCGTAACCCACCATGCTTCCGCGCACGCGGGACGAAGTTGGTGGGTTACGCCGCGCAGATGCGCTTTGCGCATCTACCCGGCTAACCCACCCTACCAGACCGTCAATGCGGCTACCGCCGCTGATTATACACGTCGATACACACCGCCCCGAGCAGCACCAGGCCCTTGATGACCTGCTGATAGTCGATGCCGATGCCGAGGATGGACATGCCGTTGTTCATCACGCCCATGATCATGGCGCCGACCACGGCGCCGCCGACGCGCCCGACCCCGCCATAGGCCGAGGCGCCGCCGATGAAGCAGGCGGCGATGACGTCGAGCTCGAAGCCGAGGCCGGCCTTCGGCGTCGCGGTGTTGAGGCGCGCGGCGAAGACGAGGCCGGCGAGCGCCGCCAGCACGCCCATGTTGACGAAGGTGAGGAAGGTCAGCCGTTCGGTCTTGATGCCCGACAGTTTTGCCGCTTTCGCATTACCGCCCACCGCATAGACTTGCCGGCCGATCACGGTGCGCCGGGTGACGAAGCCATAGAGCGCGATCAGAGCGGTCATGATGACCAGCACGTTGGGCAGGCCGCGATGCGAGGCGATCAGATAGGTGAAATAGAGCACGGCGCAGGCGAGCAGAACGCTCTTCCCCAGGAAGAACGCATATGGCTCGACCTCGATGCCATGCGATTGCTCACGCGAGCGGCCCTTGGCGCTGGCATAGACGAGGCCGAGCGCGAGCACGGCACCGATCAGCATGGAGGTCGGATGCAGCGTGCCGGCTTCGGGCAGCAGTTCCGGAATAAAGCCCGACGACAGCTTCTGGAAGGTCGCCGGGAACGGGCCGAGTGATTGGCCTTGCAGCACCGCGAGCGCCAGGCCCTTGAAAACCAACATGCCCGCCAGTGTCACGATGAAGGATGGAATGCCGAAAAAGGCCACCCAATAGCCCTGCGCCGCGCCGATCGCCGCCCCCAGCAACAGGCAGGCGATGAAGGCGAGCGTGTAGTCGACTTTGTAGGTCACCATCAGCACGGCGGCCACCGCGCCGACAAAGCCGGCGACCGAGCCGACCGACAGGTCGATATGGCCGGTGACGATCACCAGCAGCATGCCGAGCGCCATGATGACGATGTAGCTGTTCTGCAGCACCAGGTTGGTCAGGTTGAGCGGCTGCAACAGCGTGCCGCCGGTCATGACCTGGAAGAACAGCATGATCGCGATCAACGACATCAGCATGCCGTAGTTACGCAAATTGTTCTTGATGAAGCTGCCGTGCCGGCGCTCCTCGGGCAGCGATACCGTCTTGTCGGTCATGGCTGCGTTCCTCCCATTTCCGCCGCGGGCGCGGCGTTCCCAATGTTTCGTTCGTTGCGCATGATGGCGCGCATGATCTTTTCCTGCGTCGCGTCCGCACCTTTGAACTCGCCGACGAAGGCGCCGTCGTTCATGACGCAGATGCGGTCGCAGATGCCGAGCAGCTCGGGCATCTCCGAGGAGATCACCACGACGCCGCGGCCGGCCTCCGCCAGCTCGTTGATGATACAGTAAATCTCGTATTTGGCACCGACATCGATGCCCCGCGTCGGCTCGTCCAGGATCAGGACCTTGGGGTCCGTCATCAGCCATTTCGACAGCACCACCTTCTGCTGGTTGCCGCCGGAGAGCTGGCCGGTCTCCTGGTAGACGTCTGAGCAGCGGATGCGCATGCGGGTGCGATAGTCGCTGGCGATCTTCAGCTCGGCGATGTCGTCGATCACGCGTTTAGGTGCAACCTGATCGAGGCTGGCGAGCGTGATGTTCTTGCGGACGTCGTCGGCCAGGATCAGGCCGAGCTGCTTTCGGTCCTCGGTGACATAGGCAAGGCCGGCGTCGATCGCAGCCGCGACACTCGGCAGCACCATGTCTCTGCCTTCGAGCCGGATGCTGCCGCCGATATTGGTGCCCCAGGAATGGCCGAACAGGCTCATGGCGAATTCGGTGCGGCCGGCCCCCATCAGGCCGGCAATGCCGACGACCTCGCCGCGCCTGACGCCGAAATTGACGTTCTTGATCACCTGCCGCTCGGGATGGATGGGGTGATAGACCGACCAGTTCGCGACGTCGAGCACGGGCTCGCCGATCTTCACGCTGCGCTCCGGGAAACGGTGCGCCATGTCGCGATTGACCATACTGCGGATGATGCGGTCTTCCTGGATCGGCTCGGCGCGGCAATCGATGCTGTCGACGGTGCGGCCGTCGCGGAGCACGGTGATGTGGTCGGCTACCTTGGCAACCTCGTTGAGCTTGTGCGAGATCAGGATCGAGCCGATGCCCTGCTCGCGGAACGCCATCAGGCGTTCGAGCAGCGCGGCGCTGTCGGCCTCGTTGAGGCTCGCGGTCGGCTCGTCCAGGATCAGCATCCGCACCCGCTTGGACAGTGCCTTGGCGATTTCGACCAGCTGCTGCTTGCCGACGCCGAGATCGGTGATCAGGGTGTCCGGGGATTCCTTCAGGCCGACCTGCGCCAGCAGTTCGCGCGTGCGCCGGTACACCTCGTCGCGGTCGATCACGCCGAGCTTCGACGGCGGATGCGACAGGAAGATGTTCTCGGCGATCGACATCAGCGGGATCAGCGCCAGCTCCTGGTGAATGATGATGATGCCGAGCGCCTCGGAATCGTTGATGTCGCGGAAGCGCCGCTCCTCACCATCAAAGACGATGGTGCCCTCGTAGCTGCCATGCGGGTAGACCCCGCTGAGCACCTTCATCAGCGTCGACTTTCCGGCACCGTTCTCGCCGACGAGCGCGTGGATCTGCCCGGCGTGAACCGAGAAGTTGACGTCGCGCAGCGCCTGCACGCCTGCAAAGCTCTTGCTGACGTTGCGCATCTCCAGCATGGCGGTCATTGGCTTGATGTCCTTGGAAACTTTGGTCCGCCGTCATTCCGGGGCGATGCGGAGCATCGAACCCGGAATCTCGAGGTTCCGGGTTCGCCCTTCGGGCGGCCCGGAACGACGGCACGAGAAATCTACTGGAACTGCGACTTCTTGTAGTAGCCGCTGTCGACCAGCACCTTCTCCCAATTGTCCTTGTAGACTACGACCGGCTTGAGCAGGTAGGACGGCACGGTCTTGACACCGTTCTCGTAGGTCTTGGTGTCGTTGACCGTGACCTGCTTGCCGGCCAGCGCGGCGTCGACCATGTCGGCGGTCACCTTGGCGAGGTCGCGGGTGTCCTTGAAGATGGTCGAGTACTGGTCGCCGCGCAGCATCGCCTTGATCGAGGGCACCTCGGCGTCCTGACCCGAGATGATCGGCATGGGCTGATCGGCGCTGCCGTAGCCGACGCCCTTCAGCGAGGAGATGATGCCGATCGAGATGCCGTCATAGGGCGAGAGCACGGCGTTGATCTTCTTGTTGCCGTAATAGGCGCTGAGCAGATTGTCCATGCGGGCCTGGGCGGTGGCGCCGTCCCAGCGGAGCGTCGCGACCTTGTCCATGCCCATCTGGCCCGAGCCGACGACGAGCTTGCCGCTGTCGATATAGGGTTTCAGCACGCTCATCGCGCCGTTGTAGAAGAAGTAGGCGTTGTTGTCGTCGGGCGAGCCGCCGAACAGCTCGATGTTGAACGGGCCCTTGCCGTCTTTGAGACCGAGGCCCTGCACGATCGACTCGGCCTGGAGCACGCCGACCTGGAAATTGTCGAAGGTCGCGTAATAGTCGACGTTCGGTGTGCCGCGGATCAGGCGGTCATAGGCGATCACGGTGATGCCCTTCGCCTTGGCCTGCTTGAGCACGTCGGACAGCGTGGTGCCGTCGATCGCGGCGATCACCAGGGCTTTCGCGCCCTTGGTCACCATGTTCTCGACCTGCGAGAGCTGGTTCGGGATGTCGTCCTCGGCATATTGCAGGTCAGTGTTGTAGCCGCGCTCCTTCAGCACCTTCACCATGTTGTTGCCGTCGTCGATCCAGCGCGCCGACGATTTGGTCGGCATCGCGATGCCGACGGTCGCCTTGTCTTGGGCGGAGGCGGTGAGGCCCGTGGCCATCGTCGCAGCGCCGGCCAGCGCCAGCGCGAGGAATGTCGTCTTCAGTGTCAGCATGTTTTACTCCCTTGGGTGTCAGACGGTTTCTTTGTTTCATCGAGAACGTCGTCGTGGGCTGTCTGTGGACTCCTATGCGAGCTTGACGTCTGGCTCCGCGCGACCGCGCGCGGATGCCTCCAATAGAAAAGTGCAACCGGCTTGCGGATCGGCGGCGCGTGCCGCCGCGTCCATATCCTGCCACGCTGACGTGACGAGGAGGCGCGACAGATCGGAACCGACGAAAGCGGGACAGCTCGCCTGCTTCGCCGGCACGCTCAGTGAGCGCAGACGCTCGCCTTGCGGAGAATAGACATCGATACGGCTCGCGCCCCAGCAGGCATTCCAGATCTTTCCGTCGGCATCGCACACTGAGCCATCGAGGCCGCCGATACCGGTGTGTCGCAACAACACCTCCGGCTCGCCGCGCGGCAGACCGGTCGCGGGATTGAGCGGGACTGCGTAGAGCACGGCGCGCGCAGTGTCGGTGAAATAGCCAATGGCGCCATCCGGCGAGAAGCAGATCGAATTGGGGATGCTGATGCCGGGAAACAGCGTCGAGATCTTGCCGCGATGGAGCGCGTAGATCGCCCCCGCCTTCGGCTCGGCCTTCTTCCCCATGGTGCCGATCCAGAACGTGCCGGACTGATGCACACGGCAATCATTGGAGCGCGTGGCAGAATTGTCCGCCTCGAGCGGACAGAACAGCGTCATCGCGCCATCGGCGAGCTCGCGGACATAGACACCGTCCTCGGCGACGATCAACTGGCGCTCGGCATCGATGCGCCCGAGCGCGCTCGCCATCCGGCCGAGCGCATGAACGCGGACGCTGCCACTGCCAAGCTGTGCCTCGAACAGCCGCCCCTCGCGGATGTCGAACCACCAGGCGGTGTCTGTGGTCACGTCATAGGTCGGGCCCTCGCCGAGATGACAGGGATCGTCCGAGAGAACTGATGTCGGCACCTGTTCCATCATGACGCCCTCACACCGAAGCGATAGACCGTGTGGTGCCGATAGGCTCCGCCGGGATCGAGACGCGGGCTCGGGAAATCCGGCCGGTTCGGCGCGTCAGGCCAGATGTGCGGCTCCAGGCACATGGCATCCGATTGCCGGATCAGCTTGCCGCCCTTCCCCGAAATCGTGCCGTCGAGATAGTTGCCGGAATAGACCTGAAGGCCGGGCTGGTCGGTGAACAGCTCCATGATCCGCCCGGAGCGCGGCGCCTCCAGCCGGGCAGCAAGCGCGAGCAAGCCGTCGCGCGCGAGGCAGTAGGTGTGGTCATAGCCCCTGCCGTTCTGCAATTGCTCATCGCTCTGCCGGATGCGCTCGCCAACCTGCCGAGGCTCGCGGAAGTCGAACGGCGTGCCGGCCACCGCGCGCGGCGGTCCGGGCAGCGGAATGGCAGTGGGATCGATGGCGAGGAAATGTTCGGCGGCAACCGTCAGCCTGTGATCGAGAATGGGCGTGCCTGACGTTGCGCCTTCCAGATTGAAGAAGCTGTGGTTGGTCAGGTTGACGATGGTGGGACGGTCGGTCCGCGCCTCCATGCTCAACGACAATTCGGTCGGGCCGGTGACGCGATAGGTCAGGCGGACATCGAGGTGGCCGGGATAATTCTCCTCGCCATGCGGACTTGTGTAAGTGAGCGTTACCCCGGGCGCGGCGCCGTCGTCGATCTCCGCAATCTGCCAGAGCTTGCGGTCGAATCCATCGAGGCCGCCATGCAGCGCATTCGGCCCGTTGTTGACGGCAAGCTGCACCGTCTCGCCGTCGAGCGAGAACTGTCCTTTGGCAATGCGGTTGGCGTAGCGGCCGACGGTGGCCCCAAGGAACTTTCGCTCCGCGAGATAACCGGCGAACGCGTCATGGCCGAGCACGACGTCGTCGTGACCACCCTTCGCATCCGGCGCAATCAGCGCCTGGATCACCGCGCCGTGGGTGATGATGCGCGCCTCGAAGTCGCCCTCGCCGCGCAGCACGATGCGCTCGACCTTGCGACCGTCAGGCAGTGTTCCGAAGATGTCTTTTGTGATTTTTGATGCGGCCATGTCTAATCCACAAACGGTTCGACGACGGTGCGCCTGCCGAGCAGGAAGGCGTCGGCGACGAGGCGAAGCGGTGTCAGATCGACGTCGCTTGCGCCGGTCGCCGCGAGCTCGACGAAGCGCCGGTAGAGTCCGCGATATTCCTCATCGGGCGCCTCGGCAAGCACCTTGCCGTCGACCTCCATCCGCGCGCCACCGCTGGACAAGGTCATCCGACCCTGGTCGGTATCGACGAGGATATCCCAGCTCTGCGGTCCGGTCTGGCGGAAATCGAACTCGGCGGTGACAGCAAGGCCGTCGATGTCGGTCAGCGTCAGGTTCGCCGCAATCGGTGCCTGGCAATTGGCGGGAAACGCCAGCTCGGCCGCGGTGACGAACACGGGCTTCGACAGGATTTTGGTCAGGATCGACAGCGCATTGATGCCGGGGTCGAACACGCCGAGGCCGCCCGGCTCCCAGATCCAGCCCTGCCCGGGATGCCAGACGCGAACATCCTCCTTCCAGCTGATGTGCGCCGACTTGATGCGCCGCTCACTGAGCCATTGTCGCGCGGGCTCGACGGCCGGCGCATGGCGCGAATGCCAGGTCGCAAACAGCGTTCGCTTTGCCTCCGCCGCCATCGCGACCAGCGGATCGAGCTCGGCGACACCGATGCCCGGCGGCTTCTCCAGCATGACATGCTTGCCGGCGGCGAGCGCCGCGGCAGCCTGCGCGCGCCTCACCTGCGGCGGTGTGCAGAGCGAGACCGCATCGATCGGCGGTCCCTTTTCCAGCAGCTCCTCGATGGTGGCGAAATGCGGCAGTCCCGGCAGCGAGGCGTTACGGCTGGCAATCGCCGCCAGCGCCGCGCCCGGCACGGCGGCGATCGCGCCGACATGCTGGTCACGCGCGATCTTGCCGAATCCAACGATGGCGATGCGGAGTTCCGTCACGATCCCTCTCCAGATTCCACGGAGGCCGGTGCGGTCTCGATAACCGTGCCCTCATGGCGATGCATGCCGTTGTGAATGACGAAAATCATCGCCTCAGAGGCGGCCTCCGCATCGCCGGCCGCAATCGCATCGACGATCTTCTGGTGCCAGAGCAGCACCGTATCGCGGTCCTCCAATTCGACCGGCGCACTCAGCAGGAACGAGGCGCGAAGCGCGGCCTCGATGACGTGGCCGATCGAGCGCATGAACAGGTTGCCGGAGGCGCGCGCCACGGCGACGTGAAGCGCGAGGTCGGCATCGGCAAAGCCGACCGAGTCGGACGCTTCGAGCCGCATTCGCTCCATGCTGCGCCGAAGTTCGGCCAGATCCTCCTCCGACCGCTGCTTGGCCGCCAGCATGGCCGCGCGCGGCTCGACCGCGAG
Organism: Bradyrhizobium sp. 25ACV; assembly: GCF_054863005.1. NCBI lineage: Bacteria > Pseudomonadati > Pseudomonadota > Alphaproteobacteria > Hyphomicrobiales > Nitrobacteraceae > Bradyrhizobium > Bradyrhizobium sp. 25ACV. The sequence goes on from NZ_JAVAYO010000001.1 coordinate 197,192, forward strand.
ACGGATCTCGGCGAGGTCGTTGAGGAAACGCTTGTCGATGCCGGCGTCCAGATGCCAGGCCAGCACGTCGGCGTCGAACATGTTCCAGGCGGCGCGTTCGCGTACGACGGTGCCGACGCGCGCCTTGGTGGTGAGCAGGCCCTTGGCGACCAGGGTCTTCACGCTCTCCCGCAGCACCGGCCGTGACACGCCGAACATCGCGATCATCTCGGCATCGCCAGGCACGCGCGTCCCTTCCGCGTAGCGGCCGGCGATGATGTCGATGCCGATCGAGCGGGCGACCTCCGCATGATTGGAGTGAGCCCGCCGCGTCGGGATGACGACGATGCGCGATGTCATGTGGCGGCTCCTGCGCTCTTTGCCAGCGGCCGGCGCGCGAGCGCGACGAGACCCTGCTGCAAGGCAATGAAGGCGAACAGCAAGATGCCGGTCGCGATCTTGGTCCACCAGCTCGACAGCGTGCCGTCGAAATTGATGTAGGTCTGGATCAGGCCCTGGATCAGCACGCCGAGGAAAGTACCGATCACCGAGCCCTGCCCGCCCGTGAGCAGCGTGCCGCCGATCACGACGGCGGCGATGGTGTCGAGCTCGACGCCGACGGCGGAAAGCGAATAGCCGGCGCTGGTGTAGAACGAGAAGACGATGCCGGCGATGCCTGCGAGCAGGCTCGACAGCATGTAGATCTTCACCGTCATCTTGCCGACCGCAACGCCCATCAGGCTCGCGGTCGTCCGGCTGCCGCCGAGCGCATAAACATTGGCGCCGAACCGGGTGAGATGCAGCAGCAAGGCTCCGCCGATCACGATCGCGAGCATGATGATCGCAATCGCCGTCAACCGCCCCCCACCCGGCAATCGCAAGGCGAAGTCCGACACGGTGGAATAGATCGGCGCGGTGATCGGTATGGATTCGGTGGAGAGCAGGAAGCTCGCACCGCGCGCCAGAAACATGCCGGCGAGCGTCACGATGAAGGGTGGCAAATCAAAGACATGGATCACCGCGCCCATCGCCGCACCGAAGGCCGCCGAGAGTGCGAGGACGACGACGAAAGCAGCCAGCGGCGGCATGCCCCAGCGCTCGATCGCGAGCGCAACGAAGACGGTGGTGAAGCCGATCACCGAGCCGACCGAGAGATCGATGCCGCCGGAGATGATGACGAAGGTCATGCCGGCTGCGACGATGCCCAAGAAGGCATTGTCGGTGAGAAGATTGCCGACGACGCGGGTCGAGGCGATGTTGGGAAACTGCACGGCGCAGGCTGCGAAGCCCGTGACGAGCACGATCGCCGTGATGAGGGCGGGCGGCAGACCTCTCATGCTTTCGTCCTCCGCAGCCGCGCGGCGATGCCGGCAAAACCGGTCAGCTTGGGCGATTGCAACAACAGCACCGTGAGCACCACCACCGCCTTGACCAGCAGGTTGAACTCCGGCGGATAGCCGGACAAGAGGATGCCGGTGTTCATGGTCTGGATAATCAGCGCACCGAGGACGGCCAGCAAGAGGCTGAAACGGCCGCCGAACAACGAGGTGCCGCCGATCACCACGGCCAGAATGGCATCGAGCTCGAGCCAGAGGCCGGCATTGTTCGCGTCCGCTCCCATGATGTCGGCCGCCGCGATCACACCGGCCAGCGCGGCGCAGACGCCGCACCAGACATAGACCGACAGGATCATCGCACGGGTGCCGACGCCGGCAAGCTCGCTCGCGCGCGCATTGCCGCCGGTCGCCTCGATCAGCAGGCCGAGCGCGGAGCCCCGCACCACCGCGCCGGTCAGGATGAGCATGCCCAGGGCAATCACGACCGGTACCGGCAGGCCGAGCACCGAGCCATTGCCGAGCCAGACCAGATCGGGGGAGGAGAACGTCACGATGCGCCCCTCGGTGATGAGCTGGGCGATGCCGCGTCCCGCCACCATGAGGATCAACGTCGCCACGATCGGCTGCATGCCGAGTACCGCGACAAGGAAGCCGTTCCACAAGCCGCAAATCAAGCCCGCGCCGAGCGCTGCCGCCAGCACGACGGCGAGACTGTGAGTGTCGGCGAGGCTCGCCGCAATCGCGCCCGCGATCGCCATGACGGCGCCGACCGACAGATCAATGCCGCGCGTCGCGATCACCAGCACCATGCCGAGCGAGAGCAGCGCCACCGGCGTGCCGCGGTTGAGCACGTCGATCAGGCTGCCGAACAGACGGCCGTCCTGGAGGCGCAGGTCGAAGAATTGCGGCGACACCACGCGATCGACCGCGAGGATGACGATCAGCGCCAGGATCTGGGCAAGGCCGCGGCGCGGCAGCAGCGCTGTCATGTGTGGGCCTCAAGCGCAACAGCGACGCTATCGGCGGCAATGGCGGCGAGAATGTTGCCGACGTCGATCGCCTCGCCCGCGAGCTCCTCGATATGGGCGCGGTCGCGCAGAACGACGACGCGGTCCGAATAGGTCACGATCTCGTCGAGCTCGGAGGAGATCACGAGCAGCGAAAGCCCGTCGTCGCAGAGCTCGCGGATCAGGCGGATGATTTCGGCGTGCGCGCCGACATCGATGCCGCGGGTCGGCTCGTCCAGCACGAGAAGCCGCGGCGAGGTCGCGAGCCAGCGCGCCAGCAACACCTTTTGCTGGTTGCCGCCGGAGAGCAGGCCCACGGGGCGCTCCGGATCGGGCGGGCGGATGTCGAGCATCTTGACGTATCGGCGCGCGATCTCGTCCTGCTCGCGGCGCGACAGCGGCCGATGCAGGCCGCGCTTGGCCTGGAGCGCGAGCACGATGTTCTCGCGCACCGTGAGCTCGGCGACGATGCCGTCGGTCTTGCGCTCCTCCGGGCAATAGCCAAAGCCGTGGCGGACGCCGTCGCGGGGCGACTGCAGCCGCACCGGCGCACCCTCCACCCTCGCCTTCCCGACATCGGCGCGCTCGGCGCCGAATACCAGCCGCGCCGTCTCGGTGCGGCCCGAGCCGAGCAGGCCGGCGAGACCGACGACCTCGCCATGGCGCAGCTCGAGATTGAACGGCGCGACATAGCCGGCCTTGCCGTAATTCTCGAAACTCGCGCAGACCTCGCGCGCTTTGTGCTGGCCCACCGATGCGCGCGCGCTGGTGGTCTCGGCCAACTCGCGGCCGAGCATCAGCCGGATCAGCTCGAGCCGGGGCAGCGAGGCGGTCTCGCGCTCCCCAACGAGGCGGCCGTTACGCAGCACCGTAATGCGATCGGAGATCTCGTAGACCTGGTCGAGGAAGTGGCTGACGAAGACGATGCCGATGCCACGTTTTGCGAGCTGGCGCATGATGCCGAACAGGATCTCGACCTCGTGACGGTCGAGACTTGCGGTCGGCTCGTCCAGGATCAGCACCCGCGCGGAGAGATCCACCGCGCGGGCAATCGCTGTGACGTGCTGGATGGCCACCGAATAGTTGCCGAGCGGCGCGGCGACGTCGATGTCGAGGCCAAACTCCGCAAGCAGCGCCTTGGCGCAGCGGCGCATCTCGCCCTCGCGCACGATGCCGAAGCGCATTGGCTGGCGATCGAGGAACAGGTTCTGCGCCACCGACAGGTTCGGCAGCAGGTTGACTTCCTGGTAGACGGTGGCAATGCCCGCTGCCAGCGCTGCCTTGGCCGAGCGCGGCGCGACCTCTTCACCGCCGATCCTGACAATGCCGGCATCGCGCGGGAATACGCCGGTGACGACCTTGATCAGCGTGGACTTGCCGGCGCCGTTCTCGCCGAGCAACGCATGGATCTCGCCGGCGCGCAGCGTGAAGTCGACCTCCTGCAGCGCGCGCACAGCGCCAAAGCTCTTGCTGATCCCGCGCACCTCAAGAAGGGGAAGAGCAGGATCGGGGCTTTTCTGCATGGCAAATTCACTCCCACGGGTGCCCGCCATTGAAGCGGACACCCAGCCTAGCCGTTCGTGCAGCGGTTTCGAAGGGGGGTCGCCGGACCACTGGAAGCGGTCCGGCGCGGAGCCCGCCTCAGTAACCGAGGCCCTTCTTGCTGTCGTAGATCTTCTGCGGATCGTCGGCGGCGGTATAGAGCTTGGACTCGGTCTGAATCCACTTCGGCGGAACCGTGCCCTTGCCCTTGAAGGCTGCGACGGCATCGAGCGCCGGGCCCGCCATGTTCGGCGTCAGCTCCACCGTAGCGTTCGCTTCGCCGGCAACCATCGCCTTGAAGATATCGGGGACCGCGTCGATCGAAACCGTGAGGATGTCCTTGCCGGGCTTGAGGCCGGCTTCCTTCATCGCCTGAATCGCGCCCACCATCATGTCGTCGTTGTGGGCGTAGACCGCGCAGATGTTCTTGCCGCCGCCTTCGGCCTTGATGAAGCTTTCCATCACCTCCTTGCCCTTGGCGCGGGTGAAGTCGCCGGTCTGGCTGCGCACCACCTTCAGGTTTGCGTGCTTGGCGATGGCGGTGTCGAAGCCTTTCTTGCGGTTGGTGGCGACGCTGGCGCCGACCGTGCCCTGCAGCTCGACGATGTTGCAAGCCTTGGCGCCGACTGTCTTGGCCAGCCAGTCGCCGGCGACCTCGCCCTCATGCACGCTGTCCGAGGTGACCGCGGTGAGATAGAGCTCCTTGCCGGACGGATCGATGTCGCGGTCGAGCAGCACGACCGGGATCTTGGCTTCCTTGGCCTCCTTCAGCACCGAGTCCCAGCCGGTCGAGACCACGGGCGCGAGGAAGATCGCATCGACGTTCTGCGCGATGAAGGAGCGGATCGCCTTGATCTGGTTCTCCTGCTTCTGCTGCGCGTCGGCGATCTTGAGATTGACCTTACGCTTGGCGGCCTCCTGCTTGGAGACCGACGTCTCGGCCGCGCGCCAGCCGGATTCCGATCCGATCTGCGAGAAGCCGATGGTGAGCTCGGCGGCATTCGCCGGCAGCGCGAGCAGCAAGGCGGCCGTGGCGCTGGCCGCAAAGAGGGCTTTGAGGATCATCAGGCGAGTCTCCCAAGATATGTTATCCGGGGCACCGATTGGTAACATGGCACCCGCAGGCCGGCCTTCGAGGCGGCGGGAGGGACTATTTCACGGAAGATCGGTTCCGACTAGTCATATTATTTGACTATTTGGGGGAAATCGCGCCAAGCGGCCGCGGGCGCTTCTAAGACACGCCAAGCGCGATTTTGTTCCACCGATGCAACGGGAAGATGAAGGCAGTTTGTAGTTGGGTCCAGCCGCGGACACCGTCATGGCCGGGCTTGTCCCGGCCATCCACGCCTCCCTCCCATGACGAAGAAACGTGGATGCCCGGGACAAGCCCGGGCATGACGGCCTCATAGACGTTGGCGTGGGAGGTCAGCTGCGAGACGTAAAGCGCTAAATCAGCTTCCGCTGCGCCAGGCTCTTCATCAGCGCACCGATGCCGAAGGTCCAGGGCTCGCACTCGTCGCTGGTGCGCATGCGGTTGACGAGCTTGCCGAGCTGGGGCGCTGCGATCGTGACGATATCATCCCGCTTGTGGGTGAACCCCTGCCCCGGCGCATCGCGATCCTTGACCGGCGCGAACATCGTGCCGAGGAACAGCACGAAGCCATCAGGGTATTGATGCACCTTGCCGATGGTCTGCTCGACCAGATCGGTCGGATCGCGGCTGATCTTGCTGATCGAGGAATGGCCGTCGAGAACGAAGCCGTCCGCCCCCTTCACGTTCAGGCTGATGTCGAGCTTGCGCGCATCGTCGAGCGTAAAGCTGTCGTCGAACAGGCGCAGCAGCGGTCCGATCGCGCAGGAGGCGTTGTTGTCCTTGGCCTTCGACAGCAGCAGCGCCGAGCGTCCTTCGAAGTCGCGCAGATTGACGTCGTTGCCGAGCGCGCCGCCGACGATCTCGCCGCGGCTCGACACGAACAGCACGAGCTCCGGCTCCGGGTTGTTCCAGGTCGATTTCGGATGCAGTCCGGCATCCATGCCGGTGCCGACGGAGGACATGGTCGGCGCCTTGGTGAACACTTCGGCATCGGGACCGATGCCCACCTCGAGATATTGGCTCCAGGCGTTCTGGTCGATCAGCACCTGCTTCAGATGCATCGCCTGGTCGGAGCCTGGCTTCAGCTTCGACAAATCATCGCCGATCAGCCGCGTCACTTCCTTGCGGATCGCTTCGGCCGAGGCCGGATTGCCCTTTGCGCGCTCCTCAATCACGCGCTCCAGCATCGAGATGGCAAAAGTGACGCCGGCAGCCTTCAGCGTCTGCAGGTCCACGGGCGCAAGCAGCCACGGCTTTTGGCGATCGCGCTGGTCCGGCGCCGTGTTGGCCACGATGGCATCGAGGTCGCCGATGCGCTCGCCCTTGGTCAGGCTCAGCGCCTTGGCCGGATTGTCTTCTTCGCAGAGCGCGCTGATGGTCGGAAATCTTGCGGTGACGTCGAAGACGCCGTCGCCACGGACGGCGACCACGGCCGGACCGTTCGCCTGCGGCAGCCAGACGCGGCCGGCGAGTGTGCCGCGTGTTCCGTCCTCAGGGAGAAGGTCTTTCACCGTCAATGTCGTCATGGCCGCGCCCTCGCTGTTTCTCGGATCAGCCGCAGCCGATCACATTGGCGAAAACCAATAAACGTCTGGCGGGGGAAGTCCAGAGAGCGCGCCCCTCACTTGAACCAATGCACGAGTGCGATGCTGATGCCGAGCAGCAGCATCAGCGAGAGCGTCACCGCGGCCGTCACCCGCCCGCCGACATTGGCGAGCACGCGCACGTCGACGCCGAGACCGAGGGCCGCCATCGACACCACGGTAAGAAAGCTCGTGATCTTGGTCACCGGACCAACCACCGTCCCCGGCACGATTTCGAGAGAACGCAAGGTCGCCAGCGCCAGAAAGCCGAGGATGAACCAGGGCACCAGGCGGAAGAAGCCAACATGGGTCTTCTTGGCATCGCTCTGCCAGCGCGAGGCGGCGAGCGACAGGCCGACGACGACCGGCCCGAGCATCAGCACACGCATCAGCTTCACGAGCGTGCCGATCTGTGTCGAGACGAGCCCGGCCGGGACCGTCGCGGCCAGCACCTGCGGCACCGCATAGACCGTGAGGCCGGCGAGGATGCCGTATTGCGTGGCAGACAATTGCAACAGCGGAATCAACAGCGGCAGGCCGAGCACCATCATCACGCCAAGGATCGCGGTGAAGGAGATCGAGGATGCGATCTCGTCATTGTTGGCGCCGATGATCGGCGCCACGGCGGCGATCGCCGAATTTCCGCAGATCGAGTTGCCGCAGGCGATCAGGATCGACAGCCGCGTCGACAGGCCCAGCATCCGGCTGAGGCCGAAGGAGACACAGAGCGCGATCACGACGACGGCCGCGATCGAGGCCAGGAGCGCGATGCCAGAGGCGGCGATGGCAGCGAAGCTGATCGAAGCCCCCAGTAGCATCACCGCGACTTCCAGCAGCTGCTTGGCGCTGAAGGCGATGCCGGCCTGCCAGCGCGGGGCCGGCTTCCAGAAGCTGCGCAGCGCCATGCCGAGCAGGATCGCCATCACCAGGGCCTCGACATAGGGGTGCTCGAAGACGCCCAGTTCCAGGTGCTCGAGCAGGGCCGAGACGCCGGCCACGGCGATACAGAGGAGAATGCCGGGAATCAGCGCGACGACGCGGCTAGCGGCGGTGGTCGGCTTGGCGTCGGCCGGGCTGGATGCTTGATTCTGCGACACAAATCTCTCCCAGAGGAGAAATATTTATACGCAGCGTCGGCTCAATGGGGAATAAGTTTTCGGCATATCAGGGCCGAGGGAAGTTCTATCCTCAGCCCGGAATATCCGCGCCTCAGAAGATCAGGCTTTTGGCGAGCGAGGCGACCTTGCTGAAGCCGTCATAGATGCCCGGCTCGAAGAAAGCCGCACGGGCCAGAACGATGCCGGCGACAAGCGACCAGAAAACCGTGGTGCCGGCCCGCAGCAGGAGCTTTGAGGCGCGCGATTTCGGCTGGGCGTCCGTTGCGGACACCAGCTGCTCGCCGAAGGGGTCAAATCCAGTGCGTTCCATGGCTACGCCGATCCATCAAATTCTGATGGGAATGTCGTCGTTTCCCGCCCAAACGGCAATGGAAGCGATTGGCGTTTTTGCCTGTCCGGAGGGAAACTCCTTCCGTGAGGCGCCTTGGGGACAATAGTTTTCTTCTTCCGGCCTACTGAGGCACCGGCGCCGGGGCCTACAAGGCCAGATAACGCCGCCGGATGGCGTCATTGGCCTTCAGCTCGTCGATTCCCGCGGCATAGACGATCTGGCCCTTGTCGATCACAGTGGCGTGGCTCGCAAGGCCGAGACAGAAATGCATGTTCTGCTCGGCGATCAGCACCGTCGACCCGATGCTTCGAAGCTGGCGCAGCAGCTCACCGATCCGCTGCACGATGATCGGCGCCAGCCCCTCGCTCGGCTCATCCAGCAGCAACAGCGCCGGATTGCCCATCAGCGTTCGCGCGATCGCGAGCATCTGCTGCTCGCCGCCGGAGAGGCGTCCGGCAATGCGATGGCGCAGCGGCTCCAGCAGCGGGAACACTTCATAGATGCGCTTGATCGGCCATTCGTCCTGGCCCTCCGGTCCCTTCTTCTTTCCGATGACGAGATTGTCTTCGACACTGTGCTCCGGGAAGATCTGGCGATCCTCCGGCACGAAGCCGAGGCCGGCGCGCGCGATTGTGTGCGGCTTCCGGCCGGAGATCACCGCGCCGCGCAGGCTGACCTTGCCTCGCCGCGGCGGCGCAAGACCCATGATCGCCTTCATCGTCGTTGACTTGCCGGCGCCGTTGCGGCCGAGCAACGCCATGGTCTCGCCCTGCCGTACCGAGAGGCCGACGCCGAACAGGATCTGGCTGGTGCCGTAATAGACGTCGAGATCGGCGACTTCGATGACGACGGCGCTCATGCGGCGGCTCCCGCATGTTCGGTGCCGAGATAGGCGTCGATCACGGCGCTGTTGTTGCGGATCTCGTCGGGCGTTCCGGTTGCGAGAATGCGGCCGTAGCACAGCACCACGATTTTGGGCGCGATCTTGAACACGATGTCCATGTCGTGCTCGATGAAGACGACGGTGATCTTCTGGGTCTCCCAGAGCTCGCGCACCTTGTCGATCATGCGCCAGCGCTCTTCCGGTCCCATTCCGGCCGTCGGTTCGTCCAGCAGCAGCACCTTTGGTTCGAGCACCAGCGCAAGCGCGATGTCGAGCAGCTTCTGGTCGCCATGCGAGAGAGTCGCCGCGGTGCGATGGCGTTTGCCCGCAAGGCCCAACAGCTCCATCACATGTTCGGCGCGGTCACGCGTCTCGGGCAGCGGAAAGCGCTTGTGCAGCACCGCGGACGAGCGCTGGTCGGCGCTGACGGCAGCCAGCATCGTCTCCTGCACCGTCAGCGACTTGAAGATGCTCGCGACCTGGAAGGCGCGGCCGATGCCGTGACGGACGATCTCCGGCGGCGAGCGCCCCGCGAGATCGACGCCATCGAGCAGCACCTGGCCGGTGTCAGGCTTCAACGCGCCGGTGATCAGGTTGAAGAAGGTGCTCTTGCCCGCGCCGTTCGGGCCGATCACGGCCGTGAGCGAGCCGTCGGGGAAATCGAGTGTGACGTCATTGGTCGCCTTCACGCCGCCAAAGGACTTTGCGAGGTTGCGGATCTCGAGCATGGCTAGCGGCCCTCGCCCGTCTCGCGCCGGCGCGCGACCCATTCGGCGACGAAATCCAGTAGGCCTTTGCGCAGGCCCAGCGCGAAGAACAGGATGACCACGCCGAGCACGATGCCATGGTATTCGGTGAACCGCGTCACGGTGTCGTTGAGGAGCAGCAGCAGCACGGTGCCGACCATCGGACCTAAGAAGGTCGAGACACCGCCGAGCATGTTGATGAAGATGGCCTCGCCCGAGATCGTCCAATAGGCGAATTCCGGATAGGCGCCGGAGACGAACAGCGCCATCACCATGCCGCCCATCGACGCGAACAGCGCCGCCAGCACAAACACGGTGAGCTTGGCGCGCCAGACGTCGATACCGAGAAAGCTCGCGCGCGCGGCATTGTCGCGGATCATGCGCAGGGTGTAACCGAACGGCGATTGCGCGATCTGGCGCATCCCGAGCAGGCCGAGGATCAACAGCGCGCAGCTCGCGATGTAGAGATGGACGTGGTTGGAAAGATCAATCCCGAGAAAGACGGGTCGCGGAATCCCGCCGCGCAGGCCCTGGTCGCCGCCGGTGAACGAAGCCCAGGACAGGATGGTCGAGTGGATCAGCATCTGGAAGGCGAGCGTGACGAAGGCGAAATAGATCTCCTTCAGCCGCACGCAGATCGCGCCGATGACGGTCGCGATCGCCGCCGTGATCGCCAGCGTCGCCACGAAGGCGACCGGAATGGGTACGCCGAGCTTCTGCATGATCAGGCCGAAACCGTAGGCGCCAAGGCCGAAGAACATGCCGTGGCCGAACGAGGTCAGGCCAGTGTAGCCGACCAGGAGGTTGAGCGAGGTCGCGAACAGGCCGTAGGCGGAGCAGCGGATGACGAAATCGAGCAGCGCCTTGCTGCCCGTCAACAGCGGCAGGCTCGCCAGCACGGCAAAGGCGACCAACGCGATCAGGACGTCGCGATAGCGTTGCAGCACCGAGCCACCGCGCACGGGTGCCAGCCCTTGCGCGCGTCCGGCCTCCAGCTCGGTCATGCCGCCTCCTTGCCGAACAGGCCGGTGGGTTTCGAGACCAGCACGATCACCATGAACAAATACATCAGGCCTTCGGTGAACAGGGGAAAGCCGAGCGAGCCGAACGAGCGGATCAGGCCGAGCAGAAGCGCGCCGATCAGGGCGCCCAGGATCGAGCCCATGCCGCCGATCACGGTGACAATGAAGGATTCGATCAGCACCGAGAATCCCATGCCGGGCGTGAGCGAGCGCACCGGCGCGGCGAGCGCGCCGGCGAGTCCCGCCAGCATGCCGCCGAGCGCGAACACGCCGCCATAGATCAGGCCGGTGTTGATGCCGAGCGCGGACACCATGCCAGGATTTTGCGCGGCGGCGCGGATCACCTTGCCGATCCGGCTGCGAGACAGCCCGATGCCGAGCACGATGGCCGCGACAAGCGCGACGCCGATCAGCAGCAGATAATAAGGCGGCACCACGCCGCCGGCGATGAACAGCGGCATCACCTGGAACGCCGACGGCATGCCCATCGACTTGAATTCCGGTCCCCATATGATGCGCACGACATCGTCGAAGATCAGCACGAAGGCGTAGCAGACGAGGAGCTGCATCAAGACGTCCGCGCCATAGACGCGGCTCATGAAGACGCGCTCGAAGATCAATCCGAGAATGGCGGTGCCGGCCGCGCCCGCCAGCATCGCGAGTGCGAAGCTCCCCGTGAGCTGATAGGCGGTCATCGCGAAATAGGCGCCGAACATGTAGAAGGCGCCGTGGCTGAAATTGACCACCTTGAGCACGCCGAAGATCAGCGTCAGCCCGACCGCGACCAGGAACAGCAGCATGCCGATGATGAGGCCGCTGGTGGTCTGCGTCACCAGGCAGGCGGAGCTGGAGAGGCAGCCGGCAAGCGCGTCGAGATCCACGGGAGCACTTTCATTGCGGCGCGCCTGACACGGCGCGAAAAATCAAACGAAAACGGCGAAGACGGTCGCCCGTCTCCGCCGCGCATCAGATCAGGTGTAGCCCTTGCTCTTCTTCCACTCGGCCTCGAGCTCGAAGATCGTTTTCCAGTCGCCGGCCTTGACCTCCGGCACATACGGCTCCTGCGGGATCGTGGTGCCCCAGCCGATGGCGTAGCCGACCAGCGTGTGATCATCACCGCGCATCGTCACGGTGCCGTCGGCACCGAACGGGCACTTGATGGTGAGGCCCTTCAATGTCTCCGCGATCTTCTTGCCGTCAGCGGAGTTCGCCTTCTTTGCGGCTTCGGCCAGGAACATCACGGCGGTTGCGTTCTGCCACGACCAATTGGTCGGATACTCGTTGTACTTCGCCTTGTAGGCATCGCCCCAGGCCGCGTTCTCCGGCGTGGTCGGAAAGGTCTTGATGTAACGGTTGCCGGAGTGGATGCCCTTGGGCAGGTTCTTCACGACGGTGAGTGCGGTGTAGTCGGCCATGTTGACCGCGAACACCTCCATCTGGCTGAACATCGCGTAGATGTTGGCCTGGTCGATATAGGAGGTGAGATCGCCGCCCCATAGGCAGGAATAAAGCGCCTGCGGTTTGGCTTGCAGGATCTTGGTCACGACCTCGGTGTAGTCGGGCTGGAACAGCTTTGGCCAGGACTCGCTGATGATCTCCACATCAGGCGCGAAACGCTTCAGATACAGCGTAAACTCGCCGGTTGTGTCGCGGCCATAGGCATAATCGGGCGAACAGGTCGCCCATTTCTTCAGGCCCTTGGTCTTCGCGATCGCGGCGGCGTAGCTGCCGCCGACGATGGAATCGTGGATGCCCTGGCGCACGCAGCGGAACGCATTCGGGATGTGCTGCTTCGGATCAGCCGTCAGTGAGGACGCTTCCGAGCAGGTATGGATACAGAGCACGCCGAGGTCGCGCGCCACCTCATGCACCGCAAACGATCCGGAGGACGCCTCGCCGTCGAGCAGCAACTCGCAGCCATCGGTGTTGACGAGCTCGCGCGCGACGCGGGCGGCTTCCTGCGGCTGGCCCTTGGAATCGCGGATCACCATCTCGATCTGACGCCCGGCGAGGCCGCCGGCGACGTTGACCTTCTCGACCTCGAGCATCACCGCATTACGCGAGGACGTGCCGAGCTGGGCGACGCGGCCCGACAGGATCGTCGGCATACCGATCTTGATGGTCTTGGCTTGCGCACGCGCCACCCACGGCGCGGCAACACTCATCGCACCGGCGCCCATCAGCGCCAGCGTTGATCGGCGGCTGATGCCCGGTGTGCGGGTCCTCGTCATTTTTCCCTCCCTCTGTCGGGTCGGCGTTTTCCTGGTCCCTTGCCGGAGATCGTCTCGTCTCCGTATTCCCAAGGATTTCAGAGGGAGGGGGTGACGTCAAGCCAAACATGAACTATGAGTCAGAATTCATAGGAGAGGAACGAGGCCGACAATTGGCCTGAAACCAGCGAAAATGATCAATCTTTCGAGCTTCATCGCCTTTCATGCCCGGCGCACGCCGGACCGGCCCGCGCTGAAATATCGCGGCGAGGAGATTTCCTACGCGGCCTTCGACGCGCGCATCCGGAAAGCGGCCGGCTGGCTCGCCGCGCAGGGCATTGGCGCCGGCGACATCGTGGCGGTGCTGATGAAGAATAGCGCGGCGTTCCTGGAGCTCGTCTTCGCCACCAGCCATCTCGGCGCGGTGTTTCTGCCGATCAACTTCCGCCTCTCCCGCGACGAAGTCGGCTACATCGCCGGCAATGCCGGCGCGCGGCTTCTGATCGTCGACGAGGAATTGGCTGCGAATGCCGCGGGCACAGGGATTGTCGCGCTCGACGAGGCCGCGCAGCAGAGCCTCACGCACCTCGCAGCCGATGCGCCGCCCGCGCCGATGCGTGCCCGCGCACCATCGGACCTGATGCGGCTGATGTATACCTCGGGCACGACCGACCGCCCCAAGGGCGTGATGCTCTCTTACGATAATTTCTACTGGAAGTCCGCCGACCAGACGATCGCGCTGGGGCTCAGCGCCGAGACGCGACTGCTCGTCGTCGGCCCGCTCTATCACGTCGGCGCGCTCGACCTGCCCGGCATCGCCGGGCTCTGGCATGGCGGCTTCATCCACATCGAACGCAATTTCGAGCCGGAGGCAGCGCTTGCGGCCATCGCCGAGGACAAGCTCAACGCCGCCTGGTTCGCACCTGTGATGACCAGCGCGATGCTCACCTGCCCGACGCGTGAGCGTTATGACGTCTCCAGCCTGCAATGGGCCATCGGCGGCGGCGAGAAGACGCCGGAGCTGCGCATCCGCTCCTTCTCCGAATATTTCCGCAACGCGCGCTACATCGATGCCTATGGCCTCACCGAGACCGTCGGCGGCGACACCTTCATGGAGTCCGGCCGCGAGATCGAGAAGATCGGCTCGACCGGGCGTGCGATTGCCCATGTCGAGATCGAGATCCGCGACGAGGACGGCAAGACCTTGCCGGCGAACGTCAACGGCGAGATCTGTCTGCGTGGACCGAAGATCACGCGCGGCTACTGGAAGGATCCGGAAAAAACGGCCTCCGCCTTCTTCGGCGACTGGTTCCGCAGCGGCGACGTCGGCTATCTCGATGACGACGGCTTCCTGTACCTCACCGACCGCAAGAAGGACATGATCATCTCCGGCGGCGAGAACATCGCCTCCTCCGAGGTCGAACGCGTCATCTATGAATTGCCTGGGGTGCGCGAGGTCGCGGTGATCGGCCTGCGCGACGCACGCTGGGGCGAACGTCCGGTCGCGATCGTCGTGCTGGCCGAAGGCACTAGGCTCGAGCTCCCTGCCCTCACCGAGCACTGTCGCGCGCGGCTGGCGAGCTTCAAGGTGCCGAAAGAGCTGATCATCCGTGACAGCCTCCCGCGCAACCCCTCTGGAAAGATTCTCAAGCGCGTGCTGCGCGCCGAACTGGAGACCGTGGCATGACGCAAGGCCCAGCCACCGCGAAGATCACAAAGCTGAACCGCGTCGAGCGCAACGCCTGGACCAAGCAGAAGATCTTCGAGGCCGCGACCAAGGTCGTCGGCAAGCATGGCTATGCCGAAGCCTCCGTTGCCCGCATCACCGAACAGGCCGGCGTCGCGCAAGGCACCTTCTACAATCATTTCGAGAACCGCCAGGAGCTGCTCGACCAGCTGCTACCCAAGATCGGCCTCGACATGGTCGAGTTCATCCGCGCCCGCACCGGCACGGCGGAAGCAGCGCGGCAGGAGATCGAGCGCTTCGCCGCCTTCTTCGACTTCATCCGCGAGGTCCCGGAATTTTTGCGCATCCTCAACGAGGCCGAATTCTTCGCACCCATCGGTTACCAGAAACATCTCGACAACATCTCGGTCGCCTATGTCCGCATCCTCCGCCGTGCGCGCCTTGCCGGCGCCATCGAGGATTTCAGCGACGACGAGTTCGAGGCGATCGTCCACATGCTGATGGGGGCGCGCGGCTATCTCAGCCGGCGCTACTCCTACTCGGCCGGCGGCGTCACCGCCGTGCCCGAGCACGTCATCTCCGCCTATCGCAAGCTAATGACGCGCGGCCTCTTCACTGCCTCCGGAGATCAGGAAACGCCATGAACATCGAATCTCCGCACAGGCCGCTCGACCTTGCCTCGACCATCGCAGAAGGTGACATCCGCTGTCTCCTGATGGTGCTGGTGCATATGACCGGCGACGAGAAATGGCTCGCGCCGCCGTACTTGCCCAAGCGCGACATCCGCCTCATTCCCGATCCCGAAGCCGGCGTGCCCAAGGAAATCCAGGACGAAATCCGCGCCGCGGTCGTCGAGCTCTTCGCCAACGGCACGCCGAAGCCCGTCATCACTGATCCCGGCGACGAGCTGCTGCTGAAGATGATGCGCGGCTGCCTCGGCGAGAACGTCGCGTCGGAATATGCTCCCCTGATGCGCGAGGAAATGGGCTTCGTGTCGCGCGAGGCACGTTGGACCAAGCGCCCCTCCGACGACAAGCTGGCAAGCCAGCACGTGCTGATCGTCGGCGCCGGCGTCTGCGCCATTGCGCTCGGCGTGGCGCTCGGCCATCTCGGCATTCCCTACACCATCGTCGAGAAGAACGCCGAGCTCGGCGGCACCTGGTGGATCAACCGCTACCCCGGCTGCGGCGTCGACACGCCGAACCACTCCTATTCCTACTCGTTCGGCTCTGGCAATGCATGGACCCGCTACTTCTGCCAGCGCGAGGAGCTGCTCGGCTATCTCAAGAAGGTTGCAGATGAATACGGCATTCGCAAGCATCTGCGCGTCAACACCGAGCTGACCTCGTCGCGCTGGGACGAAGGCAAGCGGCGCTGGATCTCGACACTCAAGACCGAGAGCGGCGAGGAGACCTTCGAATCCACCGCGCTTGTCAGCGCGATCGGCCAGCTCAACGATCCCTCCCGTGCCAGATTCAACGGCGAGGACAAGTTCAAGGGAACGATCCTGCATTCGGCGCTGTGGTCGGATGACATCGACATCGACGGCAAGCATGTCGCCGTGATCGGCACCGGCGCGACCTCGATGCAGCTGGTGCCGTCGATCGCCGGCCGCGTCGCATCGGTCACGGTCTATCAGCGCAGCGCGCAATGGGCGCGGCCGGTGAAGGGCTATTCCGATCCGATCAGCGAGGGCGCGCGCTGGCTGTTGGCGCATCTGCCGTTCTATGTGCAGTGGTACCGCTTCAACATGTTCTGGCGCTACGGCGACGGCCTACTGCCCTTCCTGCGCAAGGACCCGGCCTGGCCGCATCCGGAGCGCGCAGTCAACAAGGGCAACGACCGGCACCGCCAGGAGCTGACCGATTTCATCCTGTCGGAATTACAGGGCCGGCCGGACTTGATCGCGAAATGCGTGCCAACCTATCCGCCCTACGGCAAGCGCATCCTGCTCGACAACAACTGGTTCAAGACGTTGACGCGGCCGAACGTGGAGCTCGTCACCGACGCGATCGACCATTTCGACCAGAGCGGCATCGTCACCGCCGACGGCAGGCACCGCCCCGCCGACGTCATCGTGGTCTCGACCGGCTTCAAGGTGACGGAGATGGCGGCGCGCCTCAACATCAGCGGCCGCAACGGCAAGGATTTGCGCGAGGCATGGGCCAACGACAATCCGACCGCGTTCCTCGGCCTCACCGTGCCTGATTTCCCCAACTTCTTCTGCATGCTCGGCCCCAACTCCGGCCCCGCCCATGGCGGCAGCGTGATCTTCCAGTCGGAATGCCAGAGCCGCTACATCGCCGCCTGCCTAGCCGAAATGATCGAGCACGACGTCGCTGCCATCGACGTCCGCCCTGATGTGCTCGACGACTACGTCCGCAAGGTCGACGCCGAGCACGAGACAATGATCTGGACCCATCCGGGCATGAGCACCTACTACCGCAATTCAAGCGGCCGGGTGTTTTCGGCGATGCCGTGGCGGTTCGTCGACTATTGGCGCATGACGCATGATCCGGATCTGGGGCAGTACAGGCTGACGAGGGTGTGAACGTGGAGGACCGGTGCACCCTCTCCCCTTGTGGGAGAGGGTGGCTTCGCGACAGCGAAGCCGGGTGAGGGGTTCTATCCCCACGAACGGTGTTGCACGTGGAGAGAACCCCTCATCCGGCGCCATAGCCGAAGCTTCGCTTCGGCGTTCTCTAAGAACGGCGGCCAGAGGCCTACGCCACCTTCTCCCACAAGGGAGAAGGGCGAAAGACACCCGCGTACGCCGCGCCGCTACGCCGCCAGCCCAGTCTCCACCGGAGCAAACTCCAGCCCGAGGCTTTCCGCCACCGCCCTGTTGGTGATGCGGCCGCGATGGACGTTCAGCCCGTTGCGCAAATGCGGGTTTTCCAGCACCGCGGCAAAGCCCTTGTTCGCGAGCATCAGGCCGAACGGCAGCGTCGCATTGTTCAGCGCCTGGCTCGACGTCACCGGTACCGCGCCCGGCATATTGGCGACGCAATAGTGCACGACGCCGTCGACCTCGTAGGTCGGGTCGGTGTGCGTGGTCGCGTGCGAAGTCTCGAAGCAGCCGCCCTGATCGATCGCGACGTCGACCAGCACCGCGCCCGGCCGCATCGATTTCAGCATCGCGCGCGTGACCAGCTTGGGGGCACTGGCGCCCGGCACCAGCACCGCGCCGATCACGACGTCGGCGGCAAACACCTCGTCCTCGACCGACTCGATGGTCGAAAAGCGGGTGCGCACCCGCCCGAGAAAGAGATCATCCAGTTGGCGCAAACGAGGAATTGAACGGTCGATCACCGTGACCTCGGCGCCGAAGCCTGCGGCCATGCGCGCGGCCTGCGTTCCGACCACGCCGCCGCCGAGCACGACGAGCCGCGCCGGCTGCACGCCGGGCACGCCGCCCAGCAGCAAGCCGCGGCCGCCTGCCGAGCGCTTGAGCGCGGCGCCGGCGGCCTCGATGGCGAGGCGGCCGGCGACTTCGCTCATCGGGGCGAGCAGCGGGAGGTGACCGTTCGCGTCCGTGACGGTTTCATAGGCGATCGCGGTACAGCCGGAGGCAAGCAGGCCCTTGGCCTGCTCCGGATCCGGCGCAAGATGAAGATAAGTGAACAGGATCTGGCCGTCCCGGAGCTGGGCCCATTCGCTCTTCTGCGGCTCCTTTACCTTCACGATCATGTCGGACTTGGCAAAGATGTCGCGGGCGCTCTCGGCAATGGTGGCCCCCGCCCGCCGATACACCTCGTCCGACGCGCCGATGCCGCCGCCGGCGCCGGTCTCGACCGTGACCTGGTGCCCGGCCGCGACATATTCACGAACCGCGCCCGGGGTGAGCCCGACGCGATATTCCTGCACCTTGATCTCCTTGGGCACACCGACGCGCATCTTCCGGGCTCCTTTGCCAACGCCTTGATTCCGTTCCTCATCGTAGCGACGGGGCCGGTTTGGTTTCGTGCAAATATCCGCTAGTTTCGGCAGGCCCGCGCCGGTTTCCGGCGCCAAGCTGCCCTTTCACGCTGGAAACGAAACATTGGCCCTCGACCGGAAAGACCTCGCGATCCTCGCGGAACTCACGACCAATGCTCGTGCCAGCCACACCGAGCTTGCCAACAAGGTGGGGCTTTCCAGCACGGCGCTGGCCCGGCGGCAGAAGGCACTGGAGGACGAGGGCTACATCCAGGCCTACCAGGCCGCACTCGATCTGGCCCAGTTCGGCCTCACCACCACCGTGCTGGTTCGCATCGCGCTGGAGAGCCAGAGCGACGACGCATTGAAGGCGTTCGAGGCCGAGGTGGTGAAATGCCCTTCCGTCGTGCGCTGCTTCCTGATGTCGGGAACCGACGACTACATCCTGATCGTGCTGGCCCGCGACATCCAGGATTTCGAGCGCATCCACCGCACCGAGCTGTCCCGCCTGCCGCGCGTCGCGCGCGTGCAATCGAGCTTCGCCCTGCGCGAAATCGTCAACCGCGCGGTGCCGACGGTGGTGTTCGGCGAAGCAAAGCGCTGACCTCGTCTATCCGGTCGGGAGAATCGATCTGGAACCAAGCAACGCGTCATCCGTTGGGCGCTATCGGCCAGCGGCGGCAGCGCATTCTTGCGTCACTTCCACTATTTGTCCGGCTCGGCCTTTCCGCAAGGAATTAGGATATGGCCGACACTACGATCCCCGAGCGCATTCTGATCAACCTCGTCGTCAATGGCGAAAGGCGCGCGCTTCAGGTCGTGCCGTGGACCACGCTTCTCGATGCGCTGCGTGACCGCCTGGAGTTGACCGGCACCAAGAAAGGCTGCGATCACGGCCAATGCGGCGCTTGCACCGTGCTGGTCGACGGAAGACGGGTCAATTCCTGCCTGACCCTCGCGGTCATGAAGGATGGCGCCGAGATCACGACGATCGAAGGCTTGGCCAGGGACGGCACGTTGCATCCCCTGCAACAGGCCTTCATCGACCACGATGCCTTCCAGTGCGGCTATTGCACGCCGGGACAGATTTGCTCTGCCGCGGGCTTGTTGGCCGAAGGCCGGGCGCGCGATGCCGACGAGATCCGGGAGTTGATGAGCGGAAATCTCTGCCGCTGCGGCGCATATCCCAACATCGTGGCTGCGATCGAGCAGGCAATGAGCCGGTCATGAATAATTTTCAGTATTCCCGCGCCAACGATGTCGCCGACGCGATCCGCCTTCTGGCCGCCGATCCTGGCGCAAAACTGATTGCCGGCGGGACCAATCTGATCGACCTGATGAAGGAGAACGTCGAACGCCCCTCGCGGCTGATCGACATCTCCCGCCTGCCGCTCCGCAACGTCGAGGAGACACCCGATCAGGGGCTGCGCATCGGCGCCCTGGTGCCGAATTCGGACCTCGCTTACCATCCGTTGATCGAACAGCGCTATCCCCTGCTCGCCAGCGCCATCCTCGCCGGCGCCTCCGCGCAATTGCGCAACATGGCTTCGGTCGGCGGCAATCTGATGCAGCGAACGCGTTGCGCCTATTTCTATGATACGACCACCCCTTGTAACAAGCGAGAGCCCGGCAGCGGCTGCTCGGCGATCGACGGTCTCAACCGCAACCACGCGATCCTAGGCGCCAGCAATTCCTGCATCGCGACCAACCCATCCGACATGAGCGTGGCGCTGGCCGCGCTCGGCGCGCTGGTGCACATCGCAGGCCCCACTGGTGAGCGCACCATCGCGCTGACAGATTTCCATCGGCTTCCAGGCGACAAACCTCACGTCGATACCAATCTCAGCACCGGCGAGATCATCACCGCGATCGGGCTGCCGCCGCGCGGCTTTGCCCGGAACTACAGCTATCTGAAGATCCGTGACCGGCTGTCCTACGCCTTTGCCTTGGTCTCGGTCGCGGCTGCGCTCGAACTGGAGGGCAACGCAATCAGCGAAGCGCGCCTGGCACTCGGCGGTGTGGCTCACAAGCCGTGGCGCAGGCTCGAAGCTGAAGCGGCGTTGCGCGGCCAGGCGGCAACGCCGGATCATTTTGGACGCGCTGCCGATCTGCTGCTGCAGGGAGCGGTCGCTGGTTCGCACAACGGCTTCAAGCTCGAACTCGCACGCCGGGCCGTCGTGCGTACGCTGATGCAGGCCGCAAGCGGCACACCACAGTCACAAGCCCACAAGAAGATCGCGTGAGGGACCGATGAACGGCTATGTCGGAACACCAACGTCCCGCGTCGATGGCCGGGCCAAAGTCACTGGCGCCGCCAAATATGCCGGCGAATTCGCGGCAGACGGCCTCCTCCATGGCTTCATCGTCGATGCCACGGTTCCGCGCGGGCGCATCGCTCGGCTCGACACCAGCGACGCGCTGAAGGTGAAGGGCGTGGTCGACGTGCTCACGCATGCGCATCGCGTGGCCCTCGCCGACAAGGATGAGGCCTGGAAGGACGAGGTGGCGCCGGAGAAGGGTTCACCCTTCCGCCCGCTTTATGACGACAGGGTCAAGTTCAACGGTCAGCCAATCGCGCTCGTCATCGCGGAGGACTGGGAAACTGCCAAATTCGCGGCAACGCGCGTGCGTGTCGAATACGAGCAGGAGGCGTTTGCGACCGATCTCGAAACCGAACGCGGCACATCCGCCAAGGTGGACCAGCCGCACAAGCCGCGCGGCGACGCCGCAGCGGCGCTGGCTGGGGCAGCGGTTCGCCATGAGGCCGACTACGTCCTCCCGACCGAGCACCACAACCCGATGGAGCTCTATGCGACGACAGCGGTCTGGGACGGCAGCGGCAGCCTCACGGTCTACGACAAGACGCAGGGCGTCCAGAACGTTCATAAATATCTCTGCGGCGTGTTCGACATGAAGCCGGAGGACATCCGCGTGGTCTCGCCCTATGTCGGCGGCGCCTTCGGCTCCGGCCTGCGGCCGCAGCACCAGGTGGTGCTGGCAACGCTTGCCGCCCTCGCGCTGAAGCGATCCGTTCGTGTCGTATTGACGCGGCAGCAGATGTATGGGCTCGGCTACCGGCCGATGACCATCGAGCGCGTCGCGCTCGGCGCAAAGTCGGACGGCACGCTCGATGCGGTCACGCACGAAGCCATTGCCGTCACCTCGCGCTACGAGGATTTCTCACGCAATGACACCGGCTGGGCGGAGCAGCTCTACAAGAGCCCCAACAGTCGCCTTTCCCACAAGCTCGTCCACCTCGACGTCCCCACCCCCTGCGACATGCGTGCGCCGGGCGCGGCAACGGGCGTCTGCGCACTCGAATGCGCCATGGACGAGCTGGCCGTCGCGCTCAAGCTCGATCCGATCGAGCTGCGCCTGAAGTGCTACTCGGATCGCGACCAGAGCGAAGACCTGCCCTTCACCAGCAAGCAGCTGCGCGAATGTTACGCCCGTGGCGCGGAAGCCTTCGGCTGGGCCCGCCGCAATCCCGCGCCACGTGCGATGCGCGATGGCAAGGACCTGGTCGGCTGGGGCATGGCGACAGGGGTGTGGGAGGCGCTGCAGATGCCGGTCGCCGTGCGCATCGTGCTGACCGCCAACGGCCACGCCGAGGTATCCTGCGCCGCGTCCGATATCGGCACCGGCACCTACACCATCATGGCGCAGGTCGCGGCCGACGCCCTCGGGCTGCCGATCGGGAATATCGACGTGAAGCTTGCCGATTCAACCCTGCCCCAAGCGCCCGTCGAGGGCGGCTCCTGGATGGCCGCTTCGAGCGCACATGCGGTCTTGGGAGCGGCCGAGGACATCCGCCAGGAGCTCGCGCGTCTGGCCAAGGCGATACCTGACTCGCCACTTGGCGGCCTCAATGCATCCGAAATGGTTCTTGTTAACGGCACGATTTCCAAGGCCGGCGACAAGAGCTGCGCCGTCTCGATCGCCGATGCGATGCGTCACGGCAAGCTCGAGCGGATCGAGAAGCAGAAGCTCAACCAGTTCGCGGAGGACAAGTCGCACGCCCGCAACACGCATTCGGCTGTCTTCGCCGAGGTGAAGGTCGACGAGGAACTCGGCGTCATTCGGGTCACGCGGGTCGTGAGCGCCGTCGCGGCCGGGCGGATCCTGAATACCAAGACAGGCCGCAGCCAGATCATGGGCAGCGTGGTCTGGGGGATCGGAATGGCGCTGCACGAGGAGACGGTGATGGACCACCGCTTCGGCCGCATCATGAACGCGAACATCGCCGAGTACCACATCCCGGTGAATGCCGATATTCACGACATCGACGTCATCTTCGTCGACGAGCCGGACGACCGGATCAACAAGCTCGGCGTCAAGGGTCTCGGCGAGATCGGCATCGTGGGCGTGCCTGCGGCAATCGCGAACGCCGTCTATCATGCCACCGGCAAGCGTATTCGGCACTTCCCGATCACGCTCGACAAGCTGCTCGGCTGACCTGCCTTGTCATCCGAGCCATGCTTGGATCGGGCCAGTGTCATCCAGCTGTCATCGAATGTGTCGATGAGCTGTGTCTCTGGCACATTCAGGACGCGACATGGACTATTTCAAGCGATTCAACTTCCTATTCGCCGCACCTGTGTTCGACGCCGACGATCTCGAAGGCATCCGCTTCAGCCAGATCATCGAGGAGATCCAGCGCTCCGGCTTCGAGGTGGTCCGGGCTCGCAAGCTGGAGGATGCCGAAATCGCGGTGCAGACCGATGCCGCGATCGGGTGCATGGTGGTGGACTGGGGCAAGAAGGGCCTGGAGGGCAAGACCTCGGCGCTGATCAACCTGATGCGCCGCCGCGGCCTCGATTTCCCGATCATCCTCCTGATCCGGCGCAAGCGCTTCGAGGACCTGCCGGTCGAGGTGCTCGATTTCATCGACGGCTATGTCTTCCTGTCCGAGGAGACGCCGACCTTCATCGCCAAGAATCTGATCAGCCGGCTCAAGCAATATGCCGAAACGCTGAAGACGCCGTTCTTCGGCGCCCTGGTCGACTATGCCGAGGAAGGCAACCAGCTCTGGACCTGCCCGGGGCACAATGGCGGCGTGTTCTACAACCGCAGCCCGATCGGCCGGGTCTTCGTCGAGCACCTCGGCGAATCCGTGTTCCGCGACGACCTCGACAATTCCGTGCTCGATCTCGGCGACCTCCTCACCCATGAAGGGCCGGCGCTGAAGGCGCAGAAGGAAGCCGCGCAGATTTTTGGCGCGGAGAAGACCTATTTCGTGCTCAACGGCACCTCGACCTCGAACAAGGTCGCGCTCGGCGCCCTCGTCACCGACGGCGACCTCGTGCTGTTCGACCGCAACAACCACAAGGCCGCCCATCACGGCGCCCTGATGATCAACGGCGGCGTCCCGGTTTACGTGCCGACCATCCGCAACGCCTGGGGCCTGATCGGCCCGATGCGCTGGGACGTGCTGGACGAGAAAACCTTGCGCGAGGCGATCCGCAATCACCCGCTGGTCACGGACAAGGATGCCTGGCGCAAGGAGCGGCCGTTCCGCGTCGCCGTCGTCGAACAGTGCACCTATGATGGGACGATCCACAGCGCCGAGATGATCCTGAAGCGCATCGGCCATCTCTGCGAGTACATCCTGTTCGACGAGGCCTGGGCCGGCTTCATGAAATTCCATCCGCTCTATGCCGGCCGCTTCGCCATGGGGCTGGCGAACCTTCCGCCCGAGGCACCGGGCATCATCGCGACGCAATCGACCCACAAGCAGCTTGCCAGCTTCTCGCAGGCCTCACAGATCCACATCAAGGATCGCCACATCCGCGGCCAGAAGCGGCGCGTCGAGCACCGCCGCTTCAACGAAAGCTTCATGCAGCACGCCTCCACCTCGCCCTTCTATCCGCTGTTCGCCTCGCTCGACGTCGGCGCCCAGATGATGAAGGGCCGCTCGGGCGAAGTGCTGTGGGACGACACGATCCGCCTCGGCATCGAGCTGCGCAAGAAGATCCGCGCGATGCGCAGGGAGTTCGAGGAAAAGGAGCAGAACGCCGATCGGCGCTGGTTCTTCGAACCCTTCGTTCCCGACCGCGTCGCCATTCCCGATGTCGGCCGCCCCGGCGCCGCGCACAACGTCGCCTGGGAAACCCTCTCCACCGACGAGCTCGCCACCAACGCCGCGCTGTGGCAGCTCTCGCCCGACACCAACTGGCACGGCTTCCCCGGCATGGCCGAAGGCTTTGCCATGACCGATCCGAACAAGCTGACGCTGCTCACCCCCGGCTTCGACCGCTCCGGTGCCTATGCCGAGCACGGCATCCCCGCACCCATCGTGGCGCAATATCTGCGCGAGAACCGCATCGTCCCCGAGAAGAACGACCTCAACTCCCTGCTCTTCCTGCTCACCCCCGGCGTCGAGGCGAGCAAGGCCGGCACGCTGATCTCCGGCCTCGTCGCCTTCAAGCGGCTGCACGACGACAATGCGCTGCTGGCCGACGTCATTCCGGAGTTCTACCAGCGGCGGCAGGCACGCTATGCCGGCGTGCGCTTACGCGATCTCTGCGGCGAGATGCACCGCTTCTTCCGCGCCGCCGACGTCAGCGCGCTTCAGGCCCGGCAGTTCATGCCCGAGCACATGCCTGAGATCGCGATGTCGCCTCGCGATGCTGCCCGCTATCTGTTCAAGAACGACGTCGACTATTTGCCGATCGAGGCCATCGCGGGCCGCATCGCGACCACGCCCTTCGTGGTCTATCCGCCGGGCATCGCCACCATCGTGCCCGGGGAGCGGCTGACGGAACGAGCCAAGCCCATGGTGGATTATCTCAAGATGTTCGAAACCTGCTTCAACACATTTCCGGGCTTCGACGTCGAGATCCAGGGCGTCTACAAGGAGATCGATGCCCAGGGGCGCATCGGGCTCTATACTTACGTCGTTGCCGAGTAGGTGCGAATGAACGAAACAGCTGCGCGCGCGAGCGACGAAGCCGTCCTGGTCAGGCCGTCACGCGACAGGGATGTCGAGGCGATGCTGGCGATCTACCGCCATCACGTCCGCAACGGCGTGGCGCGCAACATCGAGGGAACCGGCGCGCCCGAGCCGGACGATCTGCGCGACCGGCGCAAGAACCTCAAGCAGACCCGCCTGCCGCATCTGGTCGCAACGTTTCGCGGCGAGGTGGTCGGCTATGCCTATGCAGTGTTGTTCCGCAAGCGCCCGGCCTATCGCTACACGGCCAAGCACTCGATCTACGTCCACCATGAGCAGCTCGGCCGCGGGGTCGGACGGCTGCTGCTGCAGGAATTGATCGATGCTTGTGCGGCGGCCGGCTTCCGCCAGATGATCGGCTATATCGACGCCGACAACGCGCCTTCGCTGGCGCTGCACGAGAAGTTCGGCTTCGCGCGCGCCGGCCTGCTTTGCGGCGTGGCCTATCGCCACGGCCGCTGGTCCGACACTGTCATGGTGCAGCGATCGCTCGGCGCGGGGACCACGGCGCCCCCGCCCGTCATGGCGCCGGGCCGGTAAACCTCAGGACGGAAAGTCGGCCGCTCGCACATGGATGCGGTCGGCATGCAGCGACCAGTGATGCAGGGCCTGGTCCTTGCAGAACCTGGCCTTCGCCCGCTCCCTGGCCTCGTCCTCATCGGAGGCGTCGATTTCCAGCGTACCCTGGCAAATCTCGCTCTGCCGGCCGTACTCGCCGAGCACATCCTTCATGAACTTGACGACATAGGTTGACATGGGACCTCCCTGCTGCCCCGGCCGCACTCTAATCCCATTTAAGCCGGACCTGGGAAGGAGATTTTGACGCGGATCAAAGGCCGGCAAGGTTCCCGCCGCCCATCCGGGCGGCAGTCCCCTCAT
Source organism: Bradyrhizobium sp. 25ACV (assembly GCF_054863005.1). Classification (NCBI taxonomy): domain Bacteria; kingdom Pseudomonadati; phylum Pseudomonadota; class Alphaproteobacteria; order Hyphomicrobiales; family Nitrobacteraceae; genus Bradyrhizobium; species Bradyrhizobium sp. 25ACV. The sequence continues at coordinate 223,479 of NZ_JAVAYO010000001.1, forward strand.
GTGGTTATGTCGAGAAGCGACTCTGTCGTTTCCGCGTAAGCCTGAATGACTTTCGCATTGGCAATGAAGCTGTACTTGGCGGCCGCCAGTTGAACGAATTCGCTGGCGATATCGACATTCGGCGCTGCGACCAGCCCATCCTGGTTTGCGAAGGAAGCGCTCGGGTCGGATTGCGCGGTATAGCTCGGCGATACCGTCGACACCTTCGCGATCGTGCCGCCCCGGCGTCGAGCCGCTCGATTGGTCGACCTGATCGACGCGCAATGGCACGTAAGCCGCGGGAAACGTAGGAGCAATGCCCGGACTGCCTGTAACGGCCGACGGGCTCGACCCGCCCGGCGCCGGCAGCGGGCCGGCCGTTTGAACATTGGCGATGTTGCTCGCGGCGACGTTCACGCGCAAACTCGCCGCGGAAAGTCCGGATGTCGCAATCGAGAAGATGCTCATGGACTTTCAACTACAGGACAAGTGATACACGTTCCCTTACCCGATCGATAAGATCCGGCGCTTTGCCTTTCCGTCGTGGTAACCAATGATCGGAGCGCGCTGACCCTTCGCGCCCCTACCCCGGCGTCACGCCAAAAGCCTGCTTGAAGCGCTCCGCATAGCGCGGCCAGACCTCGGGATTGATGATGCGAGGCGGGCGCTTGCCGTCGAGCGTGTCCAGCACCTGCTCGGCCGCGATCCGCCCCATGTTCTGCCGCGCCTCGATCGTGACGCCGGCGGTGTGCGGGCTCGCCAGCACGTTGTCGAACTGGAGCAGCGGGTGCTCCGGCGGTGGGGGCTCCTTGGACCAGACGTCGAGGCCGGCACCGGCGATGCGCTTGTCGCGCAGGGCCTGGAGCAACGCATCCTCGTCATGAATGAAGCCGCGCGCCGTGGTGATGAAATACGCATGCGGCTGCATCAGCCCGAACTCGCGCGTGCTGATCATGTTGCGGCTGCCCTTGTCGAGCGGGCAGGAGATCGAGACGAAATCGGCGCGGCGCAACAGCTCGTCGAGTTCGACCTTCTCGCCGCCCCGCTCCGCCATCACGTCGGCGGTGAGGTACGGATCATAAGCCAGCACCTTCATGCCGAGCAGGCCCTTGCACAGCGCGGCGATGCGGCGGCCGACATTGCCGAGGCCGATGATGCCGACGGTCTTGTGCTCGACCTCGTTGCCCACCAGATCGTTGCGGTTGACGTCGCGCTCGCGGCGCAGGCGGCGATCCGACTGGATGATACGTTTGGACAAGGTCAGCATCATCGCCAGCGCGTGCTCGGCGACGGAATGGGCATTGCCGCCGGACTGGTTGACGACCAGCACGCCCGCATCCGTGCAGGCCTCGACATCGACAGGGTCGAAGCCCGCGCCATTGCTGGAGACCAGCAGCAGGTTCGGCGTCCGCTTCAGGAAGGTGGCATCGACATGGAAATGAGGGGCGAGCTCGTCGCGGGCGGCGCCGATCTGGTAAACGTGCGCCGCATTCAAAATCGGCGCGTAGACATCTTCGGGACTCCCGTTCTCGATGCGATCGAGCCGGACGTCGGGCCGCGCCTTCAGGATGTCGACATAGATCGGATTGGCCAAATAATTGGAGTAGAAGACGCGCTTGCTGTTGACGGACATCAGGACCCTTCCGGCTCTCCAGGGAGATCCGCAAGGTCGGCGCGATGCGCGCCCGTCCGTGCCCCCTCCCGTTTTCTCGTTGTCGCCGCTTATGACATGGCGGTGCCGACCACGACAGGCCGTCCAGCGCAGATCACGGTGCGGGCCCGGACATGTTGACAATCCCGCCCGCTCCGTCAAGTTCGGCCGATCGCCGCGACGGCCAGAACCAAGAAGCATGCGCGGCCCAAGGGAGGACGCGATGGCGATTGCGGAACAGCGTACTCAGGCGGGACAGGCGTCCGGCGACAACAGCTGGCACGGCATCGTCCTGCAAACCCTGAAGCGGAACGAGATCAGCCTCATCCCTTACGTGCCCGACCGGGTTCTGACGCCCCTGATCAAGAACCTGCACGCCGATCCCTTCTTCACCACCTTCGCCACTGCCCGCGAGGAGGAAGCCGTCGGCATCGTCTCAGGCGCCTGGATGGGTGGGCGGCGCGGCGCAGTCCTGATGCAGACCTCCGGCTTTGCCACGCTCGCCAATGTGCTCGCCTCGCTCGCAGTGCCCTACCAGATCCCGTTGATCATGTTCGTATCCGAGCGCGGCACGCTCGGCGAGTTCAACTACGGGCAATCGCTGGTCTGCCGCACCATGCGCCCGGTGCTGGATTCGCTGACGCTGGAGCACCACACCATCACCCGGCTCGACGAGCTCGAATTCATCACCGACCGCTCGATCAAGCAGGCCGTCACGACACAGGCGCCGGTGGCCCTGATCCTCAACCCGCTGCTCACGGGCGGCAAGGTTTTCGACAAGTGAGCGCCACCATGAACATTGGCAACACCAAGGTGATGAACCGTTTCGATGTGACCTCGCGCCTGATCGGAAAGCTCGAGCACGAGGAGGCCGTGATCGGCGGCATCGGCAACACCAATTTCGACCTCTGGGCCGCCGGGCATCGCCCGCAGAATTTCTACATGCTGGGCAGCATGGGCCTCGCCTTCCCGATCGCGCTCGGCGTGGCGCTGGCGCAGCCCGACCGACGCGTCTTCGCGCTCGAAGGCGACGGCTCGCTGTTGATGCAGCTCGGCGCGCTCTCGACGATCGCGACGTTGAAGCCGAAGAACCTCATCATGATCGTGATGGACAATGGCATCTACCAAATTACCGGCGCACAGCCGACGCCCGCGGCAAGCGTCGCCGACATCGTTGCCATCGCCGCAGGCTCTGGCCTTTCCAACAGCACCTGGGCCGCGGACGAGGAGGATTTCGAGCGCCTGGTCGATGCGGCGATGTCCGCTGCCGCGCCGAGCCTGATCGCGGTCCGCATCGACGACAAGCCCGGCGTCGGCACCACAAGGCGCGATCCCGTACAAATCCGGGAGCGCTTCATGCACGGGCTCGGCGTCCGCGAGCCGCTTTAACATTTTGTCATTAACTACACACCGATCTGATGGAGGGACTGTACCGGTCCGCGGCCAATCTGTGCTAAGCGAACCGGATGTCCATTTTGATACGTTCATTTGCCTGGCTGCTCGCGGCCGCCGTTACTTTCGCCACCCTCGGTCCCCCCGGCATGCGGCCCCATTCCGACCTCGGCCAGGATGGCGAGCATGCCCTCGCCTTCATCCTGGTGGGACTGGCCTTCGGCCTCGCCTATCCGCGGCGGCGCCTGCTGGGCGCAGGAGCCGCGGTCGTCCTGATTGGCATCCTCGAGCTGATGCAATTTTGGGCACCCGGACGCCACGCCCGGCTGGAGGACTTTCTGGTCGACGCGCTCACGGCCTGCCTCGGCTTTGCGCTCGCGGCGATCACCGATTGGGTTGTGACACGCTTTCGCGCAAGCCCCTCTGCAGCAAGCGAAGGCCCCGCGGAGTAGAACTCCGCAGGGCCCTTTTCTCTCCACACCTGTGGTCGGCCTGGATCAGTCGATGATCTTGACGACGCGACGCGTGCGCGGCTCGACGATCACGCGGCGATCGTTCACGACCGCATAGCGATACTCGGTGTAGTTCGGCACGGGGCGGAGCACCACGGTCGGCGGCAGCGGCTCGCCTACCACGACGCGCTCCTCGACCACGACGGAATCGCTGCGAGGAATTCCGCCAAGGACCGCATTCGGAATTTCCAGGCCCGCACCAACGGCCGCACCGACGGTACCGCCAACCATGGCGCCGATCGGTCCGCCGATGTCGCCGCCCGCACGCGCGCCGTCCCTGGCGCCTTGTTCGGTCGTCGACTGGGCAAAGGCTGCGCTCGACGCCAGCAGCGACGCTGCAGCCAACGTAATCGCAAGACGGGTTTTCATGTTGTTTTGTCTCCAGTGATTGTCCTGCGCCTTCAACCGCGGGGCCGGAGCATTGTTCCGGTTCCCCCCGAAGCGAAGACGCCTCAAAAACTGGAGACTGTTACGGCGTAACAGTTCAGGCTGCCGCGATCTCGTGGCCTGCCATCAGTTCCAGTGCCCGCACCATCGCGGAATGATCCCAGCCCTTGCCGCCATGCGCGGTGCAGGCCGAGAACAATTGCTGCGCCACTGCCGTGCTCGGCAACGACAGGCCCAGCGAGCGCGCACCTTCGAGTGCGAGATTGAGATCCTTCTGATGCAGCTCGATGCGGAAGCCGGGAGCGAAATTACGCTTCACCATGCGCTCGCCATGCACTTCGAGGATGCGCGAGGAGGCAAAGCCGCCCATCAGCGCCTGCCGCACCAGCGCCGGATCGGCCCCGGCTTTCGATGCGAACAACAACGCCTCGCTCACCGCCTCGATCGTGAGCGCGACGATGATCTGGTTGGCAACCTTCGTCGTCTGCCCGTCGCCATTGGCGCCGACGCGGGTGACATTCTTGCCCATCTTGTCGAACACCGGCTTCATGGTGCCAAAGGCCCGCTCCGGCCCGCCGACCATGATGGTGAGGCTCGCCGCCTTGGCGCCGACCTCTCCACCTGAGACCGGCGCGTCGAGATAGTCCGCCCCCAGCGCCTCGATCTTCTTCGCGAACTCCTTCGTCGCCAGCGGCGAGATCGAGCTCATGTCGACGACGATCTTGCCCTTCGAGATGCCGCTCGCAACACCATCCTTGCCGAACAGCACCGCTTCGACATGCGGCGTGTCCGGGACCATGATGATGATCGCATCGGCCTCCTCGGCGACCTGCTTGCTCGACTTGCAGGCGATGCCGCCCGCCGCGATCAGTTCGGGCGCGACCGGCGCGACATCATGCAGGAGCACGCGATGGCCGGCGGCCAGAAGATGGCCGGCCATCGGCCGTCCCATGGTGCCAAGTCCGATGAAGCCGATGTCGATCATGTCTCATTCTCCAGATTTAGGCCAAGTCGATCCACAAGCTCGGTGTGCCTCTCCCGCTTGCGGAGGAGGTCGGCGCGTAGTGCCGGGTGGGGCTCTATCCGCTTGGGGACTTTCTCCGCATCTCGATCGAATCTCTTCGCGGAGATACCCCCACCCCAGCCCTCCCCCGCAAGCGGGAGAGGGAGCGCACCGTCGCTGTGGGTGCATTCTCAGGTCTCGAAGGTCTGCGCGGCGTGCCAGGACAGACCCTCGAGCGTCGTGGTGCGCGGCTTGTATTCGCAGCCGACCCAGCCGCGATAGCCGATCGCGTCGAGATGGCGGAACAGGAAGGGATAGTTGATCTCGCCGGTGCCGGGCTCGTGGCGGCCGGGATTATCGGCGAGCTGGATGTGGGCGATCTGGGGCAGATATTCCTGCATGGTGCGGGCGAGATCGCCCTCCATGATCTGCATGTGATAGATGTCGTACTGGACGAACAAATTGTTCGACCGCACCTCCGAGATCAGCTGCACCGCCTGCTCGGTGCCGTTGAGGAAGAAGCCGGGAATGTCGAGCGTGTTGATCGGCTCGACCAGCAGCTTGATGTTCTCGCGCGCCAGCGTCGAGGCGGCAAAGCGCAAATTTCCCACCAGCGTCTCGTTGAGTTCGCGCGGATCGGCATCGGCAGGCGCAATACCCACGAGGCAGTTGAGCTGCTCGCAATCGAGCGCCTTGGCATAGTCGATGGCGCGAAACACGCCGTCGCGGAATTCAGCAGTGCGATCGGGCAGGATCGCAATGCCGCGCTCGCCCCCCGCCCAGTTTCCGGCCGGCAGATTGTGCAGCACCTGCGTCAGGCCGTGGGCTTCCAGCTGCTCGCGCAGCTGCGCCTTGTCGAAATCATAGGGGAAAAGATACTCGACCCCGGAAAAGCCCGCCGCCTTCGCCGCTGCGAAGCGGTCCAGGAACGGCATCTCGTTGAAGAGCATGGTGAGGTTGGCGGCGAATTTCGGCATGATGACGTCCTCTCCTATTCCGCCGGCTGCAGCACGCCGGGGCGCGCCCGCTCGACCTCGTCGAGCGGCAGGTCCAGCACCTCCTCGAACTCGACGATGTTGTCGATCTCCGTGCCCATAGCGATGTTGGTGACGCGCTCAAGGATGAACTCGACCACCACGGGCACGCAGTGCTTGGCCATCAATTCGCGCGCTGTCGCGAACGCGGCCTGCGTGTCCTTCGGATCGGTGACGCGGATCGCCTTGCAGCCGAGGCCTTCGGCGACCGCGACGTGGTCGACGCCGTAGACGCCGATCTCGGGCGCGTTGATGTTCTCGAAGGAGAGCTGGACGTGATAGTCCATCTCGAAGCCGCGCTGGGCCTGGCGGATCAAGCCGAGATAGGAATTGTTCACGACGACGTGGATGTAAGGCAGATTGAACTGAGCCCCGACTGCGAGCTCCTCGATCAGGAACTGGAAGTCGTAGTCGCCGGAGAGCGCGACGATGTCGCGATCCGGGCACGCGGCACGCACGCCGAGCGCGGCGGGCAGCGTCCAGCCGAGCGGACCCGCCTGCCCGGCATTGATCCAGTTGCGCGGCTTGTAGACGCCGAGGAACTGGGCGCCGGCGATCTGCGACAGGCCGATCACGGTGACGTAGCAGGTGTCGCGACCAAAGGCCTTGGTCATCTCCTCATAGACGCGCTGCGGCTTGATCGGGACGTTGTCGAAGTGGCTCTTGCGTAGCATCGTCTTCTTGCGATCGCGGCAGGAAGCGGGCCACGCCTGGCGCTCGCGGAGCCTGCCTGACCGGCGCCACTCCCTGGCGACGGTGACGAACAGCTCGAGCGCGGCCTTGGCGTCCGAGACGATGCCGAGATCGGGATTGAACACGCGCCCGATCTGGGTCGGCTCGATGTCGACATGCACGAAGGTGCGGCCCTTGGTGTAGGTCTCGACCGAACCGGTATGCCGGTTGGCCCAGCGGTTGCCGATGCCGAGCACGAAGTCGGATTCGAGCATGGTGGCATTGCCGTAGCGGTGGCTGGTCTGAAGGCCGACCATGCCCGCCATCAGCACGTGATCGTCGGGGATCGCGCCCCACCCCATCAGCGTCGGGACAACAGGCACGTTGGCGATCTCGGCGAATTCGACCAGGAGGTCGGAAGCATCGGCATTGATGATGCCGCCGCCCGCAACGATCAGCGGCCGCTCGGCGGCGTTGAGCATCTCCAGCGCCTTTTCGACCTGCTTGCGCGTCGCGGTGGGCTTGTAGACCGGCAGCGGCTCATAGGTCTCGTCGTCGAACTCGATCTCGGCGAGCTGCACGTCGAGCGGCATGTCGATCAGCACCGGCCCCGGCCGGCCCGAGCGCATCACATGAAACGCCTGGCTGAACACGCGCGGCACCAGCGCCGGCTCGCGCACCGTCACCGCCCATTTCGTCACGGGCTTTGCGATCGACTCGATGTCGACGGCCTGAAAATCTTCCTTGTAGAGCCGTGCCCGCGGCGCCTGCCCGGTGATGCAGAGGATCGGAATGGAATCGGCGATCGCGGAATAAAGCCCGGTGATCATGTCGGTGCCGGCCGGCCCCGAGGTTCCGATGCAGACCCCGATGTTGCCGGCCTTCGCCCGCGTATAGCCCTCGGCCATGTGCGAGGCGCCCTCGACATGGCGCGCCAGGATGTGCCGGATCGAGCCGCGCTTCTTCAGCGCCGAGTAAAGCGGATTGATCGCGGCCCCGGGAACGCCGAAGGCGGTGGAGATGCCTTCCTTCTCCAGAATTCGCACGGCAGCATCGATAGCTCGCATCTTCGCCATATCGGACCTCGCTTAAGTTGCGTCAGCGGGCGAGATCATCGGGTGCGCAGAAGCCGATCTCAACGAGATCGATTTTATTTTCCACGGAGTGGAAGGCGTTGAAAAAAGCCCTCGAAAATCAGTCTGTTGACCGGATCAATCCATGAAAATCCAAGGACTATTGAAAATCCCGCTGACATTCGCGGAAAGTCATTTGCTCGACCTAGATACATGCTAAAGTTGCGCCGGGCATGGGAATAATTCGTCAATGTGCTGGTTTGGAAGTGGTCCGTCAGTCCTTTCTGCTGCGGACGAGGGATCATCGCTTTCGTGGCACCAACGTTCCCGGAAGACGGTTCAGGCAGCATTTGTCTTATTCGCAAGTCTGGTCGCCTTTGGCTGGGTCGGTGCCCACGCGCAGGATTATCCGTCCAACCGGATCGTTTCGGCTTGCCGTAGCGATGTGCCTCCTCCGGCGTCTGGCAAGATCCCCGAAACACCGCCAAAGAGCAGAGAGGCAGAGCTTCTTGTCAGGTCTTCGGCGTCATTTCTGTTTGCCGGAGCTTATGAAAAGGTCGTTGAGCGACTGAATCAAGCGATCGAGCTCGATCCGGAAAACGCACGACTGTACACCGCAAGGGGGATCGCTCGACTGAGAAGCCGACAGGTGGACAAGGCTCTGGACGACTACAATCGCTCGATCGCCATCGATCCTACTTCTTCACTAGCTTTTCTCGGGCGCGCAGAGGTCTATCTCAAAATGTCCGACTCTGATCGTGCGATCGAGGATTTGAACGAGGCGGTTAAGCTGTTTCCTGGCAATGCTCGCGCCTACCTCATGCGCGGTACGATCCACGCGAACAGGCGCGACTACGATCGGGCCATCCAAGACCTCGAACAGTCGATCAAACTGGATTCTCAGTGCCCGAATACGTACAGCGTCAGAGGACAGATTTTTGATCTGAAGGGAGATCATGATCGAGCCAGCGCCGATTATGATCGCGCGATTCAACTTGACCCCACTCCGGGCAATGCCACCGCCTTTTTGCGCCGAGCTCGTTCATACGAAGGCAAACGTGATTTCAACCGCGCCATGAGCGACCTCGAACAAGCGTTGAAGCTCGAGCCCCGCAACGCTTACGCATTGAACAACCGCTGCTTTTTCAAGGCCGTATCCGGCGCCTTGGAAGGCGCGCTCGACGACTGCAACGAAGCGCTGAAGATACGACCTGGCGAATCCTCCTTTCTCGATTCGCGCGGCTTCGTTCATCTAAGAAAAGGCGCGCTCGACAGCTCCATCGACGACTATACCGCAGCGCTCCGCAGCGACGATAAAAAGGCGATGTCGCTATACGGGCGCGCGGTCGCAAGACGACATAAAGGAGACATGGCCGGCAGCGAGGCTGATATCTCGGCAGCGGTGGCTATCCGGCCGAATGTCGTCGACGAAGCCGCACTCTATGGCATCAAATAGTCATTTTTCCCGGACGAGACCTCGTCTCAGTGCGCACTGACCTCTTGATATGTAACGCCGTTCACTCGAACAGCGGCGTGAGCTCCATCTGCGGCACCAGTACAAGGCCCTTGTCGGTGATGCGTATTTCCGGAATGACCGATAGCGGAATCAAATTGAAGCCCATGTAGGGAATGGTGCAGCCGGCCTCCGCCCACTCCTTCTTGAGCGCCTTGACCTCTTCGGCCACCTCCGTGACGCGCTTGTCCGAGAGAAGCCCCGCGATCGGTAGCGGAACCAGTGCCCTTACCTTGCCGTCGGCGACGACGCAGACGCCGCCCTGCTGGTCCTTGATGGCCGCGATCGCGACTTGCATATCGGGCTCGTTAGTGCCGGCGACAATGATGTTGTGGCTGTCGTGCCCGACGCTGGAAGCGACTGCGCCGCGCTTCAGACCAAAATCCTTGAGCAGGCCATGGGCAACATTGCCGGCGGATTTACCGTGGCGCTCGACGACGGTGACGAAACAGAGACCGTAGCGCGTGAACAGCGACGGCCAGTCCTTTGCTGGCTCGATCGCGACCTTCTCATGGATCAGCGTGATGCCCGGCAGCGTCGTCTTGATTGCATTGACGGTGCAGGCCTTCGCCGGCAGATCCGGAGTCAGCTTGACCTTCTCCGGCAGCTTCACGGTCGTATAGGCCGCCTTTGGATATTGATAGCGGTGAGACAACGCCTGATCGAGCAGCCCGGTGATCTTGCGGTTCTCGACCACGAGCTCGCCGCCATACCAGGTGCATTGCGGCTTGAGCTGGTCGTCCATCAGCACGAGATCGGCGCGGCGGCCGCCGCCGAGGCCACCGATGTCGCCATCCATGCCGAAGCGCGTGGCGCCATGCAGCGAGCCCATCGACCAGGCCTGCTCCGGCGACATCCCGGCCTTCACGGCTTCGCGCACCACCCAGTCGAGACCGAACATCAGGAGATCGTCGGCGTCGCGGTCATCGGTGCACACCGCCGTGCGCTTGTGCGAGGCACCGAGCTCGGTGATGGTGCGGATCGCCTGCGGCAGCGAGTGCCAGGGCGTCGTCGGCGGACCGCCGCGCAGGAATACCCAGACGCCGGCATCGAGCAGGTCGTCGGCGATGTCGCGCTCGATCGCTTCATGGGTGTCGGTGACGCCGCTCGCCGCATAGGCCGCGACGAATTCGCGGCCGTAGACATGGCCGGACACCGGACGTCCCCGCTTCAAGGCGGCCGCGAGGATGGCATGGCTGCGCTCGTCGCCCATCGTGACCGGGACAAAATCCATCTTCTCGCCCAGCCCCACGGCCTCCGGCCAGCGGTCGAACAGGCCGGCGATCTTGTCCGGCGTAAGATCGCCGCCGGCTGTTTCCAACTCGGCCGACGTCGCCGGCACCGTGCTCGGCACCGTCAAGAAGATCGAGAGCGGCGCCTCGCGCGCGTCCTCCAGCATCGCCTCGACGCCGGCGACGTCCATGACATTGCCGATCTCATGGCTGTCGCAGAAGATCGTGGTGGTGCCGTTGAGCAGCGCGGCCTCGGCATAGGCGCAGGCCGTCACCATCGAGGATTCGATGTGGATGTGCGGGTCGACCAGCCCCGGTGCGACGATGCCGCCGCCGGCGTCGTAGAGCGGCACGCTGGGCCAGATCTTCTTCGCCGCACCTGATGGCTTCACCGCCGCGATGCGCCCGCCGGTGATCCACATCTCGCGACCGGGATGGATGCGTTCCGAATAGGTCGAGAGCACCCGCGCGCCGGTAATGACCAGATCTGGCGCGAGGCGCGCGGAAGCGACGTCGGCCAGGCGCCGGGTCATCGCATGCAGCGGGGCGACGGTGAAGCGGGTGAGTTTGGTCATCGGGACCCTCGCGCGGCGTTACGGCCCAGCGATGGTTACGCCCTGCACCAAACCGGGCAAGTGCAAATATGACGGCACGCCCTGCTTACGCCTTGGGCGCCGCACCCCCTGCCGTTCCCGACTTTGCAGGCCGGCGCCGGTTCCGCGTTCGCGCCGGCGGTGCCGCAGCGGGCTTGACCCGAATCCGCATCGACCGGCCCTTCGGCTCATCGATCTCGAACGAATTCGTCTTGCGCACGAGGTCGCTCAGCTTGCGGAAGCCGTAGGTCCTCGGATCAAAATCGGAAGCGAGATTGGCGAGCTGCCGTCCGACTTCACCGAGCGCGACCCAGCCGTCCTCGCTCTCCATCTGGGTGATGACCTTCTTGATGATGGGCGTGGCGGCATCGGGCGGCTGAAGCGGCGCTGAGCGTGAGGATGCGTCCTGGGTGGTCGCAGTGCCGGCAAGCAGGTTCTCCGTATAGACGAATCTGCGACAGGCCTGCCGGAAGCTTTCGGGCGTCTTCTGCTCGCCAAAGCCAAAGACATCGATTCCCTGCTCCCGGATGCGGGCGGCCAGACGGGTAAAGTCGCTGTCGGATGACACCAGGCAGAAGCCGTCGAACCGGCCGCTGTGAAGCAGGTCCATGGCGTCGATGACCAGCGTGATGTCTGATGCATTCTTTCCGGTCGTATAGGCGAACTGCTGCTGCGGGATGATGGCGTGCTTCGACAGAATGTCGGCCCACCCCCTGGACCGCGCATTGGAAAAGTCGCCGTAGATACGGCGGACGCTGGCCTCGCCGATCTTGGCGATCTCCTCGAACAATCCGTCCGCGATTTTCGCCGACGCATTGTCCGCATCGATCAGGACGGCGAGACGGGGCGAGCGAAGTTCTGACGGCATGGCATGTCCCTACGGATGGACGCAGCATCAAAAGACGCGTGCGCCGGGATGACTAATCTTCGGTCGCCTTGAACCGGCCGAGCCCCTTCAGCACGAAGGGCGCCAGCAGCGCGATCAGTGCCAGCGCCAGCAGCGTCGCCGAGATCGGGCTCTGCAGCAGCGTCATGGGATCGCCGAGGCTGATCGCGAGCGCCCTGCGCAACTGGCTCTCGGCGATCGGACCGAGGATCAGGCCGACCACAACGGGCGCGATTGGAAAATCGAACCGGCGCATCAGGAAGCCGAGCACGCCGAAGCCGGCCAGCATCGACAGCTCGACCACTGACGGTTTTGCGGCGATGGTGCCCATGGTCGCGAACACGAGGATGCCGGCATAAAGCCACGGCTGCGGGATCGCGAGCAGCCGCACCCAGAGGCCGACCAGCGGCAGGTTCAGCACCAGCAGCATGCAATTGGCGATGAACAGGCTGGCGATCAGGCCCCACACGAGGTCGGGCCGCTCTGCAAACAGCAGCGGCCCCGGGTTGAGACCGTATTGCTGGAAGCCCGCCAGCATCATCGCGGCCGTCGCCGAGGTCGGCAGTCCCAGCGTCAGCAGCGGCACCAGCGTGCCGGCGGCGGAGGCGTTGTTGGCCGCTTCCGGTCCCGCGACGCCTTCGATCGCGCCCTTGCCGAATTCCTCGGGATGTTTCGTGAGGCGCTTCTCGGTGGAATAAGACAGGAAAGTCGGGATCTCCGCACCGCCCGCCGGCAACGCGCCGATCGGAAAGCCGAACATCGTGCCGCGCAGCCACGGCTTCCACGAACGCTTCCAGTCCTCCCTGGTCATCCACAGCGAGCCGCGCACCGGCTCGAGCTTCTCCTCGCTGTGGTGGCGGCGCGATGCGACGTAGAGCGCCTCGCCCACCGCGAACAGGCCGACCGCAAGCGTCGTCACCTCGACGCCGTCGAGCAATTCAGGAACGCCGAACGCAAGCCGCGCCTGACCGGTCAGCTTGTCGATGCCGACGAGGCCCAGCGTCAGGCCGATGAACAGGCTGGTCAGGCCGCGCACCGGGGAATCGCCGAAGGTCGCCGACACCGTGACGAAGGCGACGCACATCAGCGCGAAATAGTCCTCCGGTCCGAAGCGCACGGCGAAATCGACCAGCCACGGTGCGAGGAAGGCCAGACCGATGGTAGCGATCGTTCCGGCGACAAAGGAGCCGATCGCGGATGTCGCAAGCGCCGGCCCGCCGCGGCCGGCCTTGGCCATCTTGTTGCCTTCGAGCGCGGTCGCCATCGAGGCGCTCTCGCCCGGCGTATTGATCAGGATCGCGGTGGTGGAGCCGCCATACATGCCGCCATAATAGATGCCGGCGAACATGATCAGCGAGCCGCCGGGATCGAGCTTGTAGGTCACCGGCAACAGCAGCGCGACCGTCAGCGCCGGGCCGATGCCGGGCAGCACGCCCACGGCGGTGCCGAGGAACACGCCGATCAGCGCGTAAAGCAGATTCATCGGCTGGACGGCGACCGCCATGCCGTGGGCCAACGCGGCAAAAGTGTCCATCACAGCAGTCGCTCCAGCGGGCCGGTCGGAAGGCTGAGCGTGAGCAGCCGGTCGAACGCGAGATAGATCAGGGTCGACATCACGAGGGCGATGACGCTGTCGACGAGGATGGCACGGCGCCCGAAGGCGGCCGACGTCGTCACGAACAGCGCCGACGTCGCCAGGATGAAGCCGCCGCCAAAGCCGATGATGGCGATCAGCAGCGCAAGGCCGATGAGGATCAGAACCACGGGCACGGGATCGGCGCTCTCGCGCGCCGGCAAATTGCCGCGCAGCGCGTCGATGAAGTTGCCGATCGCAAGCAGCGCAAGGCCGCTGGCGACCACGACCGGCATCGCCTCGGGCCCCATGCCGTACATCGCGGTAGATGACAGGCCCCGCGCGTCCCAGACCAGCACCGCGGCGAGACCTGCGAGCAGTGCGGCGATGACGATGCCGGCGCGATCGACGCGCCGCGGCGGCTGGGCGGGATCGCCTGAGGTCATGACTTGACCAGGCCGACCGACTTCAGCACGTCGGTGACGCGCACGGTTTCCTTCTTCAGGAAGTCGGCGAAGGCGTCACCGCCGAGATAGGCGTCTTCCCAGCCCTTCTGCTTCAGGATCTCCTTCCAGGCGTCCGACTTCACCATCTTCTCGACCGCATCGCTCAAGGTCTTGCGCTGCTCCGGCGTGATGCCGGGGGGCGCCACCACCGACCGCCAGTTGGCGATCACGAGGTCGATGCCCTGCTCCTTGAAGGTCGGGATGTCGCTGCCCGCGATGCGCTTCTCCGAAGTCACGCCGATCGCCCGCAGCTTGCCGGACTTGATCTGCCCTTCATATTCGCTGAGGCCCGAAATGCCCGCGGTGACCTTGCCGCCGAGGATCGCCGCCAGCGACTCGCCGCCGCCAGAGAACGGGATGTAGTTGATCTTCTTGGCGTCGGCACCGACCGCGCCGGCGAATAACGCCGCCATCACATGATCGACGCCGCCGGCCGAGCCGCCGGCGAAAGTCACCTTGGCGATATCGGCCTTCACCGCGGCGGCCAGATCCTGGGCAGTCTTGATTGGCGAATTCGCGGGAACCACGATCACCTGGATTTCCTCGGTGAGGCGCGCGATCGGCGTCACCTGCTCGAGCGTCACCGGCGACTTGTTCATGGCGAGCGCGCCCACCATGACGAAACCGTTGACCATCAGCTGGTTGCCGTCGCCCTTGGCGCCATTGACGAATTGGGCGATGCCGACGCTGCCGCCGGCGCCGGGAACGTTGGTGACCTGCACGCTGCGCGCGACGCCCGCGGCGACCAGCGCCTGCTGCATGGAGCGCGCGGTCTGGTCCCAGCCCCCGCCCGGGGCCGCCGGCGCCATCAGCTTGAGCTCGAGCTGCTGGGCAAAGGACGGCGCCGCTGCCGCAAGGGTCAGCGCGACGGCTGCGCCGGCAAGGCGCGCGGAAAATTGAAACATGAGGACGCTCTCCAGGCTCATGCGGACGTTTGCCGCATTGTGTCGTTTGGTCGCATATCAGCCAAAACGGCCGATGCTGTCCAGCGACAGTGCCCGGGTTCCCCAGTTAGCGCGGCGCCGGCATCACCCCGCCGAGCGCGACCGTCAGTTCGCTGGCGACGTCGCGCACGATTTGGCCGATTTCCGGCAGCCTGTCGTCGGTCAGGCGGCTGGTCATGCCCGAGACGGAAATCGCCGCAAGCGGCTCGGCACAGTCGTTGTAGACCACTGCGGCAATACAGCGCAGCCCCATGCAGGCCTCTTCATCGTCGAGCGCAAAACCCTGCTTGCGGATTTTTTCGAGCTCCTTGAACAGGTCGCTCGGCCGCACGATGGATTTCTCGGTCAACCGGGGCATGCCGTGATGGCGGATGACGGCGCCGACGTCCTCATCGGAATAGGTTGCGAGCACGGCCTTGCCGACGCCCGACGTCACCATGGGAACGCGGCCGCCGACCTGGGTCAGCGAGCGCATGATCTCGCGGCTCTCCATGCGGGTCAGCACGATGATGAACTCGTCGTCGACCACGGCGAGATTGGCGGTCTCGCGGGTGAGATCGCGCAGCTTGCGTAAGTAGGGAATTGCCTGTGTGGAGAAATTGCGCCGCCGCGCAAAGCTCGCGCCCACCGTGAAGGCGCGCGAGCCGACATGCCATTTTGATTGCGTGCGGTCGAACTGGACGAAGCGGCGGCTTTCCAGCGTCGCGAGCAGGCGATGCACGGTGGAGGCCGACAGGCCGGTGCGCACCGCGAGATCGCTGAGGCGATAGCCTTCGTCATCCTCGGCCAGCGTTTCAAGGATCGACAACGCGCGATCGACGGACTGCACGCCGCCGTCGCGCGTGTCGTTATCGGCCTCCGATGCCGATCGAGGCTCGGGCGATTTGCGCCGGATCACGTTCTTGCTCATCGCGACCTGCCGCTTGTGCATCCGTCATTCCGGGATGGTGCGCCGGGACTGCGCGTAGCGCGGGCCTGGCGTACCAGACCCGGAATCTCGAGATCCCGGGTTTGACGCTCCGGGCCGCGCTTGCGCGGTCCCGTCGCATCGCCCCGGGATGACTGGAGAGATAACGCTCAGAGCAGCCCTGCCCCGCGCGCCCACTTATACTTGGCGCCGAGCACCTCGACCGGAAGCTCGGTCGAGTAGGCGTAGGCCGGGATGCCGTTCTGGTAGAGATATTCGGCGGCTTCCTCGACCTCGACATCGCCCGCGAGCGAGGCGACGATCGGCTTCACAAAGCCTTTCGCCTCCATCTCCTTCTTCACCTCGACCATGTTGCGGGCGAACACCATCGGCGGCGTGACGATGGTGTGCCAGTAGCCGAGGATCAGCGAGTGGATGCGCTCGTCGGAGAGGCCGAGCTTCACCGTGTTGACGTAGGTGATCGGCGGCTCGCCGCCGGTGATATCCACAGGATTTCCGGCCGCGCCGAACGGCGGGATGAACTTGCGGAACGCCGCATCGAGATCCGGCGGCATCGACATCAGCGACAGACCGTTGTCGACGCAGCTATCCGACAGCAGCACGCCTGAGCCGCCGGCACCGGTGATGATCAGCACGTTCTCGCCCTTCGGCGTCGGCAGCACCGGCACGCCACGGGCGAATTCGAGCAGCTGCCGCAGGCTGCGGGCACGGATCACGCCCGACTGCGCCAGCACGTCCTCGTAGATCTTGTCGTTGCCGGCGAGCGCGCCGGTGTGCGACGAGGCCGCCTTCGCGCCGGCCGAAGTGCGGCCGGCCTTGAGCACGACGACCGGCTTCTTCTTGGAGACGCGCTTGGCGGCTTCCGCGAAGGCGCGGCCGTCCTTGAGGTCTTCGCAGTGCTGCGCGATCAGATTCGTGTTCGGATCCTGCTCGAAGAAGGCGAGCAGATCGTCCTCGTCGATATCGGACTTGTTGCCGAGGCCGACGATGGCGGAGACACCCATCTTCGCCGAGCGCGAGAAGCCGATGATGGCCATGCCGATGCCGCCCGACTGCGACGACAGCGCCGCGTGGCCCTTGACGTCGTAGGCCGTGCAGAAGGTCGCGCAGAGATTGGCGGGCGTATAGTAGAAGCCGTAGATGTTCGGCCCCATCAGGCGGATGTCGTACTTCTTGCCGACCTCGACGATCTCGGCCTGCAGCTCGGGCGCGCCGGCTTCGGCGAAGCCCGACGGGATCAGCACCGCACCCGGGATCTTCTTCTCACCGCATTCGGTCAGCGCCGCCGCGACGAACTTGGCGGGGATCGCGAACACGGCCGTGTCGATCACGCCCGGCACGTCCTTGACGCTCTTGTAGGCCTTGTAGCCGAGGATCTCGGCGGCCTTGGGATGGATCGGATAGATGTCGCCCTTGTAGCCGCCGTTGATGAGGTTCTTCATCACGGAGTTGCCGATCTTGCCGTCCTCGGCGGAGGCGCCGACCACGGCGACCGCCTTCGGCTGCATGATGCGGCTCATCGCCGCGACGATCTCTTCGGTCGGGCGCGGCTTTGGCTTCGGCACATAGGCGAAGTCGACGACGATGCGCACGTCGGCGGCGGTCGCGCCCTTCGCCGTCGCGAACACCGGATTGAGGTCGAGCTCGACAATCTCCGGGAAATCGGTGACGAGCTGCGAGACCTTGACGATGACATCGGCAAGGGCGTTGCGGTTCACCGGCTCACCGCCGCGCACGCCCTTCAGGATCTCGTGCGCCTGGATGCCGTCGAGCATCGAGAGCGCGTCTTCCTTGGTCGCGGGCGCGAGGCGGAAGGTGATGTCCTTGAGGACTTCGACCAGCACGCCGCCGAGGCCGAAGGCGACCAGCTTGCCGAAAGAGCCGTCGGTGATCGAGCCGACGATGACCTCGGTGCCGCCGGCCAGCATCTGCTGCACCTGGACGCCGTCGATCTTGGCGTCGGCCTTGTACTTCCTGGCGTTGCCGAGAATGGTCTCATAGGCCTTTTCGGCATCCTCGGCGGTCTTGAGGCCGACGATGACGCCGCCGGCTTCGGTCTTGTGGAGAATGTCCGGCGAGACGATCTTCATCACGACCGGGAAGCCCATCGACGACGCCATCTTGCCGGCCTCGCCCGCCGACTTGGCCACGCCCTCCTTCGGCACCGGAATGCCGTAAGCGTCGCAGACCAGCTTGCCTTCCGGCGCCGTCAGGCTGGTGCGGTTGTCCGCCTTGACCTGGTCAAGCACCTTGCGGACGGCTTCTTTGGAATTGGACATGTGGCTTCTCCCTTGACCTCAGTTCGTTCTTTTCAAAGCGCGCGCGTGGTTTTGCGGCTGCCCGTGATGCTTGCCATTCGCCGCGCTCTGTTCCATTCCGCGGAACGGAGCGGCACAAGCGCCAGATTACTCCGCCGCCGTGGATCAAAAATGGCTGGCGATGGCATTTGGTATGCCAGAAGCCAACTTGTCAAGCTGCGGCATCACTTAGAACGCCGCAAAAAATAGCCAGCTTGACATTCTGGCATGTGGTATGCCAAAAACTTTCCCGTTAATAATCCTGTAAAAGACGACTCCCACTGGAGGAGATTCGTCGTGTCACTGCGGAAACCAACCAAGGCGTTGCCGAACATGGCCGAGGCAGATATCGCAATCGTTCGTATTGCCCCGGAGAGCAGCTTCAAGAACAAGGCGTATGACGCCTTGAAGGAAGCCATCCTCAGGATGGACATCTATTCGACGCCCGAGCCGGTGATGCTCGACGAGCGCGCGCTGTCCGAACGTCTGGGTGTCAGCCGCACCCCGATCCGCGAAGCGATCGCGATGCTCGAGCAGGACGGCTTCGTGAAGACGGTGCCGCGCCGCGGCATCATGGTGGTGCGCAGGACCAAGAGCGAGATCGTCGACATGATCCGCGCCTGGGCGGCGCTGGAGAGCATGGCCGCGCGCCTCATCACCACCACCGCCCGCAAGAAGGACATCACGGCGCTGCGCGACTACTTCAAGGATTTCGGCAAGGACCGCCTGCCCGAGGATCACGTCGAGGAATATTCGCGCGCCAATATCGCCTTCCATCAGGCACTGATCTCACTGTCGGAATCGCCGGTGCTGGTCGATCTCACCAACGACCTGCTGCTGCACGTGCGCGGCTATCGCCAGCTGACCATCGGACGCAAGGACCGCACCGCGACCTCGCTGCCCGAGCATCTCGGCATGATCGAAGCGCTGGAGGCACGCGACACCGAGCTCGCCGAGAAGCGTGCCCGCGACCACACTCTCGGCCTTGCCGCTTACGTCGAAGCGCACGGCCAGGAACTGTTTACTTAACCAAGCAACGTTCACCAGAAGGGCGAACAATTCGCCCCACTATCTGAGACCAGGGAGACAAGGCCCATGCTGAATACCGCGACCAAGTCCGAGGCACCGGGCACCGAGCAGGAGCTGACGGATGGCTTTCATCTCGTCATCGACGCGCTCAAGCTGAACGGCATCACCACCATCTATAATGTGCCGGGCATCCCGATCACGGATTTGGGCCGCATGGCGCAGGCCGAGGGCATTCGCATGATCTCATTCCGCCACGAGCAGAATGCCGGTTATGCGGCGGGCATCGCCGGCTACCTCACCAAGAAGCCCGGCATCTGCCTCACCGTCTCCGCGCCCGGCTTCCTCAATGGTCTCACCGCGCTCGCCCACGCCACCACCAACTGCTATCCGATGATCCTGATCTCAGGCTCATCCGAGCGCGAGATCGTCGACCTCCAGCAGGGCGACTACGAAGAGATGGACCAGCTCGCGATTGCGAAGCCGCTGTGCAAGGCGGCCTATCGCGTGCTGCACGCACAGGACATCGGCATCGGCCTGGCCCGCGCCATCCGCGCTGCTGTCTCGGGCCGTCCGGGCGGCGTCTATCTCGACCTGCCGGCCAAGCTGTTCGGCCAGGTGATGAACGCCGATGCCGGACGGAAGTCGCTGGTCAAGGTGATTGATGCTGCGCCCGCGCAGATCCCCTCGCCCGCTTCGGTCAAGCGTGCGCTCGACGTGCTCAAGAGCGCCAAGCGTCCGCTCATCATCCTCGGCAAGGGCGCGGCCTACGCGCAGGCCGACGAGGAGATCAAGACCTTCGTCGAGAAGAGCGGCATTCCCTTCCTGCCGATGAGCATGGCCAAGGGCCTCCTCTCCGACACGCATCCGCAATGCGCAGGCGCTGCCCGCTCGACGGTGCTGAAAGAGTCCGATGTCGTGCTGCTGATCGGCGCGCGGCTGAACTGGCTGCTCTCGCACGGCAAGGGCAAGAACTGGGGCGAAGCGCCCAAGAAGTTCATCCAGGTCGATATCGAGCCGCGCGAGATGGACTCCAACGTCGAAATCGTCGCGCCCGTGGTCGGCGACATCGGCTCGGTCGTCTCCGCCTTCAACCAGGCGATGGCTTCGGGCTGGACCGCCCCGCCTGCCGAATGGACCAAGGCGATCTCGTCCAAGCGCGAAGAGAACGTCGCCAAGATGGCGCCGAAGCTCATGAACAACAAATCGCCGATGGACTATCACGGCGCGCTCGGCGTGCTGAAGAACGTCATCAAGGAGTACCCCGAGGCGATCCTCGTCAACGAAGGTGCCAACACGCTCGACCTCGCCCGCGGCGTCATCGACATGTACCGCCCGCGCAAGCGTCTCGACGTCGGCACCTGGGGCGTGATGGGCATCGGCATGGGCCAGGCGATCGCGGCCGCGCTCGAGACCGGTCACCCCGTGCTCGCAGTGGAAGGCGACTCGGCCTTCGGCTTCTCCGGCATGGAGGTCGAGACCATCTGCCGCTACAACCTTCCGATCTGCGTCGTCATCTTCAACAATGACGGCATCTATCGCGGCACCGACGTCAACGGTGCCAACGCCGATCCCGCGACGACGGTATTCGTCAAGGGCGCGCGCTACGACAAGATGATGGAAGCCTTCGGCGGCGTCGGCGTCAACGCGACCTCGCCCGACGAGCTCAAGCGCGCCGTCAACGAAGCCATGAAGTCCGGCAAGCCGACGCTCATCAACGCGGTGATCGATCCGGCCGCGGGCTCGGAGAGCGGCCGTATCGGCAACCTCAATCCGCAGAGCGTTCTGCAGAAGAAGAAGTAAGTCCACCCCTCAACCCTCAATTCCCTGCGGTTGGCGGGGGCAGACACAGAGTACGGAGCAACAGCATGACCAAAGCGCTCACGGGCGTTCGCATTCTCGACTTCACCCACGTTCAATCAGGACCGACCTGCACGCAGCTGCTCGCCTGGTTCGGCGCCGACGTGATCAAGGTGGAACGTCCGGGCGTGGGTGACATCACCCGCGGCCAGCTGCAGGACATCCCGAACGTGGACAGCCTGTATTTCACCATGCTCAACCACAACAAGCGCTCGATCACGCTCGACACCAAGAACCCCAAGGGCAAGGAAGTCCTCACCGAGCTGATCAAGAAGTGCGACGTGCTGGTGGAAAACTTCGGCCCCGGCGTGCTCGACCGCATGGGCTTCCCCTGGGAGAAGATCCAGGCGATCAACCCGAAGATGATCGTCGCCTCGATCAAGGGCTTCGGCCCCGGACCGTACGAAGACTGCAAGGTCTATGAGAACGTCGCGCAGTGCACCGGCGGCGCCGCTTCCACCACCGGCTTCCGCGACGGTCTTCCGCTCGTCACCGGCGCGCAGATCGGCGACAGCGGCACCGGCCTCCACCTCGCGCTCGGCATCGTCACCGCGCTCTACCAGCGCACCGTCACCGGCAAGGGCCAGAAGGTTACGGCTGCGATGCAGGACGGCGTACTCAACCTCGCCCGCGTAAAACTGCGCGACCAGCAGCGCCTCGCCCATGGCCCGCTGAAGGAATACAGCCAGTACGGCGAAGGCATTCCGTTCGGCGACGCCGTGCCGCGCGCCGGCAATGATTCCGGCGGCGGCCAGCCCGGCCGCATCGTCAAGTGCAAAGGCTGGGAGACCGATCCCAACGCCTACCTCTACTTCATCACCCAGGCGCCGGTCTGGGAGAAGATCTGCGACGTGATCGGCGAACCCGGCTGGAAGACTCATCCCGACTACGCCAAGCCGCCGGCCCGGCTGTCGCGCCTCAACGAGATCTTCGCCCGCATCGAGCAGTGGACGATGACGAAGACGAAGTTCGAGGCGATGGAAATCCTCAACAAGGACGACATCCCCTGCGGCCCGATCCTGTCGATGAAGGAGATCATCGAGGACCAGTCGCTGCGCGCCACCGGCACCTTGGTCGAGGTCGACCACCCCACCCGCGGCAAGTATATCTCGGTCGGCAACCCGATCAAGCTGTCGGATTCTCCGAGCGACGTCGAGCGCTCCCCGCTGCTCGGCGAGCACACCGACGAGATCCTGCGCTCCGTGCTCGGCTTCAGCGACCACCAGGTCGCCGACATCCACAAGTCCGGCGCGCTCGACCCGCCGCAGAAGCAGGCCGCGGAGTAAGCGGACCTATCAGTGGACGACGAAAGGCCGCCGGTTTCGGCGGCCTTTTTGTTCGGGCCAAGGGAACCGAACCGCAGGCCGGCCGTTATTGCTTCGACCGGCATGCTCTCAGCAGTGCGAGCGTGCCGCCTCCACGGCGAGTGACCCAGCCTCGCGCCAGACCCGCCCAACACTGAAGGATTGTCCACCCTCCCGTTCAGAGGGTGACTAATCAGCTTGCAAGCGGGAGGCGTCGCGTCCGGCACTTGCGGGTCACGCCCACTGATCGAAGCG
Source organism: Bradyrhizobium sp. 25ACV (assembly GCF_054863005.1). NCBI lineage: Bacteria > Pseudomonadati > Pseudomonadota > Alphaproteobacteria > Hyphomicrobiales > Nitrobacteraceae > Bradyrhizobium > Bradyrhizobium sp. 25ACV. The sequence goes on from NZ_JAVAYO010000001.1 coordinate 246,099, forward strand.
AGGTCGAAATGTTGAGAGATCAATCCTCTGATCGGGCCAAACGCGAAGCCAACAAGGCGTTCAAGCCTGTCAAGACGCAGAAGCCCATGACTGACTATGCGAAGGACCAGCACTCCCTCAACGAGAATCGGGAGCGGCTCAAGGCGGAGCGATTAGCCCGCGAGGCAAAGTCGAAGGAGCTGCTTGAAAAAGGCTTGCCCGAATAGGAAGCGCCCTGTCGCTGGTTACGATCTGACATCCGGCCGGTGAAGGCCGCCGAATTGGCACCTGATCTTGAGCTAGAGCATCGAGAGAACGACGATGCCGTCTTCGAGCTCCCCGGACGCCAGCCGGGTCCGCGCGATGCGCTCGAACTCCGTGCGGTGTTTCTGAAGATAGCTGAAAGCCTGTTTCTGCGTTTGGAACGTAGTCGCGAGCCGGCACATCTGTCGGCCTGCGCCAAGCGCCAGGAAAAAGGTGATTGTGCCACCGCCGTCCGACTTGGCTCTAGGCACGACCCGCACTCTTTGGCATGTGACCGGTCCTCTCCAGATTTCGTCGGCGGCGCTGCTGAAGTCGATTATTGCGGCGGCTTCTTCTTGCGCCTCGTCGAGGTTGGTGCCGGCATTGATGCGCGAAGGGCTGCGTCGGCCGCTTCCTTGGCTTCGCGCAGCTCCCGAAGGCGCGCCATGTTCTTGCGAACGTCGACCGCCTGCTTTTCGGCATCCGCCATCGCGCGCGCTCCTTCTTCAGCCGCCAGGCGCTGACGGTTGGAACGCGCGATACCTTCGGGTGACGGTTCTGCCGATTTCCTGGCGCTCATCCTTCACCCTGCTCCGAATAGACAAAACCCGCTCAATCCTTACAATCGAGCGGGCAGCGTGGCCGTTTCAGTACATCCGTGAACGGCCCCAAAGCGCGATGCGATCACGATGAACCGTCATCGCGCTCTTAGATTTGTTGTCTAAGCATGATCTTTCCGGAAAACCGCTGCGCACTTTTCCGGATCATGCCTTGGCGAACTCAAGCCAGCGAGAGATTCTCAGCGCTGACTTTGCCCCGCATCTTGTCGGTCTTGGCCTCGAAGTTGACCTTTTGGCCTTCAGCGAGACCCGCAAGACCAGCCCGCTCGACCGCACTGATGTGAACGAACACATCGTTGCCGCCGTCGTCGGGCTGAATGAATCCAAAGCCCTTCTGGCCGTTGAACCACTTCACGGTACCTGTCGTCATTTTCTTCTCCAAAGCGCGCAAGCGCACATTCCGCGTGACGCTCACGCAGAACCAATTCAATTCGTCGATGTCTATGGAAAAGGAGCCCGCGGGCGCATTCAACAAGGCACAGCGGCTGAACGAACCAATTCAGGGTATACCCCACCATCCCCACTTGCAAGGCTTGGCCAAGCTTAATTGCACCAGGGACCTCGGCGGAACAGATCCCAGGTTTGAGGCGACTACGCGGGGCCCCCCTCTGGCGAAACGGATTAGGAGTTGAACGAGGAACGGCTGCGGAATTGTGGCTTCCGTTGACCAGGCGTAGACATTCGGGCTGACTTGCTGCTCGGAATGGGAGGTCACCATGTCACTACTGGGCAAGGCCGCCGTCGCGATGTGGTGGAGCGTTCGCCCCGAGCAGCGCACCGAGTTCGGCGACTGGCATTCGCATGAACACTTCCCGGAGCGGATGAGCATTCCCGGCTTCCGGCGCGGGTCGCGATGGACGAGCACGACGGACGCCGAGGGCTTCTTCGTGCTCTACGAGCTCGAGCAGTACGAGGTCCTCACCTCGAGCGGATATCTCGACCGGCTCAATGCGCCGACGCCGTGGTCGACCAGGATGATGCCGCATCATCTCGGCATGGTCCGCAGCCAGTGCCGGATCGTCGCGAGCTTTGGCGGAGGTGTGGCGACCTCGCTTGCCACCATCAGGCTGTCGCCGGAAGCCGGACGGGATGCGCAATTGCAGACGCGCCTGTCGGAAACGCTCAGCGCATTGGCGCTGCAGCCGGGGCTGACAGGCGCCCACCTCCTCTTCACCGACACGCCTCGCACGAGCGCGCCCACCACCGAGCAGCAGATCCGCGGCAGGGACGGCGCTGCCGACTGGATCGTCCTGCTGTCGGGTTACGATGGCAATGTGGTTGACCAAGGGATCGCCGGCCAATTCTCGCCGTCGTCGCTTCACGCAGCGGGCGCTCGCGAGGATATCATGATCGGCCGCTACGGGCTGGCATTCACGATGGCGCCACAGGATGTCGCAGCGATCTAGCAACCCGGCCAGAAGGACCGCCGACAAAAAAACGAGATGCCATGTCGGATCGGCGGCTTCCCGGTCGTCCTCGTGACATGAATGGGCCATAGACGCCAATCTCGGGCCCATCAATCACTGAGGATAACAACCATGCCCAGCACGATCCGCCTGCACCGCGTTCTCGCCACCAGCCCGCAAAAAGTCTATCGCGCTTTCCTGGAGGCCGATGCGATGGCGAAATGGCTGCCGCCGAACGGCTTCACCTGCACCGTGCATCATTTCGAGCCCAAGGTCGGCGGCACGTTCAAGATGTCGTTCCGGAATTTCACGACGGGCAACAGCCATTCGTTCGGCGGCGAATATGTCGAGCTCGTGCCCGGCGAACGCCTTCGCTACACCGACAGGTTCGACGATCCCAACCTGCCCGGCGAGATCCAGGTCACCGTGATCCTGAAGAAGGTCTCGGTTGGCACCGAAGTGGACATCACGCAGGCCGGCATCCCCGACGTGATCCCGCCGGAGGCCTGCTATCTCGGCTGGCAGGAATCGCTACGCAATCTGGCGAAGCTGGTCGAGCCCGAGATCAATCAGTAGCGAAGGCGTTGGTGCCGTAGGGTGGGCAAAGGCGCACTTGCGCCGTGCCCACAATCTTCCCGATACGGCGACAGGCACGTGGGCACGCTTCGCTTTGCCCACCCTACGGCACTGTTCGATCCGATGCGCCGTTCTACCCACGCCGTCATTGCGAGCGTAGCGAAGCAATCCAGAGTGTTTCCGCGGAGGGATTCTGGATTGCTTCGCTGCGCTCGCAATGACGGAGAATCGTTAAGCCCGCGCTTTCGCCTCGAGCCCGCCGCCGGCAGTCCAGCGGTCCGGGTTAGGGCTGTGCCCGATCAACGCGAGGCCGTAGGCGATCGACTCGAACTGGTCGCCTGACATCAGCCGTTCGTTGCCGAACCGCTCGGCGAACAGTTTTCGCACTGCCGGTACGAAGGACGTGCCGCCGGTCAAGAACACCTTCTCGATCTCGCGCGCGGTGATGCCGGCTTCGGCTAGCACCTTGTCGACGGTGGCCCCGAGCCGGGCGATGTCGTCGGCAATCCAGGATTCGAATTTCTTCCGCGTGATGGCCGCGCCGATGTCGACGCCGCCGCCCTTGAAGCGGAAATCCACCTCGTCCTGCGCCGACAGCGCGACCTTTGCGTCGGACACCGCGCGGTACAGCGAAAAGCCGAGGTCGAGATCGACGATGGTGATGAAATCCTCCAGCAGCTTCGGCTTCAGCGCGGTGCGCGCAAGCTCCCTCAGCTCGCGCAGATCGCCGTTGCTCTTCATCATCGCGAGCTGATGCCAGCGCGCGAGGTTGGTGTAATGGCCGCTGGGGATCGGCAGCACCTTGTCGAAGGAGCGGAAGCTGGAGCCCTTGCCGAGCCGCGGCGAGACGACGTGGTCGACGATGCGGTAGTCGAACGTGTCGCCGGCGATGCCGATGCCGGCGTGGCCGAGCGGCTCGGCGCGAAGGCTGCCGCCCGCGCGCGAGAAACGCATCACGGAGAAATCGCTGGTGCCGCCGCCGAAATCCGCGACCAGCACGGTGGCATCGCGCTCCAACCGGCGCGCGAAGGAGAACGCCGCGCCCACGGGCTCGTAGACGTAGCGTGCGTGGCCGGCGCCCAGGCGCTCGAAGGCGGCGCGGTAGCGCTGCATCGCCAGCGCCTCGTCCGGATTGCCGCCGGCGAAGCGCACCGGGCGGCCGACCGTGATGGTCGAGGTCTCGAAGCCGAACCTGTCGCCGCCATGGCGCGCCAGCGTCCGCAGGAACGCCGCCAGAATATCCTCGAACTTGAAGCGCTGCCGGAACACTTGCGTGGTGTTGAAGCTGCTGCTCGCCGCAAACGTCTTGAACGACTGCAGGAAGCGGTAGACGTGGCGCCCCTCGAGGAACGTCTCGATCGCCCAGGGGCCGCCCTCGGCCTGGGCGCCGGCGCCTGGCCGGTCCTCCCAGAAGCACAGCGCCGACACATAGGTGCTGTGACGCTGTCCGCCGTGATCGAAGCGGATGGCCTCGACCCGGCGGTCGTCCGCGGCAAGGGCGACGACCGTATTGCTGGTCCCAAAATCGATGCCGATCGAGACGGCGGGCGAGGCGCTCGACATGAACCACTCTGACAGATGATTGGAAGGGGGCAGACCACTAGCGGCTTTGACTTGCCCTGCCAAGCCTTGCCCTGCCAAGAAAGCCTTGCCCTGCAAAGCCCTCGGCCATTGAGGCTCGCTTCAGGCGCACGCCGGTGGGCCCCGGTTTCCACTTCAATCGAATGAATAGGCCCCTGATCGCTAATCTTCAGCGTCCGAGGACGGCGTCTAAGACGGAAAAGCCCGTTGGTGGGCCATTTAAGCCCGAACCGGCCCCATTAACCCGGCATTATGCTGCGATGCGGGAATTTCTATGCTGCTATGCAAACAAGCGCATAGACAGTGGCATCTGGTATACATAGTTTCATCCCCAACGAGACGCCAAGACTGATCGTCTCAAGAAAGGGAATTCCAATGTCCAAGACCGCTTCCGTCGCTTTCGCCCCCTCCTCTTCGCTGTTCAGCCGTTTTATGGCTGCGGTCGACCGTTTCCTGATGGCGAGCGCCGAGATCTCGAACCACAACGGCGACCTGCCGCGTTTCGGCCTGTAAGAAGGCCTTCCCTGCGCAGCCGAAACGGCGCCGGCCGGCAACCGCCGACGCTATTTTTGATCAATGGCCCCCTCGTCGGGGCCATTTTCTTTTGGTCCCCGCTTCGCCCGCGAACACAACTGCGACGATTGGTCCGCCGATTTGGCCGGCCGTCCAATTGTGAGCCAGCTGGCATCTCGCATACCATTCGACAACAAAAACGATTGCACGACCAAGGTGCTGGATGGGGATGCAGAGCGCGGGACAGGAACGGCCAAGGAGATGGCACGTTTGCCAATCATGGCGGAGCCTTAGCCCAAAGGAGCGGATGTCGCGCCTTGTCCCCGCTCATAAACTTCTGGTTGGTGAGGCTGCAATGGGAGATCGACCGCAAAGGTGACCCCAAGCGTGTGAATCCAGATGGGCTGACGCGAGCTGGCAAAGAACGGCCGCGTTTCGACAGGGAGAGAAACGAGATGAAGTCATTCGTTCTGAATGTCGCTTTGGCGGCAATGGCGATGTCATGCGCCGGCAGCACTGCAAGTTTTGCGGCCTGGGAGCCGGTTCGTCCGGTCGAGTTCATCGTGCCGGCGGGCACCGGCGGCGGCGCCGATCAGATGGCACGAACCATCCAGGGCATCGTCACCAAGCATAATCTCATGAAGCAGCCGCTGGTCGTCATCAACAAGGCTGGCGGTGCAGGCGGCGAAGGCTTTCTCGACGTGAAGACGTCGTCGGGCAATCCGCACAAGATCATCATTACGCTCTCGAACTTGTTCACGACGCCGCTGGCAACGGGGATTCCGTTCAACTGGAAGGATTTGACTCCGGTCGCGATGCTGGCGCTGGATGAATTCGTGCTCTGGGTGAATGCCGAAAAGCCGTACACCAGCGTCAAGGATTACGTCGACGCCGCGAAGAAGGCACCAAGCGGCACATTCAAGATGGGCGGCACCGGCTCGAAGCAGGAAGACCAGATCATTACGGTCGGCATCGAGAAGGCGATCGACGCAAAGTTCACCTACATCCCCTACAAGGGCGGCGGCGAGGTCGCGGTTCAGCTCGTCGGCAATCACGTCGATTCCACCGTCAACAATCCGATCGAGGCGGTCGCGCAATGGCGCGGCGGCAAGCTCCGTCCGCTCTGCGTCTTCGACGCCCAGCCGATGGCCTATGACGAGCCGATCGCCGAGGGCAAGGCCTGGAAGGATATTCCGACCTGCAAGTCGCAGGGCCTCGCGATGGAATATCTCATGCTGCGCGGCATCTTCATGTCGCCCAAGGCCACCAAGGATCAGGTCGAATATTACGTCGAGCTGTTCAAGAAGGTTCGCGCCACGCCGGAATGGCAGGATTTCATGAAGAGCGGCGCCTTCAACACGACCTTCCTGGCTGGAGCCGACTACGCCAAATGGATCGAGGCGGAGGAGAAGCGCCACGAAGGCCTGATGAAGGATGCCGGTTTCCTCGCGCCGGGAAATTGATTCCCGAATCGATCCGCGACATCGATGACGGATGAGGACGCCGGTCGTCCTCCCGTCTGCTGCGAAACAGTCCGATTCCGCCTGGAGCTCCCATGACTGAACAATCCGAATCCGGCCCGGCCCACAAGACGCTGGAAATCGGCATGGCGCTGTTGATCGGCGCCTTTGGTCTCGTCGTGATCTTCGGCAGCCTGAAGGCCGGCATCAACTGGGGCGCGGAGGGTCCGCGTGCCGGATTCTTCCCCTTCTATGTCGGCGCCGTCATCGTCGGCGCGAGTGCCATCAACCTGTGGCACGCGCAGCGCGACGACGACGGCCGGCTGTTCGCGGAATGGGGACAGCTGCGCCAGGTCATGAGCGTCGTCGTGCCCACCGCGATCTATGTCGGCTCGATGCCGTTCATCGGCCTCTACGTCGCCTCGATGGTCTTCATCGCCTGGTTCATGCGCTGGCTCGGCGGTTATCGCTGGCTGACGGTCATCGCGGTGGCTGTCGGCATGCCGGTGGTGACCTATCTCGTTTTCGAGCGCTGGTTCCTGGTCCCGCTTCCCAAGGGGCCGTTCGAGGAATGGCTCGGTCTGTAAGGGCCACGCATTCATTCAATTGCTGCTGCAGGACGTATCGATATGGAAGAGTTGGCCAATCTATTTCACGGCTTCGCGGTCGCCCTGCAGCCCTACAACATCATGCTGATGATCATCGGCATCACGCTCGGGGTCATCATCGGCGTGCTGCCGGGGCTCGGGGGCGCCAACGGCGTAGCGATCCTGCTTCCTTTGACCTTCAGCATGCCGCCGACATCGGCGATCATCATGCTGTCATGCATCTATTGGGGCGCATTGTTCGGCGGCGCCATCACCTCGATCCTGTTCAACATCCCCGGCGAGCCATGGTCGGTGGCGACCACCTTCGACGGCTATCCCATGGCGCAGCAGGGCAAGCCCGGCGAAGCCCTGACGGCCGCCTTCACCTCCTCCTTTGTGGGCGCGCTGTTTGCCGTCATCATGATCACGCTGGTCGCACCGCTGGTCGCGGGCTTTGCGCTGCGATTTGGTCCGGCGGAGAAGTTCGCGGTGTACTTCCTCGCCTTCTGCAGCTTCGTCGGCCTCAGCAAGGAGCCGCCGTTCAAAACCATCGCGGCGATGATGATGGGTTTCGCGCTCGCAGCGGTCGGCCTCGATTCGATCACGGGTCAGTTGCGGCTCACCTTCGGCGTCACCGAGCTGCTCAACGGCTTCGACTTCCTGATCGCCGTGATCGGCCTGTTCGGGATCGGCGAGATTCTGCTGACCATGGAGGAAGGGCTCGCCTTCCGCGGCGGCAATGCCAGCATCAACCTTCGGGTCGTGCTTCAGACCTGGCGCGAGCTGCCCACCTACTGGATGACGTCGCTGCGCTCCTGCCTGATCGGCTGCTGGATGGGCGTCACGCCCGCCGGAGCGACGCCGGCATCCTTCATGAGCTACGGCATCGCCAAGCGGCTGGCGCGGCGCGGCAACAATTTCGGCAAGGGCGAGATCGAAGGCGTGATCGCGCCGGAGACGGCCGCGCATGCGGCGGGCACCTCGGCGCTGCTGCCGATGCTGTCGCTCGGCGTGCCCGGCTCGCCGACGGCTGCCGTGCTGCTCGGCGGCCTCTTGATCTGGGGCCTGCAGCCGGGTCCGATGCTGTTCGTCGAGCAGAAGGAATTCGTCTGGGGCCTGATCGCCTCGATGTATCTCGGCAATCTCGCCGGCCTCATCGTCGTGCTCACCTGCGTGCCGCTCTTCGCCGCGATCCTTCGCGTGCCGTTCGGCATCATCGCCCCGCTGATCCTGGTGCTGTGCGCGATCGGCGCCTATTCGGTGCACAACAGCACCTTCGACGTCATGCTGATGCTGGTGTTCGGCGTGCTCGGCTATCTCCTGAAGAAGTGCAACTACCCGCTCGCACCTCTCGTGCTCGCCATCGTGCTCGGCGACAAGGCGGAGGAAGCCTTCCGCCAATCGCTGCTGGGATCGCAGGGCTCGCTCGGGGTGTTCTTCTCCAACGGCCTCGTCAGTACTATCATGGCGCTCGGCCTGGTCGCCCTGTTCTGGTCCGCGATCCAGGAAGGCTACAGCCGGCTGCGCATGTCGATGGCGTAAGGCGCGCCCCGGCGCAATCGCGTCGGCGGCCGACGTTAAACCCGCCATGCGGCCGAACTTCTGGAATACAGAATTCCACGACTGAGCAGTCACGACGCAGCCGCGCACCGATGTGCGAGGGGGCCGCGCGCTCGACCGACCCAGAAGCTGAAAATTTCGGATGCGTAGGTTCCCACCAGCTGCTTGCGGCTTCGCCGCAACGGGGAAGACTTCTCACGAAATCAATGCGTTGATCGCAGGCCGAAAGCGATTGGGGCTTTACAATCGCCCAGCCATGGCGCATGTGATAAAGCCGCGATATTTCGCCGCACCCTCCAGTCCTTCGCTTGAATCTTGGCATAATGAATACCAGGATGCGACCAGCGCACGCATAAAAATGATCGGCGCCTTCGGGAGGGTTTTTTATGACAGACATGGTGCAGTCAACAGCGGCCCCAAGCGTCGCGCGCGTCAGCGACGCCTATCGCTGGACGCAGTTGGCAGTTGGCGTCGCCGCGATGGTGATGATCGCCAATTATCAGTACGGCTGGACGTTCTTCGTCCCTGACATCCAGAAGAAGTTCGGCTGGGATCGCGCGTCGATCCAATGGGCCTTTACGCTGTTCGTGCTGTTCGAGACCTGGCTGGTCCCGGTCGAAGGATGGTTCGTCGACAAATACGGACCGCGCATCGTCGTGCTGGTCGGCGGCGTGCTCTGCGCCATCGGCTGGGCGATCAACGCCCAGGCCACCTCGCTCAACGGCTACTATCTCGGCATGATCATCGCCGGCATCGGCGCCGGCGGCGTCTACGGCACCTGCGTTGGCAACGCGCTGAAGTGGTTCCCGGACAAGCGCGGTCTTGCCGCGGGCATCACCGCCGCGGGCTTCGGTGCGGGCTCCGCGCTCACCGTCGCGCCGATCCAGGCCATGATCAAGGACAGTGGATTCCAGACCACCTTCCTCTATTTCGGCCTCGGACAAGGCATCATCATCTGCATCCTCGCCTTCTTCCTGCTCGCGCCGAAAGCGGGCCAGGTGCCGAACGTGGTGGCCAATGCCAATCTGCTGCAGACCCGGCGCAACTACCAGCCGACCGAGGTGCTGCGTCAGCCGATCTTCTGGCTGATGTACTTCATGTTCGTGATCGTCGGCGCCGGCGGCTTGATGGTGACGGCCAACCTGAAGCCCATCGCTGCCGACTGGAAGGTCGACAACGTGCCGGTCACGCTGATGGCGGTGACGATGACGGCGGTGACCTTCGCGGCCACGATCGACCGCGTGCTCAACGGCCTGACGCGTCCGTTCTTCGGCTGGATCTCCGACATGATCGGCCGCGAGAACACGATGTTCATCGCCTTCGGCATGGAAGGGTTCGGCATCTGGATGCTCTACCTCTGGGGCCACGATCCGATCTGGTTCGTGCTGCTCTCGGGCTTCGTGTTCTTCGCCTGGGGTGAGATCTACTCGCTGTTCCCCTCGACCTGCACCGACACGTTCGGCGCCAAGTTCGCGACCACCAATGCCGGCCTGCTCTACACTGCGAAGGGCACCGCCGCACTGCTGGTCCCGATCGGCAACTACATGCAGCAGTCGTCGGGCACTTGGGACAGCGTGTTCATCATCGCGGCCGGTGCCAACATCCTGGCTTCGCTGCTGGCGATCGCGGTGCTCAAGCCCTGGCGCAAGGTCGTGGTCGCCAAATCGACCGTCTGACACGCTCCATCGCAGCTCTTCATCGAGCAGACGCCCGGCCTCACGGCCGGGCGTTTTCGTTTTGGCGACTTTGCAGCGCCGTTCCCGCTCCAATGGAACCGCAGATTTGTGACAATCCGCCGCAGATAGGGCTTGCATTCTGGAATATGGTATACCAAGCTCCGCGCCGCGCTTGCGACGATAAGCCACAATATTTGCGACACTGGGTCATCTTGCCATCCCAAGTCGTGATCAATCAGGCGCGTTGGGAGGTTATTGATGATTTCCAGCACGGACGGCGCCGTCACGGCCGCGCCTCTTCGCACCGGTTTCCGTTGGCTCCAGCTCGTCATGGGCATCATCTGCATGGCGATGATCGCCAACCTGCAATATGGCTGGACGCTGTTCGTTGATCCGATCGATGCGGCCCATCACTGGGGACGCGCCGCGATCCAGCTTGCCTTCACCGTCTTCGTCGTCACCGAGACCTGGCTGGTGCCGATCGAGGCCTGGTTCGTCGACAAATACGGCCCGCGCATCGTCGTCATGTTCGGCGGCGTGATGATCGCACTGTCCTGGATTCTCAACTCCTATGCCGACAGTCTCACCTTGCTCTACGCGGCCGCGATCATCGGCGGCATGGGCGCGGGCGCGGTGTACGGCACCTGCGTCGGCAACGCGCTGAAATGGTTTCCCGACCGCCGGGGCCTTGCCGCCGGCGCGACTGCCGCAGGCTTCGGCGCGGGCGCCGCGCTCACCATCGTGCCGATCGCGACCATGATCGCATCGAGCGGCTATCAGCACGCCTTCTTCACCTTCGGCATCGGCCAGGGCGTGATCGTGTTCGTGCTCGCCTTCTTCATCCAGCCGCCGCGGCTCTCGATTCCGCCGAAGAAGAAGCAGCTCAACCTGCCGCAGACCAAGATCGACTTCACCCCGCCGCAGGTGCTGCGCAGCCCTATTTTCTGGGTGATGTATCTCGTCTTCGTCATGGTCGCATCCGGCGGCCTGATGACCGCGGCGCAGATCGGCCCGATCGCGCACGACTTCAAGATCGCCGACACCCCGGTCACGCTGGCCGGCTTCCAGATGGCGGCACTGACCTTCGCGATCTCGCTCGACCGCATCCTCGACGGTTTCGGACGCCCCTTCTTCGGCTGGGTCTCCGACACGATCGGCCGCGAGCACACCATGTTCATCGCCTTCGGCACCGCGGCGCTGATGCTGCTGACGCTGTCGGCCTACGGTCATGTCCCGGTCGTGTTCGTGCTCGCGACCGCGGTGTATTTCGGCGTGTTCGGCGAGATCTACTCGCTGTTCCCGGCGACCTGCGGCGACACCTTCGGCTCGAAATTCGCGACCACCAACAACGGCATGCTCTACACCGCGAAAGGCACCGCCTCCCTGCTCGTCCCGCTCGCCAGCGTGATCTCGGCGACGTACGGCTGGAAGGCCGTGTTCGTGGTCGCGGTCGCCTTGAACGCGACGGCGGCGCTGACGGCGTTGTTCGTGATCAAGCCGATGCGCCGCTCCTTCATCCTCGGCAAGGAAGCCGAGAGCGCGAACACCGCAACCGGCAGCGCCGAGACCACTGCAAAGACCGAGACGGCGTAGCCGCCGCTGACATTGCAGGGATCAACAAGGGGCGCAGCGATGCGCCCCTTTCTTTTTCGCACACGGCAAACGTCAGTCTTGCTGTCGCAAGATTTTTCGGATCGCCCAAACCAGCGCTTGACGATTGGCATTATGTATACCACAATTCCAGCAACATTCACCCAGGGAGGTTGCAATGCTGGTCGGAGACATTCTGCGCAAGAAGACACCGCGCGTTGTCACGGTGCGAATGAACGAAACGGTGGGTATCGCCGCCAAGCTGATGCGCGCCAACAACATCAGCGCTCTCGTGGTCAAGGACGTGGTCCGCTCCGAGGGTAATACCGCCGTCGGCATGTTCACCGAGCGCGACGTGGTGCGCGCCGTCGCCGAGCACGGCGCGAACGCCGTCAACGTCAAGGTCTCGCAGCTCGTCTCGGTGCAGCAGCTGGTGTCCTGCAGCTCCAGCGATACGATCGAGCAGGTCCGGCATCTGATGAACCGGCATCACATCCGCCATTTGCCCGTCATCGACGATTACAGCCTCGTCTCCGTCATCAGCATGCGCGACATCGCAGCTGCCATGGACGAGGCCATCAACGGCACGCCGCAAGCGGCAGCCTAGAGCGACGCACACTTCCCCTGTGACTACCGGCCGGCTCGGACACGTTCGAGCCGGACCGGATCTTTCGTCCCAAAATTCCGGTCTCCCGCGAGGATTTCATGAAGATCTGCATCTACGGCGCCGGCGCGATCGGCGGATATCTCGGGGTTCAGCTTGCGCGCGCAGGCGCCGATGTCAGCCTCATCGCACGCGGCGCGCACCTTGCCGCAATGCGCGAGCGCGGCCTGACGCTGCTCGCGGGCGAGGAGAAGCTCACCGTACATCCGCGCTGCACCGACGATCCCGCCGAGCTCGGCGTGCAGGACTACATCATCATCACGTTGAAGGCGCATTCGATCACCGGCGTGATCGAGAAGATGCAGCCGCTGCTCGGGCCGCACACCCGCATCGTCACCGCCGTCAACGGCATCCCCTATTGGTACTTCTACAAGCACGGCGGCCAATACGAGAATTCGACGCTGGAGAGCATCGACCCCGGCGGGCGGCAGTGGCGCGAGATCGGCGCCGAGCGCGCCATCGGCTGCATCGTCTATCCCGCCACCGAGATCGAGGCGCCCGGCGTGATCCGCCACGTCTACGGCAACAACTTCCCGCTCGGCGAGCCCTCCGGCGAGATCACCAGCGACGTGCAGCGCCTTGCCGATCTGTTCGTCGCGGCCGGGCTGAAGGCACCGGTGCTCGACCGCATCCGCGACGAGATCTGGCTCAAGCTGTGGGGCAATGTCTGCTTCAATCCAATCAGCGCGCTGACCCATGCAACGCTCGACGTGATCTGCACCGATCCCTCTACGCGTGCGCTGTCGCGCGCGATCATGGTGGAGACGCAAGCGATCGCCGAGACCTTCGGCGTCAAATTCCGCGTCGACGTCGAGCGCCGCATCGAGGGCGCCCGCAAGGTCGGCGCGCACAAGACCTCGATGCTGCAGGATCTCGAGCGCGGCCGCCCGATGGAGATCGACCCGCTCGTCACCGTGGTGCAGGAGATGGGCCGCCTCACCGGCATCGCGACGCCCGCGCTCGACTCGGTGCTGGCGATGGTGACCCAGCGCGCCCGCATCGCCGGGCTCTATGACGGCGTCTCGACACCTTCAGATCCCCGCACACTGGCGGTGGCGTGATGGCGGGCGAGATGAAGCAGTGGCTGCGCTTCCGGAATAATGGCGCGACCAGGTTCGGCACGCTGACGCCATCGGGCATCAGCGCGCACGAGGGCGAGATGTTCGGCCGCAACACCGCGACCGGCAAGATTCTGGCGCTGTCGGAGGTCGAGCTGCTGGCGCCTTGCGCGCCCAGCAAGATCGTCGCGCTCTGGAATAATTTCCACGCGCTCGCGGCCAAGCTGAACCAGCCCGAGCCGCCGGAGCCGCTTTATCTGCTCAAGGCCACCACCACCATCACGACGCCCGGCGCCGTGATCCGCCGTCCCTCCTATTACGACGGCAAGACCACCTATGAAGGCGAGCTCGGCATCGTCATCGGCAAGACCTGCGCGCGTGTCTCCCCCAGCGAAGCCAACAGCTGCATCTTCGGCTATACCTGCGTCAACGACATCACCGCCAACGACATCCTGACCAGCGACCCCACCTTCCCGCAATGGGCCCGCGCCAAGGGCATCGACGATTACGGCCCGTTCGGCCCGGTCATCGCAACCGGCCTCGATCCGGCCAAGCTGACCGTCCGCACCATCCTCAACGGCGCGGAGCGGCAGAATTACCCGATCTCCGACATGATCTTCTCGGCGCAGGAGCTGGTCAGCAAGATCTCCCACGACATGACCCTGCTCCCCGGCGACCTCATCGCCGTCGGCACCTCGGTCGGCGTCGGCGTGATGAAGGAGCCGGTCAACACGGTCACCGTCGCGATCGACGGCATCGGCGAGCTCACCAACGAGTTTCGGCTGTAGCTGCAAACACCGTCCCGTAGCCCGATTTATTCTCGCCGCAGCGCGGCAAAATTGATCCGGCGCAAATCGCGCCGGCACGGCCGCCTTATCCTTCCCGGTAGTCAATTTCTGTCGCCAGGGAGGACGCCATGACGAATGCAGGTAATGCACTTTTGTGGACGGCGCTGTACTTTGCTCTCGCGTTCGGTGCGATCTTCGCGGTCTGGTTCGCCGACAAGATGCGCTCGAACTTCCTCGGGAAATAGCGCGCACGGCGCCGCAGTCGGATGAGCCAAGCGACATCGGGGACGGACGACCCGCAAAGCACCCCGGATATCGCTACGCTCTTCCGGGCTACGGCACCGCGGTCCGCACTCCGAAACATCCAGACACATCACATCTGCGCGCGTCAGAGATATGCCGCCAACATGTCGCGGGGGTGCCGCACTGTCGTCGCATTCCGCCGCCCTTCTGTGAGGCGTGTCTGGGGGGCACGGCACTGCCGTGTTTGGACCAAACCTTCTAGGGGTATCGCTGTGAAGAAGATTGTAATTGCTCTGGGTGCCACGCTTGCTCTGGTGACGGCTGCGAACGCTGCGGATCTGCCGCGCCGCCAGCCGGTGCCGGCCTATCCGGCCGAGCAGGCGCCGATCGGCAAGATGCCGATTGGCAAGAGCCCGGTTGGAAAGGCCCCGATCGGCAAGGCGCCCGGCCCGGTCGCTGCGCGCTACTGACGCGCAATAGACCAAGCGCAAAACTAGCGTAAGCGGCTGACAGTCGAGGGGCACAGCGTGGCGAACAAACCTGATCGATCGGGACCCTGCATCCTTGCGGGGTTCGCCCTCGCGGCCATGATCGCGTGTACGACGCCCTCGGCCTCGGCCCACGAAGCGAACAAGCGCGTTGCCGACGCCAACGCGCTTGCCACGACCGACACCACGTCACGACCTCAGCCGCAATCGACGCGGCGCTCCGTCGCGCGCGTGGAGAAAGGTCCCTATTACGTCGACTTCCGCGCCCGCACGGCCGCGAGCTGGGGCCACGCCTTCGTCTGGTACGGCAAGACCAGCGAGAAGGCGGTCGAGGTCGCAGGCCTCACGCCCGCCGGCGACACGCTGGCTTACGTGCTCGGGCACATCACCTTCGTGCCGTCGGAGACCGGTGCGAGCTACGGCGATCTCGATCCGGAATATCTGACCGCGAGCTATCGCGTCTACCTGAACGAAGCCGACGCCAAGCGCGTGTTCGCCTACATCAAGAAATTGCAGGCGAGCTCGCCGGTCTGGAACGCCGAGACCACAAACTGCACCGGCTTCATCGGCGACATCGCCGAGTTCATGGGCCTGAAGGTGCCGTATCGCTGGCAGCGCCCGGAAAACTTCGTCAACAGCCTCAAGGACATGAACGGCGGCCGCCAGTTGGTGCGGCTGTCGGCGGAGTAGCTGTCCCTGTAGTGGCGGCCTTGTAACCCGGATGAAGCGAAAGCGAAATCCGGGACGACCCTCGCTTGTCGACAGGCCCCGGATTGCGCTGCGCTCCATCAGGGCTACGAACCTCCACTGTTTCCGTCGTCATTGCGAGCGTTGATGCAGCCGCGCGAACGGCACGTCAATCACGTTCGAAGCCCCTCGCCCGTCGGGCAAAACACCCCGGCAATTTCTCCACTCCGCCTGTCAAGCCCGACCCGTCAAAATATTCCACTTTACCGAAATTCTGATTTATCGTACACACAAGCCACCCTGGCCCGAGACAAGGGGCGGATCGCGATCGTCACGAACCGCGGGCCGGGGTGCGATGGACGCGACGGCGTCGGGCGCGAGCAGCAATTGCAGGGCGGGAAACCGTGAGCAAAGCGCTTCGCGCATACGACCCGGCGCCGACAGCGTCTTCGCATGGCTTCGGGCGTGAGCACGCGCCAGCACTCGAAGTCCCAGCGAAGACGTGCGCGGACGGTCAAGTCGTGTGGTCCTGACGCCCGGGGTCTGTGCGTCAAGTCCTGCGGTGATGTGGCGGCCAACCGGTGCGCGCATCAGTCAACCGCAAGGCGACGGGGGCAATAGTGCATCGCTCCCCGGGGAGAGCACGAAGTACGCCGTAAACCATCGCGCAGGGAAGGCCGGGCGTTCGGCTCACCTGTAGTCCAGTCCACCCCGTGTGCATCTTTTCGCGCACGGACTTACGGGTGCCAGCCGGCGCCCGGCCTTCCCTGCGCCCTTGTCTTTCGTGAGGGCAACGCGGCGAAGCAAAGCTCGGGCGCAGATGCCGCGAGAGCGCGAAGGTATGTCTTGATCGGACAAGAATTGCACATGGCCCCGCGAGCGCAAATCTACGACCGTCACCCTGAGGTGCGCGCTCGGGGGCGCATCGCGCCACTGAGCAAGCCTCGAAGGGCGACAGCCCGACGCTCGCAGCGTGACCGCCCATCCTTCGAGGCTCCCTGCACGTTGCTTCGCACCGTGCAAGTCGCACCTCCAGCAACAACCGGTTCGCGGTTGCGCGGGGATGACGGACGAATGCTGCCCCAATTATCCGCCCCACGGAATCCCCCGCCGCTCGCATGATCGTCCCGCCCTCACCGCACGTCCCCGCAATAGACATTTCCCGACCGCGGCGGCATCCTCCACGCATCAACCGATAGCAGAGCGCCCCGCGAGGCGCGGGGGAAACAGGTCATGTTGCAGACACGGTTCACGAAACTCGTCGGCGTCGAGCACCCGATCGTCCAGGGCGGCATGCAATGGGTCGGCCGCGCCGAGCTGGTCGCCGCCGTTGCCAACGCCGGCGCGCTCGGCTTCATCACGGCGCTGACCCAGCCGACGCCGGAGGACCTGACCAAGGAGATCGCGCGCTGCCGCGACCTCACCGACAAGCCGTTCGGCGTCAACCTCACCATCCTGCCCGCGATCAAGCCGCCGCCTTATGCCGAATACCGCGCCGCCATTATCGACGCCGGGATCAAGGTGGTCGAGACCGCCGGCAACAAGCCGCAGGAGCATGTCGACGAGTTCAGGAAGCACGGCGTCAAGGTCGTGCACAAATGCACCAGCGTCCGCCACGCCCTCTCGGCCGAACGCATGGGCGTTGACGCCATCTCGATCGACGGCTTCGAATGCGCCGGCCATCCCGGCGAGGACGACACGCCCGGCCTGATCCTGATCCCCGCCGCCGCCAACAGGATCAAGATCCCGATGATCGCCTCGGGCGGCTTTGCCGATGCCCGCGGCCTCGTCGCCGCGCTGGCGCTGGGCGCCGACGGCATCAACATGGGCACGCGCTTCATGGCGACCAGGGAAAGCCCGATCCACCAGCTCATCAAGGAGAAAATCGTCGCCAATGACGAGCGCGAGACCGAGCTGATCTTCCGCACCATGCGCAACACCTCGCGCGTCGCCAAAAACGAGATCTCGACCAAGGTGGTCGCGATGGAGAAGGAGGGCGCGAAGTTCGAGGACATCCGCGAGCTCGTCGCCGGTGCCCGCGGCAAGATGGTCTATGCGACCGGGAATTCCGACGAAGGCATCTGGTCGGCCGGACAGGTGCAGGGCCTGATCCAGGACATCCCGACCTGCGGCGAGCTCATCTCCCGCATCGTGCGCGAGGCGGAGGCGATCATTCGCAACCGGCTCGAAGGCATGATCGTTCAGCCGCAACGCGAAGCCGCCGAATAATCACCGCAAGAAGCGAGAGCAACAGATGAAAGCCTACGTCTACGGTCCTGATGGCGCTCGGATTTCCGACGTCGCTCAACCAAAGCCGAAAGGCACGCAGGTGCTGGTGCGCGTCCGCGCCTGCGGGCTCAACCGCGCCGACACCGGCATGCGCAAGGGGCACGCCCACGGCGCGGCCGGCGGCGCCGGCACCGTGCTCGGCATGGAATGGGCCGGCGAGGTCGCCGAGCTCGGACCGGATGCCAAGGGCGTGAAGATCGGCGACCGCATCATGGGCTCGGGCGGCGCTGCATTTGCCGAGTACACACTGGCCGATCACGGCCGGCTGTTCTGCGCGCCCTCGAACATGAACTTCGAGGAAGCCGCCACCCTCCCCGTCGCGCTCGCGACCATGCACAATGCCGTCGTCACCGTCGGCGGCGTGCAGGCGGGCCAGAGCGTGCTGATCCAGGGCGCCAGCTCCGGTGTCGGCCTGATGGCGATGCAAATTGCAAAACTCAAGGGCGCAAAGCTCGTGATCGGCTCCTCGACCGATGCCACGCGCCGCGGCCGGCTGAAGGAGTACGGCGCCGACCTTGCCGTCGACAGCTCGGATCCGAAATGGGTCGACGACGTCCTGAAGGCGACGAAAGGCGAAGGCGTCGACCTCATCGTCGACCAGGTCTCGGGCAAGGTCGCGAGCCAGAACCTCGCGGCGACCAAAGTGAAGGGCCGCATCGTCAATGTCGGCCGGCTCGGCGGCACCCATGCCGATTTCAACTTCGACCTGCATGCCGCGCGCCGCATCGACTATGTCGGCGTCACCTTCCGCACCCGCACCATCGAAGAAGTCCGCGAGATCTTCGAGGAGGTCAGGAAGGACATCTGGGGCGCGGTGGAATCGCGAAAACTGCAGCTGCCGATCGACCGGGTGTTCGCATTCGACGACATCGACAAGGCGTTCGAGCACATGGAGGCGAACAAGCATCTGGGGAAGATCGTGGTGACGCTGTAGGGGCGGCCCTTCTCTCCGTCATTCCGGGGCGATGCGAAGCATCGAACCCGGAATCTCGAGATTCCGGGTTCGCCTTCGGCGCCCCGGAATGACGTGACGAGCGCTCCTGCAAATCACTAGCGACAACGGCTGTGGATCGCCGCTTGATGTTCACCCCCGGGCTGCTAAATCCCCCGCCATGACCTCCCAGCACAACAAAACCTCGGTCGCCGCGATCTCGATCTTCGCCAGCGGCGGCATGGCGGCGGCCAAATTCGCGGTCGGCATCGCAATCGGCTCGCTCGCGCTGATCTCCGAGGCCCTGCACTCCTCGATCGACCTGGTCGCGACCATCATCACCTGGGCAGTGGTGCGGGTGTCGGACAAGCCGGCCGACGAGGAGCACCATTACGGCCATGGCAAGCTGGAGAGCGTCTCGGCGCTCGGTGTTACCGCCCTGCTCTACGTGCTCGCCGGCGGCATCCTGGTCGAGGCCTATAGCCGGCTGCGCGAGGGAACCCCGCCGCCGACCATTTCGGCCGTGCCGTTCGTCGTGCTGGTGATCGACATCGTCGTCAATCTCTGGCGCGCCCGCGCCCTGCATCGCGCCGCGCGCGAGACCAGGAGCCAGGCGCTCGCGGCCGACGCGCTGCATTTCGCCTCCGACGTGATGGGCTCCTTCGCCGTGATCATCGGCCTGATCCTCGCCGCCCTCGGCTTCTGGTGGGGCGACGCCGCGGCCGCCGCCGCGGTCGCCGTGATGATCGCAGCGCTCGGCCTTCGCATGGCCGGCTCGACCGTGCAGACGCTGGTCGACCGCGCCCCGGAGGGCGCGCAGGAGAAGGCCACGGCCGCGATCCGGAGCGTCCCTGGCGTGATCGACGTGGAGCGGCTGCGGGTGCGCATGGTCGGGGCGACCACGTTCATCGACACCATCGTCAAGGTGCCGCGGACCTATCCGATCGACCGCGTCGAGGACATCAAGCACAACGCGCAAGCCGCCGTCGCCAGGGCGTTCGGCGACACCGACCTCTCCTTCACCGCCGTTCCCGTCGCACGCGACAACGAGACCGTGCGCGACCGCATCATGGTGATCGCGCGCAATTCGGGCCTCGCCGTCCACCACGTCACGGTGCACGATCTCGGCGCCAAGCTGATCGTCAGCATCGACCTCGAGGTCGACGCCCGGATGCGACTCGACGCAGCCCATGACGTCGCCAACACGCTGGAGCGCAACATCCAGGAGGAGTTCGGCGCGGACGTCGAGGTCGACGTCCATATCGAGCCGCTGGAACCGGAACTGCCGTTCGGGGTCGATGCCGCGCCGGAACGCGTCCAGGCCATCGCCGCCGCGCTAGCCGAGTTCGCCGGCGAAGGCGAGATCCACGACATCCATAATGTGCGCGTCCGCAACACCGACGCCGGCGAGATCGTCAATTTCCACTGCCGCGCCGCGCCGTCCATGAGCGTGATCAGGGTGCACGAGCACGTCGACGCCATCGAGCGCGCGCTGCGGCGTGCGTTCCCGAGCGTGAAGCGCGTGATCAGCCACGCCGAACCGCCGCGTGCGTGACTGGAGCGCGCGAGGAGACGCACGTTCTCGTTTCGGACTCCTCGCGCCCGTGCGTTTGCGGATGCGCGCTGCGCAAACTGCGCATTGGATAAGAATAATTACGCGTTAACGATTCATTGACTCTCGACACCCCGCGAAAACTGGATTCAAATCGCTGTGATTCGGAAGCGATGTGGGGCTGCCTCCGAACTTCAGTTGCAAGCAGGTTTTTAGGGGGCCGAAGGCATGTCGCGTGCAGACGCCGCGAACGCGTGCGTCCAATCCGATTCGATCAAGGGATTGGCGCAATCGATCGCGAAACCTGCCTATCATCGGCTCTTGATTGCAGAGCCGGCGCTTCGTCGCGCCGTGCCGACGCTCATCATCGCATTCCTGATCACGATCTGCCTCGGTGCATTCGTGCAGGTGGTCGATCAGACGCGTCAGAAGCGGCTGGTGATCCGGCACGACATCTCGGCGCTGGCAGACCTGCTCGCCGAACGCATCGACCGCCTCACCTCCGCGCGACAGGAGCGGCTCAAGAACATCGAGAGCCTGCCGGCGCTGTTGCCGGATATGATCCCGTCCTGGGGCACGGCCTCGGGCCGCCACGTCATCGTCACCTCGGCCGGCGTCGATCGCCGTCTGCTCGCCCGCGTCCCGGTCGACAGCGATCCTTCCGGCAACGACCGCCTGCTCGATGCCATCACGACCGCACAATTGCTCGCGGCGCCGACGCGCGACGGCAACGTCTCCGACATGACGCTGCCGAGCGGCAACGCCGCGATGGCGACCTCGCGGCAGATCAAGTCGCTGCCCGGCTTCGTCACCGTGATCCAGGAACGCAACGAGCCGATCTGGGGCTCGGACGCCGCGCTCTCGGTGACGCTGTCGGCGACAACAGGATTCGTCGTCCTGATCCTGGGCTTCGCCTTCCACTGGCAGTCCACCCGCGCCCGCGAAGGCGATCTCATCAACGACGCCGTGCGCGGCCGGATCGACACCGCCCTCAACCGCGGCCGTTGCGGGCTGTGGGACTGGGACCTGTCGCGCGGCCGGATCTTCTGGTCGCAATCGATGTTCTCGATGCTGGGCCTCGACGGCCGCAACGAGCTCCTCACCTTCGGCGAGGTCAATGCGCTGGTGAAGTCCGACGACATCGACCTGTTCGCGATCGCCGACCAGCTCATCTCCGAGAAGATCGACCACATCGACCAGACCTTCCGCATGCAGCATGTCGACGGCCACTGGATCTGGCTCCGCGTCCGCTGCGAGAAGACGCGCGGGGCGACCGATTCCAGCGTGCACCTGATCGGGATCGCCGTCGACATCACCGAGCAGAAGAGCCTCGCAGAGAGGACCGTGGAAGCCGATCTCCGCCTGCGCGACGCGATCGAGACCATTCCGGAAGCCTTCGTGCTGTGGGACGCCAGCGACCGCCTCGTGCTCTGCAACTCGCACTTCCAGCGCCTGCACAAGCTGCCCGACACCGCCGTGATCCCCGGCACCTCCTACGAGACCGTGCTCGAGGTCGGCCGCATGCCGGAGGTGCGCACCCGCCACAACGAGACCGCTGCCCAAGGCCCCGGCGCGCGCACCTTCGAGGCGCAGCTCGACGACGGCAGCTGGCTGCACATCAGCGAGCGCCGCACCAAGGACGGCGGCTACGTCTCGGTCGGCACCGACATCACCCGCATCAAGGAGCACGAGCAGAAGCTGGTCGACAACGATCTGCGCCTGCGCGCCACCGTCATCGACCTGAAGCGCTCGCAGGCGGCACTGGAGCGTCAGGCGGTCGAACTCGCCGACCTCGCCGAGAAGTACCAGCGCGAGAAGACCCGGGCCGAGGAAGCCAACCAGACCAAGTCGAAATTCCTCGCCAATATGAGCCACGAGCTGCGCACGCCGCTGAACGCCATCATCGGCTTCTCCGAGATCATGGGCTCGGGCATGTTCGGCGAGCTCGGCAGCGAAAAGTACCAGGAATACTGCCAGGACATCCTGACCAGCGGCCACTATCTGCTCGAGGTCATCAACGACATCCTCGACATGTCCAAGATCGAGGCGGGCCGCATGAAGCTCGACATGGAAGAGCTCGACCTGTCGCGGACGCTGGCGGAATCCTTGCGGGTCGTCACCGGCCGGGCCCAGGACAAGCACATCACGCTCGACGCCGACATCGCAAAATCCATCTCCGTCGTCGCCGACCGCCGCGCCACCAAGCAGATCATCGTCAACCTGCTCTCCAACGCGGTGAAATTCACGCCGGACGGCGGACGCGTCGTGGTGCGCAGCCGGCAGCTCGACGACCGGATCGTGCTGATGATCGCCGACACCGGCATCGGCATCGCGCCGCATTCGCTGGCGCGGCTCGGCCGCCCGTTCGAGCAGGTGGAGAGCCAGCTCACCAAGACCTATCACGGCTCGGGCCTCGGCCTCGCGATCGCCCGCTCGCTGGCGCAACTCCACGGCGGCTCGATGCGGCTGCGCTCCAGGCTCGAGGTCGGCACCGTCGTGCGCGTGACCCTGCCACGCGACGCGATCAAGGCCGCGTCCGGGATTTCGGCTGCCGCGTGATCCCTACAGCTGCAGCGATGGCGCGACTTCCCGCGCGACATTGACCAGCGCCGCGATCAGCGGCGTCATCGGATCGCGCTGCGGGATCACCATGCCGATGCTGTAATTGACGTCGGGATCGGTGATCGGGATCGAGCGCACCGTGTCGGACAGGCCGAGCGTCTCGGCGAGCTTGGCCGGCATCACGCTCGCCCAGCGCCCCGTCTTCACATGCGTGAACAGCACCAGCAGCGAGTTCGAGGTCAGCGTCGGCGTCGCCTCCGCGCCGACCGAACGCAGCGCGCGGTCGATGATGCGGCGATTCTGCATGTCGGGCGTCAGCAGGCACAACGGCACCTGCCCGACCTCCTTCCAGGTCACCGTCTCGCGATCGCCAAACATTCCGTCCGGCGAAGTCAGCAAACGATAACTCTCATTGTAGAGCGGAATGGTCCGCACCTTGCCGATCGGCTCGTTCTCGATATAGGTCAGGCCCGCATCGACCTCGAGATTTTCGAGCAATCCCAGCACCTCCGATGAGGTCGTCGAGCGGATGCTGAAACGCACCTCGGGATGCCGGGCGCGAAACGGCGTCGTCAGCGCTGCGACCATGCCGAGCACGGTCGGGATCGCCGCGATGCGGATTTCGCCGGAGAGCTGATGCTTCAGCCCGTTGATCTCGTCACGCATCGCGCGGGCATCGCCGACGATCCGCCGCGCCCAGTCGAGCGCCCGCTCGCCCTCGGGAGTGAACCCCTGGAATCGGGAGCCGCGCTGCACCAGCATCACGCCGAGGATTTCCTCGAGCTGCTTGAGCCCGGTCGACATCGTCGGTTGCGTCACGCCGCAGACCTCCGCCGCGCGTCCGAAATGCCGCTCCTTCGCCAGCGCCAGCAATAGTTCAAGCTTGTCGATCAACCGGGCGTCCCCTCGAATTCCATCGTGGCGTGCAAGCTAGCATGCCGGGCCTGCGCCAACACGCAAAAACCGGCAGCCGATACAATCTTCATTGCTATTTCGTATCGATCGATTGCGGTTGCAAATCGATCCGAATTCGCAATCGCAGCACGGGATAGCTTTATTGATCTTCGAATGATTCCAACTAGTTTGCGCCAAGGAAACGCTCTGGTTGAGAACGAAGAATGACAGCGGTTTTTGAGCCTTGGAACGAGACGCGCGGCGCCGAAATCATCGCCGAACACGCCAACCAGGAGGGCGCGACGCTGGTCATCCTGCATGCGCTGCAGGAGGCGTTCGGCTACGTGCCGGAGGCGGCCATTCCCATGGTGGCGCAAGCGCTCAACCTGTCGCGCGCCGAAGTCCACGGCGTATTCACGTTCTATCATGATTTCCGCCACAAGCCGGCCGGCCGCCATGTGCTGAAGCTCTGCCGCGCGGAGGCCTGCCAGGCCGCCGGCGGCGATGCATTGGCGGCGCGCGCCGAGGCAAAGCTCGGCGTGTCGCTCGGCAGCACCACGGCCGACGATCGCGTCACGCTGGAGCCGATCTACTGCCTCGGCCTGTGCGCGACCGCACCGTCCGCGATGCTCGACGGCCGCCTCATCGGCAGGCTCGATCAGAAGCGCCTCGATGCGTTGATTGTGGAGGCACAGCGATGAGCTTGCGTCTGTTCGTCTCACGCGACGCCGGCGCGATCGCCGTTGGTGCTGACCAGGTTGCGCTGGCGCTGGAGCAGGCAGCAGCCGGGCGCGGCATCGCAGTCGAGATTGCCAGGACCGGCTCGCGCGGCATGTACTGGCTGGAGCCGCTGGTCGAGGTGGCGACGCCACAGGGCCGGATCGCCTTCGGTCCGGTTACTGAAGCCGATGTGCCCTCCCTGCTCGACGCGCTCGCGAACAACACGCCGCATCTGCTGCGGCTGGGGGCAACCGACCAGCTGCCCTGGCTCAAGCGTCAGACCCGCCTCACCTTCGCCCGCTGCGGCGTGATCGACCCGCGCTCGCTCGACGACTACCGCGCCCATGGCGGCTACAAGGGGCTGGAGCGGGCACTGCCGCTTGGCTCCGACGCCATCCTCAACGAAGTCACGGCCTCGGGCTTGCGCGGCCGCGGCGGCGCCGGCTTTCCGACCGGCATCAAATGGAAGACGGTCACGCAGGCCAAGGCCGACCGCAAGTTCATCGTCTGCAACGCCGACGAGGGCGACAGCGGCACCTTTGCCGACCGCATGATCATGGAAGGCGACCCCTTCCTGGTGATCGAAGGGATGACCATCGCCGGCATCACCGTCGGCGCGACCAAAGGCTACATCTACATCCGCAGCGAATATCCGCATGCGGTGGAAGCGATGAACGCTGCGATCCAGGCTGCGAAGCGCGGCGGTTATCTCGGCGACAAGATCGGCGGATCCATCCACAGCTTCGACCTCGAAGTCCGGGTCGGCGCCGGTGCTTACGTCTGCGGCGAGGAAACTTCGCTGCTGGAGAGCCTCGAAGGCCGCCGCGGTATCGTGCGTGCAAAACCTCCGCTGCCGGCGCATCACGGCCTGTTCGGCAAGCCGACCGTCATCAACAACGTGCTGTCGTTCGCGGCCGTCCCCTTCATCCTCGCCGAAGGCGCCAAGGCCTACGCGGATTACGGCATGGGCCGTTCGCGCGGCACGATGCCGATCCAGCTTGCCGGCAACATCCGCCAGGGCGGGCTGTTCGAGACCGCCTTCGGCGTGACGCTCGGCGAGCTCGTCGACGACATCGGCGGCGGCACGTTCACGGGCCGGCCGGTCCGCGCCGTGCAGGTCGGCGGTCCGCTGGGCGCCTATTTCCCTCGCTCGCTGTTCGACACGCCCTTCGACTACGAGGCCTTCGCCGCGCGCGACGGCCTGATCGGCCATGGCGGCATCGTCGTGTTCGACGACAGCGTCGACATGCGCAAGCAAGCGCGCTTCGCGATGGAGTTCTGCGCCGTCGAATCCTGCGGCAAGTGCACGCCCTGCCGGATCGGCTCGACTCGCGGCGTCGAGACCATCGAGAAGATCATCAACGGCGAGCGCGTCAGCGAAAACCTCGCGCTGGTCGAAGACCTCTGCAACACCATGAAATTCGGCTCGCTCTGCGCACTCGGCGGCTTCACGCCCTACCCCGTGCTCAGCGCATTGAAGCACTTCCGGGAGGATTTCGCCCCCGTACCGACCACGCTTCAGGCCGCGGAATAGGAGAACGACAATGTCTCTGATCGAAGAAATCGACTTCGGCACGCCGGCTTCCAAATCGGAAACGATGGTGACGCTGACCATCGACGGCAATCAAGTCACGGTGCCCGAGGGCACCTCGATCATGCGGGCCGCGATGGACGCGGGCCACCAAATCCCAAAGCTCTGCGCCACCGACATGGTCGACGCGTTCGGCTCCTGCCGCCTCTGCCTCGTCGAGATCGAGGGCCGCGCCGGCACGCCGGCGTCCTGCACCACGCCGGTGATGCCCGGCCTCGTCGTTCACACCCAGAGCGAGCGGCTGAAGAAGCTACGCAAGGGCGTGATGGAGCTCTACATCTCCGACCATCCGCTCGACTGCCTCACCTGCGGCGCCAACGGCGATTGCGAGTTGCAGGACATGGCGGGCGCGGTCGGCCTGCGCGACGTGCGCTACGGCTATGAGGGCGAGAACCACGTCTTCGCCAAGAGCCACGGCTGCGACAACGACCATTGGATGCCGAAGGACGAGTCCAACCCCTATTTCACCTATGATCCCTCCAAGTGCATCGTCTGCTCGCGCTGCGTCCGCGCTTGCGAGGAGGTGCAGGGCACCTTCGCGCTGACCATCTCCGGCCGTGGCTTCGACAGCCGCGTCTCGCCGGGCATGAGCGAGAGCTTCCTCGGCTCCGAATGCGTCTCCTGCGGCGCCTGCGTGCAGGCCTGCCCAACTGCAACGCTGACCGAAAAGTCGGTGATCGAGATCGGCCAGCCCGAGCACTCCGTCGTCACCACCTGCGCCTATTGCGGCGTCGGCTGCACCTTCAAGGCCGAGATGCGCGGCGAGGAAGTCGTGCGCATGGTGCCCTACAAGGACGGCAAGGCCAATCGCGGCCATTCCTGCGTCAAGGGCCGCTTCGCCTGGGGCTACACCAACCACAAGGAACGCATTCTCAACCCCATGATCCGCGAGCGGATCGAGGACCCCTGGCGTGAAGTCTCCTGGGACGAGGCGTTCTCGTTCGCCGCAGCCAGGATGCGCGGCATCCAGCAGAAGTACGGCCGCGACTCCATCGGCGGCATCACCTCGTCCCGCTGCACCAATGAAGAAACCTATCTGGTGCAGAAGCTGATCCGTGCCGGGTTCGGCAACAACAACGTCGACACCTGCGCCCGCGTCTGCCATTCCCCGACCGGTTATGGTCTTTCGGTCACCTTCGGCACCTCGGCCGGCACACAGGACTTCGATTCGGTCGAGAATACCGATGTCGCCTTGATCATCGGCGCCAATCCGGCCTCGGCTCATCCCGTCTTCGCCTCTCGCCTGAAGAAGCGGCTGCGCCAGGGTGCCAAGCTGATCGTGATCGATCCGCGCCGCACCGAGATGGTGGAATCGCCGCACGTGAAGGCACTGCATCTGCCGTTGATGCCCGGCACCAACGTCGCCGTCGTGACGGCGCTGGCGCATGTCATCGTCACCGAGGGTCTCGTCAACGAGGCCTTCGTACGCGAGCGCTGCGACTGGGCCGAGTTCGAGGAATGGGCCGCCTTCGTCGCGCAACCGAAGCACAGCCCGGAATCGACCGCGATCCTCACCGGCGTCGACCCGATGGTCCTGCGTGAAGCGGCCCGCATCTACGCCACCGGCGGCAATGGCGCGATCTACTACGGCCTCGGCGTCACCGAGCACAGCCAGGGTTCGACCACGGTGATCGCGATCGCCAACCTTGCGATGGCAACCGGCAATATCGGCCGTCCCGGCGTCGGCGTGAACCCGCTGCGCGGCCAGAACAACGTTCAGGGCTCCTGCGACATGGGCTCGTTCCCGCACGAGCTGCCGGGCTATCGCCACATCTCGGGCGACGCCGTGCGCGACCAGTTCGAGGCGCTGTGGAACGTCAAGCTCAACCCGGAGCCGGGCCTGCGCATTCCCAACATGTTCGATGCCGCGATCGAAGGCACGTTCATGGGCATCTACGTCCAGGGCGAGGACATCCTCCAGTCCGATCCCAACACCAAGCACGTGGTGGCGGCTCTGTCGGCGATGGAATGCGTCATCGTCCACGACCTCTTCCTCAACGAGACCGCGAACTACGCCCACGTCTTCCTGCCCGGCTCGAGCTTCCTCGAGAAGGATGGCACCTTCACCAACGCCGAACGCCGCATTCAGCGCGTGCGCAAGGTGATGACGCCGAAGAACGGTATGGCGGACTGGGAGGTCACCATCGCCCTCGCGAAGGCCATGGGCCTCGAGATGAACTACAGCCATCCGTCCGAGATCATGGACGAGATCGCGGCGCTGACGCCGACCTTCGCCGGCGTCTCCTACGCTAGGCTCGACGAGCTCGGATCGGTGCAGTGGCCGTGCAACGAGAAGGCGCCGGAGGGCACGCCGGTGATGCATATCGGCGGCTTCGTCCGCGGCAAGGGCAAATTCGTCGTCACCGAATATGTCGCGACCGACGAACGCACCGGCCCGCGCTTCCCGCTGCTGCTCACGACGGGACGCATCCTCAGCCAGTACAATGTCGGCGCGCAGACAAGGCGCACCGAGAACGTGGTCTGGCACGCCGAGGATCGCCTCGAGATCCATCCGCACGACGCCGAGCTGCGCGGCGTGCGCGACGGCGACTGGGTGCGGTTGCAGAGCCGCGCCGGCGAGACCACGCTGCGCGCGGAGATCACCGACCGCGTGGCGCCCGGCGTCGTCTACACCACCTTCCATCACCCGGACACGCAGGCCAACGTGATCACCACCGACTATTCGGACTGGGCGACCAACTGTCCCGAATACAAGGTCACGGCGGTGCAGATCTCGCCGTCGAACGGCCCATCCGACTGGCAGAAGAGCTATGACGAGCAGGCGCGGCACTCGCGCCGCATCGCGCCGGCCGAGGCCGCGGAGTAACCGCATGCACGTGCCGGTCCAGGCCATCGACCGAGAAACCTGGCGCGACGGTGTCGCGTCGGAGGGCGTGCGGCTGATCCCGGAGGAGACGCCGCTGGCGCTGACCTATAATGGCGGCACCTATGCCGTCATGATGGGGACGCCGCAGAACCTGGAAGATTTTGCCGTCGGCTTCAGTCTCGACGAAGGCATCATCAAGTCGGTCGACGACATCAAGTCACTCGACATCGTTCGCCTCGACGACGGCATTGAGCTCAGGATGTGGCTTGCACCGGAAGATGCGGCACTGATCAGCGAGCGGCGGCGTCACATCGCCGGTCCCACCGGCTGCGGCATCTGCGGCATCGAATCCATTGCCGAAGCCGTGCGACCCGCGGCGGTCGTGCCGCACGGGCAGACCTTCACGCCCGAGCAGATCATGACGGCGATGCAGGCCATCGCGCCGCTGCAATCGATCAATCTGCAAACCCGCGCCGTTCACGCCGCCGCGTTCTGGTCGCCTGCCGGCAACATCGTCGCGCTGCGCGAGGATGTCGGCCGCCACAATGCGCTGGACAAGCTCGCCGGCGCGCTGGCGCGCAGCCGCACGGATGCAAACGGCGGCATGGTGCTGCTGACGAGCCGCGTCTCGGTCGAGATGGTGCAAAAGACCGCCGCGATCGGCGCGCCGGTGATGGTCGCGGTGTCCGCGCCCACCGCACTCGCAGTACGCACGGCGGAGGCCGCAGGCATCACGCTGATCGCCATTGCCCGCCAGGACGGGTTCGAGATATTTACGCACGGCAGCCGGGTCGCCGCTCGCCATGCCACGGAGGTTGCCGATGTCGCCTGACCGCCTGATCTACATGGCCAACCAGATCGGCAAGTTCTTCCAGAGCCAGGGCCACGACAAGGCCGTGTCGGGGATTGCCGAGCACATCAAGAAGTTCTGGGATCCCCGGATGAAGCGCGCGATCTTCGCCCATCTCGACGCCGGCGGCGCGGGCCTGGAGCCTGACGTCCGCGCGGCGCTCAGCTCGTTGAAGGCTACGTCCCTTCCAGCAGCGCCCTGAACACGCGCCGCACCTCGCCCTGCGTCTCCTTCACGCGTGCCTCCAGGGACGAGAAGTCCGGCGCATCGCCGGCGCGCGCCATGACGCGCTGCAGATCCGTGCCGGCGGTTTCGGGCTTGAAGCGGTCGCTGACGCAAAGCCGCAGGATCTGCGTCAGATCGTGATAGAGCCGCGCCGCGGCACGTAATATCTCGGTCTCGGATTGCGGGAGGACGCTGAGCCTGCATGCATTGTCGAGCACCTGCATCGTGCTGACGTCGAGAATCTCCGGCTTATCGTGCGCGTGCACGAGCTGCAGATACTGCGCGATGAAGTCGATGTCGATCATGCCGCCGGCGGCATATTTGAGATCCCAGTAGTCGGTCTCGCCCTTCTCCTGCGCGATCGCCCGCCGCATGTCGGCGACGTCGTTGGCGATGATCACGCGATCCCGGCGGCGGGTCAGGACATCGCGGATGACGCGCTCGATCCGTTCCCGGAATTGGGGCGAAGCCGACACCACGCGCGCCCGCGTCAGCGCCATGTGCTCCCAGGTCCATGCCTCGTTGGCCTGGTAATCCGCGAACGAGACGAGGCTCGAGGCCACGGGGCCGGCGCGCCCCGACGGACGCAGCCGCATGTCGATCTCGTAGAGCACGCCGTAATTGGTGCGCGTCGTGAACGCGCTGATCAGGCGCTGGGTGAAGCGTGCGAAGTAGTGCGCGCCCTGAAGCGACTTCGCTCCGTCCGAGTCCGGACTGTCGCTGTCGAAATCGTAGAGCAGGATCAGGTCGAGATCGGACGACGCCGTCATCTCGCGGCTGCCGAGCCGGCCCATCGCGATGATCGCGGTCTCCTGCGCCTTGATCCGGCCGTGCTGGGCGGCGAAGCGATCGGCGACAAGACCGTGCACGGTATGGACGATGCCTTCGGCGACATCGGCAAAGGCCGTGCCGGCATGCTGCGCCGAGACGGTGCCGGACAGGATGCGCGTGCCGATAAGGAACAGGCTCTCCTGCCCGAACAGGCGCAGCCGGTCGAGGAACTCTTCGTACGAGCCGGCGTCATGCACCGTGGTCGCGAGCCGTCCCGACAATTCCTGCCTGTCCGGCATGGCGCCGAAGAAGCGCGGATCAATCAGGCCGTCCATGAGCTGCGGCTGCCGCGCCAGCATCTCGCCGAGCCGGGGCGCCGCGCCCAGCACCAGCGCCACGAGCGCGACGAGATCGCGGTTCTGGCCGAGCAGCGTGATGAGCCGGCCGCCACGCTGGAGCGCGCCAAGGAATTGATCGAACGCCACGACGGCGCGATCCGGCTCCTCGGCATGGGCGAGACCGTCGATCAGGGCCGGCACGAACTCGACGAAGGCGCTGCGCGTCGCCTCATTGCGGAACACGCGATAGTCGCCGGTGATCCAGTCGCGCACCGTCTGCGCGACCGCGGCCGGCTTCTTGAAGCCGAGCGCCGCCAGATGCTGGAGCAGGCGCGGATCGTCGGGACCCGCACTGTAGTCGAGCGCCGGCAGTTTTGCCGTGCCGGTCGGATCGTCGCCCTCGAACAGTTTTTCGTAGTGTCCCTGCACGATCTTGAGCTGTCGCAGCAGCTCGCCCGCGAAGGCCTCGCGATCCGCATAGCCGAAGAAGCGCGCAAAGCGCTCGACTGCGTCCTTGTCTTCGGGCAGCGCGTGGGTCTGCTCGTCGGCGATCATCTGCAGGCGATGCTCGACCCGGCGCAGGAATTCATACGCAACGGTCAGCTCGTCGCGCGCCGCAACCGTGATCCAGTTGCTGGACGCGAGAATGTCGAGCGCCCTCAGCGTCGGCCGCACCCGCAATTCCGGATGGCGGCCGCCGGCGATCAATTGCTGGGTCTGGGCGAAAAACTCGATCTCGCGGATGCCGCCGCGGCCGACCTTGACATTGTGCCCTTCCACCGCGACCTCGCTCTGGCCGCGATAGGTCTGCATCTGCCGCTTCATGTCGTGGACGTCGGCGAGCGCGGCGAAGTCGAGATGCTTGCGCCAGACGAAGGGCGCGATCTCGGCGAGCAACGCTTCGCCCGCGCTGGAATCGCCGGCGCAAGCACGCGCCTTGATCATCGCCGCGCGCTCCCAGGTGCGCCCTTCCCGCTCATAGTAGTTCAGCGCGGCGTCCCTGGAGATCGCGACCTGGGTCGAGGACGGATCGGGCCTCAGGCGCAGATCGACGCGGAAGACGTAGCCGTCATAGGTGCGCTGCTGCAGGATGCGCGCCATCCCCTGCGTGACCCGGACGAAGAACGGCTGCGGCTCGATATCGGGCGCGAGCGTCGTGGCATCAGGATCGAAGAACACGATGAGATCGATATCGCTGGAATAGTTCAGCTCGCCCGCACCCATCTTGCCCATGGCGAGCACGATCAGCCCGCAGCCTTCCTCGGGCGCTTCGGGATTGGGCGGTGAGATCTTCCCACGTGCGGCTTCCTGCCGCAGCAGGTACTGGAGCGCCGCCTGCACCGAGGACACCGCGACATCGGTCAGCGCCGCCGTCACCCGCATCACCGGCCAGACCCCGCCAATGTCGCACAAGGCAGTCAGGAGCGCGGCCTCAGCCTTCATGCGGCGGAGCAGTCGCATCACCCCGGCCTCGTCAGGGGCCGCGAGCACCGCGCCTCTCGCCTCCGCGATCAGTGCCGAAAGGTGCGCATCCGGATCGCATTCGAGCAGCCGGATCAGGCGCAAGGCATCGGCGCGCACCAGATCGAACAGATAGGGCGAGAATTCCGCGATCCCGGCCAAGATGTTCCGGGCGAAGGGCTGCGCCAGCAGCGTGTCGAGACGCGCCGATTGGGCCGGCTCGAGTTCGGACAGCCAGCTTTCAAGACGTTGTTCGTCGGTTGTGGAAGCGGCAATATGGGGAGCCTCCGCGAAGCGTGCGGCAAGCCTCTCACCATGCTTGTCCGCGTTTCCCGGCGCGGAGTGGTTCATGCCACCTTCTGTGGCACATCCGGTATTGGCGGAGCAACCCTGTCGCCGGCCCCGGCGCGCGCGGGCAGCACCAGCGTGGCGACGAGACCGGGCTGGGCATCGCCCAATTTCAACTCACCGCCGTGCAATGTCGCAACAGCCGAGGCGAGGCTGAGACCAAGGCCCGAGCCCGGCAGCGTGCGGCTCGCTTCCAGGCGTACGAATCGTTCGACAGCATGCGCGCGGTCGGCCTCGGGGATGCCGGGACCGCGATCGGTGACGCTGAGCAGCACCTTGTCGCCGTCGCGTCTGGCCTCGATTGTGATCGGCCTCGCGTCCATGCTGACCACGGTTCCGCCGGTCTGCGCGACCGGCTTGCCGTATTTGATCGCATTCTCGACCAGATTGGCGAGCGCCTGGCTGATCAACTCGCGATTGGCGTGAACGGGCGTCGGCTCGGCCTTGACCTTCAAGGTCATGCCGTCGTCCTCGGCCAGTGGCTCGTAGAGCTCGTGGATGCCGTTTGCGACATCGGCCGCATCGAAATTATCCATGTTGCCGCGCGCCTGCCCGGACTCCGCGCGCGCGATCATCAGCAGCGCGTTGAAGGTGCGGATCAGCCCGTCGGATTCCTCGATGGTTCGCTCCAGCGCCGCTCGGTAATCGGCTTCGCAGCCCGATTTCGCCAGCGCTTCCTCGGCGCGGTTGCGCAAGCGCGTCAGCGGCGTCTTGAGGTCGTGGGCGATGTTGTCGGAGACTTCCTTCAAGCCAGCCATCAGCGCCTCGATCCGCTCCAGCATGGCATTGAGATTTTCCGCGAGGCGGTCGAGCTCGTCGCCGCTGCGCCCCACCGGTAGACGCCCGCTGAGATCGCCGGTCATGATGCGCTGCGCGGTCCCGGTCATGGCGTCGATGCGCCTCAGCACGCGGCGCGCGACGAAGATGCCGCCGCCGAGACCGAGCACGACGACGATCAGGATCGACCATTGCGCCGCCTTGGCGACGATGCCGAACAGGCGACGCCGCTCGGCGAGGTCGCGGCCGATCAGGAGCCGGAAACCATTTTCCAGTTCGGTGACGCGCACGAGCGCACGATGGTCGCGGTCATCGGCGTCCTCGATGCGCCGGTAGGCCGTCTCCGACCAGCCACGTGTCGCCATTACGCCCGGCGCCAGCGAGCCGACATTGCCGGCGATCGCCTGCCCTGTCGGCGTCGTCACGAGATAGAGGTTGGCGCCCGGGCGCAGCGCCCGATATTCGATCGCAAGCACCAGGCCGCGCAGGCCGCGACGGCCGTAGATTTCGGAGATCTCCGAGGTCTCGGCATTGACCGTCTGCGTGATTTCCTCGGTGATCAGCCGCCGCGTATTCCAGGCGAAATAGGCCAGCAGCGAGGCCGCGAACATCGCGAACAGCAGCAGATAGACCAGCGTCAGCCGGAACGCCGTGGTGCGGACGAGTTTACCGAATGCCGTCACGGATCATGTACCCGGCGCCGCGGATCGTGTGCAGCAGCGGCCGCTCGAAGCCCTTGTCGATCTTGGAGCGCAGCCGCGAAATGTGCACGTCGATCACGTTGGTCTGCGGATCGAAATGATAGTCCCAGACGTTCTCGAGCAGCATCGTGCGCGTCACCACCTGGCCGGCATGCTTCATCAGATATTCGAGCAGGCGGAATTCGCGCGGCTGCAGCGTCAGTTCGTCCTTGCCGCGGGCGACGCGATGGGAGAGCCGGTCGAGCTCGAGATCGCCGACGCGGTAGAGCGTGTCCTCGGCAGGTCCCCCGCGGCGGCGCGACAGCACCTCGACCCGGGCCAGCAGCTCGGCGAAGGAATAGGGCTTTGGCAGATAGTCGTCGCCGCCGGCGCGCAGGCCCTTGATGCGGTCGTCGACCTGTCCGAGCGCGGACAGGATCAACACCGGCGTGGTGTTATCCTGGTCGCGCAGTGCACCGATCAGCGACAGGCCGTCGCGCTTGGGCAGCATGCGGTCGACCACCAGTACGTCGTAATCGCCGTTCTCGGCCATGGCGAGGCCTTCCTCGCCGTCGGCGGCGTGGTCGGCAATGTGTCCGACCTCGCGAAACGCCTTCACGAGGTAGTCGGCGGATTCGCGGTCGTCTTCAATGATGAGGAGGCGCATCGTGCGTTCGGCGGCGGTCAAGGAGGTCAACCTTCTCTAAACATGGCGCGAGCGGCAATCGCATGCAAGCCGAGTGGGAGACTCTGGCATCGAGAAAAAGGCGGGCGGTGAAGCTGGGGGGACTTCACCGCCCTAGGCCTTCCGACGGAGGGGGGCGTAATTCCACCGGAAGGTAGAGAGGGGAAGCGAACGTTGCGCTGCTTCCCCGAAGGGCGCCGTCGGCGGGGGCGACTGATGCCGGCGACACCCTTCATCTTGTAGGCCTCCTGAAGCCTCAGCCCTTGGCGAGGGGCACCGCGACGAAGCGCGACTGGCCGCCGCTCTTCACGCGCATCAGGACGCTGTTCTTGTTGTCGGTCCGCGCCATGTTGATGGCGTCGCGGACTTCGCCGGCGGTGGCCACGCTCTTGCCGCCGACTTCGAGAATCACGTCGCCTTCCTTGAAGCCGCGCTCGGCCGCGGCGCTCTTCGGATCGACTTCGGTGACCACGACGCCTTCCTTGCCGGCGCCGGCCACCGAGTTGGCGGGGGCAACGGTCATGCCGAGCTTGGGCACGTCGGTGCCCTTGCTCGCACCCTTGCCGCTGTCATTGTCGTTGTCGGCTTTGGCCTCGACCGTGTTCGGCAGCTGGCCGAGCGTCATGTTCACGACCTTGTCCTGCCCCTTGTGCAGCACGTTGAGCTTCACGGTCGCGCCGGGCGCCATGCCGCCGATGGTGCGGGCAAGCTCGCGGGCATCCTTGACGGACTCCCCGTTGACCGCGGTGATCACGTCACCGGACTCGATGCCGGCCTTCGCGGCCGGACCGTTGGCCTGAGGTTCCGCCACCAGCGCGCCTTCAGCCTTCTTCATGCCGAGGCTGTCGGCGATGTCGGAGGTGACAGGCTGAATCTGCACGCCGATCCAGCCGCGGCTGACCGAGCCCTTGTCCTTGAGCTGGGCGACCACGCTCTTGACGGTGCTCGCCGGAATCGAGAACGCGATGCCGACGCTGCCGCCGGAGGGCGAGTAGATCGCGGTGTTGACGCCCATCACCTCGCCGTTGGTGTCGAAAGCGGGACCGCCGGAATTGCCCTTGTTCACGGGCGCGTCGATCTGGATGAAATCGTCATACGGACCGTTGCCGATGTCGCGGCCGCTCGCCGAGACGATGCCGGCGGTCACGGTGCCGCCGAGACCGAAGGGATTGCCGACCGCGAGCACCCAGTCGCCGATGCGCGGCTTGGCGTCGGCGAGCTTGGCGAACGGGAAGTTCGAGCTGCCCTCGACCTTGATCAAAGCGAGGTCGGTGCGCTGGTCGGTGCCGATCACCTTGGCGGTGTAGGTCTTGCCGTCATCGGTGGTGACCTCGACCTTGTCGGCGCCGTCGACCACGTGGTTGTTGGTCACGGCAAAGCCGTCAGCCGAGATGAAGAAGCCGGAGCCCTGGCCCTGCACGACGCGGCCACGGCCACCCTTCAGGCCCGGAAAACCATCCGGACCGCCGAAGCGGCGGAAGAAGCGCTCCATCGGCGAGCCCGGCTGGAATGGCGAGGACGAATCATCGCCGTCGTCGTTGCTCGCGGTCTTCTCCTTGATGTTGACCTTCACCGAGATCACCGACGGCTTCACACGCTCGACGATGTCGGCGAAACCGACCGGGCGTTCGACCTTGCGGACCTCGTTGTTGACCTGCGCATGCGCCGGGCTCGAGAACAGGTCGGCCGGCGAGGTCGAGGGGCTGAAGCCATAGACGGCCGCGCCGAGACCGGCGACGACCGAGGCCATCAGCGCGAACTTGCGCGCGGAAAACACCGACCGGCGCGGCTGCCGGTAGGACGGAAGGTTCGAGAGGTCGGGACGGTCGGTCATGCGGAGATCTCCAGGGCCTTGAAATCCATTTGGTGCCCGATGGCGGCACCTTACGGTCCTGAAGATGGGGGCTCCCGCCTTACCGTGCGCTGGCGGCGGGGTTAAACTTTTGTAATGAAGGCGCGGGTTTGATGCGGCAGTTCAGCGCAGACCGAAAATTGTGGTCTCACAGGAACTTAACCGAGTTCCCGTGATGGCGTCGCAGGCGCGTTTTGGGCGCGCTCAGCTTGCCCTGACGCTGACGATGAACTCGTCGACCTCGCGCTTCAGGGTCGCGGCCTGCTGCGACAGGTCGACCGCGGAATCCCGCGCCTCGGCGGCCATGCGGCCGGTCTGTGCGGAGGTCGAGGTGATCTGGACGATATGTTTGGAGACGTCGAGGGTTCCGTGCGCGGCGTTCTGGGCGCTGCGCGTGATCTCCTGCGTCGCGTTGCGCTGCTGGGCGGTATCGACCTCGATGCCGGACATGATGGACGAGATCTCCGACAGCGTCTTGGAAATGCCGTCGATCGCGCCGCGCGTCTCCGCGGTGATGCCCTGAATGCTGGCGACATGAGAGGTGATCTCCTCCGTCGCCTTGCTGGTCTGATGCGCCAGATTCTTCACCTCGGAGGCGACCACCGCAAACCCCTTGCCGGCCTCCCCTGCCCGCGCCGCCTCGATGGTGGCGTTCAGCGCCAGTAGATTGGTCTGCGATGCGATCGCCTGCACGAGCTGCACGACCTCGCCGATCTTGTCGGCGGCATCCGACAGCGTGTGGATGGTGTCGCGGCTCTTCTCCGCCTGGGACGCCGCGCCCTCGGCGCGCTGGGTCGCGTCGGTGACGCGGCGGCTGATCGTGCCGATCGAGTTCGTCATCTCCTCGGCAGAACCTGCGACCGTCTGCACGCTGGCGCTGGCCTGGCTCGCGGCGCTCGCGACCGCATTGGCCTTGGTGCTGGTGTCGTTGGCGGTCCGCGACAGCGTCTCGGCGTTGCTCTTCAGATGCACGGCCGATGAGGCCACGCTGTCGACGACGCTGGCGACGAGGTCGTTGAAGCGCTTGATCCGGTCGTCCAGGAATTTCGACCGCTCGGCCTGGTGCTGGGCTTCACGCAGCTGCTGCTCGGTGAGGTGGCGCCGCTCGAGCCCGTTGGTCTTGAAGACCTCCAGCGCACCGGCGAGCAGGCCGATCTCGTTGGTGCGGCCGAGTCCCGGAACCGATGTCTGGAATTTCTGGTCGGCGACCTCGCGCATGGCGTGCACGATCGCGGCCAGCGGACTGAGGATGCCGTTGCGCACGGCGAACCAGGTGGTGAGGCAGATTGCGACGGCGACGACGGCGATCACGCCGCAGGCCATCAGGAAATAGGAGAACGCGGTCTGCGCCTGCTGGTAGATCTGCATGGCATGGTCGCGCGCGGGGCCGCTCAGCGCGGCGAAGTCCGCCGACAGGCTGGTGACCTCGTTGTTGAGATAGAGCACCGCGATGAAGCCGGTGCCGCCGCCGATGCCCAACAGAAACAATAATGCAGCGACGACGGCGCCGACCAGGAAGCGGATCGTCAGATTGCTGTTCGCGAACATCGGGGGACTCAAAGGCTGGAATCGAATCTTGCGACAAGCTTCCAGACAAAGGTCAACAGAGCATGAAGCAAGCTGCGCCAAGCGGCCTAAGTATCATTACGTAGGCTAGGACGACTTCGCATCATCGGACATCAACGCGGCGAGCCGCGCCTGTTCGTCCGCAGTGAGCGGCGGAGCAGGTACGTCTGCACCACTCCGCGAGCGACGCCGGATTTGCAGCCACAGCGCCAGGCCACCGCCGATCAGAAGCAGCGGCCCGAGCAGCCACAGCAGCAGGGTCTGACGTTCGAAGCGTGGTTTCAGCAGCACGAACTCGCCATACCGCGCGACCAGGAAGTCGAGCACCTGCGAGTTGCTGTCGCCGGCGCCGATGCGCTCGCGCACCAGGAGCCGCAGGTCGCGCGCCAGCGGCGCATCGGAATCGTCGATCGACTGGTTCTGGCAGACCATGCAGCGCAGCTCGCGCGACAGCTCGCGCGCGCGGGCTTCCTTGGCGGGATCCGGCATGATCTCGTCGGGCTGCACGGCGTGGGCCGCAGGCAAGGCCAGCAGCAACAGCAGGACGAACGCGGCCATCATCCGGCGCATCGGATCACTCCGCCGGCTGGAGGCGCTGCTTGGCCCGCGCCGGCTTCGGCGCGCCGACCCGCAGGCGCCGGTCGGACAGCGACAGCACGCCACCGAACGCCATCAGCACCGGCCCCCACCAGATCATGAGCACCATCGGCTTGTAATAGATACGCACGGCGATGGCGCCCTCGGCATTGGCCTCGCCGAGCGAAATATAGAGCTGGCTCGCGCCGCGCGTCAGCAGCGCGGCCTCGGTGGTCGAGGAGCCGCGGGTGGTGAAGCTGCGCTTGGAGGGCGTCATGACGCTGAGCGGCTTGCCATCGAGGCTGACGTTGAACTCGGCGATCATCTCGCGGTAGTTCGGGCCCTGACGCTGCAGCAATCCGTCGAGCTTCACGTCGAAGCCGGCGATCTGGGCGACGTCGTTCTGCTTCATGGTCGCGATATATTCGCTGTTCCAGGTGGTTTCGCAGACGATCCCGATCAGCGCGACGCCGAGGCCGGCATGCGCGAACGCCGTGCCCCAGGCCGAGCGCGGCATGCCGCGCGCCCGGTGCAGCACCGTTGCGAACGGCAGCCGCACGAGGCCGGTCCGCTCGACGATGTCGGTGACCGCGCCGCCGATGACGAAGATGCCAAGCCCGATCGCGAGCGGCGCCAGCGTGCTGCCCCCGCTCGCCCAGCCCCAGGCGATGGCGACGGCGACGAGCCCGGCGACGCCCGCCGCGAGCAGGCGCTGCGTCACGCCGAGCAGATCGCCGCGCTTCCACGCCAGCATCGGCCCGAACGGCACGGCAAGCAGCAACAGCGTAAACAGCGGCGCGAAGGTGAGGTTGTAGAAGGGCGCGCCGACCGACATCTTGAAGTCGGCGAGCATTTCCATCGCGAGCGGATAGAGCGTGCCGAACAGCACGACCGCGCAAGCGACCGTGAGCAGCAGGTTGTTCAGCACCAGCGCCCCCTCGCGCGAGATCGGCGCGAACAGGCCGCCCTGCTTCAACGAGGTGGCGCGGCCCGCGAACAGGGACAGGCTGCCGCCGATGAACAGGCAGAGGATCAGCAGAATGAACACGCCGCGGGTGGGATCGGTGGCGAAGGCGTGCACCGAGGTGATGACGCCCGAACGTACCAGGAAGGTGCCGAGCAGCGACAGCGAGAAGGTCAGGATCGAGAGCAGGATGGTCCAGACCTTCAGCGCGTTGCGCTTCTCCATCACCAGGGCCGAATGGAGCAGCGCCGTGCCGGAGAGCCACGGCATCAGCGAGGCGTTCTCGACCGGATCCCAGAACCACCAGCCGCCCCAGCCGAGCTCGTAATAGGCCCAGTACGAGCCCATGGCGATGCCGAGCGTCAGGAAGATCCAGGCGACCAGCGTCCACGGCCGCACCCAGCGCGCCCAGGCCGCATCGATCCGGCCCTCCATCAGCGCCGCGATCGCAAAGGAGAACGAGATCGAGAAGCCGACATAGCCAAGATAGAGCATCGGCGGATGCACGGCGAGGCCGATGTCCTGGAGCACCGGATTGAGATCGCGCCCCTCGATCGGCGGAGTGGCGATGCGCAGGAACGGGTTCGACGTCACGAGGATGAACAGATAGAAGGCGCTGGCGACCCAGGCCTGCACGGCGAGCACGTGCGCGCGCAGCGACAGCGGCAGATTGTTACCGAACGCTGCAACGAGCCCGCCGAACAGCGCGAGGATCGACACCCACAACAGCATTGAGCCTTCATGGTTTCCCCACACGCCGGTGATCTTGTAGAGCAGCGGCTTCATCGAGTGGGAGTTCTCGTAAACGTTGGCGACCGAGAAGTCCGAGTTCACGTGCAGCATCACGAGAGCGACGAACGAAGCACCGACGAACAGCAGCTGCGCCAGCGCCGTGGAGCGCGCCACATTCATCAGCGCGACATCGTTCAGGCGTGCGCCGATCAGGGGCACAATTGACTGGATCAGTGCGAGCCCAAGCGCCAGCACCAGCGCGTAATGTCCGGATTCTGCGATCACCGCATTGCTCCCTGCGGATTGCCCTGCGCGGTCGTCGCCGCGGGCGTGCCCGCGTCGGACGTCTTGCCGCCGTCAGAAGGCTTGCCGCCGTAATCGTCCTTCCAGTGCCCCTGCTTCTTCAGGGCATCGGCGACGTCCTTGGGCATGTAGGTCTCGTCGTGCTTGGCAAGCACCGTATCGGCCTTGAACACGCCATGGGCGTCGAGCGCGCCCTCGGCGACGACGCCCTGCCCCTCGCGGAATAGATCGGGCAGGATGCCCTTATAGGCCACCGGCAGCTTGGCATTGCCGTCGGCAACCTCGAAGGTCACCGCGAGATTGTCGCCGCGCTGGAGCGAGCCCGGCTGCACCAGTCCGCCGAGGCGAAACCGCTTGCCTGGCTCGACGTGCTTCTCGGCGACCATGGTCGGCGTCGAGAAGAACACGATGGAGTCGCGAAGTGCGTTGAGCACCAGCGCGGCCGCGAGCGCGAGCACGGCGAGCGAGCCGCCGATGATGGTCATACGTCGCTGCTTGCGCGTCATGGCGTATCCGTTCTCCGCTCGTCTCGTTCCGACATCGTCATCCGCCGAACCCGAGAGTCCTGAGGCCTTCGTTGAGCTGGCGCAGCCTCTCGGCGTCGCTGGCAACCGCCTGCCGGGCATCGGCCGATGCCCCCATGGCCTTGTCCCGCTCGCCCATCACGAGATAGGCGCGCACCAGGCGCAGCCATCCATCGACGTCGTCGCCGTTCTGCTTCAACCGGGTGGCCAGACGATCGACCATGCCGCGCACCATCGCGTTGCGATCGCCTTCGGCCATATCCTTGGACGCAGCAATCGTCTCGTCCGACAGCGCCGGCATCGTTCCGCCACCGACCCGCACCAGCGAGGACTGCACCAGGGCACGCCACGGCGCATCCGCAGGCGCTTTCGCAAGCAGCGCGCGCCAGATCGTGGCTGCATCGTCCTTGCGGCCGTCCTGCTCGGCGGCAAGGCCCAGGAAGTAGTTCGCCTTGGGATCGTCCGCGTTCAGGGCCTGTGCACGCTCGAACTCCGCCTTGGCCTCGACGGTCACCACACCGCCGGCCGCAGCCGAGATCGCTTCGCCGAGATCGGACCGGCGCTCCGCGCTCTCGCCATTATAGGTGAGCGAGTTGCGATAGGCGCGCACCGCATCGTCGAAACGGCCAAGCCGCTCCAACACCGGCGCGAGCACATTCCAGCCGCGCCCGTCGGTCGGATTCTTCTCCAGATGCTGCTGGACCTGCACGACGAGATTCTCGAGCGACTGCGCGACGCCGGACCCGGATCCCCGCTCGCGCTGCGCCAGGGGAAAGTCCTGAAGCCGGGGCGAGCCGAGTGGCATGTAAATGCCAATCGCAACGAGCGGCAGGCCGGCGAGCGCCAGCACGGCCGCCGCGCGGCGCCATTTGAGATTCGATTTCGGCGCCATGGCGGGCTCGCTGGCGGCCGCAGCGAGCAGCCTGCGGCTGATCTCGACGCGCGCAGCCTCGGCGTCCGGCGCAGGAATCAAGCCTGCGGCGAGATCACGCTCGATCTCGGCCAACTGGTCCTTGTAAACCGCGACCTCGCTGCCCTGGTCTTGCGCGCGTCCATTGCGGCCAAGCGGCCAGAGCACGGCGAAAATCGCCGCGACCGTCATCAGCGCGAACACGAACCATAGCGTCATCAGGCAAGCTTCCGGCAGCGCACGAACCGCGCCCATAGGTGGCTTTACACCACGGCCGGACGATGCGGCAATTGACAATTGTCAATTTGGCGCGACCGCGCACGGTCTCGAAACGGTGAAAATCCAACGGCTTAGCCGATCTCGAAGTCCGTACTTCGCGCGGCGTCCTCACCGTGGCCGTTGAAGGCCCTCAGGAAGTATGTTCCCGGCCTGACTGCGTCCGGCAATCTGATGCGCAGCGCACCGACCGGAACCGGGGATGCAACCCTCGTGATCGTCTCCGACAGTCGCCGACCGCTTGCCTTCTCGACCAGCACCACTTTGGCACCGACCATCAGTCTTTGATACTTGGCAACAATGATGCGGTTCTCAATTTCGATGGAGCTGATTACGGGTTTCATGCGCCCACAAATAGAAGTTCCCCGGACTTGCACGGGGACCGTACGGCGCACCACTGGCACCGTCAACCACAAATTGTGATCACGAAAATATGCGCTTGGGTTAGCTTGCGCGCGACGATTTGCGCTCGCCGGTCGCTGCGTTCTCCGCGGCCCGGCTCATCAACGAGGCGTAATCATCGCCAAACAGCACCTGGCAGAAGCGAATCGCGGCCTGCACCTGCTGCTGCCGATAGATGCGCACCTTGTGATCGGCGGCGCGCAGCGACTGCACCAATTGCTCGGTCGAGCGTTCGACATATTGCTGGAGGTCGGAATAGGTCCGCAGCGTCACCTCGTTGATCGCAAGCTCGCTCGCATAATTGCGGCAGGTCGCGACGAAATCGATCAGCGCCGCCGTTTCCTCCACCTCGGTGCTGTCGATCCGCGCGCCCGGCGGAATGTCTTTCTCGGGGCGCTGGCGCAGGATGCGGCGAACGCGGCCGGGAACGCTGTCGATCTCGGATTGCAGCGCATTGGAGATGTCGGCCCGGATCGAGGTCAGTTGCTTGCCCCAGGCGGAATCGTTGCGCAGGTCGAGCTCGGTGCGCAGGCCGCGCACGCCGTCGTGCAGCGCCTTGAGGTTGCCGGCAACGTTGTCGAAATGGCCGCGCTTGATGTCCATGCGCAGGGTGGCGGCAACGCAGGAC
This sequence comes from Bradyrhizobium sp. 25ACV, assembly GCF_054863005.1. NCBI lineage: Bacteria > Pseudomonadati > Pseudomonadota > Alphaproteobacteria > Hyphomicrobiales > Nitrobacteraceae > Bradyrhizobium > Bradyrhizobium sp. 25ACV. Next base: position 290,052 of record NZ_JAVAYO010000001.1, read on the forward strand.
AGATCGTGCAGCGCGATCGTGACGGCAACACCGTAAGGCGTCGCCGCGACGCGGATCTCGTCGTCGGACGCGGCAATCTTGATGGCGAGGCGGATGATCTGCCACGGCGCGGTCATCCGCTGCACCACGATCGACAGCGCGAAGGGCAGCATTTGCGGGGTCTGAAGGACCGGAATGTTGAGCGTCGACGTCACCGAGGCGATCTGGGGATCGCCGAAAGCGCGCAGAGTGCGCGGCAGCTTCTCGTTCAAGCCGGCGATGGCCTCCCGGACCTGAAGCACCGCTCCGATCGAATAGAGGTCCTCGATCACGTTGGGTGCGCCGACCCGGGCCAGCGCGCGCGATTTGTCGCCGCCGCCAGGACCGGTCAGCTCGAAAATGGCATCCGCAGCCACCCCCTGGAGCTTCTGCGCGAGGGCCTCGACCTGCCCCGCGCTATCGGGGGGCATCCGCGCCAGCGCGGCCTCGAACTCGTTCACCTTGTCCGGTGCGCCGTCGCGGCCGAGCCATTGCCAGATCGGCTGGAGCGAGGTGCGGCGGATCTGGCCGACCCGCAGCGGGACGCCGCCCTCGATCAGGAACGGTTCCAGCGCCTGGAACAACAGCCGCGACAGATCGTCCGTGCGCGGTGGCGGGGCCTCATCAGCTTCGGACTTGCGGACGATCTTGCGCAACTGCTCGAGCACGAGGGTCGCGACAGCCGTGTCCTGGCCGCGCTCGAGCGCGCGCTCGAACTCCCGCATCAGCAGCGCCTGCGCCTGCGGCGGGAGCTGCGCGAGATATTCCCTCAGCCGCTCGATCGATGTCTGGCTCATGCGCCCGGGTAATGCACGGTAAAATGGCGGACATGGGATGGGTCCGGCGCGATCATAGGGGCCCCCCACTTAAGAAGCCGTTTAGGAAGTCGGACCGAATCCCGCCGGTTTGCTGCGGCCGGGCGTCCAGCGAGGACGAATAACCTCGTCGGAACAATGGATTATACACCCGGAAGGACCAGTTCGGCGCGCAGGCCGCCGGTCGGCGCACCACCGAGCGTGAGGCTGCCGCCATAGAGCGCGGCGAGGTCGGTCACGATCGACAGCCCCAGCCCCGAGCCGGGCTTGGACTCGTCGAGCCGCTGGCCGCGCCGCGAGACCTGCGCACGCTCGGCTTCCGACAGGCCGCGGCCGTCGTCATCGACGATGATCCGCAGCCGCGGGCCCACCCCCGCCTGGTGCGGCGGCTCCACCAGGACCTCGATGAAGACGCGCGAGGCCGCCCATTTGCAGGCATTGTCGACGAGATTGCCGACCATCTCTTCCAGATCCTGCCGCTCGCCGCGAAATCTTGCCGACGGGTCGGCCTTGGCCTCGACCAAGATGCCGCGATCGCGATGGATCTTCTCCATGGTCCGCCGCAGCGCTTCGATGGCAGGCGCCACCTCCGTCACGGTCGCGACCACCGAGACCCGCGCGGCGATGCGCGCGCGCTCCAGGTGATGAGCGACCTGGTCGCGCATCACATCCGCCTGCTCCATCACCTTGGCCGCGAAGGGATCGGTGATGTGGGCGCCGGCCTCGTTGACGATGACCGAGAGCGGCGTCTTGATCGCGTGGGCGAGATTGCCGACATGGGTGCGCGCGCGCTCGACGATCTCGCGATTGGCATCGATCAGCGCGTTGGTCTCGCGCGCCAGCGGCGCGATCTCGACCGGGAATTCGCCCTCGAGCCGCTCCGCCCGCCCGGAGCGGATGTCGGCGATCGATTCCGAGATGCGCTTGAGCGGTGCGAGGCCGAAGCGGACCTGGAACACGGTCGTCAGCAGCAGCACGATGCCGAGCGCGGTGAAGGTGCCGCCGAGATAATAGTCGAAACTGCGCGTCTCGTCGAAAATCTCGGTATCGTCGCCGGCGACGCTGACCAGAAACTTACCGTCGGCGCCGAGATCGACGGGACGCTCGACCATGCGCAGATTCTGCCCCTCGGGGCCGTCGACATAGGCCAGCCGGATGCCGGCGGCGGTGAGCTCGGTGCTCTGCTCTTCCAGCTTCGGCAGCTTCTTGTCCCAGAGCGAGCGCGAGGAGCGCACCTCCGGCTTTTCGGTGTCGGTCCGCGTGATCTGCCAGTACCAGCCCGACAGCGGCAGCTCGAACAGCGGCTCACCGAGCGACTGGAACTGGCGGTCGGGCGGCTCGTCGGGGGTGGCGACCTCCGCGATCAGCGTGCGGAGATAGAGATTGAGCCGGCGGTCGAAGGCGCGCTCGGTGGCGTTCTTGTAGACCGACGACAGCACCACGCCGGTGATGGCCAGGATCACCACGAGCCAGGCGGTCGCCGACAGGAACAGGCGGGTCGCAAGCGAACTAGCGGCCATCGGAATGATCCGGGAAGGCGCAGGGTGGCGGGCGTCAGAACTCATGTCCCGGACCAAGGCCCCTGTCAGGCTGCCCGTCAAGCCCCGGAACGCGTCAGGCGGCCGGCGGGGTCAGGAGATAGCCGAGGCCGCGGACGGTCTGGATGATGTCGACGTCGAGCTTCTTGCGGATGCGGCCGACGAACACCTCGATCGTATTCGAGTCGCGGTCGAAATCCTGGTCGTAGAGGTGCTCGACCAGCTCGGTGCGCGAGACCACCCGGCCGGAATGGTGCATCAGGTAGGCCAGAAGCCGATATTCGTGTGAGGTCATCTTGACGGGATTGCCTGACACGCTGACCCGGCCGGTCCTGGTGTCGAGCGTGACGGGGCCGCAGCTGAGCTCGCTCTGGGCATGGCCGGTCGAGCGGCGCAGCAGCGCGCGGATGCGCGCCAGCACCTCCTCCAAATGGAACGGCTTTGCGACATAGTCGTCGGCGCCGGCATCGAAGCCCTGCACCTTGTCGCTCCAGCGGTCGCGTGCGGTGAGGATCAGGACCGGCATGGTGCGGCCGTTGCGGCGCCAGGCCTCCAGCACCGAGATGCCGTCCTTCTTCGGCAGGCCGATGTCGAGCACGACGGCATCATACGGCTCGTTATCGCCGAGATAGTGCCCCTCCTCTCCGTCGAAGGCGCGATCGACGACATAGCCGGCGTCGGTCAACGCCTTGGTGAGCTGGCGATTGAGATCGGGGTCGTCCTCAACAACGAGCAGGCGCACGCTTCTCTCCAGACATAGGCCGCATCAACACCGCACCAGATGAGCAATTCCGGCGTGAACTGAATATGAACGCGGGGAACCGGGCGCGTTACTTTTTGGTCATATACGATAGGTCAGCAGCCGATGCGACTGCGCCCGCCATGCGACCGGACGAGCCGGCAACATGGCGGGCGCAGTGTGCCGCGTCCCGCGGCAGGTCGGAAGGTCCGCCCCCTCCCGTGAATTCGGCGGTCAGGTCCGGAAGAACACGAACCAGATGACGGCGAGGATCAGGATCGCAAGCCCGGTCGAGATGGCGAGCAATGCGGCAACTGACGGCCCAGGTTCGCCCTGACGCGCCTCGGTTGGTGTTTCGACGATCTGACGCTGCTCTCGCGTAGTTGCCATGATGCCCTCAATCTCTGCGTGTCGCCTCCGATGACCGCGACCTCCTCGCAGCCGTGTATGCGGAGCCAACGCCCGATCCGATATGATGTTCCGGCTTTTGCCACCCGATCGGGACAGCAACCCCACGCCCTATGGCCGATTAACGCAGTTGGAAGATTCAACGCCCGGCCTTGCTATGATTCGCTGTTTCCCGATGGTATCCTCGTAAGTCTGTCCTTGTTGCGTTTGGAGTAGCCCATGGCCCCCCGCGCCAATTGGAAGGGTTTTCTGCGTTTATCGCTCGTGACCTGTCCGGTCGCGCTCTATCCGGCCACTTCGGATACCGAGAAGGTCTCTTTCAACCAGATCAACCGCAAGACCGGCCACCGGATCAAGTATCTCAAGGTCGACGCCGAGACCGGCGACGAGGTGACCTCCGAGGACATCGTCAAGGGCTACAAGGTCGACACCGACACCTATATCGAGGTCACCAAGGACGAGCTTGACGACATCGCGCTCGATTCGACCCACACGATCGATATCGACGAGTTCGTGCCGAAGGCCGACATCGACAACCGCTATCTGATCCGCCCCTATTATCTCGTGCCCGACGGCAAGGTCGGCCATGACGCCTATGCGGTGATCCGCGAGACCATCCGCAGCATGGACAAGGTCGCGATCGGCCGCGTGGTGCTGACCAACCGCGAGCACATCATCGCGCTCGAGCCGCTGGAAAGCGGGCTGATGGGCACGCTGCTGCGCTATCCCTATGAGGTCCGCAGCGAGACCGAGTATTTCGACGACATCCAGGACGTGAAGCTGACCAGGGACATGCTCGACCTCGCCAAGCATATCGTCGAGAAGAAGTCCGGCGCATTCGAGCCCGAGCTGTTCGAGGACCATTACGAGACCGCGCTGATCGATCTCATCAACAAGAAGCGCAGCGGCGCCCCGATCACCGCCAAGGCCGCGCCGAAGAGCGGCGGCAACGTCATCAACTTGATGGACGCGCTGAAGAAGAGCATCGCGAACGAGAAGGACGCCGCGCCTGCGGCGAAGGTCGCCAAGGAGACCGCGAAAGCCAAGAAGCCGAAGAAGCGCGTCGCGGGCCAGCGCGAGATGCTGCTGCCGATCGCCGGCAAAGGCGGCAAGGACGCTGCTGCGAAGACGGCGACCAGGGAAGCGACCAGGGAAACTTCCAAGAAGGCAGACAAGCCGGCGCGCGCGCCTGCTCGGGCGAAGAAGGCCGGCTAGCCGCATCCCCCCGCGATTGCGCCGTGATGCCACCCCTCGCCGATCAGGCGGCCTGACATGCCCTGGTCGACGGCGTTCGACGATCCCGTTCGCGTGAGCAACAAGCGCCAACTGCTGTCGCTTCAGGAGGCGGCCGACTACATCATGCGGCTGCCCGAGGACGTCCAGCACGAGCCGCGCTGGCAAACCGCCATCGAGACCTTGATCAATGCGGCCGAGACGGGCGGCGGCTGGGTGATGTTCGCCCGCATCGCGATGTTGCGAGCGCTGAATGCGGACGACCGGCGCGAATGAGCGCCATGGTGTCCTCGCCGGCCCGTTGACGAACAGGCTCAACAATTGGTTAAGCGGCCGCACCATCGCGCCCTGACGGGCGCCACGCCCGCGCAGCCCGGCGGAGCCCTGCCGGTATGAATCCATTTGGACGGATCGATAGAACCTTAATTTAATGAATGCCGTCGTATGAGCAGGGGCGCGTTCGCCGGGGCTTAATTCATTTGGCGCGCATGAATACTTATTCGATCCTTTTGCAAGTCCGATGACGACGCGAGCATACGTTGGATCGGATGAACGGGAGTTGGCAATGCGTCTGCTCAGGTCGTTCCTCGCCGATGAGAACGGCGCAACCGCGATCGAGTACTGCCTGATCGCCGCCGGCATTGCGCTCGCGATCGTGACCGTCGTGAACAACACGGGCGGCGCGCTCCTCAACAACAAATTCAACTCGATCAGTTCGGCGATCAAGTAACGGCCGGGGTTGAACGAACCAGGCCAACATCGGCGATATCGCCGATGCATTCCCTCCCCCTTCGCATCATCTCCGGACCGGCGCGCTTGCCATGATGAGCTTCGCTCGCAATGACGGAGTGTGGAGAGATGACGTCGCTCTACCGACTTGCATTTCATCTGCCGACACACCTTCGCGTTCTCGCGGCGTGTCTTGCCCGAGCTTTGCTGTCTTCTTCCGCCCCTTAAAAGCAAGGGCGCAAGGAAGGCCGGGCGCCGGCTGGCACCCGAAGTCCCGCGTGTGCTAGAGAACGCGCACGGGGTGGACGACAGGTGATGCCGGTCGCCCGGCCTTCCCTGCGCGATGGTTTTCACGGTGTCCTTCGTGCTCTCCCCGGGGAGCGATGCACTATTGCCCCCGTCGCCTTGCAGATGGCTGATGCACGCGCCCGGTCGGGCCGCCACATCACCGCAAGCCTTGACGCACAGACCCCGGGCGTCAGGACCACACGACTTCTCCGTCCGCGCACATCCCCATCCGCATTCCCGACGGCTGGCGTGCGCTCGCCGACGGGGCCGAACAAGGACGCTGTCAGCGCCGTGTCGTATCGCGCCTGCCGCTGCTCACGGGATTTCCGCCCTGCAACCAACATGACGCGCCGACGCCGTCGCGGCCACCGCATCCCGACCCGCGTCCCGTGACGATCGCGAAACGCCCCTTGTGGCGGGCGGGATGGCGCAGGTTGTACGTCAAATCGGAATTTCTGTAAATACGAATATTTTGACGTACAGTCATAGACCTACCGCTGGTGTGTTTTGCCTGTCGGGCAACACAAGCGATCGTAGCGCTTTGACCGTCATATGAGTCCTGATAGTCTTCGGCACGGCGTGGCTCGACGAGCCATGCTGTCAATCGACGGACCGGAGCTGGTGAAGGATGCGGATGAGAAGCGTGACGCTCCTGGCACTCAGCCTCTTGTTTGTCGGCGTCTGGTCTCAGGACAGCGCGAGGGGACAGACCGCGCCGCCGGTTTCGCTTGCTCCGCCCAAGGCATCGCCGCCACGGGCGAATGCCAAAAATTCCCCGGCAGCGTCGGACAGGATGTTACCGGCACCCGCGACTGGCGGACTTCCACAAGCGCCGAATTCTGCCGCCGACTATGACGGCTTCCGTGCCACCAGTGACGACAATGACACTCCGGGTCCGACGACGCGACCGATCACGTCGCGTGCCGCAAAGGGCGCCAAGGTCAATCCGGACAAGTCCAATCCGGATACGAAAGGCAACTCGGCTCAGGAATTGATCGATCAGGAAGACGAGGCGTTGAAACGCAAGCTGATGATCTGTCGGAACTGCAAGTAGGACGGCGCTTCCCGCAGCCCGAGCGCATGGCTGACCTACCGTCTCCTTCGCGTCCCGCACTTTACCCTCCCCCAATTTCCTGATCCTCTCCCCTTAATCGCCGGACCAACCGGCCTGCCCAGGGAGAGAGACGCCATGAAGCTCGGCACCGCCATTGCGGAAATCATGAGGCGCGAGGGAATCGAGATCCTCTGCGGCTATCCGGTCAACCATCTGATCGAGCATGCGGCCAAGGCCGAGATCCGCCCGGTGATGGTGCGGCAGGAGCGCGTCGGCATTCACATGGCGGATGCGATCTCGCGGGTGACGTCGGGGCGCAGCATCGGCGCGTTCTGCATGCAGCATGGACCCGGCGCGGAGAATGCGATGGGCGGCGTCGCGCAGTGCTTTGGCGAATCCGTTCCCGTGCTGGTGCTGCCGATGGGCTATCAACGCCGGCTTGCGCATGTCGAGCCGAACTTCAATTCCAGCGAAGCGATGAAGCCGTTCGCGAAATCGTCGGAGCCGATCATCCTGGCGGCCGAGGTCGCCAACATCTTCCGCCGCGCCTTCACAAAACTGAAGAACGGCCGCGGTGGTCCCGTCATCGTCGAGATTCCCTCGGACATGTGGAACGAGGAGGTGCCGGAGCCGCTCGACTACACGCCGGTGCTGCGCACCCGCTACGGCGCCGACCCCGTGCATGTGAAGGAAGCAGCCGGCCTGCTCGTCAACGCCAAGCGTGCGGTGATCTATGCCGGCCAGGGCGTGCATTACGCGCAGGCCTGGCCGCAGCTGAAGCGGCTCGCGGAGCGGCTGGCGATCCCCGTCACCACCAGCTTAGGGGGCAAATCGGCGTTTCCGGAAACGCATCCGCTCTCGCTCGGCTCGGGCGGTCTTGCGGTGCCGCGCGCGGTGCCAAAATTCCTTGCAGAGGCCGAAATCATCTTCGGCATCGGCTGCTCCTTCACCGAGACCAATTTCGGCATTGCGATGCCGAAGGGCAAGACCATCATCCATTCCACGCTCGATCCCAATCATCTCAACAAGGATGTGGAAGCGAAGATTGGCCTCGTCGGTGATGCCGGCCTCGTGCTCGATGCCCTGCTCGAGGAGATCGGCAAGTCCGTCACCGCGGACCGTGATGCCTCCGCGGTCGCGGCGGAGATCGCGGCCTCGCACAAGGAGTGGCTGGCGAAATGGACGCCGAAGCTCACCAGCAACGACGCGCCGCTGAGCCCCTATCGCGTGCTGTGGGATCTCCAACACACCGTCGACATCGAGAACACCATCATCACGCACGATGCCGGCAGTCCGCGCGACCAGCTCTCGCCGTTCTGGAAATCGGTAAAACCCCTCACCTATCTCGGCTGGGGCAAGACGACGCAACTCGGCTACGGCTTGGGCCTTGCGATGGGAGCGAAACTCGCAAAACCCGACCAGCTCTGCATCAATGTCTGGGGCGATGCGGCGATCGGCTTCACCGGCATGGATTTCGAGACCGCGGTGCGCGAGCGCATCCCGATCATGTCGATCCTCTTGAACAATTTCTCGATGGCGATCGAGCTGAAGGTGATGCCGGTCTCGACCGAAAAATATCGCTCGACCGACATCTCCGGCGACTATGCCGCGATGGCGCGCGCCTTCGGCGGCTATGGCGAGCGGGTGACGAGGCCAGAGGACATCATCCCCGCGATCAAACGCGGCATCCAGAAGACGAAGGAAGGCGTTCCGGTGCTGCTGGAGTTCATCACCAGCAAGGAGACGGAGGTGTCGCGGCCGGGCACGTGAGACGGGCCTCCGCCGCAAGCGCTGGCTCAGGACGCGGAAGATGTGATAATCCGGGCCGGTGCCGCGCATGTCGCGGCATCAAGCCGGATCAGGAATGACGTCCCCTTCCAACGAAATCAAACAACTCGAGCGCCGATTGCTGTCGGCCGCAGCCGAGAACACGCAGCTGCGCAGTGAGCTCGCGACTGCGCGGGATCGCCAAAGCGCCAGCGCGGAGATCCTGCGCACCATCGCGGCCTCGCCCTCCGATGCCCGGCCGGTGTTCGAGGCGATCGCGTCGAGTTCCAAACGCTTGCTCGACGGCTTCTCCGCCACCGTGCTCCAGTTCATCGGCGACGAGCTGCACCTCGTGGCCTACACGCCGACCAGCCCGGAGGCGGACGAAGGGCTCAAGGCGTCGTTCCCGCGCAAGATCGCGGAGTTTCCGACCTTTGCGCTGGTGCGTGGCGGCGAGACGATCCAGTTTCCCGACAGCGAAGCCGCCGACGTGCCGCAGCTGAACCGCGATCTGGCGCGGCTGCGCGGCTTCCGCAGCGTGCTGTTCATGCCGCTGATGAACCGGGGCACCCCGGTCGGCATGATCAGCGTCACCCGCGCCGAGCCTGGCGCGTTCGCGCCCGACCTCGTGCAGCTGCTGCAGACCTTTGCCAACCAGGCCGTGATCGCGATCGAGAATGCACGGCTGTTCAACACGACGCGCGAGGCACTGGAGCGCCAGACCGCCACGGCGGACATTTTGAAGGTGATGGCGGCCTCGCCCTCGGACGTGCAGCCGGTGTTCGAGGCCATTGCGGCCAACGCCAACCGGCTGATCGGCGGCTTCTCCACGGCGGTGCTGCGCTACATCGACGGCGCCGCGCACCTTGCGGCATTCACGCCGACCGATCCGGCCGGCGACCGCGTCCTGCAGGCCTCGTTCCCGGTGCCGTTCGCGCAATTCCCGCCCTACCAGCTCGTGGCCAAGGGTGCGGCGGCGCAACTGCCCGACACCGAGAACGAGCCTGCCGCGCGCGACATCGCCCGCGCCCGCGGCTATCGCAGCATGCTGTTCGCGCCGCTGATGAGCGAGGGCGAAGCGATCGGCATCATCATCGCCACGCGCCGTACGACCGGTGCGTTCGCCCCGCATCACGTGCGGCTGCTGCAGACCTTCGCCGACCAGGCGGTGATCGCCATCAAGAATGTCAGCCTGTTCAACGCCACCCGTGAAGCGCTGGAGCGACAGACCGCCACGGCCGACATCCTCAAGGTGATCGCGGCTTCGCCTGCCGACGTCACGCCGGTGTTCCAGGCCATCTCCGACAGCGCCAAGGCGCTGGTCGGCGGACATTCCTCCGCCGTCACCCGCGTCATCGACGGCCTGCTGCATCTGGCGGCCTTCACCACCGACAACGAGGCGGGCAACGCGGATCTGCTCAGCTCGTTCCCGGCGCCACTATCGGCATCCGGCATCCACAGCCGGGTCGCGACGAGCGGAAAGTTCGCATTCCGCAGCGACATGCAGAACGAAAGCGACCTCACGGACGCCATGAAGGAGCTGGCGCGCACCAGAGGCTATCGCAGCATCCTCGTGATCCCGATGCTGCGCGACGGCGTTGCGATCGGCACCATCGGCGTGACGCGGCCGGAGGCCGGTGCTTTCCCGGACAAGGCGATCGCCCTGCTCCAGACCTTCGCCGACCAGGCCGTGATCGCGATCGAGAACACGCGGCTGTTCAACGAGGTGCAGGCGCGGACGCACGAACTCGCAGAGTCACTGGAGCAGCAGACTGCAACATCGGAGGTGCTCAGCGTCATCAGCCGATCGGCCGGGGATCTCGCGCCGGTCTTCGAGGCGATGCTCGGCAAGGCAATGCAGCTCTGCGGCGCCAGTTTCGGCGTGCTCAACACCTACGACGGCGCGCAGTTCCGCACAGCCGCCACTTACGGACTGCCCCCCGCTTACGACGAATACCGGCGCAAGGCGCCCCTCAACTATGGTCCGGCCACCGCGCCCGCGCGCCTTTTGAAGGGCGAACCGTTCGTCGAAATCGTCGACCTGCGGGAGTCAGACGTCTATCGCAGCGGCGAGCCGAACCGTCGGGCGCTGGTCAATCTCGGCGGCGCCCGCTGCCTGCTTGCGGTACCGTTGCTTCAGGATGAGCGCGTGGTCGGCAACGTCATGATCTTCAGGCAGGAGAGCCGACGCTTCTCGGAGAAGCAGATCACCTTGCTGAACCAGTTCGCGGCGCAAGCCGTGATCGCCATCGAGAACGCGCGGCTGCTTGGTGAATTACGTCAGCGCACCGAGAATTTGACCGAGTCGCTGCAACAACAGACGGCAACGGCCGACGTGCTCAAGGTTATCAGCCGCTCGGCGTTCGACTTGCAGGCCGTGCTCGATACGCTGGTCGAATCGGCGGCGCGACTATGCGAAGCCGATGTGGCGGCGATTACCCGCAAATCCGGCAGCACCTATTTCCGGGCGGGCTCCTACGGCTTTCCAGCCAAATTCGTCGAATATGTAAGAGATCTTCCGGTCCGGCCGGATAGGCGTACCATCACGGGCAGGACTCTGCTCGGCGACAAGGTTGTTCATGTCACCGATGTGCTCGAGGACCCCGATTACTCCTTTGAAGGCCAGGAATTGAGCGGCAATCCGCGTAGCTTCCTGGGTGTGCCCCTGCTGCGCGAAGGCAGCACCGTTGGCGCTATTGTTCTCGCACGTCGCGCGATCCGGCCGTTTAGCGAAAAGCAAATCGAACTCGTTACCAGTTTCGCCGATCAAGCCGTCATCGCGATCGAGAATGTGCGCCTCTTCGACGAAGTGCAGGACCGCACGCGGGAGCTTGCGAAGTCGCTCGACGATTTGCGCGCGGCGCAGGACCGTCTGGTCCAGACCGAGAAGCTCGCCTCGCTCGGCCAGCTCACCGCCGGCATCGCGCATGAGATCAAGAACCCGCTCAACTTCGTCAACAATTTCGCCTCGCTGTCCGCCGAGCTGACCGACGAGCTGAACGAGGTGCTCGCGCCCGTGACGCTCGCGGACGATGTCCGCAGCGAAGTCGACGAGCTCACGGGGCTTCTCAAGGACAATCTCGGAAAGATCGTGCAGCACGGACGGCGCGCCGATTCCATCGTCAAGAACATGCTGCTGCATTCGCGCGAGGGCGGCGGCGAGCATCGGTTGAGCGACGTCAACGCTGTGGTCGAGGAGAGCCTCAACCTCGCCTATCACGGCGCACGGGCCGAGAAGCCGCAGTTCGACGTGACGCTGAAGCGCGAGCTCGATCCGGCAGCAGGCTCGGCCGACGTGTTCCCGCAGGAGATCACCCGGGTGCTGCTGAACCTGATCGGAAACGGATTCCATGCGGTCGCCAGGCGCAAGGCGGAGACCGCGGCGGCCGGTTACGAGCCGGTCGTGACGGCCGCGACCCGCGACCGCGGCGATCACGTCGAGATCCGCATCCGCGACAACGGCACCGGAATCCCGGACGCGGTGAAGGAGAAGATGTTCAATCCGTTCTTCACCACCAAGCCGGCCGGCGAAGGCACCGGCCTCGGATTGTCGATGAGCCACGACATCGTGGTGAAACAGCACGGCGGCACGATCGACGTCGCGACCACGCCCGGCGAGTTTACCGAATTCACGATTGTGCTGCCGCGCAAGAGCAGCTTTTCAGACAAGCCCTGAGGACAATTTCGCCCGGGAGGCGTTTTGATGAATCTGGCGCGGTTCATTCGGCGACAACTCCTCTCGCTATCCGGCGTCGGCCTCATGCTTGGCGCGCTGTTCTTCGCGGCTGCACTGACGCCGACGCTGATCCCCAGGAGCTATCTCACGCAAGGCGTCCTCGCCGGCGGCTGCTTTGCGATCGGCTATTTCGCCGGCGTCCTGTGGCGGCGGCTGTGGCACTATCTCGAGCTGCCCGAGCCTTCGGCGCGCGCCAGATCGATTGCGAATGCGCTGGCGGCAGCCGCCTGCCTGCTCGTCGTCATCGTCTTTCTGTGGCGAGCAGCCGAATGGCAGAACTCAATCCGCGCCGTGATGAAGATGGCGCCGGTCGAGACCGCGCATCCGCTCAAGGTCTGCGTCATCGCCCTGATCACGTTCGTCGTGCTGCTGGTGCTGGGACGGCTATTCGCGCTGCTCGCCCGCTTCCTCGCCGAGCATACGAGGCGCGTCATTCCGCGGAAGGTCGCCAACGTCATCGGCATACTGGCCGCAGGCCTGCTGTTCTGGTCGATCGCCAGCAATGTCCTGATCCGCACGGCGTTCAACGCGCTCGACTCCTCCTTCCGCGAACTCGACGTCCTGCTCGAGCCCGAGCGCCCGCAGCCGACTGATCCCGGTCGGACCGGAAGCCCGGCATCACTGGTGAAGTGGCAAGAGCTCGGGCGCATGGGGCGCCGGTTCATTGCCTCGGGTCCGAACGCAACCGAGATCAGCGCCGTCAGCGGAAGGCCGGCGCAGGACCCGGTCCGGGTCTATGTGGGCCTCGCCGGCGGCGCCACCGCGCAGGCGCGCGCCAGGCTTGCGCTCGAGGAGCTCAAGCGCCAGCACGGTTTTGATCGCAACATCCTGATCGTCGTCACGCCGACCGGCACCGGCTGGATCGACCCTGCAGCGATGGACACCGTCGAACATCTCCACCATGGCGATGTCGCCAGCGTCGCGATGCAGTACTCCTATCTCAACAGCCCGATGTCGCTGCTGTTTCAGCCCGAATACGGCGCGGAGGCGGCGCGCGCGCTGTTCGCGGAGATCTACGGCTACTGGACGACGCTGCCGAAGGACAGGCGGCCGAAACTATATCTGCACGGGCTCAGCCTCGGCGCCATGAACTCGGAGAAATCCGCGGAGCTGTTCGAGATGATCGGCGATCCCATTGCCGGCGCGCTATGGAGCGGGGCGCCGTTCGAGAGCCGCTTCTGGCGCTCGATCACTGCGAACCGCAATCCGGGATCGCCGGCGTGGCTGCCGGAATTCCGCGACAACCGCTTCGTGCGCTTCATGAACCAGAACGGGCCGACGGTCCGGGCAGACGCGCCGTGGGGTCCGATGCGCGTCGTCTACCTGCAATATGCCAGCGACGCGATCACGTTCTTCGCTTATCGCGATGCCTACCAGGCCCCGGCCTGGATGAGCGCGCCGCGCGGGCCGGACGTGTCACCGGAGCTGCGTTGGTATCCGATCGTGACGATGCTCCAGCTCGCCCTCGACATGGCGGTTGCGACCAACACGCCGATGGGCTTTGGCCATGTCTACGCGCCCGAGCATTATGTCGATGCCTGGATCGCAGTGACCGATGTCCATGACCGGTCCGCAGAGGCGCTGGCACAGCTCAAAGAGCAGCTTGCGGCGAAAGCGCGGAAGACGGGCGCGGGCAATGCCGACGACGATCCCGATCGCGGCGGCTAGAGCATGATCCGGAAAAGTGCGCAGCGGTTTTCCGAAAAGATCATGCTTAAACAACAACCTAAAGCGCGATGACGATTCATCCTCGTCGCATCGCGCTTTAGGCGCCTACTCCGCCATCTCCACTGGCTGCGCCGTGGTGGGACCGGCCAGCGGCCGCTCCTCCATCGCGATCAGGCACAGCGCGGCAATGGTCATCAGCGCGGTGGCGGCGCCGAACACGTAGCGGAACGCGTGGCGCATGTCCTCGGTGGGGATAGCGACGGCGCCCGCGGCGTGGTGCTCGCCGGCGAGCGGAACGTCGATGCCGAGCGCGATCAGCAGGATCGCGGCGAACGCGGCAACCGTGAACGAGGACATCAGCGAGCGGAAGAAGTTCATCGCGCCGGTGATGGTGCCGACTTGCGGGCGCGCGACCGAGTTCTGCAGCGAGACCACGCACACCGGGAAGGTGGTGCCGAGCCCGAGCGCGAACGCCGCCATCAGCGTCAGCAAGCCCCACAGCGGCAGCGTGGTGAGCGTGAGCCCGAGGCCGCACAGCGCGGCCCAGGAGGTGCCGATGATCGCGACGCGCTTGTAGTGTTTTGCACGGGCCATGGTGCGGCCGGCGACGGCCGCGCCGACGGTCGAGACCGCCGCGAGCGGGATCAACGCAAGGCCGGCCTCGCTTGCGCTCAAATGGTAGACCGACTCGTAATACAGCGGCAGCTGCACGGTGAGGCCGGTGATCGCCCCGAGCCCGCAGCCGCCGGCGGTCAGCGCGAACGGCGCCACCGATCCGGTCAGCAGCTTCAACGGCAGGAACGGCTCGTCGGCCCGCCGGGCGTGCCAGACGAAGCTGACCGCGAGCGCGACGGCGCCGCCCACCATCGCCAGCACGGTCGGCGACAGCCAGGGATAGCGCGTGCCGCCCCAGGTCAGCACCAGCATGAAGACGACGGCGGAGGCCATCAGCAGCACGCCGCCGAGCCAGTCGACCTTGCGCTTGCGGTGGAACACCGGGATCTTCTTCATCTTCGGCAGCAGCATCACGATGGCCGCGGCCGCGAGCGGCAGGTTGATCCAGAAGATCATCGACCAATGCAGATGCTCGGCGAACACGCCGCCGATGACCGGGCCCAAAATGCCGCCGACCATCCAGACGCTGGAGAAATAGGCCTGGTACTGGCCGCGCTCGCGCGGGGAGACGACGTCCGAGATCACGGTCTGCACGACAGGCATGATGCCGCCGCCGCCGAGTCCCTGCAGGCCGCGCGCCAGGATCAACATCGGCATGTTCGGCGCGACCGCGCACAGCACCGAGCCCGCCACGAACAGGCTGAGCGAGATGATGATCATGACGCGGCGGCCGTAGATGTCGCTGAGCGTGCCGAACACCGGCGCCACCGCGGTCGAGGCGAGCAGATAGGCGGTGATGACCCAGGAGAGATTGGAGACGTCCTGGAACTGGCGCCCGATGGTCGGCAGCGCAGTCGCCACGATGGTCTGGTCGAGGGCTGCCAGGAACATCGTCAGCATCAGGCTGATGACGATGGTGCGGACCTCGTCCTGCGACAGCGGCACCGGCGGCGCGATGGAGGGCGCGTCATCGACGCTGATGACCTCGCTCGGAAGCCGGGACAGCTCCTCGGCGATATCGTCAGGCAAAGTCTGGATGTCGGCAGAACTGCTCTGCCGGTCGAACTTGTTCATCTCGCTCGGACGTCGTGGGGCGGCGCAACGCCGCAAAGGATTCGTTCTATGCAGCCCAATGTAGACAGCAAAGTTCTTCCCAGGCAGACGCCGCGGCGCATGGGTGCATCCCGCCCCCGGGCCATCCCGAAGACGTGATCGCCGCGCAAGACCTGACGGCGGTTCAGTCCTTCGGACGTCGCTTCAGACGGGCCCGTTTCGGCAGCAGTGCCGGCCATTGCACGATGTGGTCCTCGAGCTCCTCGTCCGGGATCTCGTCCTCGCTGCCTTCCACCCGTCCGCGCACGGAGACGCCGGCGTCATGCACGGTGTTGGGATCACCGGAGACCAGCGGATGCCACCAATAGAGATCGCGCCCCTCAGCGACGAGCTTGTAGCCGCAACTCGGCGGCAGCCAGTTCAGGGTGCGGACATTGGCCGGGGTCAGGCGGACGCAGTCAGGAACCTTGTCGGAGCGATTCGGATAGTCCTTGCAGGCGCAGCTCATCCCATCGAGCAGCTTGCAGCCGATATGGGTGAAATAGATCTGCCCGGTGTCCTCGTCCTCGAGCTTGTTCAGGCAGCAGCGCCCGCAGCCGTCGCACAGGCTTTCCCATTCGCCGGCCGACATCTCTTCCAACGTCTTGGTTTTCCAGAAGAATCCTTCCTGGCCTGAAGGTCGTTTGGGAACTGCGGTCATGCGCCTCAACAAAAGTTCGAAAGAGCTACGGCTCAAGCCATCTAGGGCGTGCGGCCGGGGTGGTGCAAGCAAGGTGCCTTTGAGGCCCGTAATGAACCGGGGTCAATTAGGCCTGTTGCTCAAAATCGCGAGCCTGACCATTGGTTTATGGGCCCCGCTCGGCTAGAAGGAACAGCAAGTCCCTCGGATGCTGGCCGGGCGCCTTGGGTTTGCCGCAACATTCCCTCAAGACGTCTCGATGCCGCCCCCGGCCGGGTGCTTGAACGCTTTCGAACCAAGCCTCAAGGGTTCTAGGTGCGCCAGATCTTACCACCGCATTGGAAACAGAAGATCCGGAATTTCTTCCTGGACCTCGATGCGCGCATCGACTCCTCGCTGTTCTCCTCAGCCAAGGGCATCCGCGAGCTCTACGAGCGCTACTCGACCTTCATGGACCGGTTCTATGTCGGACGCTGGAAGCGCTGGGTGTTCATCGAGCCGCTGTCGGAGGCCGCAACCCTCGGCCTCGGCGGCCTGGTCGTGATGCTCACCCTCGCCATCCCCGCCTTCCGCGAGACCGCGGACGAGGACTGGCTGAAGAAGTCCGATCTCGCCGTGAGCTTCCTCGACCGCTACGGCAACCCGATCGGCAGCCGCGGCATCAAGCACAACGATTCGATCCCGCTGGAAGATTTTCCGGACGTGCTGATCAAGGCGACGCTGGCGACCGAGGACCGCCGCTTCTACGAGCATTTCGGCATCGACATCGCCGGCACCGCGCGCGCGCTCGTCACCAACGCGCAAGCTGGCGGCGTCCGCCAGGGCGGCTCCTCGATCACCCAGCAGCTCGCCAAGAACCTGTTCCTGAGCAACGAGCGCACCATCGAGCGCAAGGTCAACGAGGCCTTCCTCGCGGTCTGGCTGGAATGGCGCCTGACCAAGAACGAGATCCTCAAGCTCTATCTCGATCGCGCCTATATGGGCGGCGGCACTTTCGGCGTCGACGGCGCGGCGCATTTCTACTTCAACAAATCCGCGCGCGACGTGACGCTAGCGGAAGCCGCGATGCTCGCCGGCCTGTTCAAGGCCCCGACGAAATACGCACCCCACATCAACCTGCCCGCCGCGCGCGCCCGCGCCAACGTCGTGCTCGACAACCTCGTCGATGCCGGCTTCATGACCGAGGGCCAGGTGTTCGGCGCCCGTCGCAACCCAGCCTTCGCGGTCGATCGCCGCGACGAGGCTTCGCCGAACTACTATCTCGACTATGCCTTCGACGAGATGCGCAAGCTGGTCGACACTTTCCCGAAATCGTACACCGAGCGCGTCTTCGTGGTGCGCCTCGCCATCGACACCAACGTGCAGAAGGCCGCCGAAGACGCGGTCGAGAACCAGTTGCGCCAGTTCGGCCGCGACTATCACGCAACGCAGGCGGCGACCGTGGTGTCCGACCTCGACGGCGGCATCCGCGCCATGGTCGGCGGCCGCGACTACGGCGCCAGCCAGTTCAACCGCGCCACCGACGCCTACCGCCAGCCGGGATCGTCGTTCAAGCCCTACGTCTACACCACCGCGCTGCTGAACGGTTTTACGCCGAACTCGATCGTGGTCGACGGCCCGGTCTGCATCGGCAATTGGTGCCCGCAGAACTATGGCCATTCCTATTCCGGCTCGGTGACCCTGACGCAGGCGATCACGCGCTCGATCAACGTCGTGCCGGTGAAGCTCTCGATCGCGATCGGCCAGAAGGAGCAGCCGAAGGCGCCGAACCCGGCCAAGATCGGTCGCGCCAAGATCGTCGAGGTCGCGCGCCGCTTCGGCCTCAAGGCGCCGCTGCCCGACACGCCGTCGCTGCCGATCGGCTCGGACGAAGTCACCGTGCTCGAGCACGCCGTCGCCTACGCGACCTTCCCCAACCGCGGCAAGGCGGTGACGCCGCATTCGGTGCTCGAAGTGCGCACCGGCGCCGGCGACCTCGTCTGGCGCTGGGACCGCGACGGCCCGAAGCCGCGGCAGGCGATCCCCGCCTCCGTTGCCGCCGACATGGCCGGCATGATGAGCCACGTCGTCAGCGAAGGCACCGCGCGTCGTGCCGCGCTCGACGGCATTCCGACCGCGGGCAAAACCGGCACGACCAATGCGTATCGCGACGCCTGGTTCGTCGGCTACACCGGCAATTTCACCTGCGCGGTCTGGTACGGCAACGACGACTATTCGCCGACCAACCGCATGACCGGCGGCTCGCTGCCGGCGCAGACCTGGCACGACATCATGCTCGCGGCGCATCAGGGCGTCGAGGTCCGGGAAATCCCCGGCATCGGCATGGGCCAGAAGCTGCCGCCGCAGCATGTCAGCAACGCGCAGGCCAACGCGGCGCCGAAGGTGCTCGAGACCAAGCCGGGTCCGCCGCCGGTGCTGACCAAGCGCGGCGCCGACATCCTGGTGCGCGTCGAGAAGCTGCTGGATGACGCCGCCAAGACGGCAAAGAAATCGGCGGATGCCGACACCAAGGCGGCCAGGCCGCCCTCGGCGACGAGCGCGCTCGCCTTCCCGCAGAACTATGCGGAAGAAAATGCCAACGCCTCCGCCCCGCGCAAGAACTGATCGAAACAAGTGCGGCTGATCCTGATCACATTGACGGCCCTTCTGCTCGCGACGGTGGTGGGCCTCGGCGCGACCTGGATGACGACGACGCGCGGCACCGAGATCGGCGCGCTGACCATCGGCGCCTGGACCGCGCGGCCGCGCACCGGCACCGCCGACGTCGACCCCTATTCGCGCGCCACCATCGTGCGCAACGGCGAGCTGCCGATCGGCACCGGCGACGGCGTCGCCTTCACCGCCACCACCGACGACAAGAAGAAGGCGCTCGACGGCCGCTGCGACGTGATCGTCTCCGGCGTGACGCCGCCGGCGCGGTTCTGGACGCTGACGCTGTACGACCGCAAAGGCCACCTCGTCGCCAACTCGCTGGCCCGCTACGGCTTCACCAGCCAGGAGATCGTACGCCAGTCCGACGGCTCGTTCGAGATCCGCATCGCCTCGCGCTCGCGCGCCGGCAACTGGCTGCCGACCGGCGGCATCGAGCGCTACGCGCTGATGCTGCGCCTCTACGACACGCCGGTCGGCGTTGCGACGCGCACCCAGCGCGATGCGCCGATGCCGACGATTTCGACGGTGGGCTGCT
The DNA here is from genome assembly GCF_054863005.1 of Bradyrhizobium sp. 25ACV. Lineage (NCBI taxonomy): Bacteria > Pseudomonadati > Pseudomonadota > Alphaproteobacteria > Hyphomicrobiales > Nitrobacteraceae > Bradyrhizobium > Bradyrhizobium sp. 25ACV. The sequence goes on from NZ_JAVAYO010000001.1 coordinate 309,579, forward strand.
CATGATCCGCCTCTTGTTCACCGTCGTTGCCGGCGTGGTGCTGGGCCTCGTGGTCCACCTCGTCAGCGTGCTGGCGCTGCCGCGGATCGCGACGCAGGATGCCTATTCGCGAATGACGCCGATGACCAAGCTCAACGGCGTCAGCCAGCTTCCCCTCGCCGATCCCAACACTTCACCGATGCCGTTCATGGACCCGGCCTTCGCGCTGGCGATCTGCCGCTACGACCTCACAAGCGGACCGATCAAGCTGACGGTGCCGGTAAGCCAGGCCTACACCTCGGTGTCGTTCTACACCCGCAACGAGATCGCCTATTACGCCATCAACGACCGCTCGGCGGGCCGCAAGGTGATCGAGCTCGATTTGATGACGGAAGCGCAGCACAACGAGCTGCCCGAGGACGAAGAGGTCACCGCGGCCGACCGCCTGATCATCGATTCCCCCAGCACCACCGGCCTTATCGTGATGAAGGCGCTCGCCCCCGAGCCCGGCCTGATGCCGCAGGCGCAGGCGACGCTTGCAGCTGCGAGCTGCGGCCCGCAGACCGAACAGCCCGCCAAGGCCGAGGCCCCGCGCGGCCGGCGCTGAGCGCGGCTGGTTCGGCGGCCCTCAAAACAAAAAGCTGAAAAACAACCCCATGCACAGTAGCGGGGACGTTGAGATCATTGGGCTTGTGCGTGGGCTCCTACGCACGCCCGGCGCCCCCATGTCGGCTCAGTGTCCAACAGCGCCGCGAAAGTGGCCACGACTGAACTTCGCTTTTGGGGCCAACAAGAAACTCGTGCATCGCAGCAAATAGGATCTCTATTCGATCACCTCATCAGCGCGAAGCAGTAATGAGGTCGGCACGCTGAGGCCGAGTGCTCTGGCAGTCTTCATGTTGATCACGAACTCGAATTTAGTCGGCTGCTCTACCGGCAGATCGGACGGTTTGGCGCCTTTAAGTATCCTATCGACGTAGCCGCCTGCACGGCGGAACAGATCGGCGATATCGGGCCCGTAGACGATCAATCCCCCATTGGCGAATTGTCGGGAGAAATGAACAGCAGGCAGATGATGTTTCGCCGCGAGCGCGACGACTCGGGGGGCCTCGACAACGGTCAGAGTATCGCCAAAAACAATGATAGCATCAGCGCGCTGGGCGGCAGCCGAGGCAAAGGCCACATCAAGCTCCTCGGCCGTGATCGCCTGAACTATCGGCAGAGCCACACCCAGGTTGCGGGCCGTACTGGGTACCTCGTCGGCTAACAACAGCCTATGCATCGGGTTGCCTGGATTGGCCAGGATTGCAAACCGCGAGGCACCAGGCACCAGTTCCCGCAGGATTTCTATTCGTTTTGCGACAAAATCCCCCGGCACGTAAGTCGCAAGTCCCGTTATGTTGCCGCCGGGACGCGCTAGGCTTTGCACGAGGCCAAGTCCCACAGGGTCAGCCACAGCTACGAATACGATGGGAATGGTAGCAGTTGCCGATTTCAGGGCCTTGGTTGCCTGCGGTGCCGCGACGATGAGCACATCGGGACTGAGGGCAATCAGATCGGCAACTGAAGCGGGCAGTCGATCCGGAGGTTGGGAAAAACGATAATCGATAATCAGATTTCTTCCGTCTATCCAACCGTGGTTTCGCAGCCCATCAAACAACGCCAGTTCGGTTTGATTGAGCGTCCGCGCGCTTCCGTCACCTACAGCGAGAAAGCCAAGTCGATAGCGTCTGCTCTGCGCCCGCAAACCCCGTGACGAAACGAGTAACGCCGCAGCGGCCGCGATGAACTCCCGCCGCTTCATTCGACCCTCATCACAACTTGAGGACGACGCGGTGCAGTATATCAGTTCTCGACAGAGGTGGCACTTGGTGAGTGCAATATTGCATCGCAAAGCGGCGCGAAGATATGCCCGCAATGGGTCAAAGGCTGCCTTCGGCAGCCAGAAGACCTTGGTCGGGTCACCTCTATGAAGCGGACATCGACGCAGCTCTGGGCTGAGATCAGCAAGGGCCACAAGCTGACTCGTGCACGGCAGCAACAACTCCCCTAATCGATCACCTCGTCGGCGCGGGCGAGCAGCATCGGCGGGACAGTGATGCCCAGCGCCTTCGCGGCCTTGAGATTGATGACCAACTCGAATTTGGTCGGCTGCATAACCGGCAAGTCAGCGGCCTTGGCACCCTGAAGAATTTTGCCGGTATAAAGTCCAATCTGCCGGTACGCGTCGGCCAGACTGATCCCGTAGCTCATCAGGCCGCCGGCCACCACAAACTCCCGGAATTCGTAGATTGCGGGAACGGCGTAGCGCGCTGCCATTGTGACGATCTGCTGGCGGTGAGCGTTGAAGAACGGATCGGCCGCGACGAGGAGAGCGTCGGTATGATGCTCGGCCAGGATCGCGAAGGCCCTGTCGAGTTCCGGCTCGTTGTGTGCCCTTAGAACGTGAATCTCCCGCGCGAGGGTTTGCGCAGCCGTCTTTGCTTCCGTCAACTGGCTGTCGGCGCCGGGAGTGCCCGGATTGACCAGCATGGCGATGGTCGCGGCGTTTGGCACCAGTTCGTGCAGCAGGCCCAGCCGCTTGGCTTCCAAAGAGTTGGTCATCACATAAACGCCGGTGGCGTTTCCGCCGGGTCGGTTCAGGCTGACAACGAGGCCCAGCTCGACAGGATCAGTGGCCGAGGAAAACACGGTCGGAATTGTCGTGGTCGCAGCCTTCGCGGCTAGCGCCGAGGCGCCACCGCCGGTCGCAACAACCACCGCAACCTGGCGCCGGACCAGATCGGCAGCCAGCGCGGGCAAACGATCATTGTGATTCTCGGCCCAGCGATATTCGATCACGAGGTTGTGGCCTTCGATAAAGCCGGCTTCCTTCAGGCCCTCGCGGAACGCGGCTACGGGGCGGGCGATCGCACCAGGCGACAAGTTGTTGAGGAATCCAATGACCGGTGTGGCCGGCTGTTGCGCGCGTGTCGAGAGCGGCGCGACGACGATGGCCGCTCCCATTAAAGCTATAAAACACCGGCGCCCACTCATGATCGCTCTGATGGTGCATTTCCAATTTCGGCAGCGCGCGAGCTTGCCATCATAGCCGTTGAAATGGTGGATTGAAACGTTGGCGATGTCTAGTGTGGGACCAGCGTGGTTCGGCTAAGGGCCACTTCCGGACGCCCGCATTGCAACACCCTATGCGGTCCTCAGCGGCGCGGTGAGCGCCAGCGCCGCCACGGCATCCGCTATTCCCGGCGAATCTGCATAGGTAACCATGTGACCGGCATCCTCGACCAAGTGTAGCACGGAGCGGGGCAACGCCTCGTGCAGGCGGCGCGACTGGTCGGCCTCGATGAGCCGGTCACTCTTCCCATGCACGATCCTGACGGGACACCGGATACCTTGATACTGAAGCTGCAATTGCGCAGCAGCGGGAATAAGGAACGCGCTCTCCTCGGCTGCCGCCCTCAACTGCTTGGGCCGGAGAGCCAACGAGATCGGAAATTCATTCTTGAATTCCGGTGGAATGGCACGCGGCGCGAACAGCGTGCGCATCAGCTTCGGCGCGATAGCCCACGATATGATCGGCGAGATCGTGTAGCGCATCAGATCGCCCAGCAGCGGCAGTGCCGGACCTGACATGAGCCAAAAGTCCATCCGGGAGGTTGGAAAATAGTAGCCGGACACAAGCACCAGCCCGCTCACGGCATAACCGCTTCGCAGCGCCAGCGCGATTGCCACCAGCGTTCCCCAGGAGTGGCCGAGCACCACGGGATTGCGCACGCCGAGCTGATCAAGAGCCTTCGCGAACAAGGAAGCTTGCGTTGTGGGCGTCCAGATGCGCGTGCGCGGACGGTCGCTGTAGCCAAACCCTGGCCGGTCGAAGCAAACAACGCGATAGTTGCGGGCCAGACGGTCGACCAATCCGCTGAGGACGAGATCCTGAACCATGGTGCCATTTCCGTGGAGCAAGACCACGCAAGGCGCGGCGGCATCGCCCCGTTCGATATAGTGAAGGCGCATTCCGTCGCACACGATGAAGACGCCGATAGGCGGATTCCTTCGTTCCGCTGTCACCTGAAACGTGATGTTGCAGAGGATCAGAACGACAAGCCCTGCCAAAACGATCAGCAGAACGGCTTCAGTTGTGGACATGGTGTCCACCTCCATTCCCGATCGCGGGTCCCTCGGATTGGCGGCATCGAGCCCTCTAAGGGCTGCGGATTCCGCTCCCTCGTTGTGCACCGCGCTATCCCCGGCCGAAAGCCCGTGATCGCCGCGTGCGTGGTCCACACTGCGTCCATCCTTTACCGCAGCAGGTACGGCTTGCAGTTATCGTCTCGGCAGAATCGTGAGCTCTCGGGGCGGCTCGATGCGCCAGAACGGATATGCCGCCAATTCTTTCGAATGCTGCCCGAACATATCGACCCGTCTGGTTGTAAACTCCATCATGACGGCGAAAAATTCAGTTGGTGACCTGATCGTCGCAAGTCTCAGGCCGAAATCGAAAGCAAATTGCACGTTGGCCTGAGCTATCTCGAGAAGCTTTGCTTGGTACGCCTGCATGTTTGCCGTGGCTAAGGCAAAGCCTTTCATTGGATCGCTATGAATCATTCTCCGACTGAGGTCATCTGGCAGGGCATCCACCCGAGACTCAATGACAGGAACCCCGGGTCTAGGATCGTCACGAAGCCTAGGAGGTGGTTCAATCGAGGCTGCCGCAACTGAGCGAGGTCCATTCTCTTTCGAGCTTTTAACAATGGCCTGCTTGTTCCGTTGGGCCCGCGCGGCCGTTTTCGGATTGGGGGCGCGCTTTGACGCTGGCGGCGGTTTGCGTTTGCTCATCTGACGCTCCAAAGAATATGGGGGGCGACCACACAGTCATTTCTGAACGGACAACAGGCTTTGTGATGTGGCGTTCCAAACCCGCGAATTGTTACAGTCCCGCATGAACTGAGATCACGCAGGTTCTGCGATGTGGACGATGATTTCAGGTAGCAACTCCAACGAACAAACGTCCAGCTGGCGATCTTCCAGACCTATGCTCAATGGGCGTCGGCCTGAGAACAATTAGCTTTCCGCTCGTTGTGCTTTGCGGCGACTACGCAAGCATTCATGCCTTGATCGCGAGAACGCCTCGTATCGAACCTTCGGAGGGCAGCATTGGCTGCGGCCATTGACAGCGCCCTTGCAACCAGATTACCCACCGAGCGAATGCTCGAGGAAGAAGCGCAGCATTTCCCTCGTCGCATCCGGCCCATGTGGATCAGTGTAGGACCCGGCGGGACTGCCGCCTGACCACGCATGTCCGGCGCCATCGATAGTCCAGTGTTCGGAGATCGCCCAACCGGAACCGTCGGTTAGGACCGTGCGAGTATAGGCATGGCCGTGCGGTACGCGTCCGCGAAATACCTTCGTCGTCGGCCTCGTTGCCCTGGCGGATTGCTCGATAATCTGATCGCCATTCTTTGGATGCACCGTCGTGTCGCGATCACCATGGAAAACGATGGTCGGCGGCACACAAGTTTTGCCAGCCGCAATTGCCTTGGAGCCGCCCCCCTGCCGCATCGCGACGAACGCGGAGGGAAGATCGCTCGCGGCCCCACACGCCAGGCCTGAATGAATGCCGACGGCCGCGTACAGGTCGCTATAGGTTGCGCCCATGATGGCGGCGGCGGCCCCACCGGCAGAGAGACCCGCGACGTATACGCGCGTCGGATCGATCGCATGGTCGCGCATGATCTGGCGGGTAATGCCGGCGATCATCGAAGGCTCGCCCCCGCCGCGGCGCTGGTCACCGGTGCGAAACCAGTTCCAGCACTTCGACTGGTTGGCTCCGCTCGGCTGCTCAGGATAGACCACGAAGCAGTTCTGCTCTTCCGCCCGGAAGTTCATCCGGGTGCCGGCCGCGAAATCGTCCGGCGACTGGGTGCAGCCATGAAGCATGACGATCAGGGGAAGCCGTTGTCCCTGATAGCGGCTTGGGATGAACAGCTTGTAGGTCCGGCTTCCCGCGGCGTTACTGAAAGTACCGGCGATAAACCGTGTGCCGTCGGGCATGATGTCCGATGGGGACAGAGGAGCGCGCGTGATCGGACTTCGCAGGGCGAGTCCGGAAAAATCCCGCATGCCGTTGAGCGGTGAGGAGCGTCCGCGTCCTCGATCAAAGCGGGCCGGCGAGATCTGCGGAGCCTCCCGCTCCTCGACGAAGTTGGCCGTGGCGTCGATGGTAAGCGGATCGAGCCGCGGGAGCCGAGCTTGAGCGGCGCTGCGAGACTCCGGTCTTGGAGCGCCACCGCCCTGGAGCATGCGTTGCAGGAGCGCGGTGGCCTCGACCAGTTGGCCGGCACGCGTGAGGCGGGTGGCTTCGCGGACTATGTCTTGATCCAGCATCGTTCACCTCGTTCTGTCGGCGAGAGCGGCCTTGACCGCGGGAGTGGCGTGAAGGGCCCCCAGCACCGAGATCGACGCGATTGTGGCGCGAGCCAACTCGGGAGTGACGTCCTGGGCGATGGTGGCTAAGCCCAAAACGTTGATCTGCAGCATTTCGCCGGCGCGCCGCGCCGCTTCGAGATCCTCGCGAGTGTAGTTGCGCAGCCCGAGGTCCAGATTCTTCCGGGCCGTGGATTGTCTGACGACCTCTACGTGGCGCTCGAGCTGGTTCCGGATTGCTGTCCGGATGAAATCGGTCCGATTCGAATAGAACCCTTCCTGCACCATGAGATCGACATGACCGAGGTCGACATAGCCAAGGTTGATCGTGATCTTTTCGGTGTCGGGGGCCTTGGGTCGCAGCTCGCGCACGTTATCAGCCATCGCTAACATCCACTCTAACCATCCCATTGGATGGTATATGGATGTTATCCAGATACTTCAAGGCCCCCTTCCGTAGCGAAGGACGGCTTTTGGTCAAAGGCTGCCCTCGCCGGCCAGCATGAGCTTGGTCGGGTCACCTGTCGGAAGCGGACGTCTTCGTTGCTCTGGGGGTACCGTCAGCCACGGGCCAATTCCGGGCTCGGGATCGCGGCAAATCCTATTCTATTCGATTACTTGGTCAGCGCCGGCCAAGGCGAGGCCCCGCGTGGCCGGCGCTGAGCGGGGCTGTTTAGGCGTTCGCAAAACAAAAGCGCGAAAACAACCCCATGCACAGTAGCGGATGCATCTCCTCAGATGCCGGAACTCGCAGTTTCGGCTCTCGTCGCGGCCTGATGCATATCGATGACCGCCACCGCGATGAACGTAATCGCGACGCAGAAGGCGATGACGGCGAAGAACACGGTCGCACCGTAGTTGAGTGCGAATGTGCCGATATACGCGCTGACAATCGCCCCCGCTCGGCCGAAGCCGGCTGCCGCACCGACACCGGTCGACCGGACGTTGGTCGGATAGATGTGGGCCGCCAGCGCATAGAGGGAGCCTTGCGCGCCGAGCAGACAGAAGCCTTCGATGCACAAGAGAGCCATGAGCAGCGGCTGGGTTTCGGTCGATAGCGGTATCGATGCCAGGATCACTGCGCCGATGGTTGCTGCGCCGGCAACAGTCAGGATCGCAACGCGCGTTCCATACCTGCCGATCGCCCAACCGGTGACGATGCAACCACCGACGCCCCCGAAGTTGAACAGTGCCAGACCGAAGCTCGCCGTCTGCACGTCAAGACCCTTGCTGGTCAAGAGAGTGGGAGCCCACGCGTAGAGGACGTAGACCGGCAACAAACAGAAGAAGAACGCGATCCAGAGCGCCGTCGTCGTACGACGAAATCCGGCAATGAACAGTGCGGTGAGCGAAGCACGTTCAACACCGACGTCGCGCCGGTCGATGAAAGCTTTGGAAGCGGCAGCGGTCTCGTCCAGGATCCGAACGGATTTCGCAACCCTTTCCATGTCAGCGCCACGCGCCAATAGATATTGCGGCGATTCCGGCAGTGCGAACATCAGGATCGCGGCGACGATCACCGGCAACACGCCGCTGACCACGAAGAGCATGCGCCAACCATATTCGGGCTGCAGTTGAGCGGCGATCAGGCCACCAATCATGCCTCCGATGGGGATGCAGACAATGCCCAACATCACGGAAAGACTGCGATTTCGCCTAGGCGTGAATTCTGCGATCAACGCGGTCGCCGCCGGAAGGGCACCGCCAAGCCCAAGGCCCGCCAGGAAACGATACAAGCCGACCTCGCCGACACCATGAGCGACCGCAATCGCAAAGGTCGCCGCACCAAACAGGAAGACGGATGCGATGAGGGCAACCTTGCGTCCGAGCCAGTCGCCGACGACGCCCCCGATCGGCGTGCCGATCGTCATGCCCACGAAGCCCAACGCGAGGGCTGGAGCGAAATCGCCGCGCGTGACGCTCCACTCCTTGATCATCGATGGTATGGCGAAGCCGAGAATTTGATTGTCCAGACCGTCGAGGACGATAGCGAGAGCGCAGAGGAGCAGCACCTGCTTTCGCGAAGCGTTCCACGTCCCCTCCTCTGCGAGTGAGCCGATGTCGATAACCCGCTGCTGCGGTGTGTCCAGGACCTGTGTCGTCACGTTCGTTCTCCCCCTTTTTGTAAACGCTTTCGAATATCTCTGCTCGGGCGGCCGGAACTCGGCCGCCCAATTCTCGCCAGGCACGTCCGTCCGGCGCTCCGGTCAGACAGCCGTCGTCACGTCCGCCTCTTTCGCCTTCGACCGGGCGGCTTCCATTCGGGCCGCGCCCAACGTGTTGGCGAGCAGATACGCGATGGTCATCGGCCCGACGCCACCCGGGACAGGCGTGATCGCGCCGGCGACCTCAATCGCCTCGTCGAAAGCGACATCTCCGACAAGCCTCTCGGCTCCTGAACCGGACTTGATGCGAGTGATGCCGACGTCGATGACCGTTGCGCCCGGCTTGATGAAATGACCGCGGATCAGGCCTGGGACGCCGGTTGCGACAACGAGGATGTCGGCTTCCCTGCAGCGTCGTTCCAGATCGGTGGTCCGAACGTGCGCAATGGAGACCGTGCACATCTCTTGCAACAGCAGCCGCGCCATCGGCCGGCCCACGACGTTCGATGCTCCCACGACCAGTGCTCCGAAGCCGGCGATGTCGTCGTGCACCGATTTGATCAAACGCAGGATGCCCAGAGGCGTGCACGGAACCAAGGCGCCTTCCATTCCTGCGGCCGTCCGCCCCACGTTCAACGGATTGAATCCATCGACATCCTTGTCGGGCCGGATAGCCGTCACGACGCGCGCGGCATCGATCTGAGGGGGCAACGGAAACTGAACCAATATCCCGCTCACCGCGGGATCGCGGTTCAACTGCTCGATCAAGTCGAGCAACAACCGCTCCGTCGTGTCCGCAGCGAGCACGAACCGGCGTGATCGCATGCCAACAGCTTCGGTCTGCCGTACCTTGTTCGAGACATAGACGTGACTGGCGGGGTCGTCGCCGATCAGCACGACGGCCAACTCCGGGACCGCCGCGCCGCCGGCAACCAGGGCGGCGACGCCTTTGGCCACTTCGTTCCGAACCTCGGCAGCGAGCGCCCTTCCATCGATGATGCGGGCTGACATGGGCAGGTCAGACCTTGGAGAGATCAGCGCGACGGTTGTCCTTCTTGTAGGGCGCCGGCGCCACCTTCGCGCGGATCAGCTTTTGCCGACGTCCGGGCTCGCCCCAGACCACGACGACCTCATTGCCAATCTCGGAATGATCGACGTCGATGGTGCAGAGCGACAACATTTCGCGGAAGAAGTAGCTATATCCCCGCGACGTCGTCACGCCGACGTCCTGTCCGCCACTCAGCACGCGGTCGGCGTACATGAAGCCGCGCTGATCGCGAGGCATCTCCATGTACTGGTACGGCTCCTGCTCCTTCTGAAAGAGGGAGGCGTGAACGTCGGCCACGTCGTCTCCGTTCCAGACGAGCGTGCGGATCACGCGCTTTGGATGGGCAACTTCGTCCTCGAGCGCCGCGCGTCCGATGAACTCATGATCGAACTTGATGTTCTTGGCCCAGCCCAGCTCGACCGGGCTCCGGTACCAGTCACGGACGTCGTCCGACTGGAAGCTGCCTGCGATGTTGAAGGTCGAGGCAAACCCCGGCATCGCTGCGCGGAACTCATCCTGATACTCCTTCATGTCCGCGTCGAAGATCGCGGGCATGTAGTCGGTGACGATCGTCGGGAAGCAGGCCTCGAGATGGTTGATGAAAATCGCGCGGCCGCCGATCCGGCGCAGGCCGAACTCCTGGCCGGCAGCGACGATGGCGTCGTAGACGGCCGCCGCCTGCCCCATCGGCCCCTGAAGCTCGAAGCCGACCTCGCCAGACATGCCCTGTCGCAGCGCGAGCATCTTGCAGCCGGCAATCTCGATCTCGCCCGAATGCATGAACTTGACGTCTCGCAGCGACTGCTTCGCGACCTTTTCAAGAAGCGCGAGCGACGTCGGCCCCTGGACCTGGAAATTGAACCAGTCATCGGCTGCGGACGTCACCTTGTAGTCGCCGTGCCGGCGGATGTAGTCGACCCAGAATGTGCCGCGCCCGAACAACATGAACTCGTCTTCGGACAACCGCGTGAGGATGCCCTCGGCGATGACTTTTCCCTGCTTTGTCGTATGGACGACGTGCTTGGACTGACGGATGTCGAACTTCTGGAAGCTGTTGACGGAAGTATCCGAGAAAAGCTTCAGGGCGTCGGGTCCCTTGAAGCGCCGCTCCCAGAGGAACGACCAGTCGCCGATCGCGCAGGTCTCCTTCCACGACATGCTCTCGTCGATCCAGTCGGTGTATTCGGGAAGGCCCCAACGCGAGGTGAAATAGCCTTCGGGTGTCTTGCGCATGCCCTTGGGGGTCAACATTGTCGTGCTCCGTTTCTCAATTGGAGAAGACGATCGTTCGATCGCCGTTGATGATGACGCGGTCCTCGAGGAAGAGGTGGACCGCGCGCGAGAGGACGCGCCGTTCGATGTCGCGCCCCTTCCGGACCAGATCGTCCGGCGTATCGCGGTGGCTGACGCGTTCGACGTCCTGTTCGATGATCGGACCTTCGTCCAGATCGCTCGTCGCGAAGTGCGCGGTCGCTCCGATGAGCTTCACGCCGCGCGCGTGCGCCTGGTGATAGGGTTTTGCGCCCTTGAACCCCGGCAGGAAGCTATGGTGGATGTTGATGCAACGGCCATGGAGATGGCGCGAGAGATCATCCGAGAGGATCTGCATGTAACGCGCGAGAACGACGAGATCGGCATTCGTCATCGCGACAAGCGCCTTGATCTGCGCTTCCTGCTCCATCTTCGTTTCCTTCGTAACCGGAAGGTGATGGAAAGGGATGTCGCCGACGAGGCTGACGGCTAAGGCCGAACGCGGATGGTTGGAAACGATCCCGACGATGTCCATCTGGAGCTCGCCGAGCCTGTGGCGATAGAGGAGATCGCCCAGGCAGTGATCGAATTTGGAGACGAACAGGAGCACGCGCTTGCGTTCGGCCTGGGATCGGAGCTTCCACTCCATGCCGAACCTTCGGGCGATGATCTCAAGGCCTGCTCGCGCCTTCTGCGCGCCCTCGTCCGACAGTGTGACACCGACCCTCATGAAGAAGCGTTCGCTCATGATCTCGTCGACCTGCGCCGCCTCGATGATGTTGCCGCCGTTCTCGAACAGACAGCGCGAAACGTCGGCCACAATCCCGGGCACATCGCGGCATGACAGGATCAGGATGTATTGAGAGCTTCCAGCAAGTTTAGGCTGCATCTACGGACGATTCCTCGCGCCACGCGCGGTCGTGGTCCGACGCACCGACGGGGTGAGCGGATGTGGGGAAAGGTGAGAGGCGGACTGAGGAAGAGGACCGGCCCGGCCTGCGCGGCCGGCGACCTACGGCTTTGATTTCACTCCCAAAGTCGCCCCTGCGGGCGTTGTGCTGGGGACCATCGCGCATAAAGCCGTCATTGAAAATCCGGTATTGTTCAATACAAGCTATCAATGTGATGGATATCAGACGGCTCGACCTGAACCTTCTTCTGCTGCTCGACGGGCTCTTCCGCACCCAGAACCTGTCGGCGCTCTCCCGTGAGCTCGGAATGAGCCAGCCGATGGCTAGCACCGGCCTGCGAAAGCTGCGGGATTTCTTTGGCGATCCCCTGTTTCTCTCGACCGGGCGCGGCATGCGGCCAACGCCCTTCGCGGAATCAATCGCCGAAGCCGTGCGGACAGTGCTGTCCACCGTGGATCAGCAGATACTCCGCAAGCCGCGTTTCGTGCCGGAAGAGAGCGACCGCGTGTTCACGGTCACAACCTCGGATATTGGCGTCCTGATTTTCATCCCGCCGATCCTCCAACGCATTCGCAGCATGGCTCCCGGAGCGAGCTTGCGGTGCCTGCCGACGTCGCACGAGGATCTGGAAGACGCGCTCGAAAGCGGCGAGATCGATCTGGCGATAGGCTATTTTCCGGACCTCGTCGGTCCGAACATCGTGACAGAGGACCTGTTCGATCATCCCTTCACCAGCATCGTCCGAAAGGACCATCCAACGATCGGTGACACCCTCTCGCTCGAACAGTTTCTCGCTGCGGACCATATCGTCGTAAACCAGCAGGGGCGCAGTCAGGAGATCTTCGAAAGGCGCGTTCGCGAGCTCAAGCTGCAACGCCGCGTCGTGCTGCACCTGCCGCATTTCATGAGCGTGCCGCAATTGATTGCGACGAGCGACATGATCTCCACCGTGCCGTTCTCGCTCGGGGCCTGGTACGCGAACGCCGGGCTGAAGCTGCTGCCCCCGCCGGTCTCGATACCTCTCATCGAGTTGAAGCAGCACTGGCACCGGCGGATGGACAACGAACCCGCCGTGCGCTGGCTTCAAACAATCGTGGCCGAGGAGCTCCGGGACCGCGACCCGGCGCTGGCGATGTCGGCCGATTATGCCAAGTCGCGCGCCAAAGCCGCGGCACCCATCGCCGGGCGGTCTGCGACAACGACCGCGTCACGGCGGCGGTAAACGCGTCACGAAGAGTTCACCATTTGGAGGAAGCCGCGCCAGTCTGCGCGTACCGGCGGCTTCGGTCGCGTTTTCCTCGACGCGGTCTTCGCATTTAACGCTGCTGGAAAGATCAAGACCCTGAGCTGTGGTCCGCCAGCACCAACTCGTGCGTCATGTCGTCTTTGACGCGGTGCCTTTCAATGAGGGGCGCCGGCGACCATTTCATCCATATTCCGGTGCCAGACGCCAGTTCGCGGCGCGGGTGGCCGGCTCGTCGACCCAGGCTTCCCGCGCGAACCATGCGTGATCGGTGCGGCAGATCGGACACCGGGTGCGGGAGAAAAACACCGCGCGGCGTCCAAAGCTCTCGCGATCAGTCTTGATGCCGGTGGGAATCGCGTGTCCGGTTTGTGGACATTTGACCATGACCATTCCCATGTTGCCCTCCCTTGCGATTTGTCTTTGTTGTAGTTTGCAGAAAAGCACCGGCCGGTTGGAATGCGCCTCTCGTCGGTGCGAGGCCTGAGAGGCATCGCGCACCTTGTTGGTCGAGCATGGGGCAGTGGGGCGTGCTCGCTCAGTTGGGCGTGTTCCAACCAGCCGGATCTCCTCTTCAAACGAATCCGAATGTGAAATTGAACGCGCTTTTAGCCGCCTGGGTGGAGGACCCTGGTGAAATGCTTCCTGATCGGCTCACCCGTTTCCGTCGCGAGCTTCTGGGCAAGCGCCCACAATTCCCTGTTCTGGTCAGAGGCGGTGTCGAAAGCCTTGCGCGCGTGCGACGCCGACAATGTATAGGCATCGGTCGCGGACTTGCTGCCGAACAGATGGACGAAGAAATCGAGCGCAGAAGCGGCATTGGCGTTTGAGATTTCGAACACCTTGAGCCCGTAGTCGGTCGTGCATCTCGCATTGCTCGAATAGGTCTCACGCAGCGTCTGCGTCATCTCTTCCGATGCGGCCTTGATCTTCTCGCAGCCTTCCCGTGCGCGGGCGAGGCCCTGCTCGGCAAGCTCGCGCCCTACGCCAGGCAACACGACCTTCGAGAAGTCCAACCATGGCATCGCGAAAACGTTCGTTCCGTTCGGCGGCAGTTTCGTTTGGCTTTCAGTCACGCAACATTTCCTTTCTCAAGCGAAAGCATTCCTCGCAACGCGTGCTTGCGTCACGAGAGCTCACGCTCCGTGTTCGATCAGATTTTGGATGAGCCTTGATCTAGCCCCGACCCGGCACGACTTTGTGCTGCGAGAAGCGGGAAGTCGGTTCGGTTTGTGACTCTCGCTCAAACTTTTTTTGGGATTGTCAACACAGACGAAGGTATGTCGGGGAGTGACTGTGCATAACAGGGATATCGCAAGGGGCAGGAAGTTCCTTCCTTTAGCGCAAGCATTGCAAAAGGAGCCCCGCGCTAGCTGCGTTGGGATGCGCTACGTTTGCGCAAGAACGGACATCACGCGACGTACCGGCAACGGTAGCTCGCAAGCCTCGAGCCGCCTGCCCTTCCGCTTCACTCTGCCTAGTTGAAACTTTCTCGTTTTCTACCCGCTTCGCAGGATAGCTCCTGACAGCACATGCGATCAATTCGGCCTCGCATGACACCATAGCACTCGCAAGCAATACCCTCCAGTTGAGTTCGCTCGAGGTTCAGCAGTCCGCGACGATCGGGTTTGATGCAGCCAGCTCCGCGAAATCGCGTCGATCTAGCCGCGCCTAAGACAGGTCCGGCATACCGCAACCTGCCGACGGTCGATGATGCCTACCGCGATTTCGGTCACGGGCTACTTTCGGACCAAACGAAGCCGGCGGAGTGTGCTGGCGGAGTTGCTGAACGGCTCCTTCAGTAGCTTGTGCTCATCATCGCGTAGATCGCTCCGATCGCGGTGAAGGGCATGGTTCGCGCAACTCTCTCACCGCAGCGTTTGCCGCACTCCGGAAATTGGAACCCCTATGGTGTTACCCATACGCATTTTGCAATTGTGCCACATAGCGCTTGAATCTAAGTCCTGAATGATGGCGTAAGACAAAACGTCGCCTCAGGATCGCCTGTGTTCGGAGTTTTATTTTTGAAATTGAGAGCTTCCGCGGCCGAATTCGATTTCGGAGCGCGAAGCGTACGCGGGTTCAAACAAAGTTCGAGTTTGCCGTCCTATGCCGCTCGAAATGCGGTTCGCGGTGCGCTACCGTGACGCATCCCAGCGGAATTGGTAACCGACTTCTCGCAGCCCTGCCGGTGGCAGACCTCGGTCTGCTAGCACCCGAGCTGGAGATGGTCGCGCTCGATCGGGACGCGGTCATCTCGCGGGCGGGTGACCAGACCGAGCACGTCCTCTTCCCTCATAGTGGGGCCATTTCGGTGATGATCGACATGGCGAACGGGGAGACGGTCGCCAGTGCTGCGATAGGGCGCGAAGGAGCAGTAGGCACCCTTTCCGTGCTGGGGCCGTCCCCTGCGGCCCTTACCGCCATCGTTCGTGCCGGCGGCACCGCCTCGCGGATCCCCGTATCGCGATTCCACGCGGCTTTTAGCCGTAGCCCCGCGATCCGCCACGCTGTCCAGCTTCACTTCAAGGCGATGCTGATACAGCTACAAATCGGCGGAGCCTGCAATGCGCTGCACCCGGTCCAAGCCCGCATGGCACGCTGGCTGCTCCATCTTCACGACCGCGTCGACCACGACGTCCTCCCGCTCACGCAGGAGACGCTTTCGCAAATACTGGGTGTGCGACGGACGACGGTGACGCTCCTGATGCGCAATCTGCGTGCTTCCGGAGCGATCAGATCTGAACGGCGAGGCGAAATCGAGATCGACCCATCGCGGCTCGCAGCGGCGGCATGCGAATGCCGCGACACCATGCGTCTCGAAGTCGACGATATCTTTTCTATCGATCCAGCCTGAACTCGCGTTTGGTTCTGCCGAGGCACATTTGACCGTGACGATGACCGGTTTAGCCCGAAGTGCCGACGCCAAAGCGAGGATAGACATCCGGCGCCAGGGCCAGAGGTCGACAAGGCGCGCGGGCTGTTGTCGTCGCAGCGTCTGACTATCTCTCCTCGGTCGGATGCACCCATTTGTAGGGCGTGATGCTTTGCGTTGCGGTCAGCTTGATCATGTGGACGGGCGGCGCGGAACGTCCCTTTCGGCATGACCGGCACTTGAGCGAGGCTTCCAGCTTCCAGATCGGCGTATCGCGGGGACGGCGGATTGCGTCGAGCGGCAGGCTCGCACGCGCCTTGCACCTGTTGCACTCGACTTCGAGCCAGCCCATGCCGCCGTTGAGGCATTGGCCGATCGTCGGCGAGGGCTGCGACGGGCCGCCGTAACCTTCCATGCGTACCGACCAGGCCTCGGCTTCAGCGCGGTCGGCCTCGCGAACGGCCTTCCTGGCCTCTTCGCGCGCGTGCTTGGCCGAAATTTCCGCACCCAGAATTCGGCCGCTCCAGATGACCTCGCGTGATTTGGTGCCCATGCCGTCATCAAAGCCGCGCCCGACGGCGCTGGCAAATTATCGATTGCTAGTAGGTCGAGCGCGCAGTTCGACACTGCGGGTCGTGGGTGTGGACAACCGAGGCTGAAGATCCCGCGGTGAAGTCGCGGCGCCGAAACGAAGCCGCGGCACCGAAGGCTTGGCATGGCAGCAGCTGTCAGGCGACAGTAGGACGCAACTTCAAATCGTTTGCGCCGTTGAAGCCGCGCGTCTCGCGAGTTATCGATCCACGAAACCCGCCTTTCATCGGAGGAACGCATGAGCACCATCACCGGCGGCTGTCACTGCGGCGCAATCCGTTACGAGGCCGAGGGCGACGCGATCGTGCATGCGCTGTGCCATTGCCGCGACTGCAGGCTCCACGCCGGCGCTCCGGTGGTCGGCTGGACGATGTATGCGGAGAGCGCGCTCAAGGTTACCAAGGGCGAGCCGAAGGTGTACCGCTCCTCTGAACATGTCCGGCGGCACTTTTGCGCCAATTGCGGCACCGGCCTGTTCTACGACAATGCCAGCCTGATGCCCGGGATCATCGATATCCAGAGCGCGACCTATGACGATCCAGAGGCCGTGCCGGCGACGATGCAGATCCAGGTCGCCGAGCGCCTGCGCTGGATGGAGCACGCACACGAACTGCCGACGTTCGACCGCTTCCCGCCGCAGCCGTAAGCGGCGAGACATCATCACCGGCTCGGCCTCGCCATTAGCTCTTCGTGCTGGCCGTCTTGTCGAGCGCGGCACGCAGGCCATTCGCCAGCTTGACGGCGTCGTCATTGGCCCAGAAATGCATGAAGAACAGCCGCGGCTGCTCGTCCAGCATGTGGCTGTGCAGCGCCGTCACTTCGATGCCGTGCGTCCGCAGCGCCACGATGACCGGGTTCACCTCGTCGCTGGTCAGGACGAAATCGCCGGTGATGGCGGCCTTGCCTGCTCCGGTCGGCTGGAAGTTGATGGCGATCGCAACGCCCATCGCACCGACGGGGGTGAGCAGCATGCCGTCCTCCGTGATCGGGTCGCGCCGCTTGACGTTGAACTGATAGACGCCGCCGTTGGCCTGCCCCTTGACGCCGATGACCTGATCGAGCTTGGCGGTGTCGAGGTCGATGGCCGGCGGCGGGCCCGCCGGCGCCGCGACCGTCAAGGGAGTCTTGCTTTCGGCCAGCGCATCGTGGATCGCCGAGGCCAGCTTGACGGGATCGCCGTGTCCGGCGACGTGCATGTAAAACGTCGCCGGGCTCGCGCGCAGCAGATGATTGTGCACGGCGGTGATCTCCAGACCGCTCGCGATCATCTTCGCCATCACGGGATTGATCTCGGTCTCGAGGAGCACGAGATCGCCCATGACCATGGCACCGCCATGCGCGGGCTTGAACGCGAGCCAGCCCCCGAGCGCCAGCGCCGGCTTGATCGTCACCCCGTCCAAGGTCACGGTGAGATCGGTGCGGGGAAAGCCGTAGCGGTGGACATCGTCCGCAACGGCGGGCTTGCGGCCGAGCGTCTCGTCGACCTTCTTCCAGTCGGGATCCTGCGCATGAGCGCCCGCGATGAAGCAGGCACCGACGCCGATCAGTGCCAAAATTGTCTTTCGCATTGAACTGCTCCCTAAGCTTGGATTTCAGCCGTCAGTGTCTCACTTCTGCTCCTTGATCTGGCCGGCGCTGTCGACGACGAGCCGCACGTCCTTGCCGTTCTTCACGGCTTTTGCGGTCGTGCCCTCGGCTGTCGATTTGATGTCGCTGACCTGCGTGTAGCCGGCCGCCTGGATTTTGGCGACGACCTCCTCTTGTGTCAGAGCGCGTGCACCCGGCAGCCCGCTGGCGATCGCCAGAAAGAGGATAGTGTGAAAGATGACCTTCGTCCGCATGACATTCTCCTGGCGTCTCCTGCCCCAGGTGAAATCGTTCGGCGCGGCGCGACGAGATGATGCCAAAGCGCTTCGGCGCGGCCGCCGCGCACGAATGAAAAATCACGATTTGTCTGATGAGATCGGGAAACGATGACATGCTGCGCCCTTGGTGATCAGGACGCGATTCTTGGGCATGTCGCCTCGCGGGGAGATCGCAAATCCCCGTCGCGACGAATAGAAACCCGGGTGGCCCAGCTGTCAACCGGCGCAAGGCCGAGGCGCGTCACGAAGAGTTCACTCGGAACGGAACCGCGCCAATCGGCATCTTGAAACGACCGGACGATCTCATTAGGGTTCGTCACGTGGGGACGAAGCAGACTCCCCGTGAGACCCCGGTCCAAGCTCTGCGCAGCACGCCATTCGTGGAGCTTGCGCATGGACACCGAACGACACCCATCCCCCCGCCAAACACTCGCCATCCTCTCGCGCGGAGACGCCGCCGCTCGCCAGGATGCAACGCCGCAAAACAGCCGCTTCGTCCGCGTCTTCGAAGCGCTCGCCGCCGTCGGCATCGACGCGCGTCCCGTGATCTACGACGAGAGCTTTGCTGGTGCAGTCCGCGATCAGCTGCTGGCGGCCGAGGGCGTGCTGGTCTGGGTCGATCCGGTCCACCAGGGCAAGACGCGCGCCGAGCTCGATGCCCTGTTGCGCGACGTCGCGGCGCGAGGTCCCTGGGTGAGCGCCCATCCCGACGTGATCCTGAAGATGGGCGTCAAGGAGGTGCTCTACCGCACGCGTCACCTGGGCTGGGGGACCGACACGCATCGCTATGACACCGCCGCGGCGTTCCGCGCCGAATTTCCCTCGCGCCTTCGGGCGGACGGTCCCCGCGTGCTCAAGCAAAATCGCGGCAATGGCGGCCAGGGCGTCTGGAAGGTCGAAGCGCTTCCGCACACGAACGAGACGGTTCGTGTACTCCATGCCCAGCGCGAGAGCCGGCCCGAGGACGTCAGGTTCGACGAGCTGGTGGCGCGCTGCGCACCGTATTTCGGATGGGGCGGCTGCATCATCGACCAGGCGTTTCAACCTCGCCTGCCCGACGGGATGATCCGCTGCTACATGAGCGGCGCCAGGGTCGCGGGCTTTGGGCACCAATTGATCAAGGCCTTGATCCCGCCGCCGCCGGAAGGCCCTGATGCGCCGGCGGCGCAGCCGGGACCGCGCATCATGCACGGGCCTGATGCTCCGCCGTTCCAAGCGCTGCGAAGGTCGATGGAGGACGAATGGACGCCGCAGATGATGGAAACGCTCGGCATCGATGAATCGTCACTGCCGGTGATCTGGGATGCGGATTTCCTGTACGGGCCGCGCGATGCGGCGGGCGCCGACACCTACGTGCTGTGCGAGATCAACGCCAGCTCCTGCTTTGCGATCCCCGAGGAAGCGCCGGCGGCGATCGCACGAACGGTGACGCACCGCCTGCTGCGGAGCCAGGAGACACGGTCCGGCTGAGACAAGCCGGGGGCGCCGGACGACGTCCCGCGATCCTATTCGGCCGCTTGCGGAGCGCGCATGCCGTTCTCCGTTTCAACGGCAGGCTGGTCGGCGAGCGCCGATTGCTCGCCATCAGGCAGCCCCCGCCCCTTCACCAGCCCGAAGATCGCCGGGATCACGACCAGCGTCAGCAATGTCGAGGAGATCATCCCGCCGATCATCGGCAGCGCGATGCGCTGCATGATCTCCGAGCCGGCACCGGTGCTCCACATGATCGGCAGCAGGCCCGCCATGATGGCAACCACCGTCATCATCTTGGGCCGGACGCGCTCGACCGCGCCGACCATGATGGCATCGTGGAGGTCGCGCCGGGTGAAGACCCCGCCCTTGGCATCGCGCGGCCAGCGCGTGATCGAGATAGATCAGCATCACGACGCCGGTCTCGGCGGCGACGCCGGCAAGCGCGATGAAGCCGACGGCGACCGCGACGGACAGGTTGAAGCCGAACCACCACATCATCCAGATGCCGCCGACCAGCGCAAACGGCAGCGATAGCATCACGATCAGCGTCTCGGTCATGGCCCTGAAGTTCAGGTAGAGCAGCAGGAAGATGATCGTGAGCGTCACGGGCACGACGATCTTCAGGCGGGCGGCGGCGCGTTGCAGATATTCGTACTGGCCGCTCCAGACGACATAGGTGCCGGCGGGAGACTGGATACTTTCCGTCACCGCGCGTTGCGCGTCCGCGACGTAGCTGCCGATGTCGCGATCTCGGATGTCGACATAGATGTAGGTCGCCAGCTGGCCGTTCTCGGTCCGGATCGATGTCGGCCCGCGCGCCGGCTCGACCTTCGCCACCTCGCCGAGCGGCACGGCGCCGCCCGCGGGCATCGGCACCAGGATATCACTCGCGATCGCCTTGGGATTGTCGCGCAGATCACGGGGATAGCGCATGTTCACCGTGAAGCGCTGCCGTCCCTCCACGGTCGTCGTGACTGTCTGGCCGCCGAGCGCGGCCGCGATGGTGTCCTGAACGTCCTGGATCAGGATGCCGTAGCGGGCGAGCGCCTCCCGATCCGGGACGATCTCGAGATAGTAGCCGCCGATACCGCGCTCGGCGTAAGCCGACGACGTGCCCGGGACGGTCTTGATCACCCGCTCGACCTGCCGCGCCAGCCGGTCGATCTCGATGAGGTCGGTGCCCATGACCTTGACGCCGACAGGCGTGCGGATGCCGGTGGAGAGCATGTCGATGCGCGCCTTGATCGGCATGGTCCAGGCGTTGGAGACGCCGGGAAACTGCAGCGCCTTGTCCATCTCCGCAATCAGACTGTCGATGGTGACGCCGGGCCGCCACTGCTCCTTCGGCTTCAGATTGACCACCGTCTCGAACATTTCGGTCGGCGCCGGATCGGTCGCGGTCGCCGCCCGTCCCGCCTTGCCGTAGACGGAGGCGACTTCGGGGAACGACTTGATGATGCGATCCTGAATCTGCATCAGCTCGGCCGCCTTGGTGACGGAGATGCCGGGCAGCGTCGTCGGCATGTAGAGCAACGTGCCCTCGTTCAGCGCCGGCATGAACTCGGTGCCGAGCTGCCGCGCCGGCCAGATCGTGACGGCAAGGACTGCGAGCGAGGCCAGGATCACCAGCGTCCTGGCGCGAAGCACGCCCTTGATCACGGGCCGGTAGATCCAGATCAGGAAACGATTGATGACATTTTTGCTCTCCGGCACGATCCGGCCGCGGACGAAGATCACCATCAGCGCGGGTACAAGCGTGACGGACAAGAGGGCGGCGGCTGCCATCGAGAAGGTCTTGGTGAACGCCAGCGGGCTGAACAGCCGCCCCTCCTGCGATTCCAGCGTGAAGATCGGCATGAAGGACACGGTGATGATCAGCAGGCTGAAGAACAGCGCGGGGCCGACCTCCGCGGCGGCATCGATCAGGACCTGAACACGGGACTGATCGGGCCTTGCCCGCTCGAGGTGCTTGTGGGCATTCTCGATCATGACGATCGCGGCATCGACCATGGCGCCGATCGCAATCGCAATACCGCCCAGGCTCATGATGTTGGAGCCGAGGCCGAGCAGCTTCATGGCGCCGAACGCCATCAGCACGCCGACCGGCAGCATCAGGATCGCGACCAGCGCGCTGCGGACGTGCAGCAGGAACACGATGCAGACCAGCGCGACGACGATGCTCTCCTCGAACAGCGTATGCTTGAGCGTGTCGATGGCCGCATAGATCAGGTTGGAGCGATCGTAGACCGGCACGACCTCGACCGATTTCGGCAGGCTGCTCGCGATTTCCCTGAAGCGCTTCTTGACGTTCTCGATGACGTCGAGCGCGTTGACGCCGAAACGCTGCAGCACGATGCCGCTCGCGACCTCGCCCTCGCCGTTCAACTCGGTGATGCCCCTGCGCTCGTCCGGTCCAAGCTCGACATTGGCGACGTCGCGGAGCAGCACCGGCGTTCCGCCGGCGGTCTTCAGCACGATGTTGCCGAGATCGTTGATGCTCTTGATATAGCCCTTGCCGCGGATGACGTATTCGAACTCGGCGAGCTCGACGGTGCGCCCGCCGACGTCGGCGTTGCTGGCGCGGATGGCGTCCCGGATCTTCTGCATGCTGATGCCGCGGTCGCGCATCCGCTGCGGATCGAGCACGACATTGTACTGCTTGACGAAGCCGCCGATGCTGGCGACCTCGGCGACCCCTTCGGCCTTGGCCAGCGCGAATTTCAGATTCCAGTCCTGGATCGTGCGGGTGTCCGCCAAGTTCAATTCCTTCGACAGGACCGCGTACTGGTAGACCCAGCCGACGCCGGTGGCGTCGGGCCCGATGGTCGGGCTGACGCCGGCGGGAAGCCGCGAGGCCGCGCCGTTGAGGAATTCCAGCACGCGCGAGCGCGCCCAATAGATGTCGGTGCCGTCCTCGAAGATCACGTAGACGAACGACGCGCCGAAGAAGGAGAAGCCGCGCACCACTTTCGATTTCGGCACGGTCAGCATCGCCGTCGTCAGGGGATAGGTGACCTGGTCCTCGATCACCTGCGGCGCCTGACCGGGATATTCGGTGTAGACGATGACCTGCGTGTCGGAGAGATCCGGGATTGCATCCAGCGGCAGGTGGATCAGCGCATAGAGGCCGGCGGCAGCCGCAAAGCCGGTGCCAAACAGCACCAGCAGCAAATTGCGCGCCGACCAGGCGATGATGCGGGCGATCATTTGTGCTCTCCCGCCGCATGGCCCGCATCGGACGCCTGAGGCGCTCCCTCCGCAAAACCCTTGAGCGCGGCCTTCAGATTGCTTTCCGCATCGATCAGGAAGGTGGCGGATGTGACCACCGCCTCGCCGTCGGCAAGCCCGTCCCGCACCTCGATGTAGCCGCCGCCGCGCCGGCCGAGCTTCACCTCACGCGGCTCGAAGCGCCCTTCCCCCTTGTCGACGAGGACGGCCTGGCGCGTGCCGGTGTCGAGCACCGAACTATCCTGGATCGCCAGGACGGGCGCGCTATCGGCCGTGTCGATCTCGGCATCGACATACATGTCCGGTAGCAGCGCCGCATCGGGATTGGCGAGCTCGATCCGGACGCGAACCGTCCTGGTGTCGCGGTTCACTTGCGGATAGACCACGGCGATCTTGCCGCTGAAGATACGGCCGGGAAAGCTCCGCGCGCGCACCGCCACCGACTGCCCCACCGCGATATGGCCGAGATCGCGCTCGGCGACGTCGACCAATGCCCAGACCAGCGAGGTGTCCGCAATCCGGAACAGCACGTCGCCGGGATTGGCGCGCATGCCTTCGATCGCGTTGCGCTCGAGCACGATGCCGTCGCGTGGCGCCGACCAATGCACGGTGACAGGCGCAACGCGCGTCCGCTCCATCTCGGCGATGACCTGCTCGGGCACGTCGAGATTGACCAGCCGTTGCCGCGAGCCGCGGCCGTACATCTCGACGCCGCCCACCGTCTTCGAGGTGATCGTCGCGAGATATTCCGCGGCGGCGGACGCGACCGCCGAACTGTAGATCTCCATCAGCGGCTGGCCCGCCGTCACGCGCGTGCCGGTGGTGACGTCGGCGACTTTCTGCACGAAGCTTTCGGCGCGCATCGCGATGACAGAGACGCGGCGCTCGTCGAGCTGGATCGTGCCGGGTGCCTTCACCGCGACGCGGATCGCGCGCCGCCGGGCGGGCTCGGACTTGACGCCGGTGCGCTGGATTTTGCCCGGCGACAGCTTCACCGTGCCGTCGTCGACCTCGTCGCCTTCGTAGACGGGGACGTAGTTCATCCCCATCGGATCCTTCTTCGGCACCGGCGAGGTGTCGGGCAGGCCCATGGGATTGCGGTAGTAGAGGATTTTTCGCGAGGAAGTCGCCTGCGGTGGCTTTGGTGCCGTCGCAGCCGCCTGACCGTCCTCATAGACCGGCAGATAATCCCGGCCGCGGTCGTCCTGCTTCGGAGCAGCGGACCAGAGCGGCGCGCCGCTGGGATCGCGATAGTAGAGCGGAGTCCGATCCGCCTGGGCCGGAGCCGGGGTCGCCTCGGCATGAACGGACCAGCGTCCGTCGTGCGAGGACCAGTACGCGCCCATAGCCAAGCCGGCCAGCGCGAGAGTTGTCAGGAGACGTAGCGTCTTCATGGTGTGCCTTCGCGCGCCCGGCGCGCATCCATGTGAATGGGACAGAGAAAGTTCGGACGCCGCGGGCGGCGTCCGCACGCTCACTTGGTCGCCGTGACGATCACCTTGCCGGTGACGGTCTCCACCTCGCCCTGCACCTTGGCCGACAACGTGACCTGGTAGCGGCCGGCCATCGGCAGATCCGTGCGGAAGGCATAGACGCCCGGCTCCTGCGACGGCAGCGGCGCCACCGCCGATTCCATCTCGGCCATTCCGTCCGGGGCCATGTCGACGCGGGTCTTGAAGATGACGGCGTCCGCCACCGGCTTGCCGGTCTGCTTGTTGGTCAGGCGAACCGAGAGCGTGACGTCGTCGCCCTTCTTCGTTTGCGCAGTGACCGGCTCGAAGGCGTAGTCGCCGGGGCCCGCCATCGCCGCGGAGGCGGCAAGCGAAAGGGTGGCGGCGAGCGCCGCGGTGGTGAATCTGGAAAGCATTGTCCTGTCCTCATGATCTGATCTTTCGCCGTGGCGCGTGAAGCGCGCACGTCAGTCGTCGTCGCGCGCAAACGTGCTGCGCGCGTTCGACTGTTGCGAGATCAGATTCGAGGAGGTCGGAAGGGAGGACTGCCGCGGGAGAAGGAGACGACTTGGTCCGCGGGAATGGCGATCGTGCTCACCGCTACGGCGAAATGCCAGAAGACGACGGGCCTGATGGCATCGAGTGCGATGGTGCCGCCGACGCAGCAGAAGCCCATCCCGCATTTGTAACCGCCGGTCTGGGACGGCGTCCCCTTCATGTCGGGGCAGCAATCGTCCATCGCCATCCCGGCGTCGCTGCCCATCTGCATGGTCGCCGGCATGTCGTCCGACGACATGGCAAGGCCGGATGCGGACGCGCCAACGGGCAGCATCGCCAGGGATATGGCGATTGCGAATGCCAGGATGGTACGGACGAGGCGCATCTTTATCGAGTTACCTTATCAAGGTCGCAGCGTAACTCTCGTAGCATATCCCAGTGCCGGTCGCGCTTGTTGATCCGGATCAAGCATTCGTGAGCAGGGCCCGGCCGGTACCGACCCTGCCGCCGGCCCGGCTCAGATCTTCGGGATCTTCGCGCGCTCGACCACGCCGGTCCATTTGGCGATCTCGGTCCCGATCAGCGTCTTCATCTCCTCCGGCGAGCTGCCGCGGACCTCGCCGCCGACGGCCGTCTCCAGACGCTGCCTGAGCTCGGGATCCCTAAGCGCCTCCAGCGTCGCGGCATTGAGCGCGGCGATGATGGCGGGCGGCGTTCCCTTGGGCGCCAAGAGGCCAGCCCAGGTGCGCACGTCGTAGCCCTTGATGCCGGCTTCCTGCACGGTCGGGACATCGGGCAGCAACGCCGTGCGCGTCGGCGAGGTTACCGCCAGGCCGCGGATCGCGCCGCTCTGGATCTGCGGGGCGAGCAGCACGGGCGTGCCGACGATGACGGGAACGTCGCCGCCGAGCAGCGCGGTGACGGATTGGGAATCGCCGCGATACGGCACGTGCACGATCTCGACGCCGGCGGTGGCGTTGAGCAACTCTCCCGCAAGATGATGCGTGCTGCCGAAACCGACCGATCCGAAGCTGAGTGAACCCGGCTTTGCCTTGGCCATGGCGATGAGCTCACCCAGCGATTTTGCGGGGTAGTCGCTGCGCACGGCGATGACGAGCGCGTAGTAGACCAGCGTCGAGATCATCTCGAAGCTCTCGGCCGGTTGATAGGCGAGGCTCTTGTAGGTCGCCGCGGAAATCGCGTGCGCGCCGGTGACGAGGCCGAGCGTGTAACCGTCGGGCGCCGCCTTGGCGACCGCGTCCGCCGCGATGTTGCCGCCGGCACCCGGCTTGGCCTCGACGATGATCGGCTGCCCAAGCTTCTTCGACAGCCCGTCGGCGATGATGCGCGACAGCGTGTCGGCGGCGCCGCCGGCGGCAAAGCCATGCAGCAGGCGGATCGGACGCGACGGATAATTGTCCGCCGACGCCGGGATGGTTGCGAGACAACCACCAAGCAGAAAAATGGCCGCAGCAAGCCGCTTCATCCCTCGCATGGATGCTTCTCCCTCAATTGTTATGTCGTTGGCCGCAACGCGCGCGGCGTCGTTCAGGTCGAAATGAATTCGCTAGCGCGCGAACTCCGTGCATTCAGGCGATGGCGGCATGCCCCAGACGTCGCGCGGCAGCCCGACCCAGACTTTTGGCCGCTGCGGACGATCACGATGCCAGGGACGCGGCTCGAAATAGCCGAGCTCCTCGTCCACCATCCGGTCGAGGTCATGGAACAACTCGACCAGATGTCCGTCGGGATTGCGGTGATAGATCGCCGTGTTGTGGCCCGGGCCGTGACGCACCGGTCCCCAGAGCACCGGCAGCTTGTGCCGCGCCAGAAGATCGCAGGCCCGATGCATGTGCTCGGGACCGCGCAGCTCGAACGCGAAATGATGCAGACCGCGGCCAGGCGCGAGCGCGAAATTCAACGTGTGATGCTCGAAGCCGCTGCGCATGAACACGAAGCGATCCTCGATCCAGTCGGAGACCCGCAGCCCCATTACGTTCGCGTAGAATTCCGAAGCGGCTTTTGGATCGGGCGTGCGAAGGGCGACATGGCCGAGCTTGGCCACAGCGAGCCCGCCGATCCGCTCCTGCGTGGGCGTGGGCGTCCAGCCCTGGATCAACTCGAAACGTGTCCCTTCGGGATCGCTAAACGACAGCAGCCGGGACACACCAGGCAGGGGATCGCTCCGAAGCTCGGGCCGTAAGTCCGCCTGCTTGAGCGCGGCGCCCAGCGCCTCGATCTGGACCTCCGGGGAGATCTCAAAGGCGATGCTGCTAAGTAGCGCATCGCCAGGCTCGATCACGAGCGAGAGCTGCTCGGAATCGCTGGCGAGGAAAATGCGGTTGCCATCGCGGGCAACGAGGCCAAGTCCGATCACGCCGCGATAATAGTCGAGCAGCCGCTCCGGATCGGGCGAGGTGAAGGTCGCGTGTCGCAGCCGGGTGAAACGTGCAATGGGTGCTTGTGTCATCGTGCGGTCCATCCCCTCATGGAATCATGATGATCTTGCCGAGCGCGGAGCCCTGCTCGAGCAGCGTATGGGCTTTCCTGACCTCGTCGAGCTTCAGCACCGCCGAGATCGCCGGCTTGATCGCATTGCGGCTCAAGGCCTCGATCACGCTGCGCATCAGGGCACGGCGTCCGTCACGATCGTGGTCGTAGATGTGGAAGGAGAAGCAGCGTATCGCCGGACAGATGTCGAGATGATCGCGCATCGCCGCCATCAGATTCTCTTCCGGCAATCCGGCGAAGGCGTTGTACGAGAGCAGCGTGCCCCATTTGCCGAGCGCGCCGAGATAAGAGGTGAACTCGGCCCCGCAGACGTGATCGAGCACGACGCCGACGCCCTCACCATTCGTCAGCTCGCGGGTGCGCGCCACGACATCCTCGGTTCGGTAGTAGACGATGTGATCGGCGCCGTTGGCCTTGGCGAAGGCGGCTTTCTCTTCGGTGGAGACGGTGCCGATGACGGTCATGCCAGCAAGCTTGGCCAGTTGCACCAGCGCAGTGCCGACGCCGCCGGCTGCGCCGATCACGAGCGCGCTTGCGGGCGCGCGGGGATGGCGGCATTCGTGCAGCAGCGCGTAAGCGACCTGATAGTTCGACAGGCACACGGCGGCCTGCAGATCGACATTGTCGGGCAGCGCGTGAACGGCATCCGCGGGCGCGACCACGTAATCGGCGTAGCAGCCGCCGCGCTGGGACAGATCGCGGGCGCTGAGCAGCACCTTCTGGCCGAGGGAAAACCCCTCGACGCCGGACCCGAGCGCAGAAATGCGCCCCGCAACATCGTTGCCGGGATTGGCCGGCAGCGGCGGCATCCATTTGTAGACGCCGCGCCGGATCAGCACGTCGGGCTGACCGACCCCGAACGCCTCAGCCCGGATTTGCACCTGGCCGGCTCCGGGCACAGGCACCGGAAGCTCGACCACCTCGAGTGCATCCGGCCCACCCGGCTGACGCACCAGCACCGCCCTCATGACTTCACGTGCTCCCTAGACCATATTTTCGAAAATCATACCGTTTACGAAAATTATTGCAAGATGCTCGTTAGCGCGGCATGTTGAGGCATCGATTCAGCGACAGATCCCCATGCCCGAGAGCGCCATCCGCCCCCGCCGCAAGGAATTCGGCAAGACCATCGCCGCCGACATCACGCATCGGCTGCGCGAGGAGATCATTGCCTGCGCCCTTCCGCCCGGCGAGCCGCTGCGCTTCGACGTGCTGCGCGAACGGTTCGGCGCGAGCTTCACGACGCTGCGCGAGGCGCTGACCGCGCTTGCCGCCGAAGGGCTGGTCGATGCGCAGGAGCAGCGCGGCTTTCGCGTGGCGCCGGTCAGCCGCCAGGATCTGGTCGAGGTCACCGATGCAAGGGTGCTGATCGAGGTGGAATTGATCCGCCGCTCGATCGAGCGGGGCGATGACGATTGGGAAATCGCCGTGATCTCGACCCTGCACCGCTTGAAGCGAATCGAGCAGCGCGATCCCGAGCATCCGCTACGCGATCCCGAATGGAAGATCGCGCATCGCCAATTCCACCAGGCGCTGGTCTCCGCCTGCGGCTCGGCCACGCTGCTCGCCATTCGCGCCGAGCTGTTCGACCGCGCCGAGCGCTACCGGCATCTCTCCGCCAATTTCCGGCCGCGCCCGCGCGATAAGGCCGGCGAGCACCAAGCCATCATGCAGGCCGCCATCTCGCGCAACGCGGATCTCGCCGTGCAGCTGATCGAGACCCATATCCGCTCGACCTCCGACAACGTCGCCAAATACGCCGGCCATCTGCTCGACGCCGAATAGGCGACCGGCATTTTTGCGCCGTGGGCTTGCGCCGAGACAAATTTTCGAAAATAATACGCTTGATCGAAAATAGAAACCCTTGGGGCGAAACCATGAAGCTGCTGTCGTTCTTGGATGGAAATCGGGAAAGCTGGGGCGCCGTTGTCGAAAACCGCGTGGTGGATCTGGGCCGCGCCCTGCCCCAGTACCCGACGCTCGCGGACTTCCTCGGCAGCGATGACTACACCAGGCGCGAAGCGATCGTCGCCGGGCACAAGCCGACGCTGGCGCTGAGCGACGTCAAATATCTGCCGGTGATCCCGCGGCCCGAGAAGATCGTCTGCGCCGTGCGCAACTATCTCGACCACCACAATGAAGCGGTGGCGTTCGGCATGAAGCGCGAGATCACGGAATTTCCGCCGATCTTCCTGCGGGTCTGGCGCTCCCAGGTCGCGCACAACGCGCCGGTGATCCGCCCGAAGGTCTCGGACAATTTCGACTGGGAGGGCGAGCTCGCCGTCGTCATCGGCAAGGGCGGCCGTCACATCAGCCAGGCCGATGCATGGAATCATGTGGCGGGCTATTCGATCTACAACGACGTCAGCGTGCGCGACTGGCAACGTCATGCCCAGCAGATCGCCTCCGGCAAGAACTTCGTCGGCACCGGCCCGTTCGGACCGTGGCTGGTCACGCCGGACGAGATCGGCGATCCCACCAAGCTCAAGCTCGAAACGCGCGTCAACGGCGCGACCGTGCAGTCCTCCGACACCTCGATGCTGATCTTCTCGATCCCGCGGCTGATCGAATATTGCTCGACCATTTTCGATCTCGTCCCCGGCGACGTCATCGCCACGGGCACGCCGGCCGGCGTCGGCTTCACCCGCAAGCCGCCGATCTTCCTCAAGCCGGGCGACGTGGTCGAGGTCGAGATCGAGAACATCGGCGTGCTCAGCAATCCCGTCGTGGACGAGGCGTAGGGCCGCCGATGTCCTACGATATTCGCAAGACCGCGCTCAGCGTCGAGACCATCTGGCATGAGCGCGGCCCACGGCTGGAGCAGCCGCTGCTGGTCGGAACCGCCGTCGCGGTGATCCGCAATCCTTTCGCCGGACGCTATGAGTCCGATCTGATGCCGTTGCAGGCGTCCTTGCGTGAGCTCGGGCGCGAGCTCGCCGGCGCGCTGATCGCGCAGCTCGGCGGTGCGCCGCGGATCGAAGCCTACGGCAAGGGCATCATCGTCGGCGAAGACGGCGAGCTCGAGCATGGCGCCGTCTGGCACGAAGCCGGCGCCCATGGCATGCGCGAGGTGCTCGGTCAGCCGAAGGCGATCGTCCCTGCTGCTAAAACCATCGGCGGTCCCGGCACGCGCCTGATGGTGCCGCTCGGCCACATCCATGCCGCCTATGTCCGCAGCCATTTCGGCACCGCGGAGATGACGCTGTGGGATGCCCCACGGCGCGACGAGATCGCCTTCGGCCTCGTGATGGCAACCGGCAGCCGACCGCACGCGCGCATCGGCGGCCTCAAGGCATCCGAGATCTCCGTGCATGACGGGCAGCGCTGAGCGCCGCCCCTCTCCGCGTCACAGGAAGCCGGTCGAGATCCACGGGATCGCCGCGACGATCAGCGTGCCGATCAGCAGCGCCACGATATAGCCGACGATCGGCCTGATACCCTCGTCGGGACTGATGCGGCTGATGGCGCAGGCCGCGTAATAGCCGACGCCGAATGGCGGGGCGAACAGGCCGATGCCCATCGCGAGCACGACGACCATCGCGTAGTGCACTTCGTGCACGCCGACTTGGCGGGCGATCGGAAACAATAGCGGCCCGAATAGGACGATGGCGGGGATGCCTTCCAGCACGCTGCCCAGAATGACGAAGGCGAGGATGGTCACGCCGAGAAAGACAGGCGTTCCGCCCGGCAGAGCCGTCATGAACTTTGCAAGCGATGCCGAGAAACCCGATTGGGTGAGAGCCCACGCCATCCCTGTCGCAGCGCCGATGATCAGCAGGATCGCGCCGGAGAGTGACGCCGTCTCCACCAGCATCGGATAGAGCCGGCGCCAGGAGAACTGGCGATAGATCAGAAGCCCGGTGAGAACCGAGTAGACGATGCCGATGGTCGACACCTCGGTCGCGGTGGCGACGCCCTCGACCACTGCGGCGCGAATGACGAAGGGCAGCGCCATTGCCGGGATGGCAATGACGAAGGCGCGGCCGATCTCCCTCCCCGTGGCCCGCTTCACATGCGACAGGTCCTCACCCCGGTATCGCCACCAGACCACGGCGCAAAGACCGATGGCGAGCACGATGCCGGGCAGTAGCCCCCCGGTGAACAGCGCCGCGATCGACACTCCCGTCACTGAGCCGATGGTGATCAGCACGAGCGACGGCGGAATGGTCTCGGTCTGGGCCCCGGTCGCCGCGAGCAGCGCGACGAGATCACCGGGCCTGGCGCCGCGCTTGGTCATCTCCGGAAACAGCACCGGCGCCACGGCGGCCATGTCGGCCGCCTTCGAGCCGGAGATGCCCGACACCAGGTACATCGCGCCGACCAGCACATAGTGCAGGCCGCCGCGCACGTGGCCGAGCAGGCTGGCGAGAAAGCCGACCATGGCCCGCGCCATGCCGGTCATCTCGATCAGCAGTCCGAGGAACACGAAGAGCGGCACGGCCAGCAGGATCAGATGGCTCATGCCTTCGTCCATGCGCCCGATGATGACCATCTCGGGCGTGTTCGTCGTCAGCGCCAGGTAGCCGACGGTGGCAAGACCGAAGGCAAAGGCGATCGGCACCGCCGCCAGCACCATGGCGCCGACGATGACCACGAAGAAGATCAGCAGGTTGAGATTGCCGAGCGGTTTCAACACCGGCGCGATGAGAACGAGCGCGGTGATGATGCCTGCGACGAGCACCGCGGCCGCCAGCAGGCTGCGCAGGCTCGAGATGCGGGCGAGCCGCAGGACCGCCGCGATCAGCATCAATCCGATGCCGACGGGTAACGCGGCAGCCCGCCAACTGTTGACGATTTCGAGCGCCGGCGTCGTGACGAACACCTCGTCGGCCGCGAACTCGTAGGCGGGATGGATCACCAACAACAGGAACGCCAGCGATGCCGCGGCGGCAACGACATCCAGGAAGGCACGTGCGCCGGGACGGAGCATGCCGACGATGGCCGTCATCCGCATGTGCTCACCGCGCTGGAACGCGATCACCGATCCCAGCATGGCGAGCCACAGGAACAGGATGCCGGCGAGTTCATCGGCCCAGATGATCGGAGCGTGAAAGACATATCGTCCGACGATGCCGGCCGACAAAACGACGATCTCGGCGAGCACCAGGAGTGCCGCCGGGATCGCAACCACATGACCAAGCACCTTGTTGGCCGCGACGGCCCAGCGGTGCACACCGGATTGAGGCACTGCGACCGCGGCGCCCTGATCGATCCCAGGCATATGGTTGATCGCGGTCATGACAGCTTGCCCGCCGCTTTCTCGAGCTGAGCCCAGGCCTCATCGCCGAACTTGGCCTTCCAGTCGGCATAAAAGCTGGTCTTCGCCAGGGCCTGGCGGAACGCGCCGCGGTCGACGTCGATGAACTGCATGCCCTTGGCGGTCAGGTCGGCGCGCAAGGACTCGCTGAGCTTGGCGACGTCGGCGCGCTCGTCCTTGGCCGAGCGATCCAGCTCGCGCGTCACGATCCCCTGCACATCCTTCGGCAGCTTTTCGAAAGCGCGCTTGTTGCCGAGGATCCAGTAATTGTCCCAGACGTGTCCGGTCAGGGAGCAGGTCTTCTGCACCTCGTACAGCCGGGCCGTCGCGATGATCGGCAGCGGATTTTCCTGACCGTCGACCACCTTGGTCTGGAGCGCGGAGTAGACCTCGTTGAAATTGATCGGCGCGGGACCCGCCCCAAGCGCCTGGAACAACGATGTCAGATTGGGGGCGGCCGGCACGCGCAGCTTGAAATTCTTGAGATCGTCCGGCGTCCTGATCTCGCGGCCGGACGACGTGACGTGGCGGAAGCCGTTGTCCCAGGGGCTCGACACCGCCATGATCGGCGTCCGCGCGATCTGCGCGCGGATATAGGCGCCGAGCTCGCCATCCATCGCCTTCCAGACCGCGTCATAGTTCGTGAAGAGAAAGCCGAGGTTGACGATGCCTGCAGCCGGCACCAGCGTCGCGAGGATCAGCGAGGACAGGTTGAAGAACTCGACGCCGCCGTTGCGGACCTGCGTCAACAGGTCGGTATCCGACCCGAGTTGGTTGGCCGGAAACAGGTTGATCTCGAGCCGGCCGCTCGTCGCCTCGCGAATGCGGTCGGCCGCTTCCTTGGCGCGGATGTTGACGGGATGCGTCGGATCCTGCCCCGTCGCGAGCTTGTAGGTGAATTCCGCGGCCGAGGCCGGGCGGGTGAGAATGGCACATAGCGGCACGGTGGCGCCGGCCATGAGCAACTTGCGGCGGCTCAGGGTTATCGGCTTGCGCAAGGTCATCGTTTCCTCCTGTCGAGCATGGATTGTTTGATCTAAAGGCGGCTCTTCGCCGCCCGTGTTGCTGCTGGCCGGCTCTCGATGCGCCGGCATTGGACAGCAGCCGTCGTTCTTCGCAGCGGCGCCGCGAAGCATGTCGGTCGATTCGATCGTGGAGAGCGGCCTGCTAGCGCAGCCAATCCTTGATCTGCCGCTTCACTTCCGCGGTCGAGATACCGTAGCGGTCGTGCAAGGTCGGCAGCGCGCCGGCGGCGAGAAACTCGTCGGGAAGTCCGATCTGGCGGAACGCCGGATGAACGCCCGCGCGCATCAGCAGCGTCGCCACGGCCTCGCCGAGCCCGCCGATCACGGTGTGGTTCTCGGCGACGACGACGAGGCGGCCGGGCTTGCCCGCTTCGCGCAGGATCGCCTCGGTGTCGAGCGGCTTGATGGTCGGAACGTGCAGGACCGCCGCACCAATGCGGTCATCCGACAAGGCCTGGGCCGCCTCCAGCGCGCGCATGGTCATGATGCCCGAGGAGATGATCAGGACGTCATTGCCGTCGCGCAGCAGCGCAGCCTTGCCGAGCTCGAACCGGTAATTGTACTCGTCGAGCACCAGCGGCACCTGGCCGCGCAGCAGGCGCATATAGACCGGTCCGCGATGCGCGGCGATCGCCGGCACGACCTGCTCGATCTCGTGCGCATCGCAGGGATCGATCACCGTCATGTTCGGCATCGCACGGAACAGCGCGAGATCCTCGGCGGCCTGGTGGCTGGGTCCATAACCCGAGGTCAGGCCGGGCAGCGCGCAGGCGATCTTCACGTTGCGGTCTTCTTCCGCGATGGTCTGGTGGATGAAGTCGTAGGCCCGGCGCGAGGCGAACACTGCATAAGTCGTCGCGAACGGCATGAAGCCTTCGGCGGCGAGCCCCGAGGCTGCGGCGAACAGCAGCTGCTCGGCCATGCCCATCTGGTAGTAACGATCGGGATAGGCCTGCGCGAAGATGTGCAGGTCGGTGTATTTGCCGAGATCGGCGGTCATGCCGACCACGTCCTCGCGGCTGCGGGCGAGCTCGACGAGCGCGTGGCCGAAGGGGGCGGGCTTGGTGCGCTGGCCCTCTGCTGCGATCGAGGCGATCATGGCCGACGTCGTCAGGCGCGGCTTTGCCGAGGGGGTTCCGGCGGACTTCATGGCTGGTCTCCCGCGTTCAGTGCAGACAGCGCGAGCTGCCATTCATGCGGCTCGACGCGAATGAAATGGTTCTTCTCGCGCTGCTCCAGGAAGGGAACGCCCTTGCCCATCAGCGTGTCGGCGACGATCATGCGAGGCTTCGGCGCGGCATGCGCCGTCGCGGCATCGAAAGCCCCCACCACTGCGTCGAGATCGTTGCCGTCGACGCGCTGCACGAACCAGCCGAAAGCCTCGAGCTTATCGACCAGCGGCTCGAAGCCGAGCATCTGCTTGGAGGGACCGTCGGCCTGCTGATTGTTAACGTCGACGATTGCGATGATGTTGTCGAGCTTGTGATGGGCCGCAGACATGATGCCTTCCCATTTCGAGCCCTCGTCGAGCTCGCCGTCGGAAAACAGGGTGAAGATTCGCGCCGCCGATTTCTTGCGCTTCAGCCCGAGCGCCATGCCGACGGCGAGGCCAAGGCCAAGGCCGAGCGAGCCGCCGGACATCTCCATGCCCGGGGTATAGGAGGCCATGCCCGACATCGGCAGACGACTCTCGTCGAATCCGTAGGTTTCCAATTCCGCTTCGGGGATGATCCCGGCCTCGATCAAGGCCGCGTAGAGTGCAATCGCATAGTGTCCGTTCGACAGCAGAAAACGGTCGCGGCCTTCCCAGGCCGGATCTTCGGCGCGAAAGCGCATCGCGTGAAAATAGGCCACGGCCAGCACGTCGGCGATGTCGAGCGCCTGGGCGATATAGCCCTGGCCCTGAACCTCGCCCATCAGCAAGGCGTTTCGGCGGATATTGCGGGCGCGCTGTGCCAGCGTCGGTGCGTTGGCGAGTGTCGGTGTAGTCATGGATCTCTCCTCCTCGCCTAGTGGATCAGCATGCCGCCGTTCACGTCGATGACCGCGCCGGTGACATAGGCCGACAGGTCCGAGGCGAGGAAGGTATAGATGCCCGCGACGTCGGCGGCCTCGCCGAGGCGGCCGAGCGGTATGCCCTCCAGGATCTTCGTCCGCATCTCGTCGGTGAGCTTGCCCGCGGTGATATCGGTGCCGATCAGGCCCGGCGTCACGCAGTTGACGCGGATACCGTCGGGCCCGAATTCGCGAGCCATTGCCTTGGCGAGTCCCAGCACGCCGGCCTTCGCCGCCGAGTAATGCGGTCCGCCGAAGATACCGCCACCGCGTTGCGCGGAGACCGACGACATGCACGCGATCGACCCGCTCTTTCGCTTCTGCATATGCGGGATCACGGCCTGCGACAGGAACAGGATGCCCTTGAGGTTGACGTCCTGGATACGGGACCAGTCTTCAGGCGTGATGTCGAGAAGCTTCACCGGCTGCGTCACGCCGGCATTGTTGATGAGGATGTCGATCTGGCCGAATTTCGCGATGACCGCCTCAACGGCCTTGATGCAGGCCTGCTTGTCGGTGACGTCCAGGGCGAGGCCAAGATGCGGCTCGCCAGTGCCGGATTCGAGCCCGCGCGCTGCGGCTTCCGCGGCCGAACCGTCGATGTCGAGAATGGCGACCCGCGCGCCTTCGGCCGCAAAGCGGCGGGCCGTTGCAAGGCCGATGCCCCGCGGCGAGGCCGCTCCGGTGATGATGGCTGTCTTGCCGCGTAGCAGCATTGTGATCCTCCCTGAACGGCTGTTGCCGGCACCAACGGCGCCACTGTTCTTGACCCGTTGATTATGCCCCTGCCCCGTTTCCGACAAACGCGCTGTTGTCTTGCATAGGTGAATTTGGTTCACTCGTCGGATGCTGCTGTCCAGTATTCCGATATCGTCCATCCGCGCGTTCGAGGCGGCCGCACGCACCGGCTCGTTCCGGGATGCGGCGAACGAACTCCATTTGACGCCGAGCGCGGTGAGCCACGCCATCCGCAAGCTCGAAAGCGCGATGGGCACGATATTGTTCGAACGGAGCGCCCGCGCCGTCCGTCTGACGCCTGCGGGCGAGAACCTGATGCGTCATGCCGGCGCCGCCTTCGACAATCTGCGGCGCGGGATCGAAGAGGTCGCGGGCCGCGGCCCGCAATTGCTCAGGGTGCACTGCGCGCCGAGCTTTGCCGCGCAGTGGCTCGCCCCGCGCCTCGCCCGTTTCATGGCCGCAGAGCCCCAGCTCGAGGTCCGGCTTGCCGCCAGCACGGAATATGCCCGGTTCAGCAACGACGATTTCGACATCGACATCGTCTACGGGCAGCCGAGAGCCGAGGGTGTCGAGGTCATACCGCTCGGCGAAGAGACCGTGACGCCGCTCTGCACGCCCGAGCTCGCGAAGAAGATCCGCAAGCCGAAGGACTTGCTCGATCAGGTGCTGATCCGCTCGGAAGTGAAGCAGGTGCAGTGGCATCAATGGTTCACCGCCAACGGGCTCGAAGCGCCTGCCATTCACGGCATGCGCTTCGATCGCAGCTTTCTGGCGATCGCGATGGCGTCGAGCGGCCTCGGCGTGACGCTGGAGTCAACCCGGCTTGCCGAACGCGAGATCGCCACAAGGCGGCTGGTTGCCCCCCTCGCTGGACGCTCCGTCGACATCCGTTATATTGGCCATCACCTGGTGTTCCCGCGCGCGAGCCAGCAGCGGCGACCGATCCGCGTCTTCGCCGAGTGGATCACGCGTGAGGTGGCGGTCGCCGGGCCGGTCTCAGGCCGGTCGAGAGTCAAGTCGACGGGCTGACGGCTCGGGCTTTGATCGCTCCGTGGATCCCGCACCGGCAGCGCTCGTAATCCGCGGGGTCGTGGCTGTTGACGATCGTCACGCGATCACCGTGATCGCGCTTCAGCGCGCGCAGCCGGGCCTGGTTAGCGATCCGCATTGCGCGGTCCATGTCGCCGCGGCGCTGGAAATAGCCGAGCATCAAGGGGACGCGCGGCGATGCATCGAGCTGGCCGTGGTGGAAATAGCTGTCGCCGGCATGCAACAGCCAGGTGTCGCCCGAGCGCACCGCGATGCCGCAATGGCCGAGCGTGTGGCCGGCGAGCGGGATCATCAGGATGTCCGCCTCCTTGTCGCCGAGCGCGCGCACACCCTTGAAGCCGAACCAGTCTTCACCGGCTTCGCCATAGAATTGCCAGCGCGGACCGTGGCTCCACTGCCCCGTGACATAGCGGCCTTCCGGCGGCGCGGGCTTGCGCAGCACCGCCATGTCGTATTCGGCGCGATGGACGTGGATCGCGGCGTGGGGAAAGTCGGGCACGCCGCCGGCATGATCGCGGTCGAGATGCGTCAGCAGCACGTGACGCACGTCGTTCGGTGAATGGCCGAGCGCCCTCACCTGCTCGGCTGCCGTTTCCGCGGGATCGAGCTTTGGCGCGGTCTGCCGCACCCAGCGCCGCCCCAGCCGCTCGGGCGAGGCGATATCATCGAGGCCGATCCCGGTGTCGACCAAAGCCAGCCCGTCATTCGTCTCTATCAGCAGGCAGTGGCAAACCAGCTGGGCACGCTGGAACAGGCTGCCGGTGCCGTTCACCAGGCGGCGGCCGACCGGGCACATCGTGCCGGTGTTGAGATGGTGGATCTTCATCGCGTATCCCTGCCTGTTCGTGAGCAGGACGCTCTTGTCATAGTTCAATCCATAGGTAAAATATCGAATATTGATATTATATCTAGGCCAATCCTATGGATATCCGCGAGCTTCGCTACTTCGCCGCCGTCTACCGCGAGCGCAATCTGACCGCGGCGGCGCGTGCCTGCTTCGTGTCGCAGCCGTCGATCTCGACCGCGATCACCAATCTGGAGGCGGAGCTCGGCACTACTCTGTTCATTCGACACAAGAAGGGCGTCGCGCCCACCGCCTCGGCCGAGCAGTTTCACACCCTCGCCCGCCGCATCATCGACGAGACCGATGCCGCGCGCAGCCTGTTCAAAAAGCCCAGCACGAAGACCACGGTGACGCTGGGCCTGATGCGCACGCTCGACGTGCCCCGGACCATCGCGCTCTTGAAGCCGCTGACGGCGCGCAACGACATCGCGCTTCGCCTCGTCGGCAGCGACGAGCGCGCAGATGCGCGGATCATCGCCAAGACCATGGTGCGCGATGACGAGCATTTCGTCGCGCTGTGGAGCGAGCGTTATGTCGCAGCACTGCCGCCGTCGCACCCGCTGACGCTGAAGGACAAGCTCCGGGCCGCCGACCTTGCCGGCGTGCCGCTGATCGATCGCTGCCATTGCGAGCAGAGCGCATTCTTCGGCCGCAATGCGCAGCGCCGCCAGACCGCGGCGATCGCACAATCGGAGGACTGGGCCATTGCACTGGTCGCCGCCGGTGTCGGTATCGCCATTGTCCCGGAAGGCGTGGCCAAGGGCAATCTTGATGTCGCGGTGCGCGAGATCGAGGTCAAGGTGAAGCGCGAGGTCGGCCTCGCCTACCGCGCCTCGGTGCCGCTGGCGGATGCGCTGAAGGAGTTTGTCGGGAAGCTGCAGAAGCAGCGGCGGCCGGATCGAACCAAGCGCCGGGTCGGCGCGCGCAAAAAGCTCAGCCCTTCGAGATGACCGCGCGCCCATAGGGCGGTTGCGCCTGGACCGGCGGGTTGGCGGTCTGGGCTGCGAGCTCGCCGATCAGGCGGTCGGCGTCGGCGGCCATGCCGTCCGGGGCCTGGATCACCAGACGCTCGAGCGCCCAGCGATAGGACGAGATGCGCTGCTCCAGGCATTGCTGCACCCACTGCACGATCAGCGAGTTCTCCTGCATCCGCGCGACCGCGTCGTCCCTCTCTCTCGGCGAGAGCGCGGAGACGCGCGCCATGCTGGCATTGCGCTTCCTGTCGAGGTCGATGACGCGGATCGCGCTGGCGAAGAACGGCTCGAAGCGGGTGATGTCGTTGCGCACGTCCTCGATCAGCTGCGCATAGCGCGAGGAATGCGAGCGGTGCGGCTCGTCGATCAGCGTGCGGCCGTACATGGTGCGGTCGAACACGATCTTCTGCCGCCAGGGCGAGGGCATCGCCTTGTAGTCGCCGAACACGCTCTTCCAGGCGGGGCGCGACAGCGGCGGCTCGATCATGGGATAGGCGAGGTCGCGCAGCTGGCGCTCCTCGTCGGTGAGCTGGAATTGCGAGGGACCCAGGCCGACACTGCCGGTGGCTTCGGCCCCTAACCAGCGATGCATGTCGTCGCTGCGCATGTCAGCGCGGGTGCGGCCGAAATCGCCGCCGCTACAGGCCCCGAGCGCAGCGCCAAGCAGCGTGAGCAGCACGGCCGATAGGACAGACCGGATCTGGCGGATGGTGTCCGGCATTGCAAAGGCCCGAAATCAGCGACGACGACGACGGCGCCCCGGCGCTGTGCCCTGCTCCGGCCCGTGATCGCCGCTGGTTTCGTCTGCCTCGCGCTCGATACGGATGACGGGAAGGATCAGGATCGTTCCCATGTCCGCGCGCGGAGCGACATCCCCCGACGAGCCCACCCGGCGACCGGCCGGAAATTCAATGATGGTCCCCATGTCAGCTCTCTTCAATTGCCGCGCGACCAAGCGCGCTCATGCAACATGCATTCATTAAGATCAGTTCATGGTTAACGGGGTGTAAACGTCGCGGTCGGACCGTAACCGCACGGGCCGACCGCGACGTCCCGTTGCGGCACGGGATCGCTACAAATCGAGCGTTCGGCTTCACGCCTCGTTTTCCTTAACGAGCCTTTAAAGGAGCCTGCGATAGGCTGGCGGGCAGTATCTCTTCCAGGTCGCGTATCCCTCCATGACCAAGTCGCTGTTTCCCGGATTCGACGGGCTGATGTCCCTCTCCCGTCGCGAAGGCGTCGATGTTCGGCCGACGCTGCTGCGCGTGCTGACCGACCTCTATGTGCAGACGCGCATCCACAGCGAAGACGAGCAGCGCCAGTTCACCGAGCTTGCAACGCGGCTGATCGACCAGGTCGACGATGCGACCCGCGCGGCGATTAAGGCCAAGCTCGCGATCTATCCGTCAACGCCCGTCCCGGTCCTGCAGAAGCTCGGGCTGGTTGCCGCACATGAAGGCCGCAGGGTTCCGCTGGCGCGCGAAATCCCCACGCCCGCACCCGCCCCCTCGCCGGCCCGCACGCCGACCGACGCCGAGCTGCGCATGGCCGCCAACATGGCGATGCAGCCGACGGACGCCGCCGAGATCCACGACATGTTCTTCCGCGCCGGCGCCTCCGAGCGCGCGCTGATCCTGCACAATCTGGCGCAGACCCCGCTGAAGGCCGCGCCCCGCATTCCGACCGTGCGCGCCAAGCGTGCGTTTCATATCCTGGAGATGGCGGCGATCGCGGGCGATGTCGAGAATTTCACCCTGGAGCTCGGCGACAGCCTGATCCTGCCCTCGCGCGTCGCAGCCCAGATCGTCGACGACGCCGGCGGCGAGGCGCTCGCGGTCGCCGCGCGCGCGCTCGACATGCCAAGCCCTGTGTTCCAGCGCATCCTGCTGTTCTTCAAACCGGCGATCGGCACCTCCGTGAACGAGGTGTACCGGCTGTCGCGGCTCTACGACCGGCTCAGCGACCGCTCTGCGCTGGTGATGCTGGCAGCCTGGCGCGGCTCGACGCTCGCCGTCACCCGCGCGAAGTACCAGCCGTCACTGCACGACGGCGAACGCCAGCGCGCCCGCGCGGGCGCGAGCCAGACCCGGCCGGGCGTGCAGCCCGGCGCAATGCCGCCGCGCCGCACCGGCACCGACGGATCGTCGGAGCGGTAGCGCAGACGGTTTAGCCCGTAGCCCGGATGGAGCGCAGCGTAATCCGGGTCTCCGTCACTCGTGGCGGAAGTCCCGGATTACGCTTCGCTCCATCCGGGCTACAAGGCTGGGTGTTGGGCTCGCTACGGAAGAGCAGCAGCTACGTCTTCGCCAGCTCGAGGAAATGCCGGCCCGCACGGTCCTCGGTCTCGACGATCCAGGCGTCCGGATCGAAGCGGATTTCCTTGGCCAGACGCTCCTCGATCGTGTGCTCGGGCAGAGCTTGCTGCGCGACCGGCACAAAGAAGCGATCGACGGGACGGCCATCGTCGTAGACGGTCTGCGGCGCCGGCGCGTAGAGCATCGCATGGCCGTCGAGCAGCGACACCTTCACGAACACCGCGCCCGCCTCCTCGGCACCGCGACGGCGCACCGCGCCGAACACGCCCTCGGTCTGGCACCGGCGCAGGTAAGCCGCGACCCATATGTTGGATTTCAAACGCATGAGTCGAACGATAGGCCAGCGTGACGCGCGCCGCCAGTCTCAGCGTCCGATTGTCACGCCTTGCTTACACCTCGCCCGCCGTTGATCTGGCGCGCGACGAGATATGACAGCGGCATCGCAAGTGCGAATCCCACGGCGACCGCATAAGGGATGTTCCTGATCGCGTCGGCGGCGAAGCTCGGCACCATCAGCACG
This sequence comes from Bradyrhizobium sp. 25ACV, assembly GCF_054863005.1. Classification (NCBI taxonomy): domain Bacteria; kingdom Pseudomonadati; phylum Pseudomonadota; class Alphaproteobacteria; order Hyphomicrobiales; family Nitrobacteraceae; genus Bradyrhizobium; species Bradyrhizobium sp. 25ACV. The sequence goes on from NZ_JAVAYO010000001.1 coordinate 351,809, forward strand.
ACGATCAGACTGACGCCCGCCAGCGTCGTGCCCAGCATGATCCAGACCAGAACCGAGACCTTGAACATGACAACCTCTCTTCTTCGTTGAAGATGAGCGATCATGTTCCCCGAAGCTGTCGGCCGTCATTGATCCCAAGCAAATCGCCCGCGCGCGGGCGCGGCGGCGCGCGATGCCCGGAATTGATCGGCGTCAATGACAGCGGGCGATGGGGTTATTCGACGGGATGGCCGATTGCGGCGCCGAGCTCGCGCAGCAGCCGGTCGGACAACTGGCCGGTGACCTGCATCTTGTGCTCGCGCTCGAACTTCTGGATCGCGGACTGGGTTTCGCCGCTCATCGTGCCCGTGATCTTCAAATTCCCGTAGCCATATTCGGACAGCGCGCGCTGAACGCCGGCGATACGCCGTGCGGCCGGGCTCTGCGGCACGGGAATCGGCGCGGGCGGACGCATGGCAGACGGCGGCGTCGAGGTCGTCGCTTTGACCAGATTGGTCATGGGATCACTGCCCGCGCGCGGCGTCGATGCGGTCGCCTCGACCGGTCTTTCGGGCGGCTTCTCGGCGGCTCGCTCGGCAGGTTTCGGCTCGGCGCGGAACTCCGTCGCGCGCGGCTCCAGCGGCGAGGTATCGGCGCCGACCGGGCGAGGACGCGGCATTGGGTTCGACAGCGCCACGGAGGACGGTGCGGGAAGATTGATCACGGTGCCGAACATCGGCGCCGGATGCCGGCCGGTCTGCAGGAACAGCGCATTGGCAACGATCGCGCCGATCGCGGCGACGGCGACGAGACCAGCCAGCGTGTCCTTCGGGCTATGCAGCAGCACGCGCATCACGAGGTTGCGCTCGGTCTCGACATCAATGACCGCGGCCTTGGCGCCACGGCGGCGCGGAGCGGCTTCGTCCTTGGCAGACTTCTTAGGCACTTTTCTTCACCAGAGCGGGTTGGTCCTGAGACTGGTCGTGAGTTTGGTCCTGAAGGTCCTGGCGCAGCACCGGCGTCAGCGTCGCGACCTTGCTCTCGACCGGCTTGACTTGCGGCGGCGTGTAGACGAGCGGCAGCCTGACGGTGACGGCGGTGCCCTCTCCCAATCTGCTTTGTACCGTCAATTCGCCGAGATGCAACGCCACGAGACTCTTCACGATCGAAAGTCCGAGGCCGGTTCCCTCGTGGCGGCGCTGATAGGTCTTGCCGGCCTGGAAGAACGGCGCGCCGATGCGTTTGAGATCGTCGGGCGCGATGCCGACGCCGGTGTCGCTGATGCGCAGCGTCAGCTGCGAACCCGACACCGAAGCGGTCACCGAGACCTGACCGCCACGCTCGGTGAACTTGATGGCGTTGGCGACGAGGTTGAGCACGATCTGCTTGAACGCCCTGGGATCGCCGGTCATGACAGGCAGATCCTGCGGCGCATCGGTGATGAGGTCGATGCCGTTCTCCCGCGCCTTGAGCGCCAAGAGATTGCAGCAATGCAACAGCGAGGCGCGCGGCGCGAACGGCTCGGACGCGATCTCGAAATTGCCCGACTCCATCTTCGACATGTCCAGGATGCCGTTGACGACTGACAACAGATGCTGGCCGGAATCGTTGATGAGCTGGGCGTATTCCTGGCGCTGGGCCGCCCCCAGCATCAGGGTCTGCTCCTGCGCGATCATCTCGGAGAAGCCGATGATGGCGTTCAGCGGCGTGCGCAGCTCATGGCTCATGGTGGCGAGGAAGCGCGTCTTGGCGGCATCGGCAGACTCGGCGGCGGTGCGCGCCTGATCCAGCGCCTGCTCGGACAGCTTGTGGTCGGTGACGTCGCGCATCACGGCGACGACTTCGGCCTCGCGCGTGACGTCGCTATGAGGATTCTGGCCGATATCCCGGTCGAGCGGGCGGCAGCGCATCTCGACCCAGAGGAAATCGACCTGGCCGCGCTCCGAACCGTCAGGCTCACGCCGCAGCCGGAACTCGATGCTGCGCACGTCGCCGCGCGCGGCATCGGAGAGCGCGGTGAGATAGGCCGGGCGATCGGCAACGTGGACGCGGTCGAACAGGCCATGCCCGAGCAGTTGCGCCACCGGCGTGCCGAGCATGGCTTCCGCCGCCGGCGAGATGAACTGCACCGCACCGTTGCGCTGATGCCGCGAGACGACGTCGCTCATGTTGCGGGCGAGCAGGCGATAACGCTCCTCCTCGCGCGACAGCAGCGCAACGCTGGTGCGTGCCAGCGATTCCGCGCCGAAGGCAAGGCCGGCGGCATAGAGGGTCGCCGAGACGACGCCGCACGCCATCAGCACGCCGCGTTCAGCAGCGCTGGTGTCTGCAACCGGCAGCCAGCCGAGCTGGCCGACGAGGATCAGGAGTCCCGCGCACGACAGCGCGAGCAAGGATGCGAAGGCCGCGACGCGGCGTGAGGCCGACAGCGCGGCTTCGAGGGGAACCACGACCAGCCAGACCGCGGCGAATGATTCGATGCCGCCCGTGGTGCCCGCGACCGCCATGATCAGGCCGGCGAGCGCCAACGACGACAGCACATGCGCGCCTTCGTAGCGGCCGGTGCGCGACAGGAACCAGGACAGCAGGATCGGCGCGATCAGCCAGGCGAAAGCGGCGACCTCGACCGCGCTCGGCGCGCCGCGCATGGCGAGATAGACCGGGAATGCGGCGAAGGCGGCCAGGCTGCCGAGCAGCCGCGGCGCCATGAAGGCACGATGACGCGCCCGCATCAGCGCATCGTAACGCGCGGAGGGATGCAGCAGTGCATCGAGACAATCGCGGATGATACTCAAAACTGTCACGGGTCTCGCGCTTCGGCTCAATCGTCTTTGGAAGACGCGCCGCAACGCCTCCTTGTCGTTGAGCCACCGTGTCAGAGCGACCTTAAACGAGTGCTAAGGCGGCCCGGTGTGCGGCCGAACGCCGGGACATCGCGGGGCTTTTTAGACGATTTGGCGACGTCTTCGGCGAGGATGGTGAACACAGGGTTTCACGCCTCCCGGCATGGTTTCGAATTGGTGGATATGCGTGCCGGCAAGATCACGGGCGCCGGCGTCAATCGAAAATTTACGACACCGTCGATCCCGAAGAATTTTGCGTAAATTTTCCGCGAATTAAGCTCAAGGCAATCACTTGCGATTTATCGAGAGTTGCTAGGTCGAAACGCGCGCGGACCATCGCCGCGGGCGGGATCTAACGAACAGGTCGATAAGATGCGCTTTCTGCTCCGCATCACATTCTGGCTCGGGCTGGTGCTGGTGCTCCTGCCCAGGGACAAGACGCCCGAATCGGAGAAGCTGCCCCAGATCGGTGCCGCCGACGCGGTGCAGGCTGCGACCGCGGCCGTCTCCGACATGACCCAGTTCTGCAAGCGCCAGCCGGCGGCCTGCGAGGTCGGCGGACAGGCCGCGACCATCATCGGCCAGCGCGCCCAGGATGGCGCGCGCAAGATCTACCAGATCATCAACGACAAGAAAGAGCAGATCTCCAACGACAAGAACGAGAAGACCGACAAGAACGACAAGAAGGCGCCCGACCACACGGGCTCGATCGCGATGGCCGGCGAAGGCGATACCGCATCGACCGAGGCGCCGCGCGATACCCTGAGCCAGGACGACCTTGCGCTGGAATGGCGCGGCCCGGCGGCGGCGAATTAGCGCCCAAACCCTATCGATTTCATCTCCTCGCATCCTTATATTGGCCCTAACGGGAACACGGGCCAACATGACGACGATCGACGAAATCAGGGACAATTTCGAGCTTCTGGACGAGTGGGACGACCGCTACCGGTACGTCATCGAGCTCGGCCGCACCCTGGAACCGATGCCGGAGGCGGAACACTCCGCCGAGAACAAGGTCAACGGCTGCGTCAGCCAGGTCTGGCTGCAAAAGCTGGTCGACCGCGGCCATGGCGCGCCGATCCTGAAATATCGCGGCGACAGCGACGCGCATATCGTGCGCGGGCTGGTCGCGATCGTGCTCTCGCTCTATTCCGGCCGCACGCCGCAGGAGATCATCGATACCGACGCGATCGCCGTGTTCAACGAGTTCGGCTTTCGCGATCATCTGACGCCGCAGCGCTCCAACGGCCTGCGCTCGATGGTCGAGCGCATCAAGACCGATGCGAAAGAGGCGCTCGCGGAGGCGTCGTGAGAGGCTCTCGTAGGGTGGGCTAAGCGGCTTGTCCGCCGTAGCTCGAAGAGCGAAGGCGGAAGCGTGCCCACGATTTGCGCGTGACTGGTGAGAATTCGTGGGCACGGCGCTTCGCGCCTTTGCCCACTCTACCAGAGCTGGCCGAGCGGACGGGTTACTTCCGCTTCCGCTGCTGCTGTCCGAGGCCCATCTGCTTGGCGAGCTGCGAGCGCGCCACCGCATAGTTCGGTGCGACCATGGGATAGTCGGCCGGCAGGCCCCATTTCTCGCGGTATTGCTCCGGCGTCATGTTGTACTGCGTGCGCAGATGGCGCTTCAGCGACTTGAAGCGCTTGCCGTCTTCCAAGCAGACCAGATAATCGGGCGCTATCGACTTCTTCAGCGAGACCGCCGGCTTGGCCGGCTCGAGCGGCGCGGTCTCGGTGCGACCTGACGACACCCGCACCAGGGCGCCATGCACCTGGCTGATCAGGTTCGGAATCTCCGCCGCAGGCGTCGGATTGTTGCTGAGATAGGCCGACACGATGCTCGCCGTCAGCTCGATGAAATTCTTCGCCCCAGCGTCCGACATCGGCCCGCCCCTCTACTTGCGCTTCACGGGATAGACGACGCCGAACTCTTCCGTGTCAACAAGACGTTCGGCTGAAACAAGACGATGACCGACGCGGTGCGACAACGGCGCTCGACTTCTGCGCGGCAGAGCTCAGGACCGCTGGTCGAGATGGGCGCGCAGCTCGTCGATCGAGGCAAAGCGCATCATGCCCTCCGGCATCTGCGCTTCGATCGAGCCGTCGGAATAGAGCGAATAGGCCATGCCGTCGACGATGCCGGATTTGAGCACGGTGACGGGCGGCTGCTCGACAGGTGGCGGTGGGGGCGGCGGCTCGGGTGCAGGCGGCGGAGCGGCCTCCGCAAAGGTCGATGGCGAGCGCGGCGGCGGCCGGCGCAAGGCGGCCGGCGGCTCCGACGGACGCATGCGGTCCGGCTTCGGCCAGGCATCGTCAAAGCTTGCAGGCGGAATATCCAGGGCCTCACCGGGCTCCGCAGGTAGCTGCGGCGGCGCGTCCTCGATGGCCTTTGCCTCCGCACGCTCCCGCTCCTTGCGCGAGGTCGAGGCGAACAACAGGTTGCGACGGCGCGGCGCTTCCGGAGCCGCGGGCGGCGTTGGAGCTTCCGGCACCGGCGGCGTCTCGACACGCGGACGCTCGCGCGCGGCGGCTTCGCTCTGCCACGGCGGCGGGCCTGCGGCGGGTGGCGGTGGCGGCTCGATCCTTGCCGCCGCAGCGGCAGGCATCGGCTCGGGCGCAGCGGCGCCTGGCACGGCAAGGCCCGGCCCGGTTGCTGCGAGGCCCGGCAGCACGGGCCTGACCCGAACCTCGGACGGCGCACCGGCCAGCCGACGCGCGAGGCCCTTCAGTTCCGTGACCACGACATAGAGGCCGGCCAGTAACAATCCGGAGCAGACGGCGATCGTGCCCGAGATTATGAGGGGGCTGCCGAGGCTGAACTCCCTGACGGAGAAGCCAAACAGGATCGAAAGGAAGCCCGCCACGACGGCGAAAATCCCCGCGATCAACAATGCCAGATTCATCGAACTCACCCCCGGTCGCCATCCACACGCGACAACCGCTCCGCCACGATACCGTCATCCGGTGTTCCACGCCAACGAGGAATCGTCGGTAGCGTTCCTAAAGGGAAGGAAATCAGGGACTTATTCACATTCCCTTCAGCTACGGCTCGCTACTGCTTAGACTGCTCTCAAGTAACCGGAATTGCTGCGTCGCATCAGGAATTTAGCCATAATGCCCAATTACTTGGTAATGGAACTGCGCTATAGGGAGTCCGGGGTTGAGGCCCGCGCGCACCAGCAGGGCCAAGAGGGGATTCCGGGGCACCGATAGCCATGACATCCATCACGACTTCGGCGATCGACACGCCTCTGCGGCGCTCGGTCGAACGGACTTGCGACGATCTCGCCATGCTGGTGCTGGCCGCGGTCGCGGTCATTGCGGGCCTGACGTTCCGCGACTACGGCCTCGGCTGGGACGACTACACCCACGCTGAATATGCCGATTTGCTGCTGCGCATGTTCGGTTCCGGCTTCAAGGATACCGCGGCGCTCTCCTTCGCCAATCTCTACATGTATGGCGGCGGCTTCGACATGGTCGCGGCCCTCCTGCACAAGATCATTCCGCTCGAGCTGTTCGAGACGCGACGTCTGGTCGGCGCCATTGTCGGCGTGGTCGGACTTGCGGTGACGTGGAGGCTCGGCCGCCGCATCGGCGGGCCCCTTGCCGGTCTTGCCTCGCTGCTGCTGCTCGCGCTGTGCCCGATCTTCTACGGCCACATGTTCATGAATCCGAAGGATGCGCCCTTCGCGGTGGCCATGATCATCCTGATGCTCGGCCTGGTCCGGCTCGCCGAGGAATATCCCAAGCCGTCGCCGCGCACGATCCTGATCGTCGGCCTGGGTGCCGGCCTTTCGCTGGGCTGCCGCGTTCTCGGCGGGCTCGCGCTGGTCTACGCCGTGCTCGGCTTCGTCCCGCTGTTCCTGGAGGAACTGCGCAGCGAGGGCCTGCGCGAGTCGGTCCGCCGCTTCGCCCATGTCGTCTATGTGCTGCTGCCTGGCCTGGCGTTCGGCTACCTCGTGATGGGCCTGATCTGGCCGTGGTCGATCATGGAGCCCGGCAATCCGTTCGAGGCGCTGACCTACTTCTCGCATTTCTTCGAGAAGCCGTGGAAGGAGATGTTCGACGGCGCGATCGTGTCCGTGCCGGACATGCCCTGGTCCTATCTGCCGACGCTGTTCGCGCTACAGCTGCCCGAGGTGATGCTGGTGCTGATGGCCGGCGCCGTGGTCAGCACTTTCGCCATGCTGCCGCGAAGCGAGGTGCCGGCGCGGCGCAAGACCATCATGCTGATGCTGACGCTGGCCGCGACCCTGCCGCTCGCGATCGCGATGGTGAAGCGGCCGGCGCTGTACAACGGCATCCGCCATTTCGTGTTCGTGATTCCGCCGATGGCGGTGCTCGGCGGCGTCGCTTTCGCGTGGGCCATGGAGCGCCTGCGCGCCAATCACCGCACCTGGCAGCCGGTCGTGCTCGCCACGTTCTGCTTTGGCCTCGCGCTCTCGCTCGCCGAGATGATCCGGCTGCATCCCTATCAGTACACCCACTTCAACCACATCGCCGGCACCGTGCGCGGCGCCGACGACCGCTTCATGCTGGACTATTGGGGTCTCGCGCTGAAGCAGGCCTCCGATGAGTTGCGCGAGCAGATCGTCGAGCGCCAGGAAGTGCCGCCGACCAATCGCAAATGGAAGGTCGCGGTCTGCGGTCCGCAGCGGCCCGCCCAGGTCGCGCTCGGGCCCGACTTCACCATCGGCTGGGATTCCAACGCGGCCGATTTCGCGATGACGCTCGGCGAGTTCTACTGCAAGGGCCTCACCGCGCCCGTAATGGTCGAGATCAAGCGCGACGACGTGGTGTTCGCCCGCGTCTACGACATCCGCGGCCGCAGCATTTCCAGCCTGCTGTCGATCCCGGCGCCGTAATAATTTTCTCTCTCGTCGCCCGGATGAGCGAAAGCGACATCCGGGACCTCTCGCAAGGCCCCCGCATTCCACTGCGCTCCATGCGGGCTACGCTTGACTGCCGCGCGCTTGTCGCGCCTTGCTGCCAGCTTCCACCACGTCTACGCTCCCTCCCCGCAACAACGATGTTCGGAGAGATCAGCCATGTCGCCAGCGGAAGCGCGCCTGAAGGAAGTGCCGTCTGAAATGACGGAGGCCGAGTGGCAGCAACGGGTCAATCTCGCCGCCTGCTACCGCCTCGTCGCGCTGTACGGCTGGGACGACCTGGTCGACACCCACATCTCCGCGCGCGTGCCCGGCCCCGACCATCATTTTCTCATCAACCCCTACGGGCTGATGTTCGACGAGATCACGGCCTCGAGCCTCGTCAAGGTCGATTTGCACGGCAACCAGCTCTCCGAGAGCGAATACAGCATCAACCCGGCGGGCTTCACCATCCATTCGGCGATCCACGAGGTGCGCGAGGACGCGATCTGCGTGCTGCATCTCCACACCCTCGACGGCACCGCGGTGTCGAGCAGCGCAGAAGGCCTGTTGCCGCTGAACCAGACCGCCCAGCTCGTCACCCACGACCTCGCCTATCACGACTATGAAGGCATCGCGCTCGATCACGACGAGCGGCCGCGGCTGCAGAAGGATCTCGGCGACCACAACCACATGCTGCTGCGCAATCACGGCACGCTCACCGTCGGCCGTTCGGTCGCATCCGCCTTCGAGCGCATGTATCATCTCGAGCGCGCCTGCTCGATGCAGGTGCGCACGCGCGCGCTCGGCACGCCGGTCTATCCGGTCGAGGAGATTGCGATCGAGAAGAACACCGAGCTGCTCGCCAACCGCGACCGCGCCGAGCTGCGCGCCACCAACCTCGTATGGCCGCCATTGCTGCGCAAGCTCGACCGCGAGCTCCCCGGCTACCGGTCTTGAGATTTTCGGGATTTGGTGTAGGGTAGTCCCAACTAACCTCTACGCCTTTTGGAATGAAACGCCGCCCAATTCCGGGCGGCGTTTTTATTTTGGGGCGGTGGTCGCCACGACAGCAGAGCCGTAGGGTGGATTAGCGAAGCGTAATCCACCTCTTCTCTCGACGCCTGCGCAAAGGCTGGTGGATTACGCCTTCGGCTAATCCACCCTACGGCACCACGCCTATTTCACCTCCGCCAGTGCCGCGAGGATGCGGGCCCAGGAGCGGATGCCTTTCTGGAAGCTGCGAAGATCGTACTTCTCGTTCGGCGAGTGGATGTTGTCGTCGTCGAGGCCGAATCCGACCAGCAGCGAGTCGAGGCCGAGCGTGCGCTTGAAGTCGGCGACGATCGGGATCGAGGCGCCGGAGCCCATCAGCACGGTCTCCTTGCCCCATTCCTCCGTCAGCGCCTTGCTGGCAGCGGCAAGCGGCTTCATGTTCCAGTCGAGCGCGACGGCGGGCGCGGCGGAATGGTCGCCGAACTCGACCTTGCAGTCGCCGGGAATGCGCGCCGTCACGTAGTCGCGGAAGGCTTTGCGGATCTTCTGCGGGTCCTGCCCTTCGACCAGGCGGAACGAGACCTTGGCCGAGGCATGCGACGGGATCACCGTCTTGGAGCCCTCGCCGATATAGCCGCCCCAGATGCCGTTGACGTCGCAGGTCGGGCGCGATGAGGCCTGCTCGATCAGGAGGCGCCCCTTCTCGCCGGCCGGGATCGACAGGCCGATCGGCTTGAGGAACATCTCCGGCGTCAGATTGAGCTTCTTCCACTGCTCCAGGATATCGGGCGGCAGATCCTTCACGCCGTCGTAGAAGCCGGGAATGGTGATGCGGTTGTCGTCGTCGAACAGGCCGCCCAGAATTTTGGTGAGCACCCGGATCGGGTTCATTGCGCTGCCGCCGAACACGCCGGAATGCAGGTCGCGATTGGCGGCGGTGATCTTCAGCTCTTCATAGAGCAGGCCGCGCAGTGAGGTCGTGATCGCCGGCGTGTTGCGGTCCCACATGCCGGTGTCGCAGACCAGCACGTAGTCGGCTTTGAACTCGTCCTTGTTGGCCTCGATGAAGGGCACGAAGTTCTTCGAGCCGACCTCCTCCTCGCCTTCGATCAGGAAGGTGATGTCGACGGGCAGCGAGCCCGTCACCTTCTTCCAGGCGCGGCAGGCCTCGACGAAAGTCATCACCTGGCCCTTGTCGTCCTCGGCGCCGCGCGCGACGATGATCTTGCGGCCGTCGGCATGGTCGGTGACGACGGGCTCGAACGGCGGACGGTGCCAGAGATCGAGCGGGTCGACCGGCTGCACATCGTAATGGCCGTAGAAGATCACATGCGGCCGTCCGCCGGCCCCGGTCTTGCCGACGATGGCGGGATGGCCCGCGGTCGGCCTCACTTCAGTGGCGACGCCGAGGCTCGCGATGTCCTTGGCGAGATGCTCGGCCGCCGCCTTGCAATCCCCGGCGAAGGCCGGATCGGCGGAGATCGACTTGATCCTGAGCAGCGCGAACAGGCGCTCCAGGCTGTTGTCGAAATCCTTGTCGATGTGGTCGAGCACGGATTGAAGCTGCGCATTGGCCATGGTTGTGGGTCCTGACGTTCGTGTCTCAAGAGGTACCGGGTTTTAGCGCCGTCGCGGGCTCGGAGCCAGCCGCAACGGGCGGATGCCGGATGTGCCATGCAAGACTACCTGCAAGAACGGCGGTCGCGAGGAGATTGTTGCCCCAGGCCTGGAGGACATTGGGAAACCACGGCAGCGCCAGCAGCATGAGAAGGCCGGCCGCGCCGAGCGCGAGCCAGGTTCCGAGACGCACATTCGCCCGTTCGTCGAAGGCGGCGCGATGCATCAGCACCGTCATCGGGAAAAACAGCCACATGAAGTAGTATTGCCGTGCCAAAGGCGAGGCCACCGTGATCAGGCAGAACAGGATGGCGAGCTCCTCCGCATCCGAGCGCGCCGTTCGCCGTGCTTGCTGGGGCATGATCGCGACGAAGCCGAGCCCGAGCAAGGCCGACAGCACCAGCACGATCCAATTCGCCGTCCTGTAGTCGACGTCGATGATGTTCATCGTGCGCGGCGGCTTGCCGGGATCCTCCAGATTGAAGTTGATTGGACGGACCAGGCGGTGCGTGACGGCGATGAGGGACTGGTTGACCCACGACCAGTTCTGCTCGTCACGCTGGCCAAAGCCCTTTTCCGAGCTCGTTCCGACCATGCCCTGATACCAGATCGCAAGCTCGGCCGCGTTGCGCTCGAAGCCGCGGATCGGCGCCGGCACGACATAGAGAAGGATGCCGGCGAAGGCGACCGTGGCGGCGGCCGCCGCCCATTTCCGCCGCCAGACCAGATACGGCAGGACCGCGATCGGAAACACCTTGATGGCAGCGGCGAGCGCGAACATGAAGCCCGCAAGCCAGGGACGTTGATGCCGCAAGCTCCAGAAACCGTAGAGCATCATGGCCAGCAGGACGAGGTTCGGCTGGCCGAGGTCGAACATGTCGAACACGAACGGCACGGTGACGACGGCGGGCAGCGCCTCCAGCCAGCGGCCGGGGCTGCGCCCCGAGCCGGCCATGACCTGGGAGAACGTCCCGGTGTACCACCACGCCACGGCATTCAGGATCGACAGGACGACATAGAGCGGGATCTTGCCGAACCAGCTCGGGATCGCCAGCAGGATCGCCGGCAGCGGCGGATAGATGAACTCGAAATACTCGACGGCGGTGGCGGGATAGAGTGGCTCACCCTGCAGGACCTGCTGCCCGGCCCAGAACCACAGCGGGTAATCCTTGGTCTTGCCGCTGCCGAAGATCTCGGGAACGAGCACGTCCGCGGTGAGCAGGACGCAGCAGAACAGAAACAGCAGGTCCAGCGGCGCGCGCAGCGACAGGTGTCGGGGCGCGTCAGGCTTGGCTAACGGGGCGGGCGGGGTCACGGAGTGGTCCTGTGCGGCGGCGAACAGGACGTAGCAGACCGGCGCACGCTTGGAGAGTCCCTCACCTGAAATTGTAGGGGGTGATGGTCTCCGGCAACGGCACGTCGGGTGACTGAGTTCGAGCTTCCACGGCGTCATGGCCGGGCTTGTCCCGGCCATCCACGACCTTTGTCGCAGCACTGAGAAACTGGATGCCCGGGACAAGCCCGGGCATGACGACCTTTTGGGGGCAAGCGGAATTGCCCAAAGCGTATTGCCTAGCGCCGCAGCAATCCGCCGAGCGCACCGCGAACCAGCGTGCGGCCGATCGAGCCGCCGAGCTGGCCGCCGACCGACTTGCCGATATTGGCGGCCATCCCGCCAATCACCTGGTTTGTGACCGATCGCGTCACGTCCCGCGCAATGACCTGGCCGGTCGACAGGCGGCCGCGCTTGACGTTGGTGCCGAAGATGGTGCCGACGATCGAGCCGATCTGGCCAAGGAGCCCGCCGCCATTTCCGCCGGCCGAGCCGTCCGCAGTGGCCGCCGTGCCGGCAATGCGCTTCTGGATCATCTCGTAGGCGGATTCCTCGTCGACGGCGGTGTCGTATTTGCCCTTCACCGGGCTTGCGGCCATGATCGCCTTGCGCTCGTCCGGCGTGATCGGCCCGATGCGGGCCGAGGGCGGCCGGATCATCACCCGCTCCACCATCGCCGGCGTGCCGTTGCCCTCGAGGAAGGACACCAGCGCTTCGCCCTTGCCGAGCTCCATGATCACCTTGGCGGTATCGAGCTTCGGGTTGGGCCGGAAGGTCTGGGCCGCAGCGGCGACCGCCTTCTGGTCGCGCGGGGTGAAGGCGCGCAGCGCGTGCTGCACCCGGTTGCCAAGCTGTCCGAGCACGCGGTCGGGGACGTCGACCGGGTTTTGCGTCACGAAGTAGACGCCGACGCCCTTGGAGCGGATCAGGCGGACCACCTGCTCGATCTTGTCCATCAGCGCCTTGGGCGCATCGTTGAACAGCAGATGGGCTTCGTCAAAGAAGAACACGAGCTTCGGCTTGGGCAGATCGCCGGCCTCGGGCAGCTCCTCGAACAGCTCCGACAACATCCACAGCAGGAATGTCGCGTAAAGCCTGGGGTTCTGGAGCAGCTTGTCGGCGACCAGGATGTTGACCATGCCGCGGCCGTCGCGATCCGTCTTCATGAAGTCCTTCAGCGTCAGCGCCGGCTCGCCGAAGAATTTGGTGCCGCCCTGGTTCTCCAGCACCAGCAACTGGCGCTGGATGGTGCCGACGGTGGCCTTGGTGACGTTGCCGAATCCCTGCGCGGCCTTGCGGATGGCGGCGAGCGGATCCTCCCCCACGTCCGCCCCCTTCTTCGCGCTATCGGGCACAATGGCGTCGAGCAGTGCGCGCAGATCCTTCATGTCGATGAGGGTCAGCCCGTTGTCGTCAGCGACGCGGAAGGCGACGTTGAGCACGCCTTCCTGCACGTCGTTGAGGTCGAGCATGCGCGCGAGCAGAAGCGGCCCCATTTCCGTGACGGTCGCGCGCACCGGGTGGCCCTGCTCGCCGAACACGTCCCAGAACACCGTCGAGAACTGGTCGGGTTGGAAATTCAGCCCCATTTCGGAAGCGCGCTTGAGGATGAAGTCCTTGGCCTCGCCAACCTCGGAGATGCCGGAGAGGTCGCCCTTGATGTCCGCCGCGAAGACCGGAACACCGGCGCGCGCAAATCCTTCCGCCATCACCTGCAGCGTCACGGTCTTGCCGGTTCCGGTTGCACCCGTGACGAGGCCGTGGCGATTGGCGAGCGCCAGCGTCAGCCATGCCTGCTCGTCTCCCTTGCCGACGAAGATCTTGTCGTCGGTATCGCCGAGCTTGCTGTCCTGTGCGGTCATTATTCTCTCTGATCTCTCTGCCGGGTTTCGCGTATTGAAACTCAAATGCACCAGTTCCGTAGTTTAACGCATGTTGCGCGCCGATTAAAACGGTTCAACGCGGCCGAACATGCGACATTGTCGGAAACAGACGGACGACATCAGCCGAAAGTAGGATCGGGGTATTCGCAACGCGGCAATTTTTCGCCGATTCCATCTCCGCTCTTGCACCGCTGCAACACTTTTCGCGCGTTCGAAGGTGAATCGCGACGGCGCGTGCGTTCATCGCTTGAATTTCACATCACACCGGCTCAAGATCATTTTCGAAAGAAATACTCCGGCAAGCAAACCGGCTGAGGGGCGGGCCTTATGGACGAGCTGATCGGGCAGCTGGCGACAAACGCCAGCATAGATAGTGCTGTCGCTGAAAAGAGCGTCGGCATCATCCTGGGCTTCCTCCAGAGCGAGGGTCCTTCCGACAGCGTGCAGGCCCTGATCGATCATATCCCCGGAGCGGAAGCCGCGATCGAGGCATCCAGGAGCGGCGGCGGACTGTCGCGGCTGATGGGCGGCGGCCTGATGGCGGTCGGCACGCGCCTGATGGGCCTGGGACTTGGCATGTCGGAGATTCAAAACGTCGCCCGTGAACTTTTCCGCTTCGGCCGAGACAAAATCGGAGCAGATCAGATGGGCAAGATCGTTGCGGGGACGCCGGGCCTCAGCCAGTTCGCCTGAAGCTTTGGCAATTCATATCGAGTATCATGACATATCCGATCTCCGAGATTGAGGGCCTGTCGGTCTTTGCCGCCAACAAGTTGAAGGCGCAAGGCATCCGCACCACCGACGGGCTGCTCGAGGCGGCCGGCACGGTGAAGGGCCGCAAGGCGCTTTCCGCCAAGACCGGCATCAGCGAGCAGCTGCTGCTGGAATGGGCCAACGTTTCCGACTACATGCGTATCCCCGGCATGGGCCGGGCCAAGGTCGGCCTGGTCCGCGCCGCCGGCGTCACCACCGTGCGCGAGCTCGCCTATCGGAATCCGGCAAGGCTCGCCCAGAGCATGCGTGACGCCAACGAGAAGAAGAAGCTGCTGCGCATCCTGCCTTCCGAAAAGTCGGTCGGCGACATCATCGCCAAGGCGAAGAAGCTGCCGCCGAAGATTACGTATTAGCTCTGCGTTCGGTCTCGTGTCCCGGACGCGCTGCAACGCCCTTTAGCGTTGCTGCGCAGAGCCGGGACCCATGCCCCACAAACAGCTCCCGGTCATATGGACCCCGGCTCTGCAGCGCACCGCTGAAGGAGCGCTGCGCTGCGTCCGGGGCACGAGAGCGCATATCTTGCGAACATGGCCCTTGCGCAACCAGCACTGCGCCCTTCCGTCTTGACTCCCCCTCCCCGACCGCGCAAAGCGGGCGCCATGAATGCCTCGCCCTCCACATCCGTCCCGCCGGCCGGCTCGGCCAGGCCAGATGCGCTGCGGAAACTGCTGGAACGACCGATCCCGGCGGTGATGGGCGTGCTCAACATCACCCCGGATTCCTTCTCCGACGGCGGCGAGTTCATCGCGCCCGACCAGGCGCTCGCGCGAGCGCGGGCGATGATCGCGGATGGCGTCGACATCATCGATATCGGCGCCGAATCCACCCGGCCCTACAAGGGCGCGAAGGCCGTCACGGCGGACGACGAGCTCGCCCGGCTGAAGCCGGTGCTGGCGAGCGTCGTGGCCCTCGGCGTGCCGGTCTCGATCGACAGCATGAAGGCGGAGGTGGTGGCCTTCGCGCTCGACCATGGCGCGGCGATCGCCAACGACGTCTGGGGCCTGCAACGCGACGCCGCGATGGCGCCGCTGGTGGCCGCAAGAGGCGTCCCCGTCATCGTCATGCACAACCGCGACGACGCCGATCCCGCCATCGACATCATAACGGACATGAAGACGTTCTTCCTGCGTTCGCTGGACATCGCCGCAAAGGCCGGCATTGCGCGCGACAAGATCGTGCTCGATCCCGGCATCGGCTTCGGCAAGACCGCCGAGCAAAGCATGACCGCGCTGGCGCGCTTGCGCGAATTCGAGATGTTCGGCCTGCCGATCCTCGTCGGCGCCTCGCGCAAGCGTTTCATCGCCTCGGTGTCGCCGTCCGAGCCGAAGGACCGGCTCGCCGGCTCGATCGCCGCGCATCTGATCGCCGCGCAGCGCGGCGCAAAGATCATCCGGACTCATGACGTCGCCGAGACCTTGCAGGCGCTGCGGGTGGCGAACGCAATCGAGGGCAAGCAATGACCGATACGATCTTCGTCTCTGGCCTGTCGATCCACGCCCGCCACGGCGTGATGGATCACGAGACCGAAGTCGGCCAGCGCTTCGTCATCGATCTCGAACTCTATACCGACCTGTCGGAGCCTTCGCGCAGCGACCGGCTCGCCGACACCGTGTCCTACGCCGAGGTCGTGGCGACGACGACGGCGGCGTTCAAGAATACCAATTACAAGCTTCTGGAGCGCGCGGCCGGCGCGGTGGCCGACGCCATCCTGTCGCACTTCCCGCGCATCCGCGCCGTGAAGATCACCGTGCACAAGCCGCACGCGCCGATCGCCGCGATCTTCGACGATGTCGGCATCATGCTGACCCGCTCGCGGCACCCCTGATGGCAAGCGTGCTGATCGCGCTCGGCGGCAATGTCGGCGATGTCCGCGCGACATTCGCCAAGGCGATCGCGCATATCTGCGGCATGGCGCAAGCTGCGCTGATCGCGCGATCCTCGGACTATGCGACGCCGCCGTGGGGCGACGAGGACCAGGCGCCCTTCATCAATGCCTGCATCGAGATCGAGACCGACCTCGATCCGCACGCGCTGCTGTTCGTGCTGCAGAAGGTCGAGCAGAAATTCGGCCGCACGCGGAACAAGGAGCGGCGCTGGGGCCCGCGCACGCTCGATCTCGACATGATCGCCTATGACGATGTCAGCTTGCAGAAGCCGGATCTGACTCTACCGCATCCGCGCCTGTTCGAGCGCGCTTTCGTGCTGGTGCCGCTGGCCGAGATTGCACCCGACCGCGTGATCTCTGGCATTCCAGTGCGCGACGGGCTCGCCAGCGTCTCGACGCAAGGCATTGAGCGGCTTCCGGATACCGGTTAACCAAAAACAACCGTTTGCAGGGGCGGCCCGCCGTGGCAATTTTGCCTGCGACTAACGATACGTTTGGGAGCCCTTGGCCGCATGACCTCCGTGACTGACGACCTGCCGCTGGCGGCCGATTTTCCCAAGGCGACCGTCGAGGATTGGCGCAAGCTGGTCGACGGCGTGCTGAAGGGCGCGCCGTTCGAGAAGCTGGTCGGCAAGACCTATGACGGACTCAGGATCGAACCGCTCTATCCGCGCGCCAAGGACGTTGCGCCCGTGGTGGGACGGCCAGCGGCCGCGCCCTGGCAGATCATCCAGCGGATCGACCATCCCGATGCGGCGCTCGCGAATGCGCAGGCTTTGCAGGATCTTGAGAACGGCGCGACCGGGCTAGCGCTGGTGTTTGCGGGAGCCAACTGCGCACGCGGTTTCGGCCTGCAACCTTCGGCCGAAGCCATCGCAAAGGTCCTGAAGGACATTCACCTCGACGCCGGCATCGGCATCGAGCTCGAGATCGGTCCGCAATCGCGGATGGCCGCGATCCACGTCGCGGAATATGTGAAGAGCAACAGCCTCGATCCCGCCGCCTGCAACATCCGCTTCGGACTCGATCCGCTCGCGGCCGGCGCGGTGTGGGGCCACAGTCCCTATACCTGGGAGGAGATCGCTCCCGCCGTCACCGGCGCGATCAAGGGCCTCGCCGGGCTCGGCTTCAAGGGACCGTTCGCCTCCGCCGACGGACGCGTGATCCACGATGCCGGCGGCTCCGAGGTGCAGGAGCTCGCCTTCGTGCTCGCCTGCGGCGTCGCTTATCTGCGCGCGATCGAAGGCGCCGGCATTCCGCTCGAAGCCGCGCAAGGCATGGTCTATGCGCGGCTTGCCGCAGATGCCGACCAGTTCCTGACCATGGCGAAATTCCGCGCGCTGCGGCTGTTGTGGGCGCGCATCGAAACGGCGTGCGGGCTGACGCCCAAACCATTGTTCATCGCCGCCGATACGGCCTGGCGCATGCTGACGCAGCGCGATCCCTATGTGAACATGCTGCGGGCGACCATCGCGACGTTCGCTGCCGGGCTCGCCGGCGCCAACGCGATCACCGTGCTGCCGCACACGCTGGCGCTCGGCCTGCCCGACCCGTTCGCGCGGCGCGTCGCGCGCAACACGCAAGCCCTGCTGCTGGAAGAGAGCAACCTTGCCAAGGTCAGCGATCCCGCCGCTGGCGCAGGCGGCATCGAGACGCTGACCGCGCAACTCTGCGACGCTGCCTGGGCGCTGTTCCAGGACAGCGAGAAAGCCGGCGGCGCCTTCGCCGCCCTTCAGCAGGGCCTGTTCCAGAGCAAGGTCGCGGCCGCGCGAAAAGCGCGTGACGCCAACATCGCAAAGCGTCGCGACGTGCTGACCGGCGCCAGCGAGTTTCCGAACCTGCACGAGAGCGAAGCCACGGTGCTGAAGGCAACGCCGGTTGCGCTCGCGCCTTACGGGGAACAGAAATACAAGTTCGATGCGCTGCCGCCGATCCGGCTGGCGGAACCGTTCGAGGCGCTGCGCGACAAGTCGGATGCAGCACTCAAGTCGCGCGGTGCGCGGCCAAAAGTGTTCCTGGCCAATCTCGGCACGGCCGCCGATTTCACGGCGCGCGCGACCTTCGCCAAGAGCTTCTTCGAGGCCGGCGGCATCCAGGCTGTCGACAGCGAGGGCTTTGACGATCCAGCGACGGTCGCGGCAGCGTTCAAGGCCTCGGGCGCCGAGCTTGTCTGTCTTTGTTCCAGCGACAAGGTCTATGCGGAACACGCCGAAGCTGCAGCGAAGGCCCTGCAAACGGCCGGCGGGCGACATATCTATCTGGCAGGCCGCCCGAGCGAGACCGAGGCGGCGCTGCGGGCCGCCGGCGTCACGGCTTTTGTCTTCGCCGGAGGCGATGCGCTTGCCACGCTGCAAGACGCCTATCGACGGATGGAACAGAAATGACCGAACCAGGCAAACCAGTTCTCACCGGCGGCTGCCAATGCGGGTCCGTGCGCTTTGGCGTCACGACCGCGCCAACCAGGATTTCGATCTGCCACTGCCGCATGTGCCAGAAGGCGGCCGGCGCGCCATTCGCCTCCTTTGCCGACATCAACAAGACGGACTTTGCCTGGACCAAGGGGCAGCCGTCGTTCTTCCGCTCCTCGTCGATCGCCGAACGCGGCTTTTGCGCCGGCTGCGGCACGCCGCTGAGCTTCGGCCGCATCGACGGCGACCGGATCGAGATCATGACCGGCGCCTTCGACCGCCCTGACCAGATCATTCCGACGCGGCAGTTCGGCACTGAATCCCGTCTCGGCTGGGTGGTGGGCATCGCCAATCTGCCGAGCCAGACCACGCAACAGAATTACGGACCGGAGAAGATGGCGACCATCGTCAGCCATCAGCATCCGGATCATGATTGAGGATATGGTTGAAACCGTGAGCCGCATTCCCAATTTCGCAGACGTCGCCTTCGAGCGCGCCATGACCGCCGCGCCGTCAGGCAGCGCCGAACCGTGGCTGACGCCCGAGGGCATTCTGGTGAAGCCCGCTTATGGCGAGGCTGACCTGGCCGGGTTCGATTTCCTCGAGACCTATCCCGGCATCGCGCCTTATCTGCGCGGACCCTACCCGACCATGTATGTCAACCAGCCCTGGACCGTCAGGCAATATGCCGGCTTCTCCACGGCGGAGGATTCCAACGCGTTCTACCGCCGCAACCTCGCGGCCGGACAGAAAGGCCTCTCGGTCGCTTTCGATCTCGCCACCCATCGCGGCTATGATTCCGATCATCCGCGCGTCGGCGGCGACGTCGGCATGGCCGGCGTTGCCATCGACTCGATCTACGACATGCGCACGCTGTTCGCGGGGATTCCGCTCGACCAGATGAGCGTGTCCATGACCATGAACGGCGCGGTGCTGCCGATCCTCGCGCTCTACGTCGCCGCCGCCGAGGAACAGGGCGTGCCGCCGGAGAAGTTGTCGGGCACCATTCAGAACGACATTCTGAAAGAGTTCATGGTGCGCAACACCTACATCTATCCGCCTGCGCCCTCGATGCGGATCATCTCGGACATTTTTGCGTACACCTCGCAAAAGATGCCGAAATACAATTCGATCTCGATCTCCGGCTATCACATGCAGGAGGCCGGCGCGACGCAGGACCTCGAGCTCGCCTATACGCTCGCCGACGGCGTCGAATATCTGCGCGCCGGCCTTGCCGCCGGCCTCGACGTCGACCGCTTCGCGCCGCGCCTGTCGTTCTTCTGGGCGATCGGCATGAACTTCTTCATGGAAGTCGCCAAACTGCGCGCCGCGCGCCTGCTCTGGGCGAAGTTGCTGAAACCCTTCAATCCCAAAGACCCGCGCTCGCTGTCGCTGCGCACGCATTCCCAGACCTCCGGCTGGTCGCTGACCGCGCAGGACGTCTTCAACAACGTGATGCGCACCACGGTCGAGGCGATGGCGGCAACGCAAGGCCATACCCAGTCGCTGCACACCAACGCGCTTGACGAAGCGCTGGCGCTGCCGACCGACTTCTCGGCGCGCATCGCCCGTAACACCCAGCTGTTCCTGCAGCAGGAGAGCGGCACCACCCGCATCATCGACCCCTGGGGCGGCTCCTATTATGTCGAGCGTCTGACGCGCGACCTCGCGGCGAAAGCGTGGGGACACATCCAGGAGGTCCAGGAGCTCGGCGGCATGGCGAAGGCCATCGAAGCCGGCCTGCCGAAGCTGCGCATCGAGGAAGCGTCCGCCAAGACGCAGGCGCGGATCGACGCCGGCAAGCAGGCGGTGATCGGCGTCAACAAGTACAAGCCGACCGACGAGGTGCCGATCGACATCCTGAAGGTCGACAACACCAATGTCCGGCGCCTGCAGATCGACAAGCTGACGCGGCTGAAATCCGAGCGCAACCAGATGGACGTCGATGCCGCGCTCGCCGCGCTGACGCGCTCGGCCGGCGAAGGCAACGGCAATCTGCTGGCGCTGGCGATCGACGCGGCACGGGCGAAAGCGACCGTCGGCGAAATCTCGGACGCGATGGAGAAGGTGTTCGGCCGGCACCGCGCCGAGATCAAATCCATCACCGGCGTCTACAAGCGGGAGGCGTCCAGCATGGGCAACCAGGTCGAGAAGGTTCAGGCGCTGATCGACGCCTTCGAGGAGGCGGAAGGCCGCCGCCCGCGCATCCTCGTCGCCAAGATCGGCCAGGACGGCCACGACCGCGGCCAGAAGGTGATCGCGTCGGCCTTCGCCGACATCGGCTTCGACGTCGACATTGGGCCGTTGTTTGCGACCGCCGATGAGGCCGCGCGGCAGGCGGTCGAGAACGACGTGCACATCCTCGGCGTCTCCTCGCTCGCCGCGGCCCACCTCACCGCCGTGCCGGAGCTGAAGGCCGCGCTCAAGAAGCAGGGCCGCGACGACATCATGATCATCGTCGGCGGCGTGGTGCCGCCGCAGGATTACGACGCGCTCTATGCCGCCGGTGCCGAGGCGATCTTCCCGCCCGGCACCGTGATTGCGGACGCCGCGGAGGAACTGATCCGCAAGCTGAACGCCCGGCTCGGCCATAGCGAGGCGGCGGAGTAGCTGATAGACTGGCCGGGTAACCGGCCGGTTGCGTCCATGACACGTGACGAAATCATCGCTGCGATACGCAAGAACGCGGATGCCATCAAAGGCAAGGGCGTATCGGAGCTTGCCATTTTCGGCTCGCGCGCCCGGGACGATTATCGGCCTGACAGTGATATCGACGTTCTCGTCGAGATCGAGCCGGACACTTCTTTTTCGCTGCTCAACTTGATCGATGTCGAGCACATCATCGAGGATGCGACTGGCTTGCAAGCACAGGCAACTGTTCGTCGCTCCATCTCTCCCCGCTTTGCGGAGCGGATCGCAGACGACATACACGAGATATTCTGACGCTCACGCAGGAGCACTATCCTTGAAACTTATCGCCGGTTTGAGTGCCGCCCTGGCGCTGAGCGCAACATGCGTGTTCTCCGCCCTCGCCGCCGACCCCAAGCCTGACGCCGTCATCAAAACCAAGAGCATCGAGGCGCGCGTGTTCCTCGACGACAGGATCAAGGCGGATGCGGCGCTGGCGGCGGATTGCCTCGCGGAGGGCAAGAAGTGGCTGGACAAGAATGCCGCCGAAGCTGCCGCCGCGCGCAAAGTCGATCCGCAGTTCTTCAAGGAAGGCGGCTGGGAGTTTGAGCGCAAATACGAAATCCGCTCGGTGATCGCCGACCGCTACGTCAGCGTCCTCCGCAACGACTACATGAACACCCGCGGTGCGCATCCCCAACTCTGACGTGAACACGATCCTGTGGGACAAGGCCGACAACAAGCGCATCTCGATCCGCCCGTTCTTCACCGAGACCGCCGATAACGGGGCGACGATGAAGGCCATGGTGAAGGCCATCATCGCCTCGCTCCGCACCGAGAAGAAAAAACGCGACGCCAGCGAGACCGCAACCGACGAATGGTTCAAGAGCGTCGCGCCGAGCCTGCTCAAGGTCGGCGCGGTGACGCTCGCGCCCTCGACTGAAGCGGGCAAGAGCTCCGGGCTGACCTTCCACTATCCGCCCTACGCCGTCGGCCCCTACGCCGAGGGCGAGTATGTCGCCTTCGTGCCGTGGGAGACGCTGAAGCCGTATCTCACCGCGGAAGGCGCGCGCATCTTCGGCGGCGCGCGGCCGAAGGGCGACGCCGAGGAGCCGTGAGCGGTCGCTAACTGGCCCGCGCCAGCGTTCGCGCAAGTGAGTCCGTCCAATCAGGAATCCAGGACGCAAACAGGGCTTGCCAGCGATCGGCATCCGCCGGCTCGGTATCGAGCGCGACCGACCATTCGATGAGGGTTCGATCGCCCTCGATGATCGGGCGCAGGTGCATGGTGCCTTGATAGCGCGTCGGCGCCGGCGTCTGGCTTCCGTCATCTTGCGGACACGGCAGCGCTTCGAGACCGGCATAGGTCAGGGTGTGCTGCCGATCCGAGTGATCGACCAGGCGCTGGCGAATCCAGTTTCCGAGATAGCAGAAGCGTCTGATGGCGCCCACTTCATCCCCGCGCTTGTCGTCTTCGATCTCGCTCTCGCTCACGCCGTCGATGTAAGCGGGATAGTTGTTGAAGTCGCGGATCAGCGACCAGACTTCGTTCAGCGGGCGGTCCAGCACGGCGCTGTAATAGGCTTGGGTCATCGGTGGCTTGCCTTTGGCTTTCGTTACGCGCAGAGGTTGGCGAATTGCGCGGGCAAAACCCACCCGATTTCCGACTGCCCATCCGACGGGCATGCTGTTTTCACACAACATGTCGATCTCGTTGGTAGCGCTACCTTGCGGCGGCGCTGCAAAGCCGACTAGAATGGCGCATTGAGAAGAGCACCCGACGTCACGGGCGCCGCTGGGAGGGATTCAATGTCCAAGATTTCGCGCCGTACCTTTGCGGCTTCGACCGCCGCAGTTGCGGCATCCGCCGCTTTCGGCTTCAAGCCAGCACTTGCGCAAGCCTATCCGGCCCGGCCGGTCACCGTGATCGTGCCGTGGGGCGCGGGTGGCGGAACCGATGCGACCGCGCGCATTGTCGCAGCGCTGCTGGAAAAGGACCTCGGCCAGCCCTTCAACGTGGTCAACCGCACCGGCGGCTCCGGCGTGGTCGGCCATAGCGCGATCGCGACCGCACAGCCCGACGGCTACACCATCGGCATGCTCACCGTCGAAATCTCGATGATGCACTGGCAGGGCCTCACCGAGCTGACGCCGAAGAGCTACACGCCGCTGGCGCTGATGAACGAGGACCCGCCGGGCATCCAGGTCTCCTCGTCCTCGCCCTACAAGACGGTCAAGGAGCTCGCCGAGGCGATCAAGGCGGCACCTCCCGGCAAGTTCAAGGCCTCCGGCACCGGCCAGGGCGGCATCTGGCATCTCGCGCTGGTCGGCTGGATGCAGGCGATGGGCCTGCCCGCCAACCAGGTCGCCTGGGTGCCCTCGAACGGCGCGGCCCCTGCGATGCAGGATCTCGCCGCCGGCGGCCTCGACCTCACCACCTGCTCGGTGCCGGAGGCGCGCGCCATCATCGAGGCTGGCAAAGCTAGGAGCCTCGCCATCATGGCCCCCGCGCGCAACCCGATCTTCAAGGACGTGCCGACGCTGAAGGAAGCGATGGGCATCGACTATGCGACCGGCGCCTGGCGCGGCATCGGCGCCCCGAAGAACCTGCCGCCGGAGATCGCAACCAAGCTCACCGCGGCGCTGAAGAAGGTCTACGAGTCCGCCGAGTTCAAGGACTTCATGAGCAATCGCGGCTTCGGCACCGTGTGGGGCGATGCTGGCCAGTTCGCGGGCTTCATGGACAAGGGCGACGCCCAGATGGGCGAAGCGATGAAAGCGGCGGGCTTGAGCAAGGCGTGATCTGGTACCGAGACGGTCTGATCGCCTCTCCCCGCCTGCGTGGAGAGTCCAACTCTCACCGTCCTACCTGGAGAGCCCCCTCACCCCAACCCTCTCCCCGCAAGCGGGGCGAGGGAGAACTTCTCTCATAGGACTCCTCCCATGCGTCTTCCCGACTCCGTCACGGGATCGTTTCTCGTCGTGCTTGGTGCTGCGGCCGCCTATGGCGGCTGGATCTTGCCGCCGGTGCCGGGCCAGCCGGTCGGCCCCAACGTGTTTCCGCTCGTGATCGGCAGCGGCCTTGCGCTGTGCGGGCTCGCGATCGTGTTCGGGATCGGCCACTCCTTCGAGGAGGAGGAAGAGCTGATTCCGCTTGAAGACGGCCAGGCAGCCGCCCCGCCGCCGCAAGGCAAGCTCTACGGCCTGCGCGCCTTGCTGCCGCCGGCGCTGCTGCTGTTCTACGTCGCCGCCGCCGACCGGCTCGGCTTCATCATCACAGCGGCGATCATGGTCTATGTGACGTCCACCGCGCTCGGTGCGAAGTGGAGGCTGGCGCTGCCGCTTGCCGCGCTGTCGCCGTTCGCCATCCACCTCATCTTCGGCAAGCTGCTGCGTGTGCCGCTGCCTGCCGGCCTGCTGCCGACGCCCTGGTAATTCCCCATGCTCAAGACCCTGATTGAAGCATTCGCGCTGATCTCCACCTGGGAGGTCATCATCGCGATGTTCGCGGCCTCCGTGTACGGCCTCGTGATCGGCTCGCTGCCGGGCCTGTCGGCAACGATGGCGACCGCCCTGCTCGTCCCCGTCACCTTCTACCTCTCGCCGATCGCGGCGATAGCGACCATCGTCGCGGCGTCCTCGATGGCGATCTTCTCGGGCGACATTCCGGGCGCACTGCTGCGCATCCCTGGCACGCCCGCCTCGGCCGCCTATGCGGATGAAGCTTACGCCATGACGCGCAAGGGCCAGGCCGAGCTCGCACTCGGGGCCGGCGTCTGGTTCTCCGCCGTCGGCGGCATCGCCGGCGTGCTGTCGCTGATGATCCTGGCGCCGCCGCTTGCCGAGATCGCGCTGTCGTTCTCGACCTTCGAATATTTCTGGCTGGCGCTGCTCGGCCTGATGTGCGCCACCTTGGTGGCGCGCTCCTCCCCGGTGAAGGCGATCGCCGGCATGTTCCTCGGTCTGCTGGTTTCCTGCATCGGCATCGAAAATCCCGGCGGCGTGCCGCGCTTCACCTTCGGCCTCACCGACCTGTTCGGCGGCATCGAGCCGATCCCGGCGCTGGTCGGCGTGTTCGCGGTGGCGCAGGTGATGCGCGCGATGCTGACGCCGGAGCCGCCGCCGCTGCCGCGGCGAAAATTCGGAAGCATCATGGCGGGACAGTGGAGGCTGACCAAGCTGTATCACTGGCAGATGACGCGCGGGAACATCGTCGGCATCATCATCGGCGTGCTGCCCGGCGCCGGTGCCGACATGGCCGCCTGGGTCTCCTACGCGATGTCGAAGCGCTTCTCCAAGGAGCCGGAAAAATTCGGCACCGGCCATGTCGAGGGGCTGGTCGAGGCCGGCGCCAGCAACAATGCCAGCATCGCCTCGGGCTGGGTGCCCTCGCTGCTGTTCGGCATCCCCGGCGACACCATCGCCGCGATCGCGATCGGCGTGCTCTACATGAAGGGCCTCAATCCGGGCCCGACGCTGTTCACCGAGAAGGCGTCGAGCATGTACGCGATCTACCTGATGTTCATCATCGCGAACATCCTGATGATCCCGCTCGGCATCGCCATGATCCGCGTCGCCGCCTACATCCTGCTGGCGCCGCGCTCGACCATAATGCCGATCATCATGTTGTGCTGCGCGGTCGGCTCGTTCGCGATCGGCAACAACATGTTCGGCGTCGTCACCGTCGCCGCCTTCGGCGTGATCGGCTACGTCATGGAGGCGAACGGCTATCCCGTCGCCGCCATGGTGCTCGGCATCGTCATGGGGACCATGGTCGAGCAGGCCTTCGTGACGTCACTGATCAAGTCCGACGGCAGTATCCTGCCGTTCTTCGAGCGCCCGGTCGCGGCCATCCTCGCCGCGATGGCGATCGGCGCCCTGCTGTGGCCGGTGATGGTGTGGGTGTGGCGCAAGGTGAAACCGGTGCAGACGGCGGCGGCGACAAGCAGGTGATTCCGGGCGAGCGGCCCTCGCCTGCCCCGCCTCGGCGTTGTAAAGCAGGGCATGACTGAGAAGAAGGCCT
Organism: Bradyrhizobium sp. 25ACV; assembly: GCF_054863005.1. NCBI lineage: Bacteria > Pseudomonadati > Pseudomonadota > Alphaproteobacteria > Hyphomicrobiales > Nitrobacteraceae > Bradyrhizobium > Bradyrhizobium sp. 25ACV. The sequence continues at coordinate 378,046 of NZ_JAVAYO010000001.1, forward strand.
CGCTGGACATCAAATCCCTCGCCCGCGACCTGCGCGCCGGCAGCCGCGCCGCCCTTGCCCGCGCCATCACGCTGGTGGAGAGCCGTCGCGGCGACCACCAGGCGCTGGCGCGCGAGCTGGTGCAGATGCTGCTGCCCGACACCGGCAAGGCGTTCCGCGTCGGCATCACGGGATCGCCCGGCGTCGGCAAGTCCACCACCATCGATGTGCTCGGGACCTATCTGATCGAACAGGGCCACAAGGTCGCGGTGCTCGCGGTCGATCCGTCCTCGGCACGCAGCGGCGGCTCGATCCTCGGCGACAAGACGCGAATGGCGCGGCTGTCGGCCTCGGACCAAGCCTTCATCCGCCCTTCGCCGTCCTCGGGCACGCTCGGCGGCGTCGCGGCAAAAACGCGCGAGGCGATGCTGCTTTGCGAGGCCGCCGGCTTCGACGTCGTGCTGGTCGAAACCGTCGGCATCGGCCAGTCCGAGACCGCGGTCTGCGACATGACGGATTTCTTCCTGGCGTTGATGCTGCCGGGCGGCGGCGACGAATTGCAGGGCATCAAGAAGGGCCTGGTCGAGCTCGCCGACATGATCGCGATCAACAAGGCCGATGGTGACAATCTCAAGCGCGCCAACATCACCGCCGCCGACTATCGCGGCGCGCTGCATATTTTGGCGCCGCGGTCCGAACATTGGCATCCGCCGGTCGTCACCTATTCGGCGCTGGCCGGCACCGGCATCACCGACCTCTGGCAGAAGGTTTTAGACCATCGCAAGGCGATGAACGCGTCCGGCGATTTCGCCGCGCGGCGGCGTCAGCAGCAGGTGAAATGGATGTGGTCGATGCTGGAGCAACGGATGCTGGCGCGGCTGCGCAGCGAGGCCTCGGTTCGCAGCAAGGTCCGGAAGATCGAGACCGAGGTCGCCGACGGCCATCTCACGCCGGCCCTCGCCGCCGAGCAGATCTTGGAGTTGCTGAAATGAGCGAAAAGCTCCGCATTCTCCTCACCGGCTTCGGCCCGTTTCCCGGCGCGCCCTATAACCCGACCCCGCCGCTGGTCTCGCGGCTCGCGCAACTGCGCCGTCCGGCACTCGATGATGTCGCACTCTCCAGCCACATCTTCCCGGTCACCTATGCCGCGGTCGACCGGCAATTGCCGGAGGTGCTCGCGAAGGTGAAGCCGGATGCGCTGTTGATGTTCGGCCTCGCAGCGCGCACGCCTTACCTGCGGATCGAGACCCGCGCGCGTAACGCCGTCACCATGCTCTGGCCCGATGCCGCCAACACCCGATCGAGCAAGCGCGGCATCGCCGGCCATGCCGACGCCATGAATTTCGGTCCGCACACGGCAAGGCTGCTGCGCGCCGCGCGCCTCACCGGCATCGATGCGCGCGCCTCGCGCGATGCCGGCGCCTATCTCTGCAACTATCTGAGCTGGCGCGCGATCGAGAACGTGAAGGCGGGCGGGCCGCAGCTTGCGGCGTTCATCCACATTCCCCTGCTCGCGCGCAGCGGTGCGGTCCGGCGCAAGGGCGCGTCGCGGATCACGCTGGACGAGCTGGTGGATGCGGGGGAAGCCATGCTGATGGAGATGATGCAGTTGGCGCGGAAGGGGCGGAACACGCCGGCTTCGTAGGGTGGATTAGCGAAGCGTAATCCACCATCTTGGCTGCAGCACACACCGTAGTCGCGGTGAGATGGTGGGTTACGCCGCGCGGACTGCGCTTCGCGCAGCCGCGGGCTAACCCACCCTACGGCACCGTCTTTGCGGTAAACATTTAACCCTACCGCGAACAATCCCCGCGCCCCCGCCTGCCCTGCGCTACCTAGTCGGCGCGGATGCCCTCCCGCCTCCGCCGGAGGACGCGTCATGGACCTCAATCGCCGTCATCTCATCGGAGCTTCGACCGCAGGCATCGCGGGCGCCCTCGCCATGCCGGCCGACGCCGCGCGCGCGGCGCCGCTGACATCCCTGCTCGGCCGCGATGCCACGCAATATGGCGTGCGTCCCGGCAGCAGCGAGGATCAGACCCGCGCGCTGCAGCGCGCGATCGACGAGACTGCACGCGCACAGCTGCCACTGGCGCTACCACCCGGCGTCTTTCGCACCGGGCTGTTGCGGCTGCCGAACGGCGCACAATTGATCGGCGTACGCGGGGCGACGAAGCTCGTCTTCACCGGCGGCGCCTCGGCGATCGAGAGCGACGGCTCGGACTCCATCGGCCTCACCGGCATCACCTTCGACGGCGGCAGCATCCCGCTGCCGGCGCGGCGCGGGCTGATCCATGTTCTCGGCGGGCGCGACGTCCGCATCGCCGATTGCGAGATCACCCGCTCCGGCGGCAGCGGCATCTGGCTCGAGCAGGTATCCGGCGACATTTCCGGCAACATCTTCACTGACATCGCGGTCACCGCGGTGGTCTCCTTCGACGCAAAGGGCCTCGGCGTCTCCCGCAACACGATTCTCGGCACCAACGACAACGGCATCGAGATCTTGCGGACCGCGATCGGCGACGACGGCACGCTGGTCGCCGATAACCGCATCGAGAACATCAAGGCCGGCCCCGGCGGCTCCGGCCAGTACGGCAACGCCATCAATGCCTTCCGCGCCGGCAACGTCATTGTGCGCGGCAACCGCATCAGGAACTGCGATTACTCCGCAGTGCGCGGCAACTCCGCCTCGAACATCCACATATCAGGCAACAGCGTCAGCGATGTGCGCGAGGTCGCGCTCTATTCGGAGTTCGCGTTCGAGGCCGCGGTGATCGCCAACAATACGGTGGATGGCGCGGCCGTCGGCGTCTCCGTCTGCAATTTCAACGAAGGCGGCCGCATCGCGGTGGTCCAGGGCAACATCATCCGCAACCTGATCCCGAAACGGCCGATCGGCACCGCGCCGGACGACGACGCCGGCGTCGGCATCTACATCGAGGCGGATACCTCGGTGACCGGAAACGTGATCGAGAATGCGCCGTCCTACGGCATCGTCGCCGGCTGGGGCAAATATCTGCGCGACGTCGCCATCACGGGCAACGTGATCCGCAAGGCCCTGGCCGGGATCGGCGTCTCCGTCGTGCCGGGCGCCGGCATCGCGCTGGTCAACAACAACATGATCTCCGAGACCCCGCGCGGCGCCGTGGTCGGCCTCGATCACGCGCGTGCCGTAACCTCGGATCTGTCAGCCGACGGCGCGCAGCGGTTCGCACAGGTGGTGCTCGGCGGCAATGCGGTGCGGCGCTAAAGCCGCCCGTCGCCTCTGGCCGCCAGACGCTAGAACGCGTTCCTGAGCAGCGGGTACTTGGCTTGCAGGCCGTCGAGGCTGAGGGTGAATTCGACGACGCGCTCCGGGGCTGCGACGATTTCCTCGGCTGGCGGGGCGAACTGCGGCAGGAGCGATGCCATCGCGGCGGGCGCGGTCTTCGGCGGCTTCGCGGCAGACGCAGCCAGCGGCGGCCTCACTTCAGGCGCGGTGAATGGGGCCGTTGCGGCGGGCACGGCGAGCGGTGACCTCACGGCGGGTGCGGTCAGCGGCGCCCTCGCAGCCGGAGCCTTGAGCGGCGGTACCTCGGCAGGCGCGATAAACGACGCCATCGCAGCGGGGGCTGCGGGCGCGGCGAGCGGCGCGATCGGGGCTTCGGTGATCTCGGCGAGAACGTCCGGCTTCGGATCGAGCCTGACCGGCACGGCGGTCTCGGGGGCGATGTGGACGGCCTTTGGCTGCAGGGTCTTGGGCTGCACGATCTGCGCCTGCTGCTCGCGCGGAAATACACGGGGCATGGTCGCCGGCGACCAGCCGAATGCGGGCGTCACGCTCGCGGCCGCCTCGGCGACATCAGCACCGGTCGCAAGCGCGCGCCAGGTCTGGACCGCGCGCTTGGCTTCCTGGATGTTTTCGAGGAATGCCATCTCGGAGTGATAACGGCGCCAGCGGCCGGTCTCGAACATTTCGGAGAGATGTTGCAGCCGCTGCTCGGCGAGAGCGCACCAGCGCGCCGCGACGTCGCGGCCAGCGACCACGGCACGCGCAGACGCGCAATCAGACTCTTGGCGATGTGTCATGAACCAGCCCGTCAGGGGAAAACACGGACGCGGGGGACGCAACGCACACGAATCAATTTAGACGCGACATGAATATTTTGTGGAAAAGTTTTGACTTGTCCAGCAACGACACGGAAGTCGTCGTCAATCACCGTAGTCGTGCGGAGATTTGCTGTGTTTTCGAGTCAAGCTTCGCACAAGCATAGCCGGCTTGCGGCGTGCTGCTCGAAGCGGGCCAGGGACGCCGCTCAGATCTTTCAACCGCAAGCTGAATCCGCGCGAAGCTTCAAAGAATCGAACGCTTAAAAAGAAAAGACCCGTCCGGGGGGACAACCGGACGGGTCAAGCCATATGGGCGCTTGGGGTGGATGGGCGCTCGCGCCTGATATGACTGATGGGGAGGGATGACCGCTCCCACATAATTTGGTCGTGGCAGCTGGCTGAACGTTCAATGCGGGGTTCGCTTTTTTGACCTTCGGCCCGCGCGCATCTTTGTCGCAGCCGCTATCGCGTCGCCGGCCTATCCGCCTGAGAAACCGTGGATTTATCGTCTGCGCTCACAGCGAGGGTTGTTCGATCGCGCGGGTGCCAGGCTCGTCGCGACGCTTCCCGGCATCTTCACGTTTTGTTGTACCGGACGCAGCCGCAACCGGCGTCGCGCTGTCGGCGGGAACAGCCATGACCGCGGCAAACGCATCGGTCTGGCCGTCGCCGAAAAGCTCGTCACGCCCGGGGGAGCCGAGGTCGCGCGCGGTCTTCGCCAGCGTCATGCGCAGCGCTTCCGGCTTCAAGGTGTAATTGCGCTCGAGCAGCAACGCCGCGACGCCGGAGACATAGGCGGCCGAGAACGAGGTTCCCGACGTCATCTGGTACTTGCCGTCCGGCGCCGGCAGGAAGATGTCGACCCCGGGCGCTGAGACGGCGATGTAATTGCCGCGGTTGGATGCGGTAAACAGCCTGTCCTGCTGATCGGTCGCGCTGACGGCGATCACGTTGGGATTGGCGGCCGGATAGAGCGGCGGCGATTTTGCGCCGGCATTGCCGGCGGCGGCGATCAGCACGAGGCCGCGCGCGGCGGTCGCCGCGATGGCCCGCTCGATCACCGCATCCTTCGGACCGGCAAAGCTCATATTGACGATCTGCGCGCCGTGCTCGGCGGCGTAATTCAGCGACCGCAGGATGATGTAGGACGAGCTCTCGGCGCCGCCATTGCTGCCACCGAAGGCACGGATCGCGATGATGCGCGCCTGGGGCGCGCTGCCCATCAGCCGGTCATGCGCCACGATCGCGCCGGCTATGCCGGTGCCGTGGACGTGCGGCCCCTCCGCGCTGCCGAGCGCATCGAAATTGTCGGCGACGGAATTGGCGAGCTCGGGATGCTTGGTGTCGATGCCGGAGTCGATCACGGCAACCGTGACGTTGGCGCCGTGCGCCAGCGTATGCGCCTGCGGCAAGCGGAGTTTTGTCAGTGCATATTGCGCAGGATCGCCTTCGCTGGGGGGCGGCGATTTCTGGTCCTGCAGCACATAGCGGAAGTTCGCCTGGACCGAGCGCACGCTGCCGTCGGCCGCGAATTCGCGCCGCACCGTCTCGTACGGCCGGCCATCCGTGATGCGAAACAGACCGAACGTAGCCCCGATCAGCGGGAAGCTCTCCGACGAGATCCGCGTCAAGCCGTGCCGGCGGGCCAACGCGTCGGCATCACCGGGCGACAATGTGCCGTCGATCTCGGCCACGAATTCGTTGGCGAAGCTGCGAAGATTGGCGGCGGCCGGCGTGGCGTTGCCGCGGCCCTTGCCGGCGCTCTTCTTGGCGGGTTTGCCCGAGCCACCGCCGCCGGCATTCGGCTGCGCCAGGCATTCGCCGTCGGCATCGCGATAGGGCGCGGTGCAGGCCGGATACAGGTTCGGCGAGTAGCGCGCATAGGGCAGCACCGTCATCGTCGGCCGCAGGCGCGACGTCGTGGTGTGGGGAATGGTCGCCATCGTCCGCGGGCCGCGGTCGACGGACACCGCCCTGGCCGAGATGGTCGGACCGATGCGCGGGGCGATGCTCGGAGAGATGGTCGGCGTTCGCGTGGGCACGCTGATCGTCGGCGTGCGCATGATCGCCTGCGCCTGCGCAACCTCGACGCCGAGACAGGCGGCGATCAAAAGCGCCGCGCCGACCGATGAAGCGTAGGCCCCGGCGCGCACCCTGCTCTCGGACTTGCCTGTCATCGGATCAGCGGCGCGCTTACGGCGCCGCGACGGCGAGGTTGACGAACTTCTCGCGCTGCATCTTGCCGAGCAGCGAGGCGAGCTCGTCCTGGCTCATCGCCTTGTCGAACTGGAGGCGGAACATGCCGCCCTTGGCATCGCCGATGATCGAGGCCTGGTAGCTGTCGAGCAGCGCGGTGATGTCGGCGACGCGGGCCTCGGGCGTGAAGCGCACCAACGCGCGCGCCGGCGGAACAGTCGTACCGAGTTCGCGTGTGATCGGACCGCTGGTCGAGAGCGAAGCGGTCTGGAAGGTCGCGGGCTGGTTCTTCATCAGCACGGCGCCGATGATTCCGGCTTGCAGCATCAGCGCGATGGCGCCGAGGCTCGCCGACCACGCCAGCGTGCGCGGCGACAGGCTCGCGAAGAAGGTCGAGATGCGCGCCGATAGCGGCAGCGAGCCGCTCGCCCGCGCCGGCTCGGCATCGATCGCGGCGAACAGCTTCTGCAGCGCGCGCGCCGACGGAGCGCCCAAGCTCTCGTTCAGATGGATGGTCTCTTCGTACTCGCCGCGGATAGCCGCATATTGCCTGGCAAGCTCGGGATCGCGCGCCAGCGCTTCCTCGACCCGCCGCGCATCGCGCGCGTTCAGCGTGCCGGCCGCGTGCCACGGCAGCAGCAGTTCAATCTCACTGGGCTCTTGCTCCAGCATCTTCTTGCTCAAAGCCATCATGGCCAGCCTCGCTCAACGCCGGCTGCCTTCAGCAGTTCGGCCAGTTTCTTGCGCGCATAGAACAAGCGCGTCTTCACAGTGTTCTCCGGTATCCCGACGATTTCGGCCACCTCTTCCACGGATTTCTCGTGGTAGTAGACGAGATCGACGATTTCCCGATGGTCCGGCGAGAGGCCCGTCAGACACTCCCGCAACGCTTCACTGGTATCCTTTTTCTGCACCACCGTTTCCGGATTGTCGGACGTATCCTCGATCGCGTTGGCGGCGTCTTCGTCCAGTTCGAAATCCTTCCTGCGCCGGAGCGCAGACAGGGCCTTGAAACGGGTGATTGCCAGCAGCCAGGTAGAAACGGCGGATCGGCCCTCGAACTTGCCGGCTTGACGCCAGACGTCGAGAAACACCTCGCTGATGAGGTCTTCCGCCGCCTGCTCGTCCCGCACGAGCCTGAGCCCGAACCTGTAGACCCTGACATGGTGCCGCCCGTACAGCACCTGCATGGCGAGCCGGTCACCTTGGGCGATCCTGGCGATCAGGACCTCGTCCGAAGCCGCCTGTGTCACGCTCAATGCCCGTCTCGCAAAGTTGGTCGGGTCGGCGCGGCGGACGGTTCGATAGGGGGGGCAAAATTCTTCAGTCTACCGCGGTCATAAGGAGGCCTATGTGACCTACCCCACATACGCGCATTTTTCTTGTCCCACCCGCGGCCGTCAGCCGCCGTCATCCAGATCGGTAACATAATACTGCAACACTTCCCTGCGGAATGCCTGTCCGGCACAGGCGGCCCGGCCTCGTTCGGTTCCATAGCAGCCCTGCACGACATATGTCTCGCCAAGCCCGGCTTAGGCTCGATCGCATCGCAAACGGATGCCTGATCACCGGCAAAATTTCTCCCGCCGGTCCACCACCTTGTTCCGCGCTGCACGGCTCGGATTCGGTTTCCAAGGATACCAAACCTAAAGGCTTGCCACGTAGATTTTTACGCTGACATCACCATTGGCGGGACCATGAGCACGGCCGCGACGTCCTTTCCCGAGAGGAATGCCGCTGAGGTCGCGGATCTCGTGCTCACGCCCGAGGCGGCGGCTTCCGAAGTGCTGGCGCGCCGAGCCCGGCAGCGCCGCCAGATGTATATCGGCCAGGTGGCGAGCTATTCGCTGGGCGCCTCGGTCCTGCTGCTCTACGCCTATGGCGGCGCGGTCTCCATGGCCGTTCCATCGCTGTTCTGGCTCGGCGGCCTCCTGATCATCGGTACGTTCACCGTGCTCTCGGAAGCCGGCTTCGGCGACCGGTTCGAGGATCATTACCTCACCGTCTTCCAGATCTCGGCGCATATGGCGCTGCAGCTGCTGTTCCTGCTCGCAGTGCCGACGGTCGGGGTCGCGTTCCTCGCCGTGCTGTTTCTGATCTTCGCGTTCGGCACGCTGCGGATGACCTCGAGCCAGGCGATGGTGACCTGGGGCCTTGCCACCTGCGGGCTCGCTTTGGTCTTCCTGGGCTCGGACCTGCCGATCGGACTGCCGGTCACGACCCGCCTGGAGCGAACCGCCTCGATGCTCTGCTTCGTGCTGGTGATCGGCCAGTGCGCCTTTCTCGGCCTGTTCGGCGCCACCCTGCGCAAGATCCTGTACCGGCGCAGTATCGAGCTGAAGGCCGCCTATCAGCGCATCGAGGAGCTGGCCGAGCTCGACGAACTCACCGGCTCCTACAACCGCCGCTGCATCATGCGCCTTCTCGACGCCGAGATCGAAAAGTCGCGGCAGACATCGATGCCTTGCGCGATCGCACTGATCGATCTCGACTGGTTCAAGCGCATCAACGACGCCCACGGCCATCCCGTCGGCGACGAGGTGCTGCGCACTTTCGCGATCACCATGTTCGCCAACATCCGCCCGGCCGACTGCTTCGGCCGCTACGGCGGCGAGGAATTCCTGCTGCTGCTGCCCGACACGTCGGATGACGCTGCACAGCGCATGCTCGAGCGCTTGCGCAGCATCGTCGCCGACCTCGACTGGAGCGCATTCTCCCTGAATTTGCGCGTGACCATTTCCGCGGGCGTGGTGACGCTGCGCGACGTCGATACTGCCGACACGTTTCTCGCGCGCGCCGATCGCGCGCTCTATTCCGCCAAGGCGCAAGGGCGCAACCGCATTGCAACGAGCTGACCAATCCATTTTTTCCCGCTGCGACAGAAGCCGCCGCCGGATCGAACGCTCCAGGACAGGGCCATGAGATCAAAATCCGCAAAAACATCCGAGAATCTGCTCGAGGAATTGCAGGCTGCACTCTCGCACGGCACCGTCGCGCGCCGGGTCGAGACGCTGCGCCGCGTCACCGATCTGTTCGTCGGCAACGCGGTGGATTATGCCGATGACCACATCCGCGTGTTCGACGACGTGTTCCAGTGTCTGATCGAGCAGATCGAGACGTCGGCCAAGGCGCTGCTCGCCGACCGCCTCGCACCGATCGCGGCCGCGCCGCCGAAAATCATGCGCACGCTCGCGCTCGACGAGGTCATCGAGGTCTCCGGCCCCGTGCTGTCGAAATCGGAACAGCTCGACGAGACGACCCTGATCGAGATCGCGCGCACGAGGGGCCAGGCGCATCTCAAGGCGATCTCGCTGCGGCGGGTGCTGTCGGAAGCGCTGACCGACGTGCTGGTGACGCGCGGCAACGAGGACGTGGTGCAGTCGACCGTCGGCAATCCGGGCGCGCGGCTCTCCGAGGGAAGCCTCTCCGATCTCGTCACCCGCGCCGAACGCGACGACGACCTCGCCACCTGCATCGGCCAGCGGCCCGACCTGCCGCGCCATCACTATTTGAAGCTGGTCGCGAAAGCGTCCTTGAGCGTGCGCAGGAAGCTCGAGGCCGCGCATCCGGAACTCGTGGACGAGGTGTCGAGCGTGGTGCAGGAAGTGGCCCAGAGGGTCCGCGCTGCCGCCATGACGAAGCAGACCGAGATGGCGCGCGCGCTGGTGAAGTCGCTGCACGAGGACGGCCGTCTCAACGAATTCCAGGTCACCAGTTTCGCCGAGCAGGGCAAGTTCGACGAAACCAATGCGGGGCTCGCGGCGCTCGCCGGCGTCGCGGTCGAGACCGCCGAGACCATGATGATCGAAAGCCGCACCGAGGGCGTGATGATCCTCGCCAAGGTCGCCGGCATGTCCTGGCCAAGCGTGCGCGCCATCATCGCGATGCGCGAGAAGCTCTCCGGCGGGTCGCAGACCGACATGCTGACGCTGCGCGACGTTTACGAGGCGCTGCGCAGCTCGACCGCGCAGCAGGTGCTGCGCTTCCACCGCATGCAGCTGGGCCCGACGCCGGCGGCGTGAGGCCGGCGCGGTCAGTATCTCAGGACTTTCGCCCCGACCGCCGCGCCGATTGCCGTCACCAGCGCGGTCGCGAGCGTGTACCAGGTCGCGACGAACAGCGGCGAATCGTCGGTGCAGTGCGAGGCATAGAGCGTCGCGGCAAGGCCGGCCGACACCAGGCCGGCGAGTGCTCCGGCAAGCGCCGGGCGCGACGGCGCGCCATGGCGCAGGCCGAACAGCGCCCCCGCAAGCAGCGGCAGCGACATCGCCGGAATTGCGACCAGGCACACCCTTGAGTTCTTGCCCATCAAGCGCATCGTCATCGGCATGGCCGGCGCCATCATCGCCTCACTGCCGATCGCGACCGCGAGCAGCCCGACGGGAAGCAGCAGCAGCCAGCCCCAGCCGCGCAGCAGGGCTTCGGGACGCGACAGATGCAGGCTGACGATGATGGCGGGAATCGCGAGCGACAGCGTCACCGCGAATTTCATGTCGAAGAACGGGTTGTGCATCGCGCTCATCACGTCGTGACGCACGCCGAGGAACGTCGCGAAGATCAGGATCGACAAGGGCGCGGCCACCAGGAGCGCCATGGTGAGCACGGCGCCGACGCGCGGCGCGCGATGGGCGTTGTCGGCTGCGAGCGAGCGGATGAGTTGATCGGTGTCCATGACTACTGGTCCCGCAGTTTGGTCGTCAGCGCCGCAAGTCCGCGATGCAGCGCGACGCGCACCGCGCCCTCGCTCATCGAAAACTTCGCCGCCGTATCCTTGATCGAGGCGCTCTCGACCGCGATCGACTGCAGCACGTCGCGCTGGCGCTGCGGCAGGGTGTTGAGCTGGGCTGCGACCTCGCCCGCGGACGCCGTTTCCTCGGGCGCCTCGCCCGGCAGGGTTTCGGCGAAATCGTCGATATTGACGAAGACGCGCCTGCCGCGCCGGCGCAGCGAGTCGATCAGCTTGTTGCGGCCGATGGCAAACAGCCAGGGCGCGAAGGGGGCTTCGCTGTCCCAGGTGTGCCGCTTCAGATGCACCGCCAACAGAATCTCCTGCACGATATCCTCTGCCTGGTCGGGAGGCTGGCCTGCCCGTGCCAGGCCTCGTCTCGCGGCAGCGCGCAGCACCGGCGTGACCGCCCTCAACAGGCGATGATAGGCCGCATCATCGCCAGCCATGGCCGACCGCATCAGGCCGGTCCATTCGTCCTCACGTCCGCGCACGCGCGCCCCTCACCATGCAATTCGGCCGTCCGTTCAATTTGTTACGCGGGTCCGACGATATCACGAATTCGTGATATGCCCCGCCCCCGCGACCGATCCGGCCGTAAACGTCTGCGACGGCTCATAACACCGATCGGCCCGCCCCGCACCCGGCGGCTGGCTTCAGGGGGTCCGGTCTGCCCCGGTTTTGCCCGGTGTGGCCCGAAGATTCCCATTTTCTGCCCCGCTGTCGTCACGCCCCGGGGTCTCTGTTCGTTTCCGGGACGGGCGGAATTGGGGAGATCATCACCATGATGAAAGCCAGCGGGCGCGCCGCCCTGATCGTTCTGGCCGGCCTATTGTTGCTGTTCGGAGGCCTTGCACAGGCGGCCCCAAGCTCAGCCACAAGCAATTCGGACAGCGCGGGCAAGCAGACCGACGAGGCCAAGCCGAGCAAGCACCGGCGCCATGAGTCACGCCGCACCACCACCAGCGGCAAGACAGCACAGAAATCCGACGACAAGGCCGACAAGAACGCCGCTCCGGCCAAGGCCGACAACAAGGCCGACGAGGCCAAGTCTGACAACAAGGCGGCCGACAACACGGCCAATAATAACGTCCCGGCCTCGAGCCAGATGCCGCCGGCGGTCGCCAACGCCAATGCGCAGCTCGCCACCACCGATACTCCGACTGCGGCAGCGGCCTCGGCGATGACGGACCGCGCCAACACCAATGTCCAGGCAGCGGCCGATAATACCAACGCTGCGAACGCCGAGAGCCAAGTCGTCGCCCCCGATCAGCTCAACGACATCGACCGCGCCGCGCAACAGGACAGCCCGCCGGCGCAGAAGGCGGTGATTGCCGCAACCGAGGCCCAGCCCCGGCCGGCACCGGTGATGGCAAGCACCCAGCAGAGCTCGGCCTGGGACCAGAGTTCCCTGATCGGCAAGATCTTCATCGGCGTCGGCACGCTGCTGACGCTGGCGTCCGCCGCGCGTATGTTCATGGCGTGATTGCGGGCCCGATCCTGGCCTGAGAGACCTCCCCGGAACCCGCATCTTGCTGCGTGTTCCGGCGGCCGTTAGCCCCTTGAAGCTCACCGCGCCAGCGGGCACATTGCCCGCCCAATCAAAAGCGTGGGTGGAGCATGAGCACGTTCGAACACATCATCGTCGAAAGCAAAGGCGCGGTCGGCATCATCAAGCTGAACCGGCCGAAGCTGCTCAACGCGCTCTCGTTCGGCGTCTTCCGCGAGATCGCCGCGGCGGTGGACGATCTCGAGGCCGATGACGCCATCGGCTGCATCGTCGTGACCGGCAGCGAGAAGGCCTTTGCCGCCGGCGCCGACATCAAGGAGATGCAGCCGAAGGGCTTCATCGACATGTTCTCCGAGGATTTCGCCGCGATCGGCGGCGACCGTATCGCGCGTTGCCGCAAGCCGACGGTTGCGGCGGTTGCCGGCTATGCGCTCGGCGGCGGCTGCGAGCTCGCCATGATGTGCGATTTCATCATCGCCGCCGACACCGCAAAGTTCGGCCAGCCCGAGATCACGCTCGGCACCATTCCCGGCATCGGCGGCACCCAGCGCCTGACGCGCGCGATCGGCAAGTCCAAGGCGATGGACCTCTGCCTCACCGGCCGCATGATGGATGCGGCGGAAGCCGAGCGAAGCGGCCTCGTCAGTCGCATCGTGCCCGCTGACAAGCTGATGGACGAAGTGATGGCGGCGGCCGAGAAGATCGCCGCGATGTCGCGCCCTGCGGCCGCGATGGCCAAGGAAGCGGTGAACCGCGCCTTCGAGACCACGCTCGCCGAGGGCATGAGCGTCGAGCGCAACCTGTTCCACTCGACCTTCGCGCTGGAGGACCGCTCCGAGGGCATGGCGGCGTTCATCGAGAAGCGCAAGCCGGTGAACAAGAACCGGTAACGTCAGGGAACGGGTCAGGCTGGTGTAAGGCTCTGCTGCGTTCCCGTGAGACCCTGTGACGAAGCTGCAACAAGCACGGATTTCATGGGGGTTTCCCCCGCGGCAGTTTGCCTGCGGGACCTCGGCTGGTTAAACAGTTAAGAGGCCACCGTCGGCGGGGGCGGACAGCCGGGGTTAAGCGGGATTACATGATTGGGCGTACCGCCAGAGCTGGTCGCGTGATGACGCGGCATCGATCGGGCGTGGGTCCTGTGCTTGCGACATGGACCACGTTGGCGCTCTGCTGCGCCCTGCCCTCCGCCGCCTGGGCCGAAGCCCTGCCGGAGGCGCTCGCCAAGGCCTACCAGACCAATCCGCAGCTCAATGCCGAACGTGCGCGACAACGCGCCACGGACGAGAACGTGCCGCAGGCCCTCGCGGGTTACCGGCCGCAGATCGTGGCGAGCCTCAGCGCCGGCCTGCAATCGGTGCGCAATCTGCTGCCCGACAACACAATCCAGACCGGCAATTTGAAGCCATGGATCATCGGCGTCACCGTGACGCAGACCTTGTTCAACGGCTTCCGCACCGCCAACAACGTGCGGGCCGCCGAACTTCAGGTGCAGTCGGGCCGCGAGGCGCTGCGCAATGTCGGCCAGGGCGTGCTGCTCGACGCGGTCACCGCCTACACCAACGTGCTCGCCAACCAGTCGCTGGTCGAGGCGCAGCGTTCCAACGTCGCCTTCCTGCGCGAGACGCTCTCGGTCACCCAGCGCCGTCTCAACGCCGGCGATGTCACGCCGACCGACAGCGCGCAGGCCGAAGCGCGCCTCAACCGCGGCCTTGCCGATCTCAACGCCGCCGAGGTCGCGCTTGCCGTCAGCCAGGCGACCTATGCGCAAGTGATCGGCAATGCACCATCGCAGCTTCGCCCCGCCGAGGCCGTCGATCGCTATCTGCCGAAGAGCCGCGAAGACGCCATGACGATGGCAATCCGCCAGCACCCGGCGGTGATGGCCGCCAGCTTCGACGTCGATGTCGCCTCCACCAACATCCGCATCGCCGAAGGCTCATTGCTGCCGAGCGCCACCATTCAGGGCAGCGCCAGCAAGAGCCGCAACAACGACCCGACGCTCGGCACCTTCGCCGAGGACCAGGCCTCGATCGTCGCCAATGTCACCGCGCCGATCTACGACGGCGGCCAGGCCGCCGCGCAGACCCGGCAGGCCAAGGAGATCACGGCGCAGAGCCGGCTCGTGCTCGATCAGGTCCGCAACCAGGCACGCACGGCGGCAGTGAGCGCCTGGGTCGCCAATGAAGGCGCCAAGATCACCGTGTCGGCCTCGGAATCCGAAGTGAAGGCTGCGACCGTCGCGCTCCAGGGCGTGCAGCGCGAGGCCGCCGGCGGACAACGCACCACGGTCGACGTCTTGAACTCGCAGGCCGATCTGATCCAGGCCAAGGCCCGCCTGATCGGCGCCAACCGCGATCGCGTCATCGCCTCCTACACGCTGCTCAGCGCCATCGGCCATCTCGACGTCAAGACGTTGAGCCTGAACACGCCGGATTATCTGCCCGAGGTTCACTACCACCAGGTCCGCGACGCCTGGCACGGGCTGCGCACGCCGTCGGGGCAGTAGTTTCAATCTATCGGGCCGGTGCCCATGAAAAGCCGCCGCATCCATCTGACGGGCGCTTCGGGCTCCGGCGTGACGACGCTCGGCCGGGCGCTCGCCGGCCGACTTGCGCTGCCGCATCACGATAGCGACGACTATTTCTGGCTGCCGACCGCGCCGCCCTACCAGACGACGCGCCCGGCCGCGGATCGGCTACGCCTGATGCGCGAGATGTTCCTACCGCGGCACGACTGGGTCTTGAGCGGAACCGCCACCGGCTGGGGCGACGAACTTGTCGCGTATTTCGACCTCGTGGTCTTCGTGGTCACGCCCCGCGAACTACGGTTGACGCGGTTGCGCGCCCGCGAGGCCGCGCATTTCGGTGCTGATGCCGTCGCACCGGGCGGCTGGCGTCATGAGCAGACCGAAGCCTTCGTCGAATGGGCTTCGCATTACGAGGCCGGTGACCGCGAAGGTCGCAGTCTCGCCAAGCATGAAGCATGGCTCGCGGGCCTGCCCTGCCCGGTCGTGCGCGTGGACGGCTCACGTCTGCTTGCGGACATCGTCGAGCAGCTATGCAACGAAGCGCAGCTTCGATTCGGCTGATGTGGTACCGTCCCGGCACACTGCCAAATAAAACAACCAGGGAGAGAAACCGTGCTCAATCGACGCAGCGTCCTGCTTGCCTCCCTCGCCGCCGGAGTAGCCATGACCAACAGAGCCCACGCCCGCGCGGCGCAGCCTGCGACGCCGGTCAATTTCGACGTCCCCGCGCATGCCTGCGACTGCCACACTCACATTCATGGCGACGTCGAGAAGTTTCCGTTCTTCGCCGGGCGCGTCTACACGCCCGAGCCGGCAAGCCCCGAAGAAATGGCTGCACTGCACAAGGCGCTGCATATCGAGCGCGTGGTGATCGTCACCCCCAGCGTCTACGGCACCGACAATTCGTCGACCTTGTTCGGCATGAAGGCACGCGGCGCCAATGCGCGCGGCGTCGCCGTGATCGACGACAAGACCACCGAGGCACAGCTCGATGCGATGCAGGCGGACGGTTTCCGCGGCATGCGCCTCAATCTCGCAACCGGCGGCGTCAACGATCCCAATGTCGGCAGGTCACGCTTCACCACCGCCATCGAGCGCATGAAGGCGCGCGGCTGGCACGTGCAGCTCTACACTACGCTTCCTATGATCTCGGCGATCAAGGACCTCGTCGAGACGGCGCCGGTACCTGTCGTGTTCGACCATTTCGGCGGGCTGGAAGCTTCGCTCGGCCTGGAGCAGCCGGGTTTCTCCGATCTCGCTGCGCTGGTGAAGTCCGGCAAGGCCTATGTGAAGATCTCCGGCGCCTATCGCTCGTCCAAGCTCGCGCCGGATTATCAGGACATGGTGCCGTTCGCGCAGGCGCTGATCGCGGCCAACCCGGATCGCGTCGTCTGGGGCACCGACTGGCCGCATCCGGATTCGAGCCGTGTCGAGGGACGCAAAGCCACCGACATCGCGCCGCTCTATCAGATCGACGACGGCCGCCTGCTCAACCAGCTTCCGGTGTGGGCACCGGATGCCGACGTGCGCAAGAAGATCCTGGTCGACAACTCGGCACGACTCTACGGATTTTGACGGTCAGCGCGCGCGCCGCGAGAAGAACGAGATCAGGACCGGTAGGGTCACGAGGATCACGACCGGCGCCAGCATCATGCCGGTGACGACGACGACCGCGAGCGGCTTCTGCACCTGCGAGCCGATGCCCTCGGACAGCGCCGCCGGCAGCAGGCCGACGCCGGCAACGACGCAGGTCATCAGCACCGGCCGGAGCTGCAACTCACCGGTGCGCACCACCGCGCTCGCGCGGTCCATGCCCTCCTCGATGAGCTGGTTGAACTGCGACAGGATGATGATGCCGTCCATCACGGCGATGCCGAACAGCGCGATGAACCCGATCGCTGCGGAGACGCTGAACGCAGTGCCGGTAATCAACAGGCCCAGCACGCCGCCGAAGATCGCCATCGGGATCACGCTCATCGCGAGCAGCGTGTCGGTCATCGAGCCGAAATTGAACCAGAGCAGCACGCCGATCAGCGCCAGCGAGATCGGCACCACGATCGACAACCGCCGGATCGCATCCTGGAGATTGCCGAACTCGCCGACCCAGTCCATGTGCGAGCCGGGCGGCAGCTGCACCTGCTCGGCAATCTTCTGCTGCGCCTCGCGGATCGCACTGCCGAGGTCGCGCTCGCGCACCGAGAACTTGATCGGCAGATAGCGTTCCTGCTGCTCGCGATAGATGTAGGCCGCGCCCGAGACGAGGCTGATGGTGGCGACCTCGCTCAGGGGAATCTGCGTGACGGTGCCGTTCGGCCCGGGTGCGCCGATGCGCAAATTCTGGATCGCCTCGGCACTGCGGCGGTATTCCGGCGCGAGGCGGACGATGATCGGGAAGTGACGATCGGAGCCGGACTCGTAGAGATCGCCCGCCGTGTCGCCGCCGATCGCGACCTTGATCGTGGCGTTGATGTCGCCCGGCGCAAGGCCGTAGCGCGCGGCCTTGGCGCGGTCGATGTCGATCTGGACGGTCGGCTGGCCTAGCGAGGTGAACACCGCAAGGTCGGTGACGCCCTGCACCGTGGCCAGCACCGACTTGATCTTGTTGGCGGTGTCGGTGAGCGCCTGCAGGTCGCTGCCGAACAGCTTGATCGAGTTCTCGCCCTTCACGCCGGAGACGGCCTCGGAGACATTATCCTGGAGATATTGCGAGAAGTTGAACTCGACGCCGGGGAAGCGATCGTCGAGCTGCTTGAGCAGTTGCGCGGTCAGCTCTTCCTTGTCGCGGGTCCCGGGCCATTGGCTGATTGGCTTGAGCGGCGCGAAGAACTCGGCGTTGAAGAAGCCGGCTGCGTCGGTGCCGTCGTCGGGACGGCCGTGCTGAGACACGACGGCCTCGACCTCGGGCCGGGCGCGGATCACCTTGCGCATCTCGTTGACGTAGCTGTTGCCTTCCTGGAGCGAGATGGTCGGCGGCAGCGTGGCGCGAATCCAGAGATTGCCCTCTTCCAGCTTCGGCAGGAATTCGAGGCCGAGCATCCGGCTGAGCGCCACCGTCATCAGCACGAGGCCGACCGCACCGCCGAGCACGATGTTGCGGTTGGCGACCGCCCATTGAAGCAACGGCGAGTACAACCGGTGCAGGATCCGCATCACCCTGGTCTCGGTTTCCTCGACATGCGCGGGCAGGATGATCGCGGACAACGCCGGCGTGACGGTGAAGGTCGCAAGCAGCCCGCCGGCCAGCGCATAGGCATAGGTGCGGGCCATCGGCCCGAAGATGTTGCCCTCGACGCCCGACAGCGTGAACAGCGGCAGGAAGGCCGCGATGATGATCGCTGCGGCGAAGAAGATCGAGCGCGAGACGTCGGCGGCCGCGCTGAGGATGGCGTGGCTCTTCATGCCGAACAGCGTCTCATTGGACATGTGCTCGGTCTCGGACATCGGCGTCGTCTGGGTCAGACGGCGGAAGATCGCCTCCACCATGATGACGGTGGCATCGACGATCAGGCCGAAATCGATCGCGCCGACCGACAGCAAATTGGCCGATTCCCCCCGCAGCACCAGGATGATGACGGCGAAGAACAGCGCGAACGGAATGGTGGCGCCGACGATCAGCGCGCTGCGCAGATCGCCGAGGAAGATCCACTGCAACAGCACGATCAAGAGAATGCCGACCACCATGTTGTGCAGCACCGTATGGGTGGTGAGCTCGATCAGGTCCCCGCGGTCGTAGATGCGCTCGATGCGCACGCCGGGCGGCAGGATGCTGGAGTTGTTGATGGTCTGAACGAGCTGGTGGACACGCTTGATGGTTGGCGAGCTCTGCTCGCCGCGGCGCATCAGGACGATGCCCTGCACGATGTCGTCGGACTCGTCGAGGCCGGCAATGCCGAGGCGCGGCTTCTGGCCGACGGTGACGGTGGCGACGTCCTTGACCAGCACCGGATTGCCGCCGGTCTGCGCCACCATGGTGTTGGCGAGATCGTCGATCGACCGGATCAGGCCGACGCCGCGTACCACGGCCGATTGCTGGCCGATATTGACGGTGTTGCCGCCGACATTGACGTTGGAATTGCCGACCGCCTGGAGCAATTGCGGCAGCGTCAGACCGTTGGCGACCAGCTTGTTGAAGTCGACCTGGAGCTCATAGGTCTTGCTCTTGCCGCCCCACCCGGTGACGTCGATGACGCCCGGCACGGCGCGGAAGCGACGCTGCAGGATCCAGTCCTGGATGGTCTTGAGATCGAGCACGCTGTAGTTCGGCGGACCCACGAGACGGTAGCGGAAGATCTCGCCGATCGGGCTGAGCGGCGAGATCTGCGGCTGCACGTTGCCCGGCAGCGGCGCGAGCTGCGCCAGGCGGTTCAGCACCTGCTGCAACGCCTCTTCGTAAGTATAGGCGAAGGAGAATTGGATTTTGACGTCGGAGAGACCATAGAGCGAGATGGTGCGGATGGTCGTGACGTTCTTCAGGCCTGCGACCTGGGTCTCGATCGGGATCGTGATGTAGCGCTCGATCTCCTCCGCCGACAGTCCCGGGCTCTGCGTCACGATGTCGACCATCGGCGGGGTCGGATCGGGATAGGCCTCGATGTTGAGCTGGTTGAACGCGATGACGCCGCCGATCAGCACGGCGACGAACATCCCGACCATCAGGAAGCGCCGGTTGACGGCAAGGGCGACGAGACGATCCATTCAAGCTTCAGTCTGCAATTTTTTGGGTCGTCGATCAGCTGCCGGACGCCGCGCGGTCGATGAACAGGCTGCCTTTGGAGACGATCTGCTCGCCGGGTTTCAGATTGCTGGTGACCTCGACGAGGTTGCCGTTGATAAGGCCGATCTTGATCTGGCGCAGCTCGACCGACTTGTCCTCGCGCGCGACCCAGATGCGGACCTTGTCGGCTTCATAGATCAACGCCTGCTTCGGCACCGCAGGCGCTGCGCGATCGCCGGCCGAATAGATCGTGACGTTGGCGAACATCTCGGGCTTGAGCAGCCCGTCCTTGTTGTCGATGGTGGCGCGAACCTGCAGGCGGCGGGTGTTGGGGTCGATCGCGGCAGCGACGTAATTGATCTTGGCTGTCAAGGGGCGGCCCGGCAGTGCCATCACGTTGACGGTGATGTCCTGGCCGATGCAGACCGCGGCGGCGTCGCTCTCGCGCACGAAGGCGGTGAGCCAGACCGTGGAGAGATCGCCGACCACGAAGACCGGATCGCTGGCGCCGGAATTGACGTACTGGCCGGGGCCGATCTTGCGCTGCACGACCGTGCCCGCGATCGGCGAATAGATCGTGACTTCCGGATTGATGGCGCCCTTGTCCTGGAACGCCTTGATGGTCTCGTCGGTGAAGCCGAGGATACGCAGCTTGTTGCGCGCGGCTTCCAGCGCGGTCCCCGAGGAGCGCATGTCGTTCCGCGCCTGAACCTGGGTCGCTTCGGCCTGCTGATAATCCTTCAGCGGAATGGCATGGCCCTCGTAGAGGTCCTTGGCGCGCTTGAACTGGATGTCGGAGAGCTCGAGCGCCGACTTCGCCTTGTTCTGCGAGGTCATCGCCGCGATGAAATCGTTCTGGGCCTGCACGGTGTCGGCGGCCTCGATCGTGAACAGCGGTTGGCCCTGCTTCAGCATCTCACCCGGCTTGGCCAGCAGCTTGGTGACGCGGCCGGCATAGGGCGAGAACACCGGCGTCGAGCGATCCTCGTCGACGGCGACCTTGCCTTCGGTGACATATTCGGCGCGGAAGGCCTTGGCCTTGACCGGCTCGATCGTCAGCGTCGCCCATTCGGATGGCGTCGGCGTGAAGTTCTGGGCATTCCTGCGCGACTGGCTGGAGATCTCGGAGTGCTTCTTTTCCTTGGACCCGGAAGAGAGGAAGCCGTAGGCCCCGGCGCCGACACCGGCAAGAGCTAGTAAAACTACGGATGTGATCACCCGTTGTTTTGTAAACACCTGCAATCGCTTGGTATTTTCAACTACCATGGAGCCCGGTCGTGTCTGCGACGATCTCGGCAGATGGCTGCCTTATCGGTTGCGCTAATAGTGCCGAATTGGGAGTTCAAACAACCTAAAAAACGCAGGGCGCCTTTCGGTTTGCGTTAAAATTTCGCGACATGTCAGCTTCACGTCAGCTTCGCGCCGGCCACTGTGCCAGATGACAGCCGAGCGGCATTGCCGGACGGCTCCATTGCGCCGGCGTCTTCGACAGCATCGCCGAATGGCGCACCGCCTTCAACATGCCGAAGCCAGATGGCACGCTCTCGATGAACGCAGCATGTACGGCGTCGCCCGTAAGATCCGGGGTATTCAGTCCGCGATCGAGGCGGCCGAGATTCCAAAGCCAGCGTCCGGTCTGCGCCAGCGACACACGCACGTGCCAGCTGCCGCCTTCGCGTGCCTGACGCGCCTTGGCCATCATCGCGCCGAACGCCATCAGATAGCCGGTGGCGTGGTCGAGCATCTGTGCCGGCAATTCCTTGGGGCCATCGAGACCGGCAGCGCGTCCCTCGGCATGATTGAATCCGGTCGTGGTCTGCACGAGGGAATCGAAGCCGCGCCGCTCGGCCCAGGGGCCGGCGTGGCCATAGGCCGACAGCGACACATAGACGATGCCCGGATTGATCTGCGCTGCATCCTCGGGCGCAAAGCCGAGGGCGGCGAGCGCGCGCGGGCGATAGCCTTGCGAGAAGATGTCGGCGTCCCGCAACAGTTCGCGCAATTGCGCCCTGCCCGTCTCGCTCTTCAGCGCGATGAAGGTGGTGAGCTTGCCGCGGCCGGTGTCGATGGTGAGCCAGGGAATGGCGGGCAGCTCCGGCCCTGACACCAGCAGTACATCCGCACCATGCGCAGCGAGCGTGCGGCCGGCGACGGGCCCCGCGATGACGCGGGAGAGATCGAGCACGCGCAGGCCTGCAAGCGGACGATCGCCTTTTGGCCACGGCTTTGGCGGGGCCTCACCGATCTTCTCGATCGAGATCAGCGGCAACTCGGCGAGCGCGCGCGCCTGCGGCAGCGCCGACCATTCGTCGTGGGAGCGCATGAGCGCAACGACGCCGCCCGCGGCATAAGCCGCAGTCTCGAAATCCTCGCCCTTCCATTGCATCAGCGCGGCCTGCACCTTGTCGCGCTCCGCCTCGCAGCCGAGCACCTTGCACACGGCGTCGCGGTGATGCGGGAAATTGGTGTGGCAACGAACGAAGCGATTGTCGGCGGTCTTGTAGACGCCGGCGATGGCGTCCCATGCCGGCGGCGGCGGCTTGTCGTCGAGAAGCAAATAGCGCTCGGAGCGGCATTCGGCGACGGCATGGCGCATGTCGACGGTGACGTCCTGTGTCCGGCCGCTGCGCAGCTTCCATATTTCGGCCGCGGCCAGGCCGGCTGCGGCAATCGTGACCTGGCCGGCGACGGCGATGCGAAACGAGGACGGGATTTGCGGCTCCTCGCCGGTCAGCCACACGCGTTCGAGCGCGGCCGCGTCACCACCGGCAGAGGTCCAGATATCCCTAAGAATGTCGGCGGGGCTTTGCATGACCCTTCTCTCCCTTTAGCCTTCAGCATCCCATTAGCACATAAGGAAATGCAATGGCCGCCATCGACCCTCTCACCGCAGGTGCCGTGTTCATCGCAACGGCGGCCACAGACGCGGTCTATGTCATGTTCACCTCGGCCGTGATCGCGCGCAAACGCATGTCAGCGGCGAACTGGAGCGCCGTCTGGTACATGCTCTCCTCCTACGCCGTGATCAGCTACACCGAGAACCCGTTCTATGTCGCTTTCGCGGCAATCGGCTCATGGGCTGGCGCCTACGCCTCGCTGACCTTCCTGCATCGCCCGCCCGGCGGCCCGCCGGTCGGCGCGGCGCCGGAGTGAGGACGTAAAGTGGTGGCATGTCCTCCAATGCTAATCCCGTCATCCTGAGGTGCGAGGCTTGCGATGCATCGCATCGCAAGTCGAGCCTCGAAGGATGCACGGCCGAGTTGGCAGCCGGGCTGTCGCCCTTCGAGGCCTCCGCTACGCTCCGGCACCTCAGGGTGACGGTCGAACAATGGGATTTGCGGCGATGCCGCGCACGCGACTACACTCTCCACGACCAACAAAAAGAAAACCCAACAATGGATCTCGGTCTCAAAGGCAAGAACGCCATCGTGCTCGGCGGCACGCGCGGCATCGGGCGGGCGATTGCGGAGACGCTCGCCGGTGAAGGCACCAATGTCGCGGTGTGCGCGCGCAATGCCGATCAGGTTGCGGCTACCGTTGCCGAGCTGAAGGCGAAGGGCGTCAACGCCACCGGCGGCCCAGTCGACGTGACCGACGGCGCAGCGCTGAAATCCTGGATCGAGGGTGCAGCAAAAGAGCTCGGCGGCGTCGACTTGTTGTTCTCCAATGCCGGCGCGATGGCGCAGGGCCACGATGCCGCATCCTGGCAGCAGAACTTCCAGCTCGACCTGCTCGGCGCCGTGCATGCCTTCGATGCCGCGCGGCCGTTCCTCGAAGCCAGCGGCGAAAGAAGCGGCGATACCGCTTTCGTCATCATCTCCTCGATCTCGGCGGCGCAGGCCGACACGGCCAGCTCTTACGGCCCGATCAAGGCGGCGCTGATCCACATGGCCAAGGGGCTGGCTCGGCAATATGCAAAGAAGAAGATCCGCGTGAATGTGGTGTCGCCCGGCACGGTCTATTTCAAGGGCGGCGTCTGGGAGATGGTCGAGAAGAACATGCCCGAGCGTTACAACGACGCGATGAAGCGCAATCCGACCGGCCGGATGGCCACGCCGCAGGAAATCGCGAGCGCCGCGGTGTTTCTGGCAAGCCCGGTGTCGGGGTTCACGACGGGATCGAATCTCGTCGTCGACGGCGCGATCTCGAACCGGGTGAATTTTTAGAAGGGCACACTGTCATCGCCCGACTTGATCGGGCGATCCAGTATTCCAGAGACGGCGCGGCTAGAGCCGAGAAGCCGCAAAAGGAGGTGGGCACGGCGCTGACGCGCCTTTGCCCACGCTGCGGTAGCCGTGCGTGTGGCAGCACTCCGCGCCATCCCTCAATGAAAATCCCGCGATGGCGGCAGGATGCGGACGTTGCGGGGGTGGCGGTGTTTTTGCGCCGGCATGTCCGTGAGCGCGCGAGGGTCTTCGTTGAGCGGCTCGATCACCGTGGCGCCTGATGGCACCGGATGCTTGCGGCTCAGGGCGTCGTTGGCGAGGCCGACCAGATCATGCGAGCGGTCGACCATGCGCTGGGCGATGAGATGCGTCACCTTTTCGGGACTGCTCTGGATATAGCCCTCGACCAGGATGAGGCGCGCGCCCATCACCTCCTTCCGGTACTGCTCCATGATCTTGGGCCACACCACGACATTGGCGATGCCGGTTTCGTCCTCCAGCGTCATGAACACGACGCCGCTGGCGCTGCCCGGCCGTTGCCGCACCAGCACCACGCCGGCGCAGCGGACGCGGCGGCGCTCGTTCTCGTGACTGATATCCTTGCAGGCGACGACGCGCTCGCGCGAAAACATCTCGCGCAAGAATTCCATCGGGTGCCCCTTCAGCGATAGCCGGATGGTCTGGTAGTCCGCGACCACCTGCTCGGAACGCGGCATCACCGGCAGCGGTTGCGCGTGCTCGTCCGGCTGCTCGCGCGCGGTCGCCACCTCGAACAGCGGCAGCGGCACGTCGTCGGGCAGCCGCCGCACCTGCCACAGCGCCTCGCGACGGTCGAGCCCGAGCGAGCGAAACGCGTCGGCATCGGCCAGCAGGATCAGCGCGCGCTTGGGCAGGCCGGTGTCGCGGGCGAAATCCTCCAGCGAGGTGAAAGGACGTCGGTTGCGGGCGGCGATGATGCGGTCGGCCCAGTCTTCCTGAGTGACATAGACCTTGCCTTGCCGCTTCGCCTGCTCCTTCTTGAGGGCCTCCTCATCAGGATCGAGCCAATGGAAGCCGTCGATCTGGCGAAAGCCAAGGCGGACGGCACAATATTTTTTGTCGGTGTTCTCCAGCGTATTCTGCGCAAAGCTGTAGGACACATCGATGTCGCGCACCTCGACGTCGTTCTTGCGGGCGTCGCTGACGATCTGTGCGGGTGCATAAAAGCCCATCGGCTGCGAGTTCAGGAGTCCACAGCAGAAGGCGTCGGGGTGATGATATTTCAGCCATGACGAGATGTAGACGAGCTGGGCGAAGCTCGCGGCGTGGCTCTCCGGGAAGCCATAGGAGCCGAAGCCCTTGATCTGGTCAAAGCAGCTTCTGGCAAAATTGGCATCGTAGCCGCGCGCGACCATGTTGCCGATCAGCTTCTCCTCGTATTGGCCAATGGTGCCGACATTCCGGAAGGTCGCCATCGAGCGGCGCAGGCCGTTGGCTTCCTCGGACGTGAATTTTGCCGCCTCGATCGCGATACGCATGGCCTGCTCCTGGAACAGAGGCACGCCCTTCGTCTTGTGCAGCACCTTGTAGAGCTCGTCCGCGGAGCCATGCTCGGGCGATGGCGAGGGATAGGTCACTTTCTCAAGCCCGTTCCGCCGGCGCAAATACGGATGCACCATGTCGCCCTGGATCGGTCCCGGTCGCACGATCGCGACTTCGATGACGAGATCGTAGAAGGTCCGCGGCTTCAGGCGCGGCAGCATGTTCATCTGGGCGCGGCTCTCGACTTGGAATACGCCGAGCGATTCCCCGGCGCACAGCATGTCGTAAACTTTGGGATCATCCTGCGGGACACTCGCCAGCACAAAACGCTCACCCTTGTGCTGATCGATCAGATCAAAACATTTGCGGATGCAGGTCAGCATGCCCAGCGCGAGCACGTCGACCTTCATCATGTTGAGCGCATCGACGTCGTCCTTGTCCCATTCGATGAAGGTGCGGTCGTCCATCGCCGCGTTGCCGATGGGGACATAGGTGTCGAGCCGGTCCTGCGTCAGCACATAGCCGCCGACATGCTGGGACAAATGCCGCGGGAATTCGATCAGCTCGGTCGCAAGCTCGACCGCAAGGTTGATCATGGGATTATTGGGATCGAGCCCGGCCTGCCTGACCTGCATGTCGTTGAGGCCCTTGCCCCAGCTGCCCCAGACGGTGTCGGCGAGCGCGGCGGTGACGTCCTCGGTCAGGCCCAGCGCCTTGCCGACGTCGCGGATGGCGCTGCGCGGGCGATAGTGGATGACCGTTGCGATGATCGCAGCACGATGGCGGCCGTAGCGGCGATAGACATATTGCATCACCTCCTCGCGCCGGGAATGCTCGAAATCGACGTCGATGTCGGGCGGCTCCAGCCGCTCCTTGGAGATGAAGCGCTCGAACAGCAGATCGACCTTGGTCGGATCGACCGAGGTGATGCCGAGCACGTAGCACACGGCCGAGTTCGCCGCCGAGCCGCGGCCCTGGCACAAAATGTTCTGGCTGCGCGCGTAGTGCACGATGTCGTGCACGGTGAGGAAGTAATGCGCGTATTTCAGCTCGGCGATCAGCGCGAGTTCTTTCTTGAGCGTGGCGCGCAGCTTGTCGTCAATGTTCTCGATGCCGCCAAAGTATTTATCGACGCCCGCCCAGGTCAAATCCTCCAGATGCCCTTGCGCGGTCTTGCCCGGCGGCACCGGCTCGTCCGGATACTGGTATTTGAGCTGGTCGAGCGAGAAGTCGATCTTCCCCGCAAAACGCATGGTCTCCGCGATCGCCTCGGGGATATCGCGGAATAACCGCGCCATCTCCCTGGGTGTTTTCAGAAAGCGCTCGGCATTGGCTTCCAGCTTCTTTCCGACCGCCTCGATCGTGGTCTTTTCCCGAATGCAAGTCAGCACATCCTGAAGCGGACGGCGGCCGGGATCGTGATAGAGCACATCGTTGGTCGCGAGCAGCGGCACTTTTGCTTTGGCCGCGAGGTCATCGAGCCGCGCCAGTCGGCGCCGGTCGTCGCCGCGATAGATCAGGCTCGCCGCCAGCCACACGCCTTCGGCGCGGCTCGCCCTCAGCTTTGCAAGCACATCCAGCGCCTGCGCCGGCTCGAAGCGATGCGGCAACGTCAGGGCCAGGAGCTGGCCTTCCGAAAATTCCAGGAGATCGGCAAAGGTGAGACGGCACTCGCCCTTCTCGATCCGCGTGATGTCGTCGCCGCGCTTGCCTTTGGTCAGGAGCTGGCAGAGCCGGCCATAGGCGGCGCGGTCGCGCGGGTAGACAAAAATGTCGGGCGTGCCGTCGATGAAGACGATGCGCGCGCCGATCAGCAGCTTCGGCTTGTGCAGCACCTTGTCATTGTCGAGCTCATTCCAGGCCCGCACCACGCCGGCGAGCGTGTTGTGATCGGCGATTCCGATCGCGGGAATGCCGAGCTTGCTCGCCTGATGCACATAGGCGCGCGGATCCGAGCCGCCACGCAGGAAGGAGAAATTGGTGGTGATGCCGATTTCGGCATAAGCGGGGCTATTCATGCGAAGAGACCGTGCACATACCAGCCGGGAGAAGCAGGCTCGCCGTCGCCGTCGAACACCTCCCCCTCGTAAAGTCCGTCGCGAAAAATCCAGAAGCGCAGGCCCTCGGCGTCCTCGATGCGAAAGTAATCCCGGGTCAGCTGCTTGCCGTCCTGCCGCCACCATTCCATCGCGATACGCTCGGGTCCTTCCACCCGCACCACGGCATGCAGCGCGCGGCGCCAGGTGAACTGATGCGGCGGACCATCCGGCACGGCCGCGAACGGCACCTTGATCGGCTCCGGCTTGTCGAACAGCCTCAAGGGGCGCAGCGGCGGCTCGCTCTCGGTCCGTGCCGGCCATTCAGCCTGCATGGCAGCAGCGAGATGATGCTGCGCCGGCGCGGCCATCACCGCACATTCGGGGATATGGGTATCCTCAGGCAGGTGCACGACGACGCGCTTTCCGCCGATGCGCGCGGCGATGCGGTCGATCAGCGCGGCAAGCTCGTCATTGTCGTGGACATGGGCGTCGAGATCGCGCTGCTCCTGCACCACGATCTCGGTGCGGCTCGCCGACAGCCGCACCATGTCGAAGCCGAAACCGGGATCGAGGGGATCGGCGAGCGCATCGAGACGCTCGCGGAACAGACGATCTATCACCGCGCTTCGCGTCACCGGCCGCCCGGTCTCGACCATGATCGCGCGCACCACGCCGTCGGTGCGGAAGAACGCGGCTTCCAGTCGGCGCGCGCCCTTGCCCTGTTTCTCCATCGACGCGATCAGCGTATCGGCGAGCCGCGACAGCGTCATCGCGATCATGGTGTCGGTCGCGATCGGCTCGGCGAAACGCTTCTCGACGATGTAATCGGGCAGCGGCTTTCGCGGGTTGATCGGCGCATCACCCTGCCCCAACGCATGCGCGAGCAAGGTTGAGAACCGCGCCCCGAACCGCGCCGTGATCTCGCTCGGCGAGCGCGCAGCGACGTCGCCGATGGTCTTGAGGCCGGCGCGGCGCAGGCCGGTGGTGATGGCCTCGCCCGCACCGAGCGCGGACACCGGAAACCGGCTGATCGCCCTCGCCTCTTCGCCATCGGCAACGATGGTGCCCGTCGCCTGCCGCGTCAGCGTACGCGCGCAGACCGAGGTGCCGGCGATGGCCGCGCTGACGGCAAAGCCTTGTCGGCCGAGCGCACGAACCAGCGCTTGCAACAGCGCAGCCTCGCCGCCGAACAGATGCGCACAGCCGGTGATATCGAGGAACAGCCCATGCGGCGGATCGAGCGCCACCAGCGGCGTGAAGCGGTCGCACCAGTCGGCGATGTCGCTAAGCGTCTTCGCATCGGCCGCGACATCAGCATCGAACACGCGCAAATCCGGGCACATCGCCCGCGCATTGGCGAGCGGCTGACCGATGTACAGGCCGAGACGCTCGGCAGCCTCGTCCAGCGCATGGATCACCAGCGCATTGTTGTCCTTGATGACGACGATGCTCGGCTCATTATTGGTTTTACCCAGCCCGGCGCTGTTGAAGAACCGCTGGATCCGGTCGATGGGCAGTCGTGGCAGCCACAGGCTGAGAATACGTCGACGGTTCACTGAACTGGCACTCATCACAATTCCATTCCATGATCCACCGGCCGCACGGGCCATGACGATTACGCAAGAGTTCGGCATCGAAGCGCGGCGCGCCCCATGCGTCCCACACCGACCCCGGCGGCGAATGCGCCGCGCGCAGCATCCACCTGGTCTCCGCGGTCGAAGGCAGCGGCTGCGCCGCCATCCGCAGCATCAGGCCGGTGACACCGGAGCCTTGCGCGGCCAGCGTCAGCTTGCGGCTCGCCACGAGATCGAACTGCCTGGTCTCGCCCCAGAGCTCGAGCACGACGGCGCCCAGCGCATCGCAGGCGAGCGCATCGGCCGAGGTGCGCAGCGCGCTCTCGACATCGGCGGCGCGCACCATCACCACGCGGCGCGGATCGAGGCCGAGCTCGGCGATCCCGCTCATCGACAGCGCGCCTGCCTCTATCTCCAAGAAATCCTGCCGTACCCACAGCAGCGGCCGCTGCGCCGAGACGCGCCCGGCAAGCCCCATGACGAAGCCGGTCGCGGCCGTCCCCTGAGACCCAGTGCAAAACACCTCGTGGATCGCCGCGCGCGCGAGCCCGCCCTTCAGCGCGTTGTCGGCTTCGCTGTGACCGAGTGCGACGCGATCGTGCTGATGCACGACCTCCGCGGTCTCGATGCGCTCGATCTGGCCGCGCAAGGTCGCAAGCGCGCTTTGACGTGCGCCGCTCATGCTCGCCGCTCCTTCAGAGGTGATTGCCGATGGCTCTCAAAAAGAGAACCAGCGGCTGGCTCATTTGTTCATGATATGTTCTAATATAAAGCTAACGGCGCGTAGAGAGTCAATCGAATTGGCGCGCAAATAGATTCATGAGTTGAATCAAAGGGATTCCAAGATGGACGTACAACGCAAGCTGGAAATCCTGGCGGACGCCGCCAAATACGACGCGTCCTGCGCCTCCAGCGGCACCGAGAAGCGGGATTCCAGCGACGGCAAGGGCATGGGGTCGACCGCGCCCGGCATGGGCATCTGCCATTCCTACGCGCCTGATGGACGCTGCATCTCGCTGCTCAAGGTGCTGCTGACCAACGCCTGCAATTACGATTGCCTCTATTGCGTCAACCGCGCCTCCTCGAACGTGCCCCGCGCCCGCTTCACCGTCGACGAATTGGTCAAGCTCACGCTCGACTTCTACCGGCGCAATTACATCGAGGGTCTGTTCCTCTCCTCCGGCATCATCCGCAGCCCCGACTACACCATGGAGCAGGTGGTGAGCGTCGCGCGAAAACTGCGCGAGGAGCATCACTTCCGCGGCTATATCCATCTCAAGACCATTCCCGAGGCCGATGATGCGCTGATCGCGGAAGCCGGCAAATATGCCGATCGTCTCTCCATCAACATCGAGATGCCCGAGGAGACGAGCCTGCAGCAATTCGCGCCGGAGAAGGACGTGCGCGCGATCCGCCGCACCATGGGCCGGCTGCGGCTGAAGCTGGACGAGGCCGAGGAAGGCCGCAGCGCGAAGACCAAGGCAAAGCCGCAGCGTTTCGCGCCAGCGGGCCAAAGCACGCAGATGATCGTCGGCGCTGATGCTGCCTCCGACCACACCATTCTCCACACCAGCGCCAATCTCTACGGCGCCTACCGGCTGCGGCGCGTCTACTACTCCGCCTTCAGCCCGATCCCCGACGCCAGCCGCGCCTTGCCTCTGGTGCAGCCGCCGCTGCTGCGCGAGCACCGGCTCTACCAGGCCGACTGGCTGATGCGGTTCTACGGCTTCGACGTTGCGGAGATCGTCGACGACAGCGCGATGCTGCCGCTCGACATCGATCCAAAACTGGCCTGGGCGCTACGCCATCGCGACCGCTTCCCGCTCGACGTCAACCGCGCCAGCCGCGAGGAGCTGCTGCGCGTGCCGGGCTTCGGCACCAAGGCGGTCGAGCGCATCATTGCAACACGGCGCACCACCACGATCCGCCTCGCCGATCTCGCCCGGCTGCACGTGCCCAAGCACAAGGCATTGCCATTCATCGTCCTCAGCGATCACCGGCCCTCGCCGCATCGTCTCGATGCCGCCGGGCTGATCGAGCGCTTCAAGCCGAAAGCAACTCAACTGGGGTTTGGCTTCTGATGCAGTACATCACCCTCGACACCGAAACCGATTTCGACGGCTGGCGCAAAGCCGCGCGCAGCCTCGTGCTTCATCACGCGCAGCCCACCGATGTCACCTGGACCGTGCAGGGCGGCGAAGCCGATTTGTTCGCACCGCCCGCGCCGTCTCCAATCCTCGAGGTGAACGACGGCACCTTCAATGTCTCCGCAAAATTCGTCGAACTAGCCCAGGCCGCAATCCTGCATCGCGATGGCGAGCGCTTTGCGATCCTCTATCGGCTGCTGTTTCGGCTGAAGGACAACCACGATCTCATCGAGGTCGCGACCGACCCTGACGTCGCGCAAGTTACGGCGATGGCCCGCGCGGTCCATCGCGACGAGCACAAGATGCACGCCTTCGTCCGCTTCCGCGAGATCGGCAGGGAACGCGAGGCGCATTACGTCGCCTGGTTCGAGCCGGAGCATCACATCGTCGAGCTCGCAGCTCCGTTCTTCGCAAAACGCTTTGCCGACATGCCCTGGTCGATCCTGACGCCGGACCTCTGCGCACATTGGGACGGCCACGCGCTCGCGTTCACGCCGGGAGTCAGCAAGAGCGAAGCACCGGGCGAAGACCGGCTGGAGGAAACCTGGCGGCGCTATTACGCCAGCATCTTCAATCCGGCCCGGCTCAAGGTGAAGGCGATGCAGGCCGAGATGCCGAAGAAATATTGGAGGAACCTGCCCGAGGCTTCGATCATTAAGCCCTTGATCGAGGACGCCGAACGCATGACCGGCACCATGATCGCCAATGCCGCAACCGATCCGCACAAGCCTCAGAAGCGGCCGGAGGCTCCGATGAAACGCAAGCGAGCTGCCGACGATCTCGAAGCGCTCCGCGAGGAGGCCGCGCATTGCCGCGCCTGCCATCTCTACAAGGACGCGACCCAGACCGTGTTCGGCGAAGGCCCGAGATCCGCCAACATCATGCTGGTCGGCGAGCAGCCCGGCGACAAGGAAGACCTCGCCGGCCATCCCTTCGTTGGTCCGGCCGGCCAGATGCTCGACCGTGCGCTGGAGGAGGCCGGTGTCGATCGCAAGAAGGTCTATGTCACCAATGCGGTGAAGCACTTCAAATTCGTACCGCGCGGAAAGATCCGCCTGCACCAGAAGCCGAATACGCCTGAGATCCGAGCCTGCCGGCAATGGTATGAGCGGGAAGTCTTGGCAATTCAGCCTGATCTGATCGTGGCGATGGGCGCTACCGCCGCGCAAAGCGTGTTCGGCAAGATCACTCCCATCGGCAAGACCCGCGGCCGGCTCATCGATCTTCCCGACGGACGCAAAGCGCTGGTGACGGTGCACCCGTCCTATCTGCTGCGGCTGCCCGATCCGGAAGCCAAGGTTCTGGAATATCAGCGCTTTGTCGAAGATTTGAAGATCGCTGCCGGCTTGCAGAAGAAAGCCGCGCGGGCCGCCTAAATACTGGCAGGAAAACGGTTTTCAACCGCCGCTTGTCATCCAGCCTTCAAATCCATCGCGGACAATACCCTTACTTCAAAGTTAAGGGGCGTCCAGACATGACCGATGTAGCATTCGACCGCGCGGTAGCCGATCCCGCGCCGATCCAGCCGGCCTCGCGGCCAAATCTCGACAAGGGCTTCAATCCGCTGACGATGATCCTGTTCTTCGGCATCCTCGCCGCGGGCCTGCTGTTCGTCGCCTACAGCATCTATGTCGACGTCAACGCGACCGGCGCGCGCGTGACGAGCTACCTGCCCTACATCCTGTTGTTCGTCGCACTCCTGATCGCTCTCGGCTTCGAATTCGTCAACGGCTTCCACGACACCGCCAATGCGGTGGCGACCGTGATCTACACCCATTCGCTGCCGGCCGAAGTCGCGGTGATGTGGTCGGGCTTCTTCAACTTCCTCGGTGTGCTCATGTCCTCCGGCGCGGTGGCGTTCGGCATCGTCTCGCTGCTGCCGGTCGAACTGATCTTGCAGGTCGGCTCCAGCGCCGGCTTCGCGATGGTGTTCGCGCTGCTGATCGCCGCGATCCTGTGGAATCTCGGCACCTGGTTCTTCGGCCTGCCCGCCTCCTCCTCGCACACGCTGATCGGCTCGATCATCGGCGTCGGCGTCGCCAACGCCGTCATGCGCGGCCGAGACGGCACCTCGGGCGTGGACTGGACCAAGGCGACCGAGATCGGCTACGCGCTGCTGCTGTCGCCGCTGTTCGGCTTCATCTGCGCCGCGACGCTGCTGCTGCTGCTCAAGTTCATCGTACGCAACCCGGCCCTGTATGCTGCGCCCGAAGGCAACAAGGCGCCGCCGCTCTGGATCCGCGGCCTCTTGATCGCGACCTGCACCGGCGTCAGCTTCGCGCACGGTTCGAACGACGGCCAGAAGGGCATGGGCCTGATCATGCTGATCCTGATCGGCACCGTGCCGACCGCCTATGCGCTCAACCGCGCGCTGCCGGAATCCCAGGTCGCCCAGTTCCAGAAGGTCTCGGATGCCGCGTCCAAGGTGATCGCGGCCAAGGGTGCCGGTCACTCGATCATCGGCGATCCCCGTCCTGCGGTGACGCAGTACATCACCTCGCACCACATCAGCGAAGGCACCTACCCCTCGCTGTCGGTGCTGGTGAAGGATGTCGGCGACCAGGTCGCGAAATACGGCACGCTCAACAAGGTGCCGGCGGAAGTGGTCGGCAACACCCGTAACGACATGTACCTGACCTCGGAAGCGATCCGCTTCCTGATGAAGGACAAGGAAAACGACCTCAACAAGGACGAGGTTGCGACCTTGAACGCCTACAAGGGCGGGCTCGACAGCGCCACGAAGTTCATCCCGACCTGGGTGAAGGTCGCCGTCGCCATCGCGCTCGGCCTCGGCACCATGATCGGCTGGAAGCGCATTGTGATCACGGTCGGCGAGAAGATCGGCAAGAGCCATCTGACCTACGCACAGGGCGCCTCGGCCGAGCTGGTGGCCGCCGCTACGATCGGCGCCGCCGACGTGTTCGGCCTGCCGGTCTCCACCACCCACGTGCTGTCGTCCGGCGTCGCCGGCACCATGGCCGCCAACGGCTCGGGCCTGCAAATGGCGACCATCCGCAATCTGCTGATGGCCTGGGTGCTGACGCTGCCCTGCGCGATCATGCTGTCGGCCACGCTCTACGTGATCTTCTCGCGGATCTTCTGAGCGGATTGCATCACTCAAAAACAAAGGGCCCGTGCGATGCACGGGCCCTTTTCATTTGTGCTTCGACGCCCTTCACGACGCCGCCAACGATTCCTCCACCAGCTTGACCCAGTAGGACGTGCCGAACACGATCGCCTCGTCGTTGAAATTGTAGGCGGGGTGATGCAGGCCGGCGCTGTCGCCGTTGCCGCAGAAGATGAAAGCGCCGGGGCGCGCTTCCAGCATGTAGGCGAAATCCTCGCCGCCCATCAGCGGCGGCATCTCGTGCACGTTGGCATCGCCGGCAACCTGCTTCGCAATGCGCCGCGCCACCTCGGTCTCCGCGGCGTGGTTGTTCACGACCGGATAGTTGCGCTGGTAGCGCAGGTCGATCTTGGCACCGGTGATCTGCGCGACGCCCGCCACCACTTCATGCACGCGCTTCTCGACCAGCTTGCGCACCTCGGGCGACAGCGTGCGGATGGTGCCCTTCAGCGTCGCGGTCTGCGGAATGACGTTGCGGGCGTTGCCGGCGTGGAATTCGCAGATCGAGATCACGGCCGATTCCAGCGGATCGACGCTGCGCGCGACGATCGACTGCAGGGCGGTGATCACCTGCGCGCCGACCAGCACGGAATCGATGCATTTGTGCGGACGCGCGGCATGACCGCCGAGACCCTCGATCATGATGTCGACCTCATCGGTCGCCGCCATGATCGGACCCGGCCGGATCGCGAACGAGCCGATCGGAATACCGGGGCCGTTGTGCATGCCGTAGACCTGCTCGATGCCGAAGCGCTCCATCAGGCCGTCCTTGACCATGGCCGCGCCGCCGGCGCCGCCCTCCTCTGCGGGCTGGAAGATCACGACCGCATCGCCGGCGAAATTGCGGGTTTCGGCGAGGTAGCGGGCGGCCCCGAGCAGCATCGCAGTGTGGCCGTCATGGCCGCAGGCGTGCATCTTTCCCGGGGTCTTGGAGGCGTAAGGCAGGTTGGTCTGCTCCTCCACGGGCAGCGCATCCATGTCGGCGCGCAGGCCGATGGTCTTGAGCCCCTCGCCGGCCGGCTTGTTGCCCTTGATCACCCCGACCACGCCGGTCTGGCCGAGCCCAGTGACGACCTGATCGCAGCCGAACTCGCGCAGCCGGTCCGCGACGAATGCTGCGGTGCGGTGGACGTCATACAGCAGCTCGGGATGCTCGTGGATGTCCCGGCGCCAGGCCTGAATATCGGGTTGAAGGTCGGCGACGCGGTTCACGATGGGCATGGAGGGTCTCAAGCTTTGTTGAAAATGCAGGACTGTCTACCATGCAAGCGCCAGTCCACCCAACTGCCGCCGGCCGAGGGTAACCCTGTCCTCTCGTCATGGCCGGGCTTGTCCCGGCCATCCACGTCTGACTATTAGAACAGAAAGTGCGTGGATGCCCGGGACAAGCCCGGGCATGACGCCGGTTGGGTGGAAGCAGAATGCCGAGACGGCTCGAAGGTGAATTTGATTACATTGTCGTCGGGGCAGGTACGGCGGGCTGCATCGTCGCCAACCGCCTGTCGGCCGATCCCGGCAATCGCGTCCTCGTCCTCGAAGCCGGCGGCGACGACAACTGGATCTGGTTCCATATCCCGGTCGGCTATCTCTTTGCGATCGGCAATCCGCGCTCGGACTGGATGTTCAAGACCGAGGCCGAGCCGGGCCTGAACGGCCGTTCGCTCGCCTATCCCCGCGGCAAGGTGATCGGCGGCTGCTCGGCGATCAACGCCATGATCTCGATGCGCGGCCAGGCTGCCGACTATGATCATTGGCGCCAGCTCGGCATGACCGGCTGGGGCTATGACGATGTGCTGCCGCTGTTCAAGCGGCTCGAGGATCACTTCCTGGGGGCGAGCGAGCATCACGGCGCCGGCGGCGGCTGGCGCATCGAGGCGCCGCGGCTGTCATGGGACGTTCTCGATGCCGTCGGCGATGCCGCCGAGGAGATGGGCATCAAGCGCATCCCGGATTTCAACACCGGCGACAATGAAGGAACCAGCTACTTCCACGTCAACCAGAAGCGCGGTCGGCGCTGGTCCTCAGCGCGCGGCTTCCTCAAGCCTGCGTTGAACCGCCCGAACCTGCGGCTCGAGAAGCATGTGCTGGTCGACCGCGTCATCATCGAGCAAGGCCGCGCCGTCGGCGTGCGTTTCATCCAGAACGGCGAGATGATCGAAGCGCGTGCGAAACGCGAGGTAGTCCTCTCGGCAGGCTCGATCGGCTCGGTGCAGGTGCTGCACCGTTCCGGCATCGGCCCCGCCGACTGGCTGTCGCCGCTCGGCATCGACATCGTCATGGACAAGCCCGGCGTCGGCCGCAATCTGCAGGACCATCTGCAGCAGCGTGCGATCTACAAGGTCGAGGGCGTGCGCACGCTGAACGAGACCTATTACAACCTGTTCCGCCGCGGGTTGATGGGCCTCGACTACGCCTTCCGCCGCCGCGGTCCCCTGACCATGGCGCCGTCGCAGCTCGGCATCTTCACCCGCTCGGATGCGACGCGCGCCCGCGCCAACATCCAGTTCCACGTGCAACCGCTGTCGCTCGACAAGTTCGGCGATCCCCTGCACCGCTTCCCCGCGATCACGGTGAGCGCCTGCAATCTGCAGCCGACCTCGCGCGGCACCGTGCGGTTGCGTTCGGCGAGCCCTGACGAGAAGCCGATCATCGCGCCGAATTATCTGTCGACCGACGACGACCGCCAGGTCGGCGCCGACGCCATCCGCACCACGCGCCGCCTGATGCAGCAGAAGGCGCTGGCACGATATCGCCCGAGCGAATATCTGCCGGGTCCCTCCGTTGGCGACGACGATGCATCGCTCGCAAAGGCTGCCGGCGATATCGGCACCACGATCTTCCATCCCGTCGGCACCGCCAAGATGGGCGCGGTGAGCGATCCCATGGCGGTGGTGGACGAGCGGCTGCGCTTCTACGGCCTCAGTGGCTTGCGCATTGTCGACGCCTCGATCATGCCGACCATCACCTCGGGCAACACGAATACGCCGACGGCTATGATCGCCGAGAAGGGCGCGACGATGATTTTGGAGGATGCGAAGTAGCATCCTGTCGCATGATCAATCCTCACCGCTTTTCAATCGGCCCCGCCGACGCAGCGATCGCCATGTTGCAATGGGCGAAAGCGGCAAGCCGCCTGCTCTGCTCGTGCATGGCACCGGCTTCGTCGCCGACGTCTGGGACGAGGTCGCGCGCAAGCTTGCATCGGCCTATACGATCTATGCGCTCGACCGCCGCGGCCATGGAGCGAGCCACAAGCCCGGCGCCTATCACTTCCTGGACTATGCCGAGGATGTCTGCCGGGTGGTCGATGCACTCGAGCTGCGCAACATCTACGGCATCGGCCACAGCGCCGGCGCGCCGGATCTGCTGCTCGCGGCAAAACTTCTGCCCGGACGCTTCACACGCCTGTTCGTGATGGAGCCGGCCGTCATGGACCCGCGCGCGGCACGCGCCGGAAGGTTGGACGAGGAATCCCTGTCGCGAGTAGAGGTACGCTGCGCCGACGCGCTGAGTTCGACAGTGCTGAGGCCGTCTTCGAACGCTACCGCGCAGCGCCGGCGTTTGCGGATTGGACCGAGACCTCGCTTCGAGCCTATGTACGCCACGGTTTCGTGCCGCTCGACGATGGCCGGGTGCGACTCTGCTGCGCGCCGGAGATCGAGTGCGCAATCCTGCGTCCGATCTACGAGGCGATGGAGCAGGTCTATGTCGGCGATGCCCGCGGTAATCCGTTTGCCTCGCTCACCGAAATCGACTGCTCGGTGCGCGTCACGACCGCTGCGAAGTCGGGGCCAATCTATGGAAGATGGCGCGACGCGCGGTGGCGCTGATCCCGCAGGCCAGCACGATGGTCTTTGAAGACGCCGGGCATTGCGTGGCGCAGGAAGTGCCGGCGCGTGTGGTCGAAGCCGTCAGAGATTTTTCGAAATAGGTCTCGTGCCCCGGACGCGCTGCAGCGTGCAACGCTGCTGCGCTGAGCCGGGGCCCATCTCGCCACGTCCCGTGAGGCTTTCTGGGTCCCGGCTCTGCGCAGCAACGCTACGTG
Organism: Bradyrhizobium sp. 25ACV; assembly: GCF_054863005.1. NCBI lineage: Bacteria > Pseudomonadati > Pseudomonadota > Alphaproteobacteria > Hyphomicrobiales > Nitrobacteraceae > Bradyrhizobium > Bradyrhizobium sp. 25ACV. Next base: position 416,409 of record NZ_JAVAYO010000001.1, read on the forward strand.
TTGCAGCGCGTCCGGGACACGAATCACCTCACGAAATCGTCAACACCTCCCGCGAATAAGTCCCCTCCTCCCCCAATCACCTCTCCGAAGCCCAATTCCGGGCGAAGCGGAGATGCGCGATGAGCGGACACGATCACGGCGGCGACGGCGTCAGCCGTCGCAAGGTGCTCGAATGCATGACCTGGGCCGGCACCGGGGTGCTCTGGACCGTCACCGGCGGCGTGCCGCGCTCGCTCGGCATCATCGATTCCGCGCAGGCCGCGACCGCCGCCACGCCCGGCATGAGCTTCCTCCAGATCAGCGACAGCCATGTCGGCTTCGACAAGCCGGCCAATCCCAACGCGCTCGGCACGCTGGAGGAGGCCGTGAACAAGATCAACGCGATGCCGGCAAAACCGTCCTTCATGATCCACACCGGCGACATCACGCATCTGTCCAAAGCCGCCGAGTTCGACAATGCCGAGCGCATCATCTCGCAGAGCAAGCTCGACGTGCACTACGTGCCCGGCGAGCATGACTTCCTCGACGAGGAGGTGAAGTTCTATCGCGAGCGTTATGGCCGCGGCACCAAGGGCCAGGGCTGGTACTCCTTCGATGCCGGCGGCGTGCACTTCATCGGCCTCGTCAACGTCGTCGACCTCAAGGCCGGCGGTCTCGGCAATCTCGGCGCCGAGCAGCTCGCCTGGCTCCAGGACGATCTGCGCGGCAAGTCGAAATCGACGCCGATCGTGCTGTTCGCGCACATCCCACTCTGGACCGTCTATCCCGAATGGGGCTGGGGCACCGAAGACGGCGGCCGTGCGCTGGAACAGGTGAAAGGCTTCGGCTCGGTCACCGTGCTGAACGGCCACATCCACCAGGTGATGCAGAAGGTCGAGGGTAACGTCACCTTCCACACCGCGCGCTCCACCGCCTTCCCGCAGCCAGCGCCAGGGGCCGCCCCCTCTCCCGGACCGATGAAGGTCGAGGACGCCAAGCTGCGCGGCATGCTCGGCGTTGCCAGCATCAACTTCAAGCAGAACGAGCAGCGGCTCGCGATCATCGACACGCCGCTCCAGGGCTGAGGTGGAAGCTGACAATGAAGACACTCAATCGCCGCGACTTCGGCGTCGATCTCGGCCTCGCTTTGGCTGCGGCCATCCTGCTGCCCGCAACAAGCGCTCGTGCCGACGACATGGACGTGCATATCGACAATTTCGTTTTCCAGCCGGCCGAGCTCAAGATCAAGGTCGGCACCACCGTGACCTGGACCAACCGGGACGACATCCCGCACACCGTGGTGTCGGCCGGCAAGTTCAGGTCCAAGACCCTGGACACCGAAGACAAGTTCTCGTTCACCTTCACCAACGCGGGCGACTACAAGTATTTTTGTTCGCTGCATCCGCACATGACGGGGATGATCAAGGTTGAGTAACGTCTCCAACCAAGGCATCAACGTCTTGCCCGGCCGGTGGTCCCACGCCGGCCGGGCTCCTGCGTCTCCGGCGACATCAGGCGAAACGGCAAAGCGAGCGGCGATGCCACTGACAAGCGACGATCTGGACAAGGCGCAACGCTTCCGCGAAGCGGCGCTGCCCCATCTCGACGACGTCTACACGCTCGCGCGCTATCTGCTGCGCGACGCCTCCGACGCGGAAGATGCGGTGCAGGAGTGCTATCTGCGCGCACTGAAGCACTTCGACAGCTATCGCGGGCCGGCGATGAAGCCCTGGCTGTTCGCGATCCTGCGCAATGTCTGCAACGCGGAATACGCACGGCGCGCGCACAGGCCCAGCGCGCTCGAGGATACGCCCGGCGCGGCCGAGCAGACCCCGATCTGGCAGGAGAGCGAGGCGAGCCCGGAGACCGAAGTCCTGCGCAGCCGCGATGCCGGCGCCATCCGCAAGCTGATCGAGGCGCTCGCCGAGCCGTTCAAGGAAACCTTCGTGCTGCGCGAGATCAACAACCTGTCCTATCGTGAGATCGCAGAAGCCGTCGGCGCGCCCATCGGCACCGTGATGTCCCGCCTCGCTCGCGCCCGTGCCCTGCTGCGCGCGGCCTGGACGGCGGAAGAGGAGCAAGCGAAATGACCTGCGACGAAGCAAGGATCCTGCTTCACGCGCTGCTCGACAACGAGCTCGATGCCGGCCACGCGCGCGAGGTCGAAGCCCATATCGCCGGCTGTCCGGGCTGCGCTGCGGAGCTTGTCGCACAGCGCGAGATGCAGGGCGTGCTCGCCAATACCAGTCTGCGCTACACCGCGCCCGCAAGCCTGCGCACCAGGATCGAGGCCTCGCTGCCGCAACCGCAACGCCAGCCGAGCCGCCGCTCCGTGCTGCGCGGCTTTGCGATGGGCTCGGCGGTCTCCGCGCTCGCGGCAACCGGAATCGTCGCCATCGTGCTGCGCCAGGACGACCAGCAGCGCATCCTCTCGGAGGTCGTCTCCGCGCATCTGCGCTCGCTGCAGGCCGGCCACCTCACCGACGTGATCTCGACGGACCAGCACACCGTGAAACCGTGGTTCAACGGCAAGCTCGACGTCGCCCCGCCCGTAATCGATCTCACCGCGCAGGGTTTTACGCTGGTCGGCGGCCGGCTCGATTATATCGACGCCCGCGCCATCGGCGCGGTCGTCTACAAGCGTCGCCAGCACGTGATCAACCTGTTCGTGGCACAGACCGCGAGCACCGAACATCGGCCGCCGAAGACCCAGACCATGCAGGGCTTCAACTGCCGCCGCTGGGGCGAGCGCGGCCTGAACTTCTGGGCCGTTAGCGACATCGGCGCCGACGAGCTCGCCGAGTTCGTCGACAAGTTCGAGGTGGCCATGAAGGCGAATGTGGAGGGGTAGAACTAACGCACAACGTCATTGCGCGGAGCGCAGCGACGAAGCAATCCAGGCTGCCTCCGCCGAGATAGTTTGGATTGCTTCGCTCGCAATGACGATTGCCGAGATGGCTCGGCCGAAATCAGGCCGACCGTCGCACCGCGTTGTCCACCAGCGTCTTGCCGAGCGACCAGATCGCGCCGGGGACCTTGTGGCTGCCGGCGATGACGTCGTCGAACGCCTTCTCGATCCAGCTGCAGTCTTCCTCGGTGATGGTGAGCGGCGGCAGCAGCTTGATGGTGTGGCTGCCGTGGCCGGCGACCTGAGTCAGGATCTTGTGATCCTTGAACAGCGGCACGGTGATGAGCTGGCAGAACAGGCCCTTGTTGGCCGTCTCCAGCACGTTCCAGGAGGCGCGCAGCCGCAGCGATTTCGGCGGGCCGAACTCGACGCCGATCATCAGGCCCTTGCCGCGCACTTCCTTCATCAGCTCGTAGCCGGGCACCATGCGCGTCAGCGCGAGGCGCAGCTCGGCGCCGCGCTTGGCGGCGGACTCGATCAACTTCTCGGACTCCATCACGTCCAGCGTAGCGATGCCTGCAGCCATCGCGAGGTCGTTCTTGGAGAAGGTGGAACCGTGCACCACCGCGCGGTCCATCTGGTTGAATATCTTGTCGAAGATGGCCTTGCGCGTCAGCACCGCGCCGACCGGCACGTGGCCGCCCGACAGCGACTTCGACAGCAGCACCATGTCGGGCTCGACGTTCCAGTGCTCGACCGCGAGGAAGCGGCCGGTGCGGCCCATGCCGGTCTGGATTTCGTCGGCGACGAACAGCGTGCCGTATTTCTTGCAGAGCGCGGCGGCGCCCGGCAGGAACTCGTCGGTGGGCATGTTGACGCCCTTGCCCTGGATCGGCTCGACCACGAACGCTGCGACCTCACGCGAGGCCAGCGCCTTTTCCAGCGCGGCCAGATCGTTGAACGGGATCGAGGTGCAACCCGGCAGCAGCGGCTCGAAGCCGGTGCGGAAGTTCGAATCACCCGTCAGCGACAGCGCACCATAGGTTAGGCCGTGATAGCCGTGGGCGCAGTAGACGATGCCGGGGCGGCCGGTGGCGCCGCGCGCGAACTTGATCGCGGCTTCGACGCATTCGGCGCCGGAATTGGCGAAGAACGCCTTGTCCAGGTAGGGGACATATTTCAGCAGCCGCTCGGCGAGCACGCCGGCGAGCACGGAGACGTCGAACTGGACGAGGTTGGGCAGGTCGGCATCGAGCACGCTCTTGAGCGCGTCGCGCATGACCGGATGATTGCGCCCGATCGCAAACACGCCAAAGCCGGACAGCAGGTCGAGATAGCGCGCGCCGTCGCGATCGTAGAGATACTGCCCCTGCCCCTTCTGGAAGCCGACATCGTAGCCGATGGTCTTGAGAACCCGAACGAACTGCTCGTTCAGATACCGATTATGCAGGGTGCTGCGCTGGGCCTGACGGTCCGCGAAAAGCTCAGACATGTCTGGATTTGGGCTGTGCATCCGTTACATACTTCGGTTGAGGGCCGTCTCGTCAACTGAAAAGGGACCGTTACTGAAAACGGTCTGTGCGGCCTTTTGCCCTTTTTCGGACCATCTTCGCAAGCACAGCTTTAGCCCATGTTGCACTGCCAAGGAACTATCATGCGTTTAGCCCTTTACACCGGACTAATACTGGCTGGCGGTTACACCTGCCTGACCCCGGCGCTCGCCGCCGATCCCACCGGCGATTGGCGGGTTGCCGACGGCGTCGCCAACATTCGCGTCGCCCAATGCAATGGCAGCATGTGGGGCGCGGTTTCCTGGGAAAAGCAGCCCGGCGGCCGCGACGAGAACAATCCGGATGCCTCGAAAAAGACCCGTCCGACGCTGGGCATGGCGACGCTGATCGACATGAAGAAGAAGCCCGGCGCCGATCAGTGGGAAGGGCAGGTCTACAACGCCAAGGACGGCCAGCTCTATAGCGCGACCATCACGCCGGCCGGCGCCGACCAGCTCGAAATCAAGGGCTGCGTAATGGGCTTCCTCTGCGGCGGCGAGACCTGGACCCGGGTCGGCCCGCCGATCCCCTTGAGCACCGCCAATGCCATGGCCAAGGGCGCGCCCAAGTCCACCGGCGCCGCGCCGAAGGCTCAGGGCACGATGGGCGCGACAGCGGCGCCGGCGCCGGCGGCCCCAAAGAGCGCCACCGCCCCCGCCAAGCCGGGTCAGAAAGCGGCCGCCGACCCGGTCGGCGACATCTGCCTACTCCCTGAGATTGCGGGGTTTGCCCATTAGGGCCGGCTGGAACAGCAGCACGGCGGCGAGCGTCGTCACCAGCGAGAGTGCCAGCAGCTTGCCCATGCTGGACGTGCCGGGATGGCTGGACAGCCACAGGCTGCCGAACGCGGTCGCCGTCGTCAGCGCGCTGAAAAAGATCGCGCGCGTCAGGCTGGTCTGGAGCAGGTTTGTCCTGCCCGAGCGCCATGCCACGACATAGTAGATCTTGAAGGCGACGCCGACGCCGAGCAGCAGCGGGAACGCGACGATGTTGGCGAAGTTGAGCGGCAGGCCGATCAACACGCAGATCTCGAGCGTCACCGCGCCGGCAACCAGGAGCGGCACCAGCGTCATCAGCACGTCGACGAAGCGGCGTAGCGTGATCCACAGCAAGAGGCCGATCACCAGCAGCGCGTAGATGCCGGCGTGAATGAACGCCCGCACCACGGTGTCACCTGATTTCAGGATCGAGACCGGCCCGCCGATCGCGGTCGGCTCGGCAACGAGCACCGCCGCCGCAAATTTGCGCAGCGTGTCGTTGTCGTTGGGATCGCCCTTGGGCAGCGCCTCGACGCGGATGATGCCGTCCTTGCTCTTCCAGGCGCTGACGAGATCGGGCGGCAGTGAGCTCAGGGTGACAGGCCCGGCCTGCATCGCGTTCCTGAGCTGGTCGAACACGATCTTCATCGGCGTGACGAACACGTCCTGCGCCTTGTTGCGCGTGGCCTCGTCGCCATTGGCGAGCTTTTCGAGCGCGTCTGCCAGACGGCGCGAGGCGATCGAGCCCGGCCCCTTCGCATCGCCCGCGGTCCGGCGCAGATTGTCGACCGAGGATTTCAGCGCCTCGACGTTTTCCTTGTCGGTCGGCGCCGCATCGATCTGATCAGGGTTGAGCGCGGGATTCAGCACCTTGGCGCCCTGCGCGAGCAGCTTCAGCTTCGGCGGCTGATCCTCCGGCACGAAGCTGTTGAGCGACATCACCCGCAGCACCTCGGGCACCTTTTCGAGCTTCGCCTCGACCTGCTTTGCCTGCTCCTCGGACGTGGTCATCACGTTGATGGCATTGGCGCCGGTGTTCGGATCCTTGCGCAGGTCGAGGAAGGTCGCGATCGATTCCGCCCTCGGGTTGCGCAGGTTCATCGGGTTGAAATCGAACTTCATGAAATAGAGTAGCGGCAGGCCGGCGAGCGCCAGCATCAGCGTGCCGCCCACGACCAGCACGCGGTGCTTCTCCAGAAAGTGATCGAGCGGCGCCAGGAAGGCGTAGCCGACCGGCTCCTTCTCGCCGGGCGGATTCAGCAGCTTCAGCATGGCCGGCAGAACGGTGATCGAGGAAAGGAACGCCACCAGCATGCCGACGCCGGCGATCTGGCCCAGCTCCGCGATGCCCTTGTAGTCGGTCGGCATGAAGCAAAGGAAGCCGGCCGCGGTCGCCATCGCCGCGAGCGACAGCGGCACCGCCGAGCGCTTCGCCGCCAGCACCAGCGCGCCCGTGAGATCGTTGTGCTTGTAGCGCTCGGAGCGGTAGCGGACGCTGTACTGGATGCCGAAATCGACGCCGAGGCCGACGAAAAGCACCGCGAATGCGATCGACAGCAGATTGAACGATCCGACCATCATCAGGCCGGCCGCGGTCGTCAGCGCGAGGCCGACGAAGAGATTGACGAACACCGCGAAGATGATCTTCGACGAATGCAGCGCCAGCCACAGGATGAGCAACACGACGAGCACCGTGCCGACGCCGTTGACGACGGCGCCTTCCTGGACTGTCGCGTATTCCTCGTTGGCGATCGGCACCGGGCCGGTCAGCCGCACCCGGGCCTGGTATTTGGTCGCAAAATCCAGATCCACTGCCGCCTTGCGGATCGCGTCGGTGGCATCCTTGCCGGGCTCCAGCGCGTTGTAGTCGAGGATCGGCTTGAACTCGATGAAGGCGCGCTTGTCCGAATCCTTCAGCGGCTCGTCGCTGACGAGCTCGCGCCAGGAGAAGCTCGCATTGCCCTTGTTGAGCACGGTCTCGACCGTCTGCGCGATCAGGTTGAACGGACGCTCGGTGTTGTCGAGCTTGACCTGGCCGCGCTTGACGCCGGCAAGTCCCGTCTCCAGCGCGCCGGTCAGGCCGCGGATCGAGGGATCGCCAGCCATGATCTCGATCAGGGGCGCTGCAGATTCGAATTGGCTGGTGATCTTGCCGACCTCTTCGGTCGGCAGGAACAACAGTCCGTTCTTTTCGAAGAACTCGCCGCTGCCGAGTTGCTGCAGGGACTGGAAGTTGGTCTTGTCGTCCTTCAGCCTGGCATAGAGCGCGTCCGCCGCTGCGCTCGTCATCTCCGGGGTCCGGGCCTCGACCACGGCGAGGATCGTTTCGTTTTGATCGAACGCCTTGTCGAACTGCTGGTCACGCTTGCGCCAGTCGAGATTCTGGGAAATCAGCGAATTGATGTCGGTGTTGATGGCGAAGTGGCGCGCAGCGTAATAGCCCGCTCCCACCGACAGCAGGAGCCCGAGAACGACGACGAGGGAGGCAAACCGGGTGCAGGCCCTGACGATGGCAACGACTACGCTTTGCAGCACTTCTTTTCTTTCTGCGGTTAACAGCTTGCCGGAAACGCCCGCTGTTTATCGGAGTTCCCGGGCGAAACCTATTGCTGTTTTGAGAGGTTCTCGCCGCCAGAAGGTTCGAGGTAAACGGCGGCAGACCGTGGCAAAATCAAGCGGGGCGGTGGGTATAGCCGGGGAGTTGAGGCGGGAAAGTGACGAAGGGCTGGTCACTGATGTCGCTGGCTTGCATACACCCACCTCTCTACTATAATACCGTAAAATCGGCCTAGCAGGGAACTCAGGTCCATTCGGCCTTTCCTTACCGCCGATTTTTTGACACAAAGTATTGCGCCTCCATGCGCCGGAGCCCCGACGGGGGTGGGTGGCTACCGCGTGCGCGAACCAATGGTGCGGATATTGCAACGCATTGGTCAGTATCGAGGTGCCGCCGGGAACTGAAGCGGATTGGTGCAACTTGCGTGATGGGCGTCCAATGGAAGTTTATCTGGCGCAACCGCGCGGCTTTTGCGCGGGCGTGGTGCGTGCGATCGAGATCGTGGAACGGGCGCTGGAAAAGTACGGCCCGCCCGTCTACGTGCGCCATGAGATCGTACACAACAAATACGTGGTCGAAAGCCTGAAGAACAAAGGCGCCATCTTCGTCGAGGAGCTGTCCGAGGTGCCGCCGAAGGCAGTAACGGTCTTCAGCGCTCACGGCGTCGCCCGCAGCGTCGAGGAAGAGGCCGCCGCGCGCGACCTTCCCGTGCTCAATGCCACCTGCCCGCTGGTCACGAAAGTTCACAATCAGGGGAAGCGCTACATCACCAAGGGCCGCACGCTGATCCTGATCGGCCATGCCGGCCACCCCGAGGTCGAGGGCACGATGGGCCAGGTTCCCGCCCCCGTGCTGCTTGTCCAAAGCGTTCAAGAGGTTATGGCCCTGACGTTGCCGGCTGATACGCCAGTGGCCTACATCACCCAGACCACCCTGTCGGTCGACGACACCAAGGATATCATCGCGGCCCTTCAGACCCGCTTTACAGATATTCAAGGTCCGGATATCCGGGATATCTGCTATGCGACACAGAACCGCCAATCTGCGGTAAGGGACTTGAGCAAGCTGGTCGACGTGATCTTGGTGGTGGGCGCTGCCAATAGCTCGAATTCGAACCGGCTTCGCGAAATCGGCACCGAAGCCGGCGTCGCGAGTTATTTGATTGCCGACGGCAGCGAGCTCAATCCGGAGTGGTTGAAAAATGCCAGGACCGTCGGCATCACGGCCGGCGCTTCGGCGCCCGAGGTACTCGTGGATGACGTGATCGAAGCGATGCGGCGAATCGGACCGGTCAAGGTCCAGGTGTTGCCGGGCCGCGAGGAAAACATCGAATTCCGGCTTCCGGCCCAATTGGCTGCGAGCTGACCCACCCGAATTGAAAAGCCCAGAAAGAAACTTTGTAATGGCCATCCCCTTCTTCAAGGAAATGCGTATCGGCGGCTATTTGCTCAAGCAGAAACTGCTTGGCCGCAAGCGCTATCCGCTCGTGCTGATGCTGGAGCCGCTGTTTCGTTGCAACCTCGCCTGCGTCGGCTGCGGCAAGATCGATTATCCGGATGCGATCCTCAACCGCCGCATGACCGCGCAGGAGTGCTGGGACGCGGCCGACGAGTGCGGCGCGCCGATGGTCGCCATTCCCGGCGGCGAACCGCTGATCCACAAGGAGATCGGCGAGATCGTGCGCGGCCTCGTTGAGCGCAAGAAGTTCGTCTCGCTCTGCACCAACGCGCTGCTGCTCGAGAAGAAGCTCGATCTGTTCGAGCCCTCCCCGTATCTGTTCTTCTCCGTGCATCTCGACGGCCTGAAGGACCATCACGACAAGGCGGTGTCGCAGAAGGGCGTGTTCGACCGCGCCGTCTCCGCGATCAAGGCGGCCAAGGCGCGCGGCTTCACCGTCAACGTCAACGCCACCATCTTCGACGGCCACCCGGCCGAGGAGATCGCGAAGTTCCTGGACCTCACCGTCGAGCTCGGTGTCGGCGTCTCGATGTCGCCCGGCTACGCCTATGAGCGCGCGCCGGACCAGGAGCACTTCCTCAACCGCACCAAGACCAAGAAGCTGTTCCGCGACGTCTTTGCGATGGGCAAGGGCAAGAAGTGGAATTTCATGCATTCCGGCCTGTTCCTGGACTTCCTCGCCGGCAACCAGGAATACGAGTGCACGCCGTGGGGCATGCCCGCGCGCAACATCTTCGGCTGGCAGAAGCCCTGCTATTTGCTCGGTGAAGGCTACGCCAAGACCTTCAAGGAGCTGATGGACACCACCGACTGGGAGACCTACGGCACCGGCAAGTACGAGAAGTGCGCCGACTGTATGGCCCATTGCGGCTATGAGCCGACGGCGGCGACCGCAGCCCTCAACAACCCGCTGAAGGCGATGTGGGTGTCGCTGCGCGGCATCAAGACCTCGGGGCCGATGGCGCCGGAGATCGACATGAGCAAGCAGCGCCCGGCGCAGTACATCTTCTCGGCGGAAGTGCAGAAGCGCATGTCGGAGATTCGCAAGGACGAGGCCGAGGCCGCGCAGGCGAAGGCCGCGCAGAAGGCTTCGACTGCGGCGTAAAGCGGCAATCATATTTACAACCGAGAAAGGCCCGGTCGCGAACGCGACCGGGCCTTTGTCTTGTGCGCCGTCAGACGAGCGGCCCGTGTCCCGGACGCGCTGCAGCGCTCTTTGCGCTGCTGCGCAGAGCCGGGACCCAGCAGCCGGGTGCCGTGTCGATGCATGGGCCCCGGCTCTGCAGCGCATCGTCGAACCGGACGATGCTTCGCATCGCCGGGGGGACGCTGCGCTGCGTCCGGGGCACGAGTCGCGAATGTGTTGCCCGCTCTCTCCACGCCGTCATTGCGAGGAACTCTTGCGACGAAGCAATCCAGAATCCTTCCGCGGAAAGATTCTGGATTGCTTCGCTGCGCTCGCAATGACGGCGTATGTGGCACCGGCTCGCTTTCACCATCAGCGCTCTTCCTCGCAGACACACCTGCGCACTCTCGCGGCTTCTTTCGCCCGAGCTTTGCTGTTCGTTCGCGCCCCATGAAGCCAGAGGGCGCAGGGAAGGCCGGGCGCCGGCGGCACCCGCGGTCCGCGTGCATGGAAAAACGCACACGGGGTGGACTACAGGTGTTGCCGGTCGCCCGGCCTTCCCTGCGCGGATGGTTTTAACGGCCTCCTTCGTGCTCTCCTCGGGGAGCGATGCACTGTTGCCCCCGTCGCGTTGCGGCTAATCGATGCGCGCCCGGTCGGGCCGCCGCATCACCGCAAGGCTTGACGCCAGCCTGCGGGCGTCAGGACCACACGACTTCTCCGTCCGCGGACGGTTTGACCTGATCGCCGAGAGCTAGCGTGTGCTCGACCCCGACGACGACCAAAACCGCTGTGACCACGCCGTTCGTCCCGCGTTGCGCATGACTCACGGTCGCCCGCCCTGTCATCGCCTCTCGCGCCGGCGCTGCCGCGTCCACCGCACCCCGACCCGCATCTCGTGACGATCGCGAAGCGCCCCTCTGGGAGGGCCGGGATGAGCGCTCTATGCCACAAATCCGAAATTCTGGAAAGTGGAATATTTTTGGGCGGTGGGGTTGACGGGTGTTGGGGTGTTTTGCCCGACGGGTCATTTCGACCAGCCGCTTGCCGCGCCACTAGCCGTCGGTCGAAGACAGCGGTCGCCTCATTGCCCCCGCCTCCGACCCCACGGAAGGAGCGAGGAATGCACGATGAACGATCTCGCGTGCCTCGACCTGAAGCTGTATATTCGCGTCAGCGTCTACAGGAGGCTGCCCTGCCCAACACCGCCAAGGTCTTCAAGTCTGGCAACTCCCAGTTCGTCCGATTGCCGATGCAATTTCATCTGTCGTGCGATGAAATCGAGGTGGCGCGGCAAGGTGATGCCGTCGTTCTACGCCCCCAGCGGGAGACCGCCGAAACTTGGGCATCTCTTCGAACTGCCGTCGCGCGCGGCTTCAGCACTGACTTCACAACCAAGGAACAGCCGGATAGGCCGTGGGATGCTTGAGCTCTTCGCGAAACCCATCGTCGCCCCCTCACCAATCGATGGGTTTCGCTTCACTCTACCATCCCACGAGCCAAGAGTTTGCGATGTTAGTATCCAACTATGAATTTGCCGAGGGGCGCTTGCCAGCGTGGCGTCTTCGAAGCGCGACAAGAGCATTTTTCGCAATCTTGCCAGGGGCAATCGGAGCGGTCGTTAACGCCCAATCGAATGCTCTGCCCCTTCCCCTCACAGGACATGTCCCGATTTGCTCGGCTAGGGGGCGGCTAGCTCAAGCTGGTCGGGATATCGCCGTGCGAGTAATGGCTGTCGCGTTGATCTCGTTCTCATTGCTTTCGTGCAGCGTATCACCTTCCATCGCTCTGGAGGACCAGAGCTTCCCCCATTTCATCTGGCAGAGAGACAAATCCAACGGGATGGAAATCGCGATGTCGAAAGGCGAGCCAACCTTCAATTTCTTTGATGTCGGCGACCTTTCGGTGAACAGTCTCTACCTCGTTCAACAGGTTCTCGGTTACATCTCGCACGGCGCGAAACGAAAGGATATCCCGAAGCCGCTCGGCCAAAGGTGAACGGGGCATCTGGCAACGCAGATATTGGGAGCATACCATTCGCGACGAAATCGATTTCGCCCGGCATGTCGATTATGTTCACATCAATCCGGTCAAACACAGGCTCGTCGACCGGGTCCGCGACTGGGCGCCGTCCTCGTTTCATCGTCACGTGGAGCTCGGCAACTATCCAGCCGATTGGGCGGGCGATCAGGCAGATGACGGCCGCGATTATGGAGAACGGTAATCGGAAAGCGATGGGTTTAGCCTACGCCCTCCCCATCAAACCTCCAGCCGATTTGGCGGGCGATCAATCAGATGATGACCGCGATTACGGAGAGCGGCGATCGGGAAGAGATGGGTTTCGCAAGGGCTCAACCCATCCTACGCCCTAATTTCGTATCGTTGCCCCCATGGCTGTTGCTTCATTCCTGATGAGACCAAGGAGCTCTTCTGGAGAAGTATTGCCAATGACGTCAGCGGGCCGATCCATGCTAAGAGGGCGATACAAGAAGCCCAGCTTGGGCTGAGGCAAATAGACCGCCAACACGGCAGCGCCTCGCCAGAAACCATGCAGAACCTGATAGTGATAGACCTTCAGTCCCCCACTATCATCAGCAGTCGCGCCACTGAGACGGAGATCGTTGCACAAGGTTGCTCCGGCCATGTCCTGATAAGTATGCCCGACTGGCGAAGCCAACAGAGTGACGAAAAATCCACCGACGTGCTTGTCAACGAACCGAGTAGGATCACCGAGGAATTGCGCCGCGACCCAATTGAGCCGAACCTCATCTGGCCAGCCTATTGGGGTAGGCGCAGCAGATTCAAGACTCACTAGAGCATCCGCGACTGACGGCTCTCCTATCCATAAGAGACTATCGCTCCTCGTGATCTCGCCGCCTCGCCACACCTTCATCATCGCAATTCCATCGCGATGCGATGCAATCAAGAACTCCGTTACTAATTCTTCATCGTGCGCAGTCTCAGCGTTCGTTGACCTCAACGGCTCGATTATATCCTCGATCCGGGCATTGCTACGCGCGATTTGAGCCGCCCGCTGTAACGCTGGCAATGCATGATCGACTGAACCCGCGTAGGCTGCCGAAACGTGCTCCGCCAGGACCACCGCCTTGACCCGGCCCGGGATAATGTCTTTCTTCGCGGCCGACCTCGATGAAATCATCGTGTCGGCAATGATCAGTATTCGATCGCCAAAGCGGCGCGCCAATCCAACTGTCATTTTATTCCTCGGGAATTGCGGGGCGCGAGTTTACTCAATCATCGTTATCCACCCTCCGTCGGCTTCGGGCCACACTACTCGGCTTCGCGTACCCCCTCATAACCCACCTGTTTCGCCGCCTTGACGAGCTTGCGATCGAAAGTGACGAAGGCCTCGCAATGCCCGGATCTCGTCAGATGCAGCGCATCGGCGAAATCCATTCCTCTCTCGGCAAGGTCGAGTGCCGTCGCAACCGTCGCGCCGTCCTCGACGGTAACGGTCGGAAGTCCTGCGAAGGCACGAAGCGCATGCACGACGTCCGCGGCCTGAAAGCCGTACGCGCTTCGCAGCACCCACTCGACTTCGAGTAGCACCGTAGCCGCGGCGAAGACCCTCTCGCCGTCGATCAAGGCGCGGGCACGTGCGGATTGGGTGGCGTGATCTCCGGTCAGGTAGCGGACGATCAAGTTGGTATCAATCGCGATCATGCCGCCGCCTGGCTTCAGTAAGCACGCTTTCGTCCATCTCTTCGAGCGTCTTCGGCTTGTCGCGGTAAGCCAGGACCCCGAACACCTCTTCCGGCCGCGTCGCCGCAAAGGCCGGCGCCGGCTTCAGCAGGACGCCCTCCGAAGTCTCCTCGACGGTGAGCCGCGTTCCCGCCTTCCACTCCCGCCGTCGGCGAATGGAGTTGGGCAGAATGACCTGGCCCTTGGTGGAAACGATAGTCGTGAGCTTGTCCGTGACGGCCATTGCCCAACCTTTTCAAAGTAAGACAAATGTAAGATAATCGCAGATGGGCTCACATTCAAGCCGTCAGATGGTGGTGCGGAGGCCAGGTCGATGGATTCCGCCGCCCGTGACGACGATCACGCAATTCAAAAAGAAAGGCCCAGTCACACGACCGGGCCCTTATCCTCTTGCGTGCTCGCAGAAACCGCTCAGGCCGCCTTCGACACCAGCGTCTCGCTCTCGACGATCTCGGTACCGATCAGATAGTCGCGGCATCCGCGCAGTGAGCGCAGCGCGCGGTTGAAGTCTATACCGGTCGAGACCAGCGCATGCAGCGTCGCCGGATTGCGCACGATGCCGCGCAGCACGGCCGCGAGGTCGATCTGGCCGTTCGGCTTGATCGCGGCACGGGCGAGCGCCGGCAGCGCGCGGTGGGCGGGGTCGCTGATGACGCGAACTGCGGCAAACGGCAAGCCGGCTTCAGCGGCGTAGGCGGCGGCGATGTGGCTTTCCATGTCGACAGCCGCAGCGCCCGTCTCCGAGTGCAGCGCCGCCTTGCAGGCGCGCTTGGTGACCACTTCCTCGGCACCGGCGAGGCTGCCGCGTACCACGCGGCGACGGCCCGAGGTCAGGCGGTCGATCAATTCGTCGCCGAGCGAGAGCCCTGCGGCCCAGCGGGTGTCGCCGTCGAGCACTTCGGTCGCCAGCACGACGTCTCCGGAGCGCAAGCTCGGGTCGAGCCCGCCGGCCACGCCGAACGAGATCACGCCGCGAATCGTCTCTGGATCCACCACCGTCAGCAGCGCCCGCAACTGGGTCGGGCTGCTGGATGAACAAATAACAGCCATTCCGGGCCCGGCTGCGATGCGGGCCTCCTGAACCAGTCCGGTCACGATCAGTATCGGCCGCGGGTCGATGGCATTACCCACGGTAAAATAGTCCCCCGTCCCCAAAGTCACATTCCGACCCCTACCACCCTGCTGTTGGTGTTCCGCAAGTTCCGATACCGCGCCAGTGCCCACAGCGGAAAGAACTTTGGGTAACCATGATACCGCAGATAGAACACGCGGGGGAAGCCTGTGGCGGTGTACCGCTGCTCGTCCCACAGTCCTTTTTCGTTCTGTGTTGCAATCAGGTACTCCACCCCGCGGGCGACGGCCGGGTGATCAACCTCGCCTGCCGCCATCAGGGCAAGCAAGGCCCATGCCGTTTGCGAGGCGGTCGAGGGGGCGGCCTCCCATCCCCGGTAGTCGAGGCGGTAGCTGACGGCGTCCTCGCCCCAGCCGCCGTCCTCGTTCTGGATCGAGGCCAGCCAGCCGGCAGCCTTCCGAATCATGGGGTCCTTGTGGTCGACCCCGGCCATGTTGAGGGCACAGAGCACCGACCAGGTTCCATAGATGAAATTCATGCCCCAACGGCCGTACCAGGAGCCCTCAGGGTGCTGGGTCTTCCGCAAATAGGCGACCCCGTCAGCCACGTGCTTGCTGGTCTTCTCGGTCTCGCCGAGCTGGGCCAGCATCGAGATGCAGCGCGCCGTGACGTCCTCAGTCGGCGGGTCGAGCAACGCGCCGTGGTCCGAGAACGGGATGTTGTTGAGATAGTATTCGAGATTGTTGACGTCGAAGGCAGCCCAGCCGCCATCGTCGCTCTGCATGCCCTCGATCCACTCCCGGCCGCGATCGATCGCGGCGTCGTAGCCGGTCGCACCGTGCTCCCGGCGCATGCGGTCCATCGACATCACCACCACGGCGGTGTCGTCGAGATCGGGGTAATGCGCATTGTTGTACTGGAAGGCCCAGCCGCCCGGACGCACGTCGGGCCGCTTCACGGCCCAGTCGCCCTTCACCTCGAGCTCCTGCTTCGGGATCAGCCAGTCGAGGCCCTGCTTGGCCGCAGGCACCGCCTTGTCGCCGCTGGCTTCCAGCAGCGCATGCGCCGTCAGCGTCGTGTCCCACACCGGCGAGACGCAGGGCTGGCAATAGGCCTCGTCGTCTTTGATCACGAGCAGTTTGTCGATGCCCCGGCGCGTGATCGCGCGCGGCGGGAAGTTCTCATCCTTGCCGAGCGCGTCGTACATCATGACGATGTTGGCCATGGGCGGGTAGATCGCGCCCATGCCGTCCTCGCCGTTGAGCCGCTCCTCGGTGAAGGCGAGCGCCGCATCGATGGCGCGCTTGCGCAAGGCCTTCGGGAACATCGGCTCGATCACGCGCAAGACGGCGTCGAGCGAGCGAAACAGCACGAACCAGGCCATGCTCTGGTGCGGCGCCTTCGCGGTCATGCCGATCGAGCGCGGATCCTGCAGGAACAGCTCGTCGATGCCGACGCCCTTCGGGTTCTTCGCGCGCGGCTTCAGCGCTGCGAGCACCATCAACGGCACCATGGTGGTGCGCGCCCAGTATGAGATCTTGTTGAGGTGGAACGGCGACCAGAACGGTAGCAGCACGATCTCGATCGGTAGCACCGGCACCGCGCGCCAGGTGACGACGCCAAACATCGCAAGCAGGAAGCGCGTGAAGACGTTGCTGTGAATCGCACCGCCGCGCGCGTGAATGGCCTCGCGCGCGCGCACCATGTGCGGGGCGTCGACGGAATCGCCAATCATCTTCAGCGCGAAATAGGCCTTCACGCTGGCGCTCATGTCGAACTCGCCGTCATGCACCAGCGGCCAGCCGCCATGGGCGCCCTGCACGCGGCGCAGATAATTGGCGATCTTGGCTTCGAGCACGGCATCGACCGGCTCGGCGAGATAGTGGCGCAACAGGACGTATTCGGCCGGAATCGTGCAGTCGGCCTCGAGCTCGAACACCCAATGGCCGTCCGCCTGCTGGAAGTCGACGACGCCCTGCGTCGCCGATGCAATGCTCGATTCCAGGATGCCCGATTGCAAGATGCCCGATTGAAGGGCTTCGCGGCTGGTCGCGTTCACGGAATCCATCTCGCTCGATTGCTCCGATAGTCGATTGAAATTGGCCGGGACGTCTGCCCGTCAGGGCCGCCTTTCAGGATCCTTTGGCGGCGAGAACCAGATCGGCGGCGCGATCACCGGACCGGACCGATCCCTCGATGGTTGCAGGCAATCCCGTAGCAGTCCAATCACCCGCGAGGAACAGGTTTTTCAGCGCAGTGACCGGCCCCGGACGCAGGGCATTCTGCGCCGGCGTCGCCGCAAATGTGGCACGACGCTCGCGCACGATCTGCCAGGGGGGCAACTCGCCGGACACGCCGCCGGCCTTGCAAACGTCGTTCCAGATCGTCTGCGCGAGTTCCTCACGCGGCATGTCGACCAGACGGTCGCTGTTGCTGATGGTGACGGACAAGCGGTTCGGGAACGCGAACAGCCACTCCACGACGCCGCCGATCACGCCGAGGATCGGCGCCGAACCCCGCGGCGGTGTGATCCGGAAATGCGCATTCACGATGGCGCGATATTCGGTCGGCGTCTTCACGCCCGGCAGCAGGCTCGCAGCAGCACGCGGCGGCACCGCCATCACGACGACATCGCCCTCCCCGATCTGAACGACATCCTCGCCGCCGAAATTCAGCGCACTCGCCCTGCCGTCGGTGGTCGTGAAGGAGCGCAGCTCATGGCCGAGCTGCACGGTATGGCCACGGTCCTGCAGGAACTTCACGGCCGGCTCGATCAGAACGGCGCTGAGGCCGTCGCGCGCGATGAGGGGACGGCAGGCCTGTCCGCCGGCAAGCAGCGTCTCGCGCACGATGGCGCCGGCAAGCCCGGCCGAGCCCTCGGGCGGATCGACGTTGAGCGCCGCGAGCAGCAGCGGCTGCACCAGACGCTGATAGAGCACGCCTTCGCAAGGAATGGATTTGCCGACCAATGTGTCTTCCGACGCCCAGATCAGCGGCGCCAGTTTCAGATAATCGGTGAGGCTCGTGTCGGGCACGCGGCGGCCTTCGTCGAGCACCCAGGTCGGCAGCCGGCCGGTGCCGAGATCGATCTGCCAGCGCTGCCCGGTCTTGATGTCGACGAAGGGAAACTGCGCGCTGTCAGGACCGACGAGGCCGGCCTCGCTGCCGATCGAACGCGCATAGGCACGCGCGTGGCTGTTGCCCGACAGCAGCAGATGATTGCCGTTGTCGATGGTGAGATTGGTGGCGCCGTCGAAATAGGAACGGCAACGGCCGCCGGCCTGCTGCGTCGCCTCGTGCACGGCGACCTTGAAGCCGGCATTGGCGAGCCGCACGGCGGCGGAAAGGCCGGAAATCCCGGCGCCGATGATATGAGCTGTCTTTTGCATCAGATGAAAGCGTAGCGGAGCAGGATCAGGATACGTGTGACCTTTGACACACGCACCGGCTGGCGCGGCGCGTTGAAGCCGCGCGCAATCAGGAGATCCAGAATGGAATGATAGTATTTCGACATGATCCGCGGCGCGCGCACCGTGCGGCGCTTGTTGCGGTTCATGATCTCGTCCGACTTCTCGAAATGCGCCTTCGCACGCTGCATCAGCGGCAGGCAGACCTTCGGCAGCGCGCGCTCGGCGATCACGCGGTTCGGATCGTCGGAGGTGATGCCGGCATGCAGCAACGCCTCGCGCGGCAGATAGAGCCGGCCAAGGCCGGCGTCTTCGTCGATGTCGCGCAGGATATTGGTGAGCTGAAGCGCGCGGCCCAGATGATAGGCGAGCTGGATGCCGTCCTCTTCCGGCAAGCCGAACACCCGCACCGACAGCCGTCCCACCGCGCTGGCGACGCGATCGCAATACAGATCCAGCGTCGCCATGTCGGGCGCGCGGATGTCCTGCGGGACGTCCATCTCCATGCCGTCGACGATGGCGAGGAAATCCTCGCGCTTGAGGCCGAAGGTCTTCACCGAGCCGACGTAGTCCTTCAGGCGCGGCGGCGGATTGCCCTGATAGAGCGCGTCGATGTCGTTGCGCCATTCCTGAAGCGCGGCGAGCCGCTCGGCGCGCGGGCCGTCGGAATCGGCGATGTCGTCGACCTGCCGGCAGAAGCTGTAGATCTGGAACATCGCTTCGCGCTGGTCATGCGGCAGGATGCGCATCGCGGCATAGAACGAGCTGCCGGATGCGGTCGAGCCATAATTGGCGCCGGGCGAGGTCGCCTCAAGCGTCATGTGCAGTCCCCGGTCTGGAAATGGCCTTGCGTCCAATCGCGCGGCGGCCGACCTCGCCGATCATTCCGGCAAGGCTGAAGGTGAGCAGTTCGAACTTGTTCAGGTGCACCCGCTCGCGCAGGGGATCGCGCACTTTGAGCAGGCGCACGATGCGGTCGGCATAGGCCTGGATCACCGCGACGTCGACGCCGAGACGAAAATCCCGGATCTCCGCAGCGAGCGCCCTGCCCTCGTCGAGCAACGCTTCGTTGCGAACGGCAAGCGCTTGCAAGCAGGCCAGCATCGCCGGTGGCGACTGCGAAAGCCCGAGCTGCTCGACGGAGGCACCGTGTGCTGCCAGCGCATCGCGCGGCAGATAGACGCGGTTGAGCTCGCGAAAATCCTTGCCGCAATCCTGGAGGTGATTGTTGATCTGCAAGCCTGCACAGAGCGCATCCGATGCGGCCCAGGTCGAGGTGCTCTCGCCGTGGACATCGAGCATGAAGCGGCCGACCGGCATCGCCGAGTAACGGCAATAGTGGATGACCTCGTCCCAGTTCTCGTAGCGCAGCTTGGTCACGTCCATGCGGAACGCGATGAGCACGTCGAGCGCATGGCGCGGCGCCATGCCGCGCTCGGCCAGTGCACGGCGCAGGATCACGGCCTCAGCCTGGGTGTCGCCCTTGCCGAGCAGCTCCGCCTCGAGCAGGTCGAGATAAGCGAGCTTCTGGTCGGGCGGCAGGGTCGCGTGATCGGCAATGTCGTCGGCGGTGCGGACGAAATTGTAATACGCCAGGATCAGGGCGCGATGACGCGGATGAATGATCCAGGACGCGACGGGAAAATTCTCGTCGCGGTCACCTTTACCGGATCGCAATTCGCTCGCAGAGGTCATCGAGGGCTGGTTTACAATCGTTTGGACAGGAA
This sequence comes from Bradyrhizobium sp. 25ACV, assembly GCF_054863005.1. Lineage (NCBI taxonomy): Bacteria > Pseudomonadati > Pseudomonadota > Alphaproteobacteria > Hyphomicrobiales > Nitrobacteraceae > Bradyrhizobium > Bradyrhizobium sp. 25ACV. The sequence goes on from NZ_JAVAYO010000001.1 coordinate 436,614, forward strand.
GGGCTTGTTCGCTCGCGCGGGCTCATGCCGGCGATCCGCCGCGGCCCCCATATAGGGGAATACGACCGCAAAACCAATCCTGTCTCTCGATGGCTGCCCTTCCGCGGATCGGGCCCGAAAAGGCGGCCCGGAGGCCGCCTTTTGTGGGCCAGTGGCCGAGCTTACTGGTTGTGGGTCTTCAGGACCTGGTCGCAGGCCTGCGAGATCTTGGCCCGGTTCTCCTTGAGGCAGGCCAGGATGGTGAAATCGCCCTGGTCGATGACCGGGCGGCAGAACTTCTGCACGTCGCGCGTGCAGGCCTTCTGCTCGGCGTCCGTGCCGCGCCCTTGCTGGGCAAACGCCGCCGTCGAAAGGGAGGCCGACAGCAGGGTGAGAGCGACGAGAAGCTTACGCATTGTATTCCTTCATTCTGACGGCAGAATCGCACCGGACCCGGACTGCACAGGGCGGACACCGGAACGGATTGTTCTGATGGCAAGTCGCCGCGGGAGGTGCGGCCTCAGAGAAGGCACAAGCACTGGCAAATGCGGCCAAATTGGCGCCACGCCCACCAAATCAGGTCTTCCCTGCGCCTTCATTGGCAGATGTAAGAGATTGATACTACGTCATAATTCGGAAGCACTGCGTTTTACTGCATACCTGTTGCAGAGCTGCATCTGTCCGCCCCGCCTTTCCCGCCGGAAACACGCAGAAACAGGGCAAATCGACCGGTCCAGGTCTGGCGAGAGACGTCGTGAACCGCCATCTCTGGCGGCCGGGCTTTGAACCTGACACTGGCTCGGAGCACTAAACTTTCGATGTGGCGAGACGTTATCACGCGTAAGCGGGCGTCGTTCCAAAACGGGATATTTGAGATGAAATTCTTTGGGCGATCTGGACTGGCAATCAAGGCGGCCGGCATCGGGGCGGCGCTGCTCTTCTCGGTTTCGGCAGGCCACGCTCAGTCGTCGGGCCCCTTTGCCGGTTTCGACGGCGCGTGGACCGGCACCGGCACGGTGTCGCTGTCCGACGGCTCCACCGAGCGCATTCGCTGCAAGGCTGACTACAAGGTCGCCGGCAGCGGCCTCAATTTGAAGCAGGCTCTGCACTGCGCGTCCGACAGCTACAAGTTCGACCTCACCAGCGACGTGACGAGCCAGGGCGAGCGCATCTCCGGGAATTGGAGCGAGTCCAGCCGCAATATCTTCGGCAATCTCCAGGGCACCGCCGGCGGCGGCCAGATCGACGTGTTCGTCGAGGCCAACGGCTTTGCCGCCAATCTGTCGCTGCGTACCAACGGCACCAAGCAGACGGTGCAGATCAGCTCCAAGGGCGAGATCCGCGGCGTCAACATCACCATGACGAAGAGCTGATTTCGTCCAGCTTGAATGGAATCATGGCCCCCGGTTCTCGCGAGCCGGGGGCTTTTTGCTGGCATGAACTCACCCGGAACGGACTTGCCGAGATGGACCCGATACGCAGACATCTGCTCAAGGCCGCCGGTCTCTTCGTCGCCACTCGCGCCTTCGCCAATGATCAGCAGGGAGCGAACATGCAGCCTTCGTCCGTGAAGCCGCGTCACGTGCTCTGCTTCCTCGGCAGGAACGACAGCCTGCTGCGACCACCGAAGGCGGTGGCCAAAACAATCGCCGATTTCGGCTTCGAGATCGACCGCACCTATTCGCAGGCCAAACCCGATGCGAACATGGCGCGATCGTTCGGCGTGTGCTGGGACCGCGTCTTTCCGAAGGCATGGTCCGCGGCGGACGAAGCGGCCGTGGCCAACCACAAGGCGGTGCTCTACGTGCTGAGCCCGCGGATGGATCAGGAGAAAACAGCTGCCGGTTCGGCCGCAGCGCTACAGATCGTGGACGAGATGTTCGACGCAGGCGCGGTTGCGGCAAAGGGCGAAAGCGCCGGCGTCGCACACGGCGTCGCGCGCTGGCGCAGCCTCGCCGATCAGGCGCGCAACGGCGCGAAGACGGACCAAGGCCTTCGCATGACGTCCGCCGTCGCCAAGGCCTGTCGCCTCGCCTTCGCCAAGCGCCCGCTCGCCGGCGATCGCTACTTTGAGAGCGTCGGCTATCACCTCGTCGGCCTGCCGGAGGTCTATGTTGCGAAATCGCGCGGCAACGAATGGTCCGCGGTGATGCTGATGGACGAGATCGCCGACGCCATGGCCGAGCGCGGCATCGATGCAACGCTGCGCGATCGCAAGCTCACGCTGTCGCACGAGCAGGACTACGCCGAGGACAACTTCAAGTTCAATCCGTACGGGATCGTCCGCGTCGAGGCCTGAGCGGGACAGCCGCGACGAGCAGCCCGAGCAGTCCGTAGGCACCTGCCAGGACCAGGATCAGGCCGCTGTCGCCGGCAGTGTCGACGGCAGCGCCGGTGAGCGGGCCGCCCAACATTCCGCCGATGCCGCTGGCGAGCGTGAAGGCCGCACTGCCCGCTAGCAAAGTCGGGCCACCGAAACGATCGCCCAGCTCTGCAAGCGCGACGGTGGTGACGCCGTATGCGCATGCACCCCAGACGAACAACAGTATGAACAGCATGAGCAGTCCCTGCTGGACGGCAATGGCGAGCAGGACGGCGCCGGCTGCGGTCGCGGCTGCAAGCCCCAAAAGCACGAGCCGCCGCGGATACCGGTCTGCAAGCCAACCGACCGGCACTTGCAGCAACACGTTGCCACCATTGAGCAAGGCAAGGCCGATGGCCATCGCCTGCTCGGAATATCCGTTCCTTATCCCGAAGGCCGGCAGAAAGGTCAGCGTGGCATGATCGAACAGGGCAAAAGTCGCGACCGCCGCGAGAAGCACGGGCGCGCGCGGAAGGAAGCTCGTGATCGGCGTGCGCTCCTTGACGGAGAAGCTGGGCAGCCGCGTCGCGAATATGGCCGTGATCAGCGCAGCCGCGAGCAGGGCCAATATGCCGACCGCGAATGGCCACCACCCCGAGGAGCCCGTAAGCGCAAGCGCGAAGGGCCCAAGCGAGAAACCGGCGGCCAGCACGGCCGCATAGAGTCCCATGACGCGGCCGCGATAGACCGGCACGGCGATCTCGTTCAACCACGCCTTGTTGACGATGTAGAAGCCGCCGATGGCGAGACCAAGCACGAACCGCGCCGGAAACCAGATCCATAGCGTGCGAAAGACCATCATCAGGGCGAGCGCGGCGGCCGCGATCAGGGCAAGCCCGACGGCAGCCTTGTAGGCACCCGTTCCCTGCACAAGACGCGGCACGCAAAGCGCGGAGCTCAAAAGCCCGATCGGCATCATCGCGGCATTGGTGCCGATCAAAAGGCCGCTGAATTGCTCTCTCTTGAGAACGAGAGCGAGCAGCGGCGACGACATGCCGACCGCGACCGCGAACACGCCCACCGTTGCGGTCACGAGGGCGACCTTCGCCCAATCCGGCGCGGACGCGGCAGGCCCGACCGTTCGAGCCAGATTGGCAGGAGCCCGATCCGGCGCCTCGGCGCTGTCGACGCCACCTCCAGACGCAGCCTCATGGGCCGGCTCAGCGCGCATGTCGCCCATCCTCAGAGTTGAGGTTGTCGCCGAAGTTTCTCAGCGCGCCATCGCTCGCACGCCTGCTTGTTGAAACGACAATATCAACTGGGGGCCGTTCACAGCTCTGGTTGAACAGGCGGGCACAGCAAAGGTTCGTTCAGCCGTGAAGAAAAGATGGGCGGTTCCGCGCGGACGCGGGAGGGCTCTCCCGGAATCGCGCGGACGCCGTGGTGTGGCGCGATGACGACTAGATCGCCGGCTTGTCGGTCCCTTGCAGCTTGGCGTGCAGATTGATCAGCCACATCGCCGTCGGCCGCAGGATGAAGAGGTCGGCGACCAGCGCCATCACCATCGAGAAGGCGCTGAGCCAGCCGAACAGCCGGAGCGACGGCAGGTCGGAGAACACGGTGACGACGAGGCCGCAGGCCAGCACCACCGTGGTCAGGATCAGCGCCGGGCCGACCAGCACCGTCGCCCGCTCCACCGCGAGCGCGGAGCCGACGCCTGGCTTGCTCTCCAGGCGGAGGCGGTTGAGGAAGTGGATGGTGGCGCTGAGGCCGAGCCCGAACGAGACCGTGAGCGCGACGACGCTGGCGAATTGCAGGCCCTCCCCCATCGCCCACAGCACCGTTCCCGACATCACCACCGGGAAGATGCCCGGCAGGATGCAGGCGAACATCACCACCCAGGAGCGGAAGGCGAGGCCGATGAAGATCGCGACCAGCGCGAATTCGACGGTGAGCCCGCGGTTCAGCTTCTCGATCATGCTGGCCGAGTTGCGCGCGGCGATCGCGGCAAGGCCCGTCACCGCGACCTCGTAGCCGGGATGCTTCTTGCGGACAGCGTCGAGCTCGGCATCGAGCTTGTCGACGATCGGCAGGAGCTGGCTGGAATCCTTGTCCGGCACGCGGCCGGCGACCACGACCGCGTCCTGCTCGGCGTCAATGAAGCGCCGCACCAGATGCTCGGGAATGACGCTGACATATTCCTTCAGCGTGGCGACGTCGGCGCTGCCGGCCTTTTCCGCAAGCCAGCGGCGCAGGGTCTCGACCGACCAGACATTGCCGACACCGGCCGCCTTCTCCACGGTCGCATGCACGTCCGCGATGGTCTGCAGCGTCTCCGGCGAATAGAGCGATTCACCCTTGGGGAACTGGATCAGCACATTGACCGGGTTGGCGCCGGTGAGCTTGGCATCGAGCCGGTTGCTGGCGGCGACGGCCTGACGCTTGTCCGGCACCTGGTCGGCAAGCCGGTAGCGCGGCTCCAGATTGGCGTAGATGACGCCGAGGCCGCCGACGAACAGCACCGCGATCAGGCTGAACAGGCCGGGCCGGCCCACCATGCGCACCGCGATCCAGTAGCAGAAATTGCGCAGCGCCTGGACGCCGGCATCCGCGCTCTGGAATTTGACCGCGAACGTCTTCTCGTTGCGCACGAGCAGCACGCCGAACACCGGCACCAGCGACAGCACCGCAACCAGCGCGATGATGGTGGCGGCGAGGCCCGCCTCGCCGAACTTGCGGATCAGGTCCGAGTTGGAGAACTGCAGCGCGATGAAGGAAATGCCGGCGGTGCCGTGCGTCAGCACGCAGGCCGGGCCCACCACCAGCACCGCGTTCTTGAACGCGGTGAACTTGTCCTGGCCCGCGATCAGCCGGTCGCGCGCGGCGAAGGTGAGCTGCATCGAGTCCGAGAAGCTGATGACCATGATGAGCGGCGTCATCACATTCAGGAACATGTTGAGATTGAAATTGGCCCAGCCGAGCGCGCCGAGCGCCAAGAGGATCGCGATCATCGGCGGGAACGCCGCGGCGACCATGAACGAGATCTTGCGGAAGAAGATGATGGCGATGATGCAGCCGGCGAGGATGCCGAGGATGTTGTAGGTCAGCCCGTCGCGCTCGACGGCGTTGCGGATCTCGAGCTGCATCACCGGCACGCCGGAGAGCTGCACGTTGAGACCGGTGTCGCTGAGATCCTCCTTCATCAGCGCGCGGATGTCGCCGACGGTCTTGGTCAGCTTGCTGGACGCCACCACCTCCGGATCGAGCGACAGCACGACGAGCGCCAGCGTACCGTCTTCCGACAACAGCTTGCCGCGGATGATCTCGTTGTTTTTGACGGTCTCGATGAACTTGTCGTAGTCGGCGCCTTCGGGCAGTTCGGCCGGGAACAGCGCCGCCGGCAGCTTGCCCGGCGCCGGCGCCTGGCGTGCCGAGAACAGCGAGACCAGACCGCGCGTGCCTTCGACCAGTTGCAGGTCGGTGATGAAGTCGCGCAGCTTCTCCAGATTGTTCCGGGCCAGCAGGTTCTTGCCCTCGACCACGACGAGGACGTCGAATTCCTCGGCCGGGAACTTCTTGGTCACCTCTTCATATTGGTGGAATTCGCGACTGTCAGAGCGAAACAGCTGCGATAGCGAATCGTCGATCTTGATCCGGTGGATGCCGAACACGGCTCCGACGATCAGGACGAGCAGGACGATGCAGGAGACGATCGGCGCCCGGACGGCGATCAGCCCGATGCGCTCCAGCCCGAAGGCGATCGAGGACGTAGGTCCCTGCTCGACCTTGTCGACATGAACCTCATTCTCGCTGTGCTTTTCGAGCATGCCTTATCCAGTTCCTAAATCGGCTCGGTCTGAGAGCTTATTGCGCCCCGCGAACGGCTTGAAAACGCCATACAAATGGGAGGCTTGCCCTTTGAAAATGCGCGGAAAATCGCCGCGAGGGGGTTTAGCAGGTGAACCGGTCTTTTCGCAAGCAGGCCAAGTGTGGCCAAATCGATCAAGAAGTGGCGATCAGGGCCCGGAGATGCCCGTCATTCGGGCAACGCCGTGCCAATTCGACGCGGCGCGCGGTCCGCGCTCTCGTCCTTCAGCGCCACGCCGCTGACCTGCCGGGCCAGCCCCTCGCGAACCAGCCAGGCGATCTTGAAGGCGGCCTCGTCGTAGCTCAACCCAGCGTAGTGGATGTTGGACACGCAATTTCGCTCCGCGTCGGTGCGGCCGGGCTTCGGCGCAAAGGTCAGGTAGGCACCGAGGCTGTCGGGTGCGGACAGGCCCGGCCGCTCGCCGATCAGCATCAGGGCCATGCGCGCGCCGAGAATGGCGCCGATCTCGTCGCCAAGCGCAACGCGCGCGCCTGAGGCGACGACGACATGGTCGATCGCGACATCATCCCCTTCCGCCAGCAGCGGCAGCAGGCGCCTCGCCAGGGCCACCGCATGGGCGTTGACCGCCGCCGCGGACAGGCCGTCGCCGATCACGAGCGCAAGCCGGCACGGCGCCGAGGCCGCCCGCGCCAGGACCTCGGCCGAGCCGGAGTCGAGCCGACGTCCCAGATCCGGCCGCCGCAGATAGTCCCTGCGGTCGACCGCCTGGCTCCTCACCTCGGTGACGGCAAGCCCCAGCGCGCCGAGATCGGCGACCAGACGCGCTGCATCGAAGGCGGCATGCACGGCATCGCGGGCGCGGGCATGATCGAGCGTAAAATCGAGCAGCGCCTTGGTCGGCACGCTCGCGCCGCTGCGCCCGAGCGCCACGCGCGCGGGCGTGAACGCCCGCAGATCGAGGGTCGGACGGCGCGGCAGGGCCGGATCAGACATGTCGCATCATTCGGCGGGAACGGCGGCCTCTCGCAGCCGGATCGAATAGTTCGAGGCGTTCTGCCTGCCGCTGGAGGCCGCGCGCGCAAAGGTGATGAGGTGGTGCGCGATCAGGGTGCATCCGATCAGGCCTTCGATATCGCCGCGCTTGAGGCGCCCCAGCGCGAACTTCCAGAACACGCGCTTGTAGTCGCCGAGCACGCCGACCTTCCAGAAGATGTTGCGCAGCATGACGAGGCCACGCCTGATGTTGGCCCAGGTCTTCATCTCATCCGGGGTCGGCACCTTGAGGCGGTGAACATAAACGTGGTCGCATTGATACTGGAAGCGCGCGTAGACCTTCTCGGGCGCATACGCGACCGCCATGGCGTGCTTCCAGGACGCGACGACGTCATCATAGGGCAGCAGGAAGTCGACGTTGGAATCGCGACCGTCGTCCTCGACCAGGCGCCCCTCGCGCTCCAGCCGGTCCCACAGCGGCGTCTTCGGCAGCGCCTGAAGCAGGTTGATCGTCAGCAGCGGAATCCGGGACTCCTCGACGAAGCCGAGCAGCGCCTCGGACGTATTCGGCTTGTCGGTGTCGAGCCCCATGATGATGCCGGAGACGACCTCCATGCCGTAGGAGTTGATGGTGCGCACGCCCTCCAGGATCGGGACCATCATGTTGTGGTCCTTCTGCATCGCCTTCAGCGCGTCGGGATCGGGCGTCTCGATTCCGCAGAAGATGGTGATGAAATAGGCCTCGCGCATCTTCTCGAGGATCTCGGGCCGCTTGGCGATGTTGAGCGTCGCCTCGCAGGCGAGCCGCACCACGTAGCCGGTCCGCTTCTGCCATTCGATCAGATGCGGCAGCAGGTCCATCGCCGCCTTGCGGTTGCCGATGAAATTGTCGTCGACGAAATAGACCGTGTCGGTCATGCCGCATTCGCGCAGGCGGTCGAGCTCGGCGATGATCTGCTCCGGCGACTTGAGTCGCGGGTTGCGGCCGTAGAGGCCGGGGATATCGCAGAACTCGCACTGATAGGGACAGCCGCTGGAATATTGGATGCTGCCGAGGAAGTATTTCTTCACGTCGGCAAGCTCATAGGCCGGGATCGGAAACTCCGTCATCGGCACGCGGTCTTTGGTGGTCAGCACCACCTGGGCCTCGGGACGCGAGGTGTCGCGCGACAGGATCTCGATCAGCCGGTTGGTGGCGTCGCCGAGCTCGCCGACATGGAGATAGTCGAAAGACGGATAATAGTCGGGACAGGCACTGACGGAGGGACCGCCGAGCGCGACCGGCAGATTGAATTCATGAGCGCGGCGGCAGATGTCGTTCATCTGCTGGCGCTGGATGTGCATGCCGCTGACGAAGACCGCCTCGGCCCACTCGAACTCTTCCCTGGTCGCCCGACGCAGGTTCTCGTCGACGAATTCGACCTGCCACTCCCGAGGCAGATAGGCCGCGAGCAGCAGCAGCCCCTGCGGCGGCATGAAGGCACGGACACCATCGGTCAGGGGATAGGAATGCTCGAACGTCCCGAACGATGAGGTGTAGCGCGGAAACACGCAGAGAATCCGCCGGGACGTTCCGTTACTTTCAGCTCGCATCAAAGCTCCCCCGCCACGCTCGATCTGGTTGCGGAAATAGCCAGCCAGACACATAGCGTAATGCCGTCGCCGGAATTTCTCAATATTGTGGCACAACCATAATTCGGAGAGGGACCAATGGTTTCCTGAAGGCCTTAGGGCGCTTCCAGCCTCAGGCGATCAGCCGCGAGGCAAAATCGGGCAGCAGGCCTGCATCGCCGGCAAGACGGAAATCGGCGCCCGTAATACCTGCCTGCACCAGCCAGTCGTCGAATTCCGGCGCGCGGCGCAGACCGAAGACGTCCCGGACATAGAGCGCGTCGTGAAAAGACGTCGACTGGTAGTTCAACATGACGTCGTCGGCGCCGGGGACACCCATGATGAAGGTGACGCCGGCGGCGGCGAGCAGCGTCAGCAGATTGTCCATGTCGTCCTGGTCCGCCTCGGCGTGGTTGGTGTAGCAGATGTCGATCCCGAGCGGCAGGCCGAGCAATTTGCCGCAGAAATGATCCTCCAGCCCGGCGCGGATGATTTCCTTGCCGTCATAGAGATATTCCGGGCCGATGAAGCCGACCACGCTGTTGACCAGCAGCGGGGCAAAGGCGCGGGCGACCGCATAGGCGCGCGCCTCGCAGGTCTGCTGGTCGACGCCGTGATGGGCGCCCGCCGACAGCGCCGAGCCCTGGCCGGTCTCGAAATACATCACGTTCTGTCCAACCGTGCCGCGCCCCTGCGACAACCCGGCCTGCTGCGCTTCCTTCAGAAGCGCAAGGTCGATGCCGAAACTGCGATTGGCGGCCTCGGTGCCGGCGACCGACTGGAAGACGAGGTCGACCGGCACGCCCTGCCCGATCAGCGCCAGCGTCGTCGTGACATGGGTCAGCACGCAAGCCTGCGTCGGGATCTTCAGCCGCGTGATGATCTCGTCGAGCAGTCGCAGCAATTGCGCGATGACGGCCGGATCGTCGCTTGCAGGATTAATGCCGATGCAGGCATCGCCGGCCCCTAGCAGGATGCCGTCGAGGATCGAAGCGGTGATGCCCCTGGCATCGTCGAACGGATGGTTGGGCTGCAGCCGCGTGCTCATCCGCCCCTTCAGGCCGATGGTGTTGCGGAAGGCGGTGGTGACCTCGCATTTCCGCGCCGCCAGGATCAGATCCTGGTTGCGCATCAACTTCGACACCGCCGCTGCCATCTCCGGCGTGATGCCGCCTGCCAGCTTGCGCAGGACCTCCGGCGTCGCCGCATCCGACAGCAGCCAGTCGCGGAAGCCGCCGACCGTCAGGGACGCCACCGGCGCGAAGGCCTTCGCGTCATGGCTGTCGATGACGAGGCGGGTGACCTCGTCGGCCTCGTAGGGGATCACGGCTTCCTGCAGGAATTGGCCGAGCGGAACGTCTGCGAGCGCCATCCGCGCCGCGATCATCTGCTCGGCAGTGTCGGCGGCGATCCCGGCCAGCCGGTCGCCGGAGCGCGGCGGCGTCGCCCTGGCAAGGAGATCGCGCAGGTCCGGGAAGGTGTGGGTCGTGGCGTCGATGGTATGGCGGTAGACCAAGGGTCTCTCCGGGGTGCGTCGGCCGGTGGCCGACCTAAGACTATCCTGAAATTCTACCTTCGGATCAAGACGCTGAAATAACTTGCCTTTCCTACGACCAAGGACGGAGGCAGCCAACGGCCGTGTTAACGCCGCATCCATCTTCGTTCTGCATAGTTTTGCATCAAATTCAAACCACCCCGCTCACCGGCCGCTTCAGGCCATTCCGGGCCCCTGAACACCATGACATCAGACCGATCTGGGAATGCCGCCAAGCTGGCCGGCCGTTTCACGCTTGCCACCAAGCTTTATGCGATCTTCGCGCTGTTCGCGCTGCTGACGGCCGCGATCGCGATGCTGTCCGACTACAACAGCCGCCGCGGCGCCGACCTGACCAGCGCGATCGAGACGGCGAACGCCGCCGCGCTGAACGTCGAGCGCGTCAACTCGCTGGTCTATGCGGTCGTGATGGAATCGCGCGGCGTCTACATGTCGACCGAGCCCGCCGTGGTGAAGAAATACGGCGAGGGCCTGCTCAAGTTCAACGCCCAGATCCTCGATGTCGTGAAGCGTTGGGAGACCATCGTCAAAGCCGACGATGCCGAGCAGTTCGCCACCTTCAAGAAGCGCATCGAGCAGTTCGTCGAGTTCCGCAAGGAGCTGGTGCGCCGCGGCGTCGAGATCAATGCGGCCGCGGGCCGCGAATGGGGCGACAACGATGCCAACCGCACCGTGCGCTCGGCGCTGAATAAGGACCTCGAGGCGCTGTCCAAGGTCTATGCCGAGCGCGCCAGACAGATCGCGCGTGAGACGGAGACCAATCGCACCCTCTCCTTCGTCCTGACCTGCCTCGGCGGCGTGGCGCTGGCCCTGGTCGTGATCGGCATCGTCATCATCGCCCGCTCGGTCGCCCGGCCGCTCGCCGCGATCACCGCGACCATCAAGCAGGTCGCCGACGGCGCGGAGAACGTCGTGGTGCCGCACTCCGACCGCGCCGACGAGATCGGCGCACTGGCGCGCGCGATCCAGGTGTTCCAGGACGCCATGGGCCGCAACCGCAACCTCGCCTCGCAGGTCTCACAGGGCTCGGCGGCGCGCGAGGAACGCGCGCGCCACATCGAGCAATCCGTCGAGGAGTTTCGCGGGGCGATCGGCGCGATCATGCGCGGCCTCAGCGACAACGCCTCGGTCATGCGTGAGACCGCGCAGACCATCACGCGCGTCACCGCGGACGCGAACAGCCGCGCCGGCACGGCGGCGAACGCCACCGAGCAGGCCTCGCACAACGTCACGGCGGTGGCGGGCGCGGCCGAGGAGCTGTCGGCCTCGGTCGTCGAGATCGGCCGCCAGGTGCGGCAGAGCGCCGGCGCGGTCGAGCAGACCGGCCAGCGCACCGAGAAGTCGATCTCCGAGATCGAGAGCCTCGCCGCGGCGACGCAACGCATCGACGGCGTGCTCAATCTGATCCAGGCCATCGCCGAGCAGACCAATCTGCTGGCGCTGAACGCGACCATCGAGGCCGCGCGCGCCGGCGACGCCGGCCGCGGCTTTGCCGTGGTCGCTCATGAAGTGAAGGCGCTCGCGGGCCAGACCGCCAAGGCCACCGCTGAGATCAGCGAGAACGTCTCGATGATCCAGGCTTCGACACGCAACGCGGTCGAGGCCGTGCGCGAGATCGGCGGCGCGGTGCGCGAGATCAACGAGGTCACCTCGGCGATCGCCGGCGCCATCGGCCAGCAGGACGCCGCCACGCGCGAGATCTCGTCCAACGCGCAAAGCGCGGCGCAGGGCAACGAGACGCTGGTCGCCAACATCACCTCGCTGCGCGACGCCATCGGCGAGACCGATACCGCCGCATCCTCGGTGTTGACGGCGGCGGGCAGCCTGACCGAGACGGCAGAGACGCTGTCGCGGGAGGTGGAGAAGTTCTTCCAGAACCTGCGCGCGGGGTCGGCGGACGGCCGCATCGCCAAGGCGGAGTAACGGCGCGTCCACCGCTGCAGGGCCTTCGGTGGGGTCGCTCCGACAAAAAACTGAAAAAAAACCCCATGCACAGTAGCCGGGGACAGCTAAATCAATGGCTTAGCTGCCGGCGCGAAATCATTCTGATTTTACGAAATAAATTTGACTCGTCGGGCAAGACACCGGCATGATGTCATCATGGCGATGGCGGTCTGCTTGGGATCCTAGTCGCCCACCCGGGGCGCGTCCCGTTCGCCGCGCCCTCAGGCGCGCCGGACGTAACCATTGAAGCTGAGGAAAGCACCTATGGCGCCAGTTATCAGCGCTACCACGACGGTAGCGGCCCGGCCACTGTAGACGGCCGAACCGATCGCCACCGCGACCTGCGGCAAGACGATACGCATGATGCCGCCGAAGGTCATCAGCCAGCCCATTACTGTGATGATCGAGCGCCAGTCCGCCTGCCATCTATTGTGCAGATTGATGATCGCGAGGCCCGCAAGCAACGACAGCAAGCCGGACAAATAGAACAGGATGCCCGTGTGGAGCGCCTCCACGATCATGCTTTGGTACATGCCGAGGTTGATCAGTATGCCGAGCGCGATTGCGACAAATGTTGGCCCCATCAGCCTGGCGAGAAATAGCGAGCGGTCCATTGTGCGTCTCCGCCGCGCGAGCTGCCCGACCAAGGGACAATTCGGTCATCGGGCAGGCGCGCTATGCGGCAACTCATTGTTGCCGAGGACCGGCTGGCCTGGTGCTCGGTCCAGTGGCGGATGCGGCCTTGCGAGGCCCATCGTACCGGGCGGCGTCTCGTTGCTCGCCGTCCTCGTGTCGACCCGATCAAGCGTCGTGACGAACGCCGCGAGTATTGCGACGATCACCGCAGCAGCGAAAAGGACGACTGAGGTGCGGTGGCTATTCCACTCGTTACTCATGAGGGGCCTCCACAACCAACAGAAACGTAATACGACTGGGATGGTTCCCAGCGCCGCTACCGCCGGGTGCCGCCATTATCCCCGTCCGCCCTGCCCTTGTGAGCGGACATGGACAGCCATGCTGAACTTGTCTCGCTTCGCCACGCCGAGCGTTCGCGACAGCTCACAGCATTTAACAACGCCTAACGAGCCATTGGCGAGCTTCCAGGCCATATTGCAGGGACAGACGAAGGACTATCCTGCCCCGCAGGCACCGATCGCCTGAAGCCAGGAGGCCATCCCATGCTGGTATCATCCAATTCGTCATCCGATTCCGGGATCATCATTGACAGAGATCGGCGCGCGCTTCTGAGCACCGCCGTGCTTGGAATTGCAGCAGCGATTTCCGCGAGCGTGTTCCCGGCGCACGAAGCGTCGGCGGCCGGCGAGAGCGCAATTCGCCCCTTCCGGATCGATGTCCCCGAGGCCGATCTCGTTGAGCTTCGACGTCGTGTGCTGGCGACACGATGGCCTGACCGCGAGACGGTTTCCGATCAGTCCCAGGGCATCCCGCTGGCGAAGCTTCAGACGCTCGTGCGCTATTGGGGCACGGGCTACGACTGGCGGAAGATCGAAGCAAAGATGAACGCGCTTCCCCAATTCGTCACGACGATCGACGGGATCGACATTCATTTCATTCATGTCCGCTCCAGACATCCCAATGCGCTCCCTGTCGTGATCACCCACGGCTGGCCGGGATCGGTGTTCGAGCAGCTCAAGGTGATCGATCCGCTCACGGATCCAACGGCCCATGGCGGGCGGCCTGAAGACGCGTTCGACGTGGTGATCCCCTCGATGCCTGGCTACGGATTCTCAGGCAAGCCGCTCGATACCGGCTGGGGTCCTGAGCACACCGCGCGCATCTGGGCAGAACTCATGAAGCGACTGGGTTACACCCATTACGTCGCCCAGGGCGGCGACTGGGGTTCGCCGGTCTCCAGCGCGATGGCGCGGCTGGCGCCGGCAGGCCTGCTCGGCATTCACATCAACTTGCCGGCGATCGTGCCGCCCGAGATCGCCGCGATCCTCGCCGCCGGCGGGTCTGCCCCGGCGGGACTGTCCGAGAAGGAACGCACGGCGTTTGACGCATTCAGCGCGGCGGCCAGGATGGGCAACCGGTCGTATGCGGTGCTGATGGGAACAAGGCCGCAGACGGTCGGCTATGGCTTGACGGATTCTCCCGCGGGACTGGCGGCCTGGATGCTCGGTCATCCAGGCTTCTCGCATTGGAATTACGATGGCACCGACCCCGAGAAGCCCCGCGACGAGGTGCTGGACGACATCACGCTCTACTGGCTGACAAACAGCGCGGTTTCATCGGCGCGACTTTACTGGGAATACAGCGGGCGCAGTCCCGCTCTCGCCGCCCCCGAGAAGACCGCGGAGATCTCGCTCCCGGTGGCCATCACCGTCTTTCCCGGCGAGAGCTATCAAGCGCCGGAGACGTGGGCTCGGCGCGCCTATCGCAACCTCACCTACTTCCATGAGGTCGACAAAGGCGGTCATTTTGCGGCCTGGGAGCAGCCCGAGCTTTTTTCCGCGGAGCTACGCGCCGCGTTCAAACCGCTTCGGCCCGCAATCTGACGCACTCGGCGGCTCGACATGTCGATCAACGCATGACGAAGCCGCCGTCCACCGAGATGGACTGGCCGGTGACATAGCTCGCAGCATCGCTGCAAAGCCACAGAACTGCATTTGCGATCTCCTCGGGACGCCCGACACGCCCCACCGGAATGCTTTTTTCCATGGCCTTGAGCGCATCGCCTTGCCCGTCGGCCACCATCTGGTCCACCATCGGCGTCCATATCAATCCCGGGCAAATGGCATTGACGCGGATACCACGCGTTCCATATTCGAGCGCCGCGCTCTTGGTGAACCCAAGGATGCCATGCTTGGCGGCGTGATAGATCCCGCGTTCCGCACCTCCGACGAGACCGCCGAGAGACGAGCAATTGACGATGGCGCCGCTGCCCTGCTTGCGCATCTGCTGCAATTCGAACTTCATGCAGCTCCATACGCCCCGCAGATTGACTCCCATGACACGGTCATAGTCCTCGCGAGTGGTGTCGGCCGTCTCCGCGAGCACATTCTGGACGCCGGCGTTGTTGTAGGCGACATCGAGCCGACCGAAAGTCTCGACCGTCCTTGAGACCATGGCTTCAACCTCGGCATCATCGGCCACATTGCAACGGATGCCGATCGCCTTGTGACCTCGAGCATTGAGTTCGTCGGCGGCAGCGCGCGCAGCATTCTCGTTCCAGTCGGCTAGCGCGACAGACGCCCCCGATTCCGCGAAAGCCCTTGCGGCCGCGAGGCCGAGACCGGACGCTGCGCCGGTCACCAAGGCGACCTTGCCTTCGAATGAGATGTTCACGTCACGATCTCCTTTATCGATAGGTTCGTCGGGCTGCCGAGGGGAGCTGCCAAGCCGCCCCGATAGACAGCACCCTGCCCGCCGTCACACCGTCAGCAGCGTCTTGATCGCGCGGCGCTGGTCCATCGCCTTGTAGCCGTCCGCGACCTGGTCGATTGGCAGGGTCAGATCGAACACCCTGCCCGGCTTTATGCGGCCATTGAGGACGCGGTCCATGAGATCGGGCAGGAACCGCCGCACCGGGGCAGGACCGCCCATCATGCGCCGCTGGCCGAAGAACAAGGCCTGGCCGTCGAACGTCACACCGTGGGGAACACCGACATAACCGATGCTGCCGCCGGGACGCGCGCATTCCAGGGCTTGCGACATCGCTTCCTGGGTGCCGACGCATTCGAGCACCGAATCGGCGCCGACCTCCCGGGTCAGCTCCTTGACGCGCGCGATGCCTTCTGTGCCGCGCTCGACGACGATATCGGTCGCGCCGAACGCTTTGGCCAGATCCTGCCGCGTCTTGTGGCGGCTCATGGCGATGATGCGCGAGGCACCCATCTCTTTCGCCGCAAGCACGCCCATGAGGCCGACCGCGCCGTCACCGACCACCGCGACCACGGAGCCCTGCTTCACATTCGCAGCGTCGGCCGCGTACCAGCCGGTCCCGAGCACGTCGGAGGTCGCGAGCAGATGCGGGATGAGATCGCTGCCCGGCACTTCCCTGGTCGCGACGAGCGTGCCATCCGCAAGGGGAACGCGGGCGTAAGGCGCCTGCGCGCCCGACATGAACTCGCGCTTTTCGCACGACGACTGAAAGCCGAACTTGCAGTGCGGGCAAGTATTGTCCGACAGGCAGAACGAGCCGACGACGAACTGGCCGGGCCTGACGGTCCGCACCGCACTGCCGATCTCGACGACCACGCCGCAATATTCGTGACCCATATGTGCGGGGCCGTCACTCGGCTGCAGGCCGCGATACGGCCAGAGGTCGGAGCCGCAGATGCACGTCGCCGACAGCTTGATGATGGCGTCGGTCGGGTGGACGATTTTGGGATCGTCGACGGTTTCGTAACGGACATCGCCGGGTCCGTAGAGGATTGTCGCTTTCATTGCTTTTCTCCTTCGAGTCACAAAGCCGGACTCGCCGACACACAGGCCGCGCATCGCGCCGAGGCACAAAGCGACAGCGCGAAGACCGCACTCCACGCGGCTGCGGGATGCGAAGCCCAGCCTGCGCGTTTACGACATCATCTAGGGTCCCGGGCGGCGGCCGATTAGTCGATATAATTTGCTTGCATTAATCGATACGGGCCATGAATAGTGGCGGCCATGGCAAGCCAGGATTTCAACGATTTGCTGGCTTTCGTGGCCGTCGCCCGCGAGCGCAGCTTCACGAAGGCCGCCGCGAAACTGGGCGTGGTGCAATCGACGCTCAGCCATACGATCAAGCGCCTGGAATCGCAGATGGGACTGCGGCTGCTCACGCGCACGACCCGAAGCGTCGGCCTGACCGAGGCGGGCGAGCGCCTTCAAAAATCAGTTGCGCCCCGCATCGAAGAGATCGAGCGCGATATCGCCGCGCTGATGTCGCTGCGTGACAAGCCGTCAGGCACGATCCGGATTACGCTCTCGGACCATGCGCTGGACACGGTCGTCTGGCCGAAGCTGTCGCCCGTCCTGAAGAAATACCCCGACCTCAAGGTCGAGTTCAGCCTCGACACGGCCTTCCGCAACATCGTCGAAGACGGCTTCGATGCGGGCATCCGCCTCGGCGAGAGCGTCGAGAAGGACATGATCGCGGTGCGCATCGGTCCGGACTGGCGGCTCGTCGCGGTCGCCTCGCCTGCCTATCTGAAGGAGCATCCGAAACCAAGACATCCGCAGGACCTGCTGAAGCACGTCTGCATCAAGCGGCGCGCCGCCGCAGGCGGCCACTATGTGTGGGAGTTCGCCAGGAACGGTCCCGACCTCCGGGTGCGCGTCGAGGGACAACTGACCTTCAACGATTCCCGGGCGATGATCGACGCCGCCGTCAAAGGTTTCGGCATCGCCTATGTCCCCGAGGACATGGTGACACGGCACGTCCGATCCGGCGAGCTCGTCATCGTGCTCGACGACTGGTCGCCGAAATTCGACGGCTACTATATCTATTATCCGACCTCGCGGCAGAACTCGGCTGCATTCAAGGTGATCGTCGACGCGCTCCGCCATCACCAAGCGCGAGCAAGACGCGGCTAGTTTGCTTCGCCGCCGCGCTTGCAGATAGCGCGAAGCCGCACATCAACAGATCAAGCGCCGGTGGTCTATCCCAACACCCCGCCGCGCTTGATCAGCTCCTTGCCGACAGCGGCCAGATGCACCTGGTCCGGGCCGTCGCCGATGCGGATGAAGCGGGCGTAGACGTAAGCACGCGCCAGGAACGTATCCTGCGAGACGCCGGCGGCGCCGTGGATCTGGATCGCGCGGTCGATGACGCGGGCGGCCATGCTGGGCACCACGATCTTGGCCGCGGCGATCAGGTCGCGCGCGGCCTTGTTGCCTTCGCGGTCCATCTTGTCGGCGGCTTGCAGCGTCAAGAGCCGCGCCTGCGCGATCTCGCAGAACGAGTTTGCGATGTCCTCGCGCACCGAGCCCTGCTCGGCGAGCGGCCTGCCGAAGGCCACGCGGGAGACGGCGCGTTGGCACATCAATTCGAGCGCACGCTGGGCGCAGCCGATCAGCCGCATGCAATGGTGGATGCGGCCGGGCCCGAGCCGCCCCTGCGCGATCTCGAAGCCGCGGCCCTCGCCGAGCAGCATGTTTTCCGCGGGCACGCGGACGTTCTCGTAGACGATCTCGGGATGGCCGACCGGGGCGTCGTCATAGCCATAGGTGAGCATGTCGCGCACGATGCGCACGCCCGGCGTGTTTCTGGGCACCAGGATCATGGATTGCTGGCGGTGGCGGTCGGGATCGTCGGGCGCGGTCTTGCCCATCACGATCAGGATCTCGCAATCCTCGTTCATCGCGCCTGAGGTGAACCATTTGCGGCCGTTGATGACGTAGTCGTCGCCGTCGCGCGTGATAGCGCACTGGATGTTGGTGGCGTCGCTGGAGGCGACCTGCGGCTCGGTCATCGAGAAGCCGGAGCGGATGCGGCCCTCCAGCAGCGGCTTCAGCCAGCGCTCCTGCTGCGCCGGCGTGCCGTAATTCGCCAGCACCTCCATGTTGCCGACATCGGGCGCCGAGCAGTTGAAGACCTCGGGCGCCCAGAGGATGCGGCCCATGATCTCTTTCACCGGCGCATATTCGAGATTGGTCAGACCCGGGCCGTGCTCGCCCGACAGGAACAGGTTCCAGAGCCCCTGCTCCCGCGCCATCTTCTTCAGGTCCTGCAGCACAAGCGGCGTCTTGTAGCGCGCGGCCTCGGGCTTCACCTGCTCGTAATAGAGCTCCTCGACCGGCTCGACATGTGTCCGCATGAACTGCCGGACGCGCTCCTGCAGCTCCCGCGAACGGGCGGAATGCTGAAAGTCCATTTTAGTCCTCCCGCTCGCCGACCTTCGCGTCAGTCTCGTAGGGCGGGCAAAGCGGCCGCCGTAGCTCGAAGAGCGAAGGCGGAAGCGTGCCCACGCTCCTGTTTCCGTATTGAGTAGGTGGTGGGCACGGCGCAAGTGCGCCTTTGCCCACCCTACGATTCCGAGTTCGCGGAGAGAGCCCTGCCCTCACGTCCCTTTCAGCAATTCGCTCGCGACGACCCAGTCGTTGCCGTCGAACTGGAGCATATAGCCATCCTTGATCGGGCGGAAATCCTGCGGCGTGGTGTTGAGCGTGATGCCGGGCATCAGCAGCGACAACGGCACGTTCTTCAGGTTCGCGGCCTGCGCCATGATGTTCTCGCGCGTCAGATTGTCCTTGCACTGCTTCAGCAGCACCACCAGCGCCTCGGCGACGGTGTAGCCGTAGAGGCCGGCGACGTTGTTGACGTCGGCATTGGGCAGGCGCTTCTTCATGAAATCGATATAGGCCGTCATCGCCGGGTCGTTCTTCGGCGCTTCGACGAACGGCTTGAGCGCGCCGAGCGAGAGCACGCCTTTGCCGGCCTCGAGGCCCGCAGGGACCATTACGGTCGCCTTGTTGGCGCAGCCGGAGGCGAGGAAGCGCGTGGGCTGCCAGCCGACCTCGTGCGCCTTGCGGATCGCCTGCGCACAGGCGCGCGGCGTCACCGAATAGATCATGAAGACGTCGGCTTTGGTGTTCGCCAGCGTCAGCACCTGGGAATCGACGGTGGGGTCGGCGACCTCGAAGCTCGAGGCCATCGCGATCGCCTTGTCGGCGTCGGCGCCGAGCGCCTCCTTGACGCCGCGCAGATATTCCTTGCCGGCATCGTCGTTCTGATAGAGCACGGCGAAGCGCGCGTTCGGGTTCTTGGCGCGGGCATAGGCGACGTCGATCGCGGCCTCGCTGGTGTAGTTCGGCGCCCAGGGCAGCGCCATTGACCAGGGCATGTTGGCCGGATCGTTCCACTTCGAGGCCGAGCTGATCAGAAACAGCTGCGGCACCTTGTTGCTGTTGAGATATTTTGCGATCGCCGAGCTTGGCGCGGTGCCCATGGTCGCGAAGATGAAGGCGACGCCGTCGCCTTCGACCAGCCGCCGCGCCGCCTCCATGGTCTTCGGCGGCGAGAACGCGTCGTCCAGCGAGATCAAATTGAGCTTGCGGCCGGCAACCCCGCCCTTCTCGTTGACCTCGTCGAAATAGGCCGCAATGACCCTGCCCGTGATGCTGAGGGGCGAAGCCGGCCCGCTATAGGGCATGGTGTTGCCGATCTTGATCTCGGTATCGCTGACGCCGGGACCGTAGGATTTCTGCGCGGAGACGGATGTGGACAGGCAGGCGGCAGCGAGCGCTGCGGCCAGGGCCAAGGCGGCTTTCATGGTTTCTCCCCGGTGATCTCCGCGCGAGGCGGCCGCGCGGCGTGTTGCTTTTTGTCAGCGCGTCAGATCAGCGGAGTTCCGCAACATGGTCTTGCGTCGAGTTGCTGATGGCTTAGCCGCGCCGCTTCAAGCTGAAGCCCAAGCTGATCCAACCCGCTCCCGCCATGATCAGATCGATGCCGAGGAAGAGGCCGAGGATATAGACGCTGTTCACCGGCCAGCGTGCCACGATCAGCAGGCCCAGCAGCAGCGTGATGACGGCCGACAGCGCCACCCAGACCCACGGGCTCTCGCGCTTCATGCTGAAGGCGAGAAACAGCCTGACGGCGCCCGAGGCGATCAGCGAGGCGCCGAGAAACAACGTCAGCAGGACCGCCGCGAACAGCGGATTCTCGAAGGTCAAGAAGCCCGCGATCACGTAGAGCACGCCGAGCAAGGCCCAGATCAGGAACTTGCCCCAGCTCTTCATCTGGAACGCGCCGATGATCTCCGTGACGCCCGCGACGATCATCATGGCGCCGACCACGATCACGCTCGCCACCGTCGCCATCACCATGCTGCCGAGCGCGACGAAGCCGGCGATGAGATAGACGACGCCTAGCGCGACGATCCAGCCCCATTTGGCATGCAGCGCCGCGATGCCGGAGCCAAGACTTGGGTGATGTGACGTGTCCGAAGCACTGGTCATGACGGCCACTCCTGCTTGCGTAGCCCGGGGGCACGCGCCAGAATAGCACACACCGTGCCGGGACGACAGCCAGCAGAGCACCCGTACCGGCAGTAACATTGACGCAAATCAAGATCGAATGCGGGCGTCAGCCGCGCGACCGCTCCATCTCGAGCTCGGCCTTGAGGTTGTCGAGATCGCGGTAGATCGACGCAACCGCGAGCACGCGGCCGTCCTTGCGGTACTTCAACAGGCAGTCCTTGCCTCCGATGCTGCCGTCGATCGCGACCTCGTCAAAGTTCTCGGCATGGCCGACATAGTTGATCGGCACGTCGTAGTGCTGCGACCAGAAGAACGGCACCGCGTCGAAGCGCTCGCGCTTGCCGAGCATGTTGCGCGCTGCGGTCTGGCCCTGGCGTTCGGCAACGACCCAATGTTCGACGCGGATGGTTTGCCGGGAATGCGGATCGGGCCAGCGCGCGATGTCGCCGGCCGCGAAAATGCCGGTGACACTGGTTTCGAGATATTCGCTCACGCTGACACCGCGATCCGCCGCAAGGCCGGCGTGCTCGGCCAGCGCAAGGCGCGGCTTGACGCCGATGCCGACCACGACGAGGTCGGCTTCGATGACAGCTCCGGTCTTCAGCGTGGCGCGGGTGCCGTCGAGCTTTTCGACCGTGTCCTTGAGGTGAAAGATCACGCCGTTCTCTTCATGGAGCGACCGGACGAAGTCACCCATCTCGGAGCCGAGCACCTTCTGCATCGGCCGCTCTTCCGGCGCGACCACGTGCACCTCGATCTTGCGTGCCCGCAGGGACGCCGCGACTTCGAGGCCGATGAAACTGGCGCCGATGACCAGAGCGCGTCCGGCACTCCCCGCGGCCTTGATGATGGCGCGGCTGTCGGCGACGGAGCGCAAGGTGTGGACATGCGGCTGGTCGGCGCCCGGGATCTGCAGTTTGACCGGCTCGGCGCCGGTCGCGAGCAGCAGCCGGTCGAACGGAAGCCTGTCGCCATTGCCGAGCGTGACGTTGCGCGTCTTCGCATCGATGGCGGAGACGTCAGTGTTGAGCCTGAGATCGATGCCCGCGTCCTGATAATAGTCCTCGCCCCGCAGCGGCAGCCAATCCTCCGGTGCGCTGCCCGCGAGATAATCCTTCGAGAGATTGGGCCGGTCGACCGGCATCGCGCCGTCATTGCTGAGCATGGTGATGGCGCCGGCAAAGCCCTCGCGCCGGAGCGTCTCGGCGGCCGCGAAGCCGGCTGCGCCGCCGCCGACGATGACGAATTTCTCCGGCGTCGGCGCGTTGCGATGAGCGATCGACGGCTTCGGCGCCTCGCGCTTGCGCCGAACGATGATGTTGTCCCGTTCGCGCGCGACCTCCCACACCGCCAGCGCATTCAATGCCGGCGGTCGCGTGGCTTCGCCCGTGCGCAAGGAGAAGCAGGCATGATGCCAGGGACAGCGGATGGTGTCGCCCACCACCAGGCCCTCGGCGAGCGGCCCGTGGTAATGGCTGCAGGCCGGCTCGATCGCAAAGATCTCGCTGCCGGCCTGCACCAGCAGGACGTCTTCCTCGCCGACATGACCGAGCAGTTTGCCATCCCTGAACGCGGTCAGCGACACGCCTTTGCTCAGGTCGGGTCCGCTCGGCTTGTTGTTCTCTGTCATGGCGCCGTCTCCTTGAGCAGCCGCGAGTCAATCGTCCGAATTGGCGAGCCCCAACAGTTCCTGCCGCGTCAGCGCATTGTCGCGGAACACGCCCAGCATGCGGCTGGTGACGAGATCGGTCCCGGGCTTGTGCGCGCCGCGCGTTGTCATGCAGTGATGCGTCGCCTTGATGATGACGCCGACGCCTTCAGGCTTGAGCACGTCGTTGATGGTATTGGCGATCTGCGCGGTCATCTTCTCCTGGATCTGGAGGCGCTTGGCGTAGATGTCCACCACGCGCGCAAGCTTGCTGATGCCGACGACACGGCCCTGCGGGATATAGGCGACCCAGGCGCGGCCGACGATCGGCGCCATGTGGTGCTCGCAATGGCTCTCGAAGCGAACGCCGCGCAGGACGATCATCTCGTCATAGCCTTCGATCTCCTCGAAGGTCTTTTGCAGGATTTCCGTCGGATCCTGCGCATAGCCGGAAAAATACTCTTGGAAGGCACGTGCGACCCGGTCCGGTGTCTCGCGTAAACCGTCGCGCGCGGGATCGTCGCCGGCCCAGCGGATCATGGTCCGGATCGCCTGCTCGACCTCCGCCCTGTCGGGCCGTTCGACCGGCGCCTGCGCCACCGCGACACGTTCCAGCTTGCGCACTTGTGACGTCATCGAGATCCTCCCCTGCAACGAGCCGCATATAGAAGCGGCTCCTCAGCTTGGACGGCTGCAATCGCAAAAGGTTCCCAGGATCAGGAAAAATCGGAGGGATGGCAGACAAGCCAGCCGGCCGGTCGAGAAACGACCTTTATGAGGCCGCTTTCCGGACCTCGACCACCGCCTGCGCCCAGTCGGCCGGGCGCTCCTGCGGCAGGTTGTGGCCGGCATCTGTGAAGACGCGCCGCTCGAATGGGCCCTCGAACTTGCGTGCGTGATGGGCGGTGCCGGGATTGACGCCGTCGCTGTCGCCGTCGATTGCGATGGTCGGGACGCGGATCGGCGGTTGGGCCGCGAGCTGCGCCTCGATCGCGGCATAGGCGGGGTCGCCCTCGACCAGCGCGTAGCGGTGGCGGTAGGAGTGGATCACGACATCGACGAAGTCAGGATTGTCGAACGACACCGCGCTCTGCTCGAACGTCGTGTCGTCGAACGCCCATTTCGGCGACCACATCGCCCAGAGCTGACGGGCAAAGCCGCGCCGGTTGCGCTCCAGCGCGCGGCGGCCGCGCTCATTGTGGAAGAGATATTGATACCAGAGCGCCGCCTCTTCCGGCGGCGAGGCCGGCTCCATGGCGCGGGCGATGTTCTGGATGTTGTAGGAGTTGCCGGAGACGAGGGCGATCACGCGCTCCGGATAGAGCGCTGAGACCACGCAGGCCGCGCGCCCGCCCCAGTCATAGCCGCCGACGACGGCACGCTTGATGCCGAGGGCGTCCATGAAGGCCAGCAGATCCGCGCCGAGCGCCGCCTGCTCGCCGGAGCGCGGCGTCTCCGCGGAACGAAATCGCGTCGGTCCATAGCCGCGCAGCCAGGGCACCAGCACGCGCGCGCCGGCCTCGGCAATGATCGGCGCGGTCTCGGCATAGGCGTTCACGTCGTGGGGAAAGCCGTGGCCCATGATGCAGGGCCAGCCGTCGGGCGCGCCGTATTCGCGATAGGCGATGTCGAGGACGTCCGTGGTGATCGTTTTTTGTTGCATGGTTGTTTTCACGGATTGGGGATTTCGTAGCCCGGATGGAGCGTAGCGCAATCCGGGAACGCCAGCATCCGAGAATCCCGGATTTCGCTGCGCTCCATCCGCTACAAGAGGTCTACCTCTGCGGCCCCGACAGCGAGATGTCGCGCTCGGCGCGGAAGACGTTGCTGTAGAGATTGGCGATCCACTGCCGGCCGATCTCGGTCTTGTTGAGATAGCCGATCTCGGTCTGGATGTGCGGTGCGACGCTGTTCCAATAGAATTGTGGATAGCGGTTCACGATGTCGGCCGGCGAATCGTAGCCGAGCTGGCGATTGATGCCGACTTCCTCGAACTCGTAATAGAGCGCGTTGGCCTTTCGCAGATAGTTGGGATCGCCGAGCTGGCCGATGAAATCGGCGGCGCGCAGGATCGAGGCATCGACGTCGTACTCATGGCCTTCCTGGGCCGGAAAGCGCGTTCCCTCGATAGCGCGGGCAATGCGTTCAGGATCGAGACCGGGAATGTGCTGCAGGCGCCGCGAGACGTAGAGCTTGGAGCGGTCGACGTGATACATCATCAAGCTGGCGTCGGAGGCACCCCTTTGAAGAGAGACCTTGGTACCGGCCTCGTCGACCAGGAAACCGTCCTCGTCGTCCTCCTCGAACAGGCCGCGCACATAGCCGATGTCGTGAGCAAGGCAGGCGATCAGGACATGAACGTAGTCCTCCGCCTCCAGATGGGTGTGGAGATATCGGCCACTGAGAATGGAATGGCCCGCCAGAGTCACCAGCATCGTGTGCTCGATATTGTGATAGAGCGCATCGCTGTTGCCGATGCATTCCATCGTGGTGCGGGTGGCGCTCTCGATGATGTTTGCCGGTGAATCGCCAAACCTGCGACGCATGAACGAGCCCAGCACCTTCTCCAGGGATTCCGCCGCCAGTCTCGGCAACGTCATCATGGATGCAGCCCCGCGTGTCGGTGGTGTCCCATGTCAGCTCCCGAAGTCTCGTTCTTGTCCTCGACGCAACGACCCAGCATAGCCCATCTTGGGCCGCGTGACCAAACCCCCGGGAATGCGATTACGGAAATATGTTACCGTTGTGCTATGCAAGATCGCGGTTGCGGTGAAGGCGCGGCGCAGCCGGGCGGCGAGCCCGGCCGATGAGGCCGTGTTTATTCCACCATCACCACGTCCACGGCGACGCCGAGCTTCTGCTTCGGCGAGCCGACGATGATGCCGTCGACCGGCGAGACGTCGGAAAAGTCGCGCCCGACCGCAAGCACGATATGGTCGTTGGCAATCAGCAGATCGTTGGTCGGGTCGAAATCGACCCAGCCAAGCTCCGCCCCGCACCACAGCGACACCCAGGCATGGGTGGCATCGGCGCCTTGCAGGCGGGCCTGGCCCGGCGGCGGGATGGTGCGCAGATAGCCGCTGACATAGGCCGCCGGCAGACCGAGCCCGCGCAGCCCTGCGATCATCACATGGGCAAAATCCTGGCAGACGCCGTGTCGCTTGTCGAAGACCTCGTTCAGCGGCGTCGAGATCACCGTCGCCTTGGGGTCGTAGCGAAACTCGGTGCGAATGCGATGCATGAGATCGACCGCGCCCTCGAGGATGCCCGCGCCCGGCGCAAAGCTCATCCCCGCATAGGCGCTGACCGGACGCAGCACCGGCACCAGCGGGCTCGCGAAGACATAACCGACCGGCGAGGACGGCCCGAGGCTGGTCGCCTCGAAGGCGATGTCGCGGATGCTCTCCCAGCTCGGACTGTCGGCCTCGCGCGCCCGCGGCTTACGTGACACGGAGACACGCGAACGCGAATCGATGCGCAAATTGCGATGCGCCGCTTCGATCACGATGCTTTCGGTCAGCGTGCCGAAGAAATCGCGCCGGACGTTGCGCTCGGACGGCCGCGGACGGATCTCGACCTTGTGCGAGATCAGCTCCTGGCCGCCGCCGCTCCTGGGCTCCAGCCGCAGCGTGCAGCGGGCGAAGCTGACTGGATTCTCGTACTCGTAGGTGGTGACGTGACGGATGTCGTAGATCACGCCAGCCCCGTCAGCTTTTCCGGCCGGGCGGCATTGGGGCCGTGCGGGAAGTAGTGCTGCCCGATCGCCTCGGCGAGGCTGAGCAAGTCCTGCTCCAGTGCGAACAGCGTCTTGCCCTCGAGCTTCTCGGCTTCCGCAGTTGCAAGCATCGCCTGCATCGCCACCGCAAGGCGCTGCGGCTTCTCGATCAGGCCGTGCTCCTTCAGGCTGGGCAGCGCGGCGATGTGCTCGTTCAGCGTCGTCACCTGGAACGCCACCGAACGTGGATTGTAGCCGTCGAGCACGGCAAGGTCGCGCACCGGCGCCAGGATCGGCGCCAGCAGATAGCGCGAGCGGTAGGTGATCTGGCAATCCACCAGCGTCAGCAGGATGTCGAGATCCTCATCGCCGGCCTCGTCATGGGCGAACTGGCGGGTGAAGCGCGTGGTGTTGATGGCGCGCTCGGTGCGGCGGCCGATGTCGAGAAAGCGCCAGCCGGCGGCGCGGTTCATGTTCTCCTGCGCCAGCCCTGCGAGGCTGGCGAGCTCCTGCAAGGTCAGCTCGGCCGCGCTCAGCACGCCGTCGTCGCCCTCGACCTGGTAGGCCAGGCGCTCGGCCATCTCGGTGATGACCTGCCAGGCATCGGGCGACAGCCGCTCGCGCAAGGAGGTCGCCGTGCGCTGCGCCGCGCGCACCAGCGACAGCGCCGAGCCGAAACGTTCCGCGCTCTGCAACGCTTCGGCGGTGATCCGGCCGGGCGCGGCGCGCGAAGTTTGCGAGATCGCGCCCCAGGCCACCAGCAGGCGCTGGATGCGTTCGCCCGCTTGCAGCGAGGCCGCGGTGCCCTTGTTGGGCCCGCTCGGCGAGCCCAGCGCGCGCACCAGCCGCAGCGTCGCCTCGGCGCGTTCGAGATAGCGGCCGAGCCAGAACAGATTGTCGGCGGCGCGGCTCGGCAGCACGCCGGCGATGCGGCGGATGCGGACCTTGTCGGTCGCCGGCAGCAGCGTCGCGGTCGAGACCTGCTTGTCGGAGACCACCCAGACGTCGGCGGCGCGCGCGCCGTCGCCCATCGACACCGCGCGCGCATCCGCCTGCTCGGCGATGCGACAGAAGCCGCCGGGCATGATGACCCAGCCGTCGGGCGTTGCGGCAGCGAACACGCGCAGCACGAACGGACGCGGCGTGATCTGGCCCTGCTCCCACACCGGCATGGTCGAGAGCCGCACCACCTCCTGGCCGACATAATCCATGCCGCGCGCGGCGATGGCGTCGATCAGGCGCTGGCGGTCGCTCGCATCCAGCTCGCTCGCGAGCACCGGTCCCGCACTGTCGAAACCGGGCACGCCGCGCCGATAGGCGCCTTCGATCGCGACCTCGTCGAGCCGCGACAGCACCTCCTCGCGCGCGCTGCGCTGGCCGCACCACCAGGTCGCGATATGAGGCATCTTCAGCTCTTCGCCGAGCAGGCGGCGGCTGAGCGCCGGCAGGAAGCCGAGCAGCGCCCGCGCCTCCAGCACGCCCGAGCCCGGCATGTTGGCGACGACGACGCCGTCCTTGCGCAGCACGTCGATCAGGCCGGGCACACCGAGATGCGAGGAGGCATCGAGCTCGAGCGGATCGAGCGAATTGGAATCGACGCGGCGCAAGAGCACGTCGAGTCGCTTGAGGCCCGCAACGGTGCGGATGTGGATGCGGTTGTCGCTGACGGCGAGATCGTCGCCCTCGACCAAGAGGAAGCCGAGATAGCGCGCCAGCGTCGCATGCTCGAAATAGGTCTCGCTGAAGCTGCCCGGCGTGAGCACGCCGATCCTGGGCTCGTCGCGGTCGGCGCGCGCGCGAAGACTGTCGCGGAACGCCTCGAAGAACGGCGCGACGCGCGGCACGTTCATCGACTTGTAGAGGTCGGAGAAGGCGCGCGAGAGCACCAGACGGTTCTCCAGCGCGTAGCCCGCGCCCGACGGCGCCTGGGTGCGGTCGCCGAGCACCCACCAGCGGCCATCGGGTCCGCGGCCGACATCCGCGGCATAGATCGACAGATAGCGCCCGCCCGGCGGCGGCACGCCGCAGACGGGACGGAGATATTCGGGACTGCCGGCGATCGCGGCCGCCGGCAGCGCGCCTTCCGCGACCAGCCGGCCCTTGCCATAGATGTCGGCCAGCACGAGCTCGAGCAGCTCGGCGCGCTGGGTGATGCCGGCGCAAAGCTGCTGCCAGTCGGCCTCGTCGATCAGGAGTGGCAGATGGCTGATCGACCACGGCCGGTCGGCGCTGTCGCCGGGCGCACGGTAGGTGACGCCGGCCTCCCGCAGATGGCGGTCGGCCATGCCGAAGCGACGCTCGATCTCGTCGGGCGCGAGCGCACCGAAGGCATCGAAGAAGCGGCTCCAGACCGCGCGCGGGGCGCCGTCGGGCCCCAGGAACTCGTCGGGAATGCCGGGCAGGCGGCGATAGTCGCGGACCCATTGGGCAAGGCGGCGCTGGCCTTCACGCTGGCCTTGCGCCCTACCCGCCTTGTCCTGCTCGGCTGCGCCCTCGCTCATGCGCCTCTCCCTGCCCCACCATCATACTCATTGCAGGA
Organism: Bradyrhizobium sp. 25ACV; assembly: GCF_054863005.1. Lineage (NCBI taxonomy): Bacteria > Pseudomonadati > Pseudomonadota > Alphaproteobacteria > Hyphomicrobiales > Nitrobacteraceae > Bradyrhizobium > Bradyrhizobium sp. 25ACV. The sequence continues at coordinate 465,654 of NZ_JAVAYO010000001.1, forward strand.
GCGGGGTCCGCAAGTCGAGGGTCAGCGGAAACTCATTTGTGCGTTCCTCGGGCGGTGGCTGGACCGGCCCCGGCGTATGGCCGTGGTCCTGGAAACGCGCCAGCCGCCGCGCCTCGGCCTCGTAGGTGTTGACCGGCTTGGTGTCATAGCTGCGACCGCCGGGATGGGCGACGTGGTAGACGCAGCCGCCGAGCGAGCGGCCGTTCCAGGTGTCAATCAGGTCAAAGGTCAGGGGCGCATGGACCGGGATGGTCGGGTGCAGGCCGGAGGCCGGCTGCCAGGCCTTGAAGCGGACCCCGGCGACAGCCTCGGCGGAGCGGCCGGTCGAGGTCATCGGCAGGCGGCGGCCGTTGCAGGTGACGATGTGGCGGCCCTCGACAAAACCCTCCGCCTTGACCTGAAGCCGCTCGACCGATGAATCGACATAGCGCACGGTGCCGCCGGCCGAGCCCTCCTCGCCCAGCACGTGCCAGGGCTCCAGCGCCTGGCGCAGCTCCAGCGTCACGCCGCCATGATGGACGCGGCCGAAGGCGGGGAAGCGGAATTCGAGCTGGGCCAGATACCATTCCGGCTCGAAAGGATAGCCGGATTGCTTCAGCTCGGAGAGCACGTCCAGAAAATCCTCCCAGATGAAATGCGGCAGCATGAAGCGGTCGTGCAGCGCCGTGCCCCAGCGCACGAACTTGCCGGCCTGCGGCTCGCGCCACATCTTCGCGATCAACGCGCGGATCAAGAGCTGCTGCGCCAGCGACATGCGCGGATCGGGCGGCATCTCGAGGGCACGGAATTCGACGAGGCCGAGCCGGCCGGTCGAGCCCTCCGGCGAATAGAGCTTGTCGATGCAGATCTCGGCGCGGTGGGTATTGCCGGTGATGTCGACGAGCACATGCCGGAACAAGCGGTCGACCAGCCACAGCGGCGTCTGGTAGCCCGGCGGCGGCACGTGCGAGAGCGCGATCTCGAGCTCGTAGATGCTGTCGTGGCGGGCTTCGTCGATGCGCGGCGCCTGGCTGGTCGGGCCGATGAACAGGCCGGAGAAGAAATAGGACAGCGACGGATGCCGCTGCCAGTACAAGACGAGACTCTTGAGCAGGTCGGGCCGGCGCAGGAACGGCGAGTCCTGCGGCGAGGAGCCGCCGACCACGACGTGGTTGCCCCCGCCGGTGCCGGTGTGGCGGCCGTCGACCAGGAAGCGGTTGGCGCCGAGGCGAATCTTGGCGGCATCCTCATAGAGCCCGACGGTGATGTCGACCGCCTCACGCCAATTCTTTGCCGGCTGGACGTTGACCTCGATCACGCCGGGATCGGGCGTCACTTTGATGACCTCGACGCGCGGATCGAATGGCGGCGGATAGCCCTCGACATGGATCTGGAGCTGCATCTCCTCCGCCGTGGCTTCGAGCGCCGCGATCATTTCGAGATAATCCTCGATCCGCTCGACCGGCGGCATGAAGGCGCAGAGCACGCCGTCGCGGACTTCGATCGACAGCGCAGTACGCACCGGAACAGACGTGTTGAGATGCTCGGGCTCGACCCGCGGCGGCGATTCCGGGCGCGCCGGAAGGCTGAACACCGGCAGCTTGCCTCGCGCCTCCATCGGATCCCGCTCGATAATGTAGGGATATTGATTGGGCGGGACGTAGCCGAGCGAGCCGAGCGGCAAGCGCAGGCCGAGAGGCGAATCGCCCGGCATCAGGAACAGATGATTGCGCCGGAGAGCCCAGCGCTCGCTGCGCCAGCGCGGCGGCGCGTTCCAGCGCTGCACCGGCAGCACGAAGCCGCGCGGCGTGTTGAGGCCGTCGTCGAACACACGCGCCATCCGCGCGCGCGCTTCCGGATCGGATAATTTGGGGTCCGACGGATCGACGTTGACGGGCAGCTCGGCTTCCTTCTGGAGCCAGTAGGCAGTGTCCTCGTAAGCCGGGATGATATAGCCGGGATCGAGCCCGAGCCGCGCCACCGTGCCCTCCATGAAGGCCTCAGCATCCTTCGTCTCGGCGCGCCGTGGATTCTCGATCTTGGCGATGAGGTCGGCGTTCTTCCAGATCGGCACGCCATCCTTGCGCCAATACAAGCCAAAGGCCCAGCGCGGCAAGGTTTCGCCGGGATACCATTTGCCCTGGCCGTAATGCAGAAGGCCGCCGGACGCGAAGCGCGTGCGCAGGCGGCGGATCAGATCGTCGCCCAGTGCGCGCTTGGTCGGGCCGACGGCCTCCGTATTCCACTCCGCAGCTTCCAGATCGTCAACCGAGACGAAGGTGGGCTCGCCCCCCATGGTGAGCCGCACGTCCTGCGCGGCGAGATCGCCGTCGACTTGCTCGCCGAGATCGTTGAGCCGCGCCCAGGATTCGTCGGAGAACGGCTTGGTGATGCGCGGCGCCTCGCGAATGCGGCGCACGCTCATGTCGAAGGCGAACTCGACCTCGGCAAAGCCGGCGCTGCCGGAAATCGGCGCAGCCGAGCGATAATGCGGCGTGGCAGCGACCGGGATGTGGCCCTCGCCCGCGAGCATGCCGGAGGTCGCGTCGAAACCGATCCAGCCGGCGCCGGGCAGATAGACCTCGGCCCAGGCGTGCAGATCAGTGAAATCGTTCTCCACTTCCGGCGGACCCTCGATCGGATCGATGTCGGGACGGATCTGGATGAGATAGCCGGAGACGAAACGCGCGGCGAGCCCGAGATGCCGGAAGGTCTGGATCAGGAGCCAGGCGGAGTCGCGGCACGAGCCTGCGCTAGATGCGAGCGTCTCCTCCGGCGTCTGCACGCCGGGCTCCATGCGGATGATGTAGCGGATCTTCTTCGAAAGCTCGCGATTGAGCTCGACCAGGAAGTTGACCGTGTTCGGAGCGTCCTGCGGGATCGAGTCCAGATATTTCGCAAACAGGCGATCGGGCTTGATGGTCTCCAGATAAGGCGCCAGTTCGGTCCTCAGGTCGTTCGGATAGTCGAACGGAAAACTGTCGGCATAGGGCTCGACGAAGAAGTCGAATGGGTTGACCACGGTCATCTGCGCCGTGAAGTCGACCTCGATCTTCAATTCGGTCGTCTTCTCCGGGAAGACGTAGCGGGCGAGCCAATTGCCTTGCGGATCCTGCTGCCAGTTCACGAAATGGTTGGATGGCGTGACCTTGAGCGAATAGCTCATGATCGGCGTGCGCGTATGCGGCGCCGGCCGCAGGCGGATGGTCTGCGGGCCTACATCGATCGGGCGATCGTATTTGTAGTGCGTGACGTGGTGTAATGCGACGTAGATCGACACGGGGTGCGATGCTCCAGCAGCTTTTTTGAGCAGAACACCTGAGGTGGACGCGATCAAGCACTAACAACGGGCAGACCGTGCCTAGGTAAGGTGCGGGCCGAGTGCTTTCTTCCTTCTCCCCTTGTGGGAGAAGGTGGCGCGAAGCGCCGGATGAGGGGTATGTCTCCGCAAATCCGATGCAGGATCACTCGCGGAGAGAACCCCTCACCCGTCTCGCCGCTTTGCGGCGAGCCACCCTCTCCCACAAGGGGAGAGGGAAAGAGAGCACCCCCTCTCGGCGAATCCCTACGCCGCCGACGTCAGCCGCTGCAGGAACTGCGTCACCTCGCGGCGGAGGGTCTCGACTTCGCCGTGGACGCGTTCGGAGGCACCGTTGACGCGGCTCGCGACGCGGCCGGTGTCGGCAGCGGCTTCGCTGATGCCTGACACGTTGGAGGACACTTGCGAGGTGCCGACTGATGCTTCCTGGACGTTGCGGGCGATCTCGCGGGTCGCGGAGCCCTGCTGCTCGATCGAGGCCGCGATGCTCGCGGTGATGCCGTCGATCTCCGCGATGGTCTGCGCGATCGCCTCGACGGCCGCGACCGAGTTGGTGGTCGATTGCTGCATCTCGCCGACCTTGGCGCTGATCTCCTCGGTCGCCTTGGCGGTCTGGTTGGCGAGGCTCTTGACCTCGGAGGCCACGACGGCGAAGCCGCGGCCAGCCTCGCCTGCCCGCGCCGCCTCGATCGTGGCATTGAGCGCCAGCAAATTGGTCTGCTCGGCGATCTCGCTGATCAACTTGACGACATCGCCGATCCGCAGCGCCGCATCCGCGAGGCTACGAATCTCGCTGCCGGCACGATTGGCTTCGTCGACGGCGCGGCCGGTGCTCGTGGTCGAGCCGGCCACCTGGCGGCTGATCTCTGCGATCGAGGATGCGAGCTGTTCCGCGGCGCTCGCCACCGTCGCGACGTTGCTCGAGGCCTGATCGGACGCACTGCGCATGCCGGAGGTCTGGCGGTTCGTCGTCTCCGCCGCCGCTGCCATCTGGCCGGCGTCGGATTCGAGATCGGTCGCGGCGCTCATCAGGGTGCCTGCGACCTCGTCGAGATGCGTGCCGAACTGCTTTGCAAGGCCGGCGATCTCGACCACCCGGCGGCCGAGGCTGTCGGTGCCGGCATTGATGACGGTTGCCGAGCGGCGGAACGAGCCAGGCAATCCGCGCGCGAGAATCCTGCGAAAATACTTGCCGCGGCTGGCATATTCCATCGATGCCGAAGCCTCGCGAACGAAGGCGTCGGCGATGTCGAGCATGTCGTTGACCGACTTCTGGATGGTGCCGATGTGCCCGGCCTGGCGCTCGCTCAGGATCCGCGCTTCGAGATCGCCGCGCGCCGCCCTGCGGCAGACATCGGCGACCTCATCGACGGCCACCGCCGTGCGGTGCTGGCACCAGAGCGCGTAGCCGAGCAGCAGGATCGCCGCGCCGAGCGGCGCTGCACTGACGATTGCGGTCCAGCCGAGCAGCGAGGCGACGAACGCGATGCTGGCGAGGAGGCACGCGATTGCGGTCGCTCCTTGCGCCTTAGAGAGAGAGCACAAATTCATCGTAGCCGACACCGTTTTGCTTGAGCAGACCGACCATCATGTCGAAGCTCGCACGCATACCGTCCTTGGCATTGGCGTGGCGTGCCTCTTCTGCGCAGAGCGCCTTGTAGATCGGCTTGATGCGCTCGAGCGACGCCGGATCGGGCCTGCGTCGATTGGAATGATAGCCGATGATGTTGCCGCGATCGTCGAGCGTCGGGGTGACGTGGGCGAACACCCAATAATGGCTGCCATCTCCCGCGAGATTGACGACGTAGGCGAAGATTTCCTGCTTGGCCTGGAGCGTATCCCACAGCAGCTTGAAGACGCAGCGTGGCATGTCGGGATGGCGGATCAGGCTGTGGGGCGCGCCCATCAGCTGCTTCCAGGGGTATTTCGCCATGCGGAGAAAGACTTCATTGGCGTAGGTGATGCGGCCTTTGAGATCGGTCTTCGATACAATCAGCTCCTCCTCACCGAGGAGATTTTCCACCCCCGTGGGACGTATCGCTTGCATCGGTTCGATCCTTAAAGGCCGGCCCACCACGCTGTGGAGCCGCATCGCCCCCTGTCTACGGCAACAGTGTTAAACAGGTGTAAGCCGCGGATCCCCAGCGAAGAAACCTCGCCTCCGTATCATTACGTAGCGAACGATCGGTGCAATTCGCGCAACCACACGCGCTGCCCATCGGCCTCGCGTCTCCCCCAATGACACGCAATTGCATGTGTTCTGCGCGAAGCGCGGCTACATCGTCGCGCCGAGCACCCAGGGCGCGAACTCGGCACCGCCGAAATCAAACCTCTCGCTCTTGGTCGGCTGTCCCGAGGCCGTCTTGAGGATGAGATCGAAGATGCGCTGGCCGCATTGCTCGACGCTCTCCTCGCCTTCGAGGATGGTGCCGCAATTGACGTCCATGTCCTCTTCCATGCGCTTGTACATGGGCGTGTTGGTGGCGAGCTTGATCGAGGGCGCCGGCTTGCAGCCGAACACGCTGCCGCGGCCGGTGGTGAAGCAGACGAGATTGGCACCGCCGGCGACCTGCCCGGTTGCCGCGACAGGGTCGTAGCCGGGCGTGTCCATGAAGACGAAACCCTTCTTGGTGATGGGCTCGGCGTAACGCAGCACCTCGACGAGGTTGGTGGTGCCGGCCTTCGCCATCGCACCGAGCGATTTTTCAAGAATGGTGGTGAGGCCGCCGGCCTTGTTGCCGGGGCTCGGATTGGCGTTCATCTCGGCGCCTTCGCGCTCCGTGTATTCGTCCCACCAGCGCATCAGGTCGACCAGCTTCTCGCCGACCTCGCGGCTGACGGCGCGGCGCGTCAGCAGATGCTCGGCGCCGTAGGTCTCCGGCGTCTCCGACAGGATCACGGTGCCGCCATGGCGCACGATGAGATCGCTCGCGGCGCCAAGCGCGGGATTGGCGGATACGCCGGAATAGCCGTCCGAGCCGCCGCATTGTAGAGCGACCGTCAGCTCGCTCGCCGGCACCGTCTCGCGCTTGACCTTGTTGGCGTCAGCCAGCGCTTCGCGCACGAAGGCGATGCCCGCCTCCACCGTCTTGCGGGTGCCGCCGACCTCCTGGATGTCCATCGCGCGCAGGCGTCCCGCGAGCTTCTGCTCCTCCATCAGACCACCGATCTGGTTCACCTCGCAGCCGAGGCCGAGCACGATGACGTGGGAGAAATTGACGTGGCGCGCATATCCGCCGAGCGTGCGGCGGAGCAGCGCCAAGGGCTCGTTCTGCGTCATGCCGCAGCCGGTCTTGTGGGTCAGCGCGACCACACCGTCGACATTGGGGAAATCGGCCAGCGGATTGTCGCCGGTGAAGGGATTCTTCTTGAAGACGTCGGCGACGAGGCTTGCGACATGCGCACTGCAATTCACCGAGGTGAGGATGCCGATATAGTTGCGCGTGGCGACGCGGCCGTCCGGGCGGCGGATGCCTTCGAAGGTCGCCGGCAGGTCGAAGTTCGGCGTCGGCTTGACGTCGGCGCAATAGGCATAGTCTTTTGAAAAGTCGCCCATGCCGATGTTCTGCACGTGCACATGCTGGCCCGGCGCGATCGGAATGGTCGCAAAGCCGATGATCTGGCCGTAGCGGATGACAGGCTCGCCTACCGCGATCGGCTTGATCGCGACCTTGTGGCCGGAGGGGATGCGCTCGACCGTGGTCACGCCGTCGGCAACGACGGTGCCGGGCGGCAGGCTGGCGCGCGCGATCAGCACGCCATCATCGGGATGCAGGCGGATGACGGGGCTGATGGTCATGGCGAATCTCCTTCGGAGGCGAGTAGCGAATGGTGAATAGCGAATGGAAAAAGGGAGTAGCCCATTCGCTACTCCCCATTCGCCATTCGCGACGTCTCAGGCCTTGCCGCCCGAATCCTTGCGGGTCGCGTTGACCTGCATCTTGGCGTAGGTCGTCATCAGGCCGACTTCGTTCGAGAGCGTCACCAGCTTGAAGCCCATGTTGATGGCGCGCGCGGCGCCCTCGGCGCCGCTGCAATGGATGCCCGGGTTGAGGCCGCGCTTGCCGCATTCCTTGATGATCTTCTCATAGATCGCGAGGATCTCGGGCTCGCTGCGGTCGAGCTTGGGCTCAAGGCCGTAGGAGAAGCCGAGGTCGGACGGTCCGATATAGACGCCGTCGATGCCTTCGACGTCGAGGATCGCTTCCATGTTCTCGACCGCGGTCTTGGTCTCCATCATCGGCAGAAGGATGGTGTCGGCATTCGCGGTCTTCTGATACGAGCCCGCGGTGCCGTACATGCCGGCGCGGATCGGGCCGTTGGAGCGCACGCCCTGCGGCGGATATTTGGAATAGGAGACCAGGTTCCTGGCTTCCTGCGGCGTGTTGACCATCGGGCAGATCACGCCATAGGCGCCGCCGTCGAGCACCTTGCCAATGATGCCGGGCTCGTTCCAGGGCACGCGGACCATCGGGGTCACGGGGTGCTTGTCCATGGCCTGGAAGCACTGCACCATCGAGAGATAGTCCTGCACGCCATGCTGCATGTCGACGGTGACGCTGTCGAAGCCGCATTGCGCGATCATCTCGGCCGAGAAGCCGGAGGGTATAGCGAGCCACGCGTTGACCACGGCCTTGCCCGACTTCCAGATTTCCTTGACCTTGTTCGCCACGTTGCCTTCCTTCTTTGTTGTTTGGACCTTCGTCACCATGACGAGCGCCGCGACAGCACGACCCGCTGTTAGCGCGAACCGGAGCGCCGCGCTACGCTCGCAATGACGCAACGCCTATGCGCTCGCGCTGGATACTGACTTCGCTGACACCGACCTCGCAGGCGGCGCCCACTATTGCCGCCCGGGGTGTCATCCGGCAAGGGACGCCCTTTCGGGTCCGCGCTGTCACGATTTTCCGCCTCGGATCGCCCGGAATCGGCACCTCCCGACCCCCGCATCGGCCTGGCGGCGTGCATGGGCAGTTTAACCTCCCCGGCATCGACACGGCCAGCGTCAACCACCTTCGAATCGACGTCAAACCATCGCCCGACGCCCCCGGTTCCGGCCATCACGCGCTCACTCCTCCGCACTTGCCTCCTCGCTTGCGCCAAGCTCTGCAAGACTTTGTTCGAGCGCGCCGAGCATCTCCTGCAATTCGGCGAGCTTGCGTGCGCCGAAGCGTCGCGTGATCTCGGCATAGATCGCCTCCGATGTCGGCGCCACCGAGGCCATCAGCTTCACGCCCTCTTTCGAGATCGAGACCATGCTGCGGCGCTGGTCCGCTTTCGCCGTCTTTCGCTCGATCAGATTGCGCGCCTCGAGATCGCGCAGGATGCGCGACAGGCTCGGGCCGAGCAGGAACGCCGTGCGCGCGAGTTCCGTCACCTCGACCGCCTCAATCGCCGCCAGTGCACGCAGGATGCGCCATTGCTGCTCGGTCAAGCCGTGCTCGCGCAGCGAGGGACGAAACTGCCGCATCACCGCTTCGCGGGCCCGCAACAGCGACATCGGCAGCGAGCGCGAGAAATCGCGCATCGGCACCTGCCGTGCGGCAGGCGCGCTTCCGTTGGCTGGATCAGCCGGTCTCTTCACCATGATGCCCTTTCAAACCGCAAAACGTTTGCAGTGCAGCAAGCCGAAATTGTGTTTGACGCATTCACTTAACATGTTAAGTATCTCCCGGCACCCCAATTTGTAAGATCACAAATGGCGCTTTCCAACGACGATATCCAAGCTTGCGCGAGGCGTCTGCATCAGGCGGAGAAGACCCGCACGCAGATCCGGCAGCTGTCGCAGGATTTCCCCGGCATCACCATCACCGATGCCTACGCAATTCAGAAGGCCTGGGTCGACGTCAAGATCGCCGAGGGGCGCATCGTCAAGGGCCACAAGATCGGCCTGACCTCGAAGGCGATGCAGAGCGCGCTCAATATCGACGAGCCCGATTCCGGCGTGCTGCTCGACGACATGTTCTTCGCCGATGGCGGGATCATTCCGACCGAGCGCTTCATCGCGACACGCGTCGAGGCCGAGCTCGCCTTCGTCATGAGCAAGCGGCTCGCGGGGCCCGACTGCACGCTGTTCGACGTGCTCAACGCCACCGATTTCGTGGTGCCGGCACTGGAGATTCTGGACACGCGGATCGAGCGCGTCGATCCCAAGACCAAAGCGACGCGAAAGATTTTCGACACCATCGCCGACAATGCGGCGAATGCCGGCATCGTGCTCGGCGGACGGCCGATCCGCCCGCTCGACGCAGACCTGCGCTGGATCGGCGCGCTGTGTTTTCGGAACGGCCAGCTCGAAGAGACCGGCCTTGCCGCCGGCGTGCTCAATCATCCGGCGACCGCCGTCGCCTGGCTCGCCAACAAGATCGCGCCCCTCGGCCTTGCGCTGGAGCCTGGACAGGTCGTGCTTGCGGGCTCCTTCATCCGTCCGATCGAGACCCGCAAGGGCGACACAATTCAGGCCGATTATGGCGCCTACGGCTCGGTCAGCTGCTACTTCGCTTAGGCGCATAAGAATACAGGGAGTGAAACCGCGATGCCGCATTTCACGATTGAATATTCGGCCAATCTCGATGGCCGCCTCGATATCGCGGCGGTGTGCGAGATCGTGCGCAAGGCGGCGGTCGAGACTGGCATCTTCCCGCTCGGCGGCATCCGCGTCCGCGCGATCAGGTGCGAGCACTATGCGATCGCTGACGCGCGGAACGACTACGGCTTTCTCGACATGGTGCTACGCATCGGCGAGGGCCGCGATCTCAAGACGCGGCAGCAAGCCGGCGAGCACGTCTTCCAGGCACTCTCCCGACATCTAGATCCCGTCTTCGCTGCCAGCAAGTTCGCTCTGTCGTTCGACATGCAGATCAACGACAAGGACACCAGCTGGAAGCGCAACAACATCCACGACGCCCTGAAAGTGGAAGCCGCCCATGGATAAGCCCAGCCCGAAAACCGATATATTCCAGGCCAACCGCGACCGCGTCGCACCGCTGCTGAACAGGCTGCGAGCCGACGGCATCGGCCACATGATCGACGGCAAGACCGTCGCCTCGATCTCCGGCGAGACGTTCGAGACGAAATCGCCAGTCGACGGCACGACGCTCGCAAGCGTCGCGCGCGGCACCGCCGAGGACATCGACCGCGCCGCAACGGCCGCGGCGCTTGCCTTCAAGTCCTGGCGCGATATGGGCCCGGCGATGCGGAAGAAGCTGCTGCATCGTGTCGCCGACGCGATCGAGGACAACGCCGACGACATCGCGGTGCTCGAATGCATCGACACCGGCCAGGCCTATCGCTTCATGGCCAAGGCCGCGATCCGCGCCGCCGAGAATTTCCGCTTCTTCGCCGACAAATGCGCGGAGGCGCGCGACGGCCTCAACACGCCGAGCGACGAGCACTGGAATATCTCGACGCGCGTGCCGATTGGCCCGGTCGGCGTGATCACGCCGTGGAATACGCCGTTCATGCTCTCGACCTGGAAGATCGCCCCTGCCCTCGCGGCCGGCTGCACCGTCGTGCACAAGCCGGCGGAATGGTCGCCGGTCACCGCGGACATGCTCAGCAAGCTCGTCAAGCAGGCCGGCGTTCCCGACGGCGTGCTCAACACCGTCCACGGCTTCGGCGAAGAGGCCGGCAAGGCGCTGACCGAGCATCCCGCGATCAAGGCGATCGGCTTCGTCGGCGAGAGCGCGACCGGCTCGGCGATCATGGTGCAGGGCGCGCCGACGCTGAAGCGCGTGCATTTCGAGCTCGGCGGCAAGAACCCCGTGATCGTGTTCGACGACGCCGATCTCGACCGCGCGCTCGATGCCGTCGTGTTCATGATCTACTCGCTCAACGGCGAACGCTGCACGTCATCCAGTCGCCTCTTGGTTCAGGCCGGCATTGCGGACAAGTTCACGGAGAAGCTCACCGCGCGCGTGAAGGCGCTGAAGGTCGGCCATCCCCTCGATCCCGCCACCGAGATCGGGCCGCTGATCCACGAACGGCATCTGGCAAAGGTCTGCTCCTATTTCGACGTTGCGCGCCAGGACGGCGCTGTGATCGCGGTCGGCGGCAAGGCCCATGACGGCCCGGGCGGCGGACATTATGTCGAACCTACCTTGGTCACCGGCGCGCACGGCAAGATGCGCGTGGCGCAGGAGGAGGTGTTCGGCCCGTTCCTCACCGTGCTGCCCTTCAAAGACGAAGCTGAAGCCATCGAGATCGCCAATGACATCCGCTATGGCCTGACCGGTTATGTCTGGACCAACGATGTCGGCCGCGCACTGCGCGTCGCCGATGCGCTGGAGGCTGGCATGATCTGGCTGAACTCGGAAAATGTCCGCCATTTGCCGACGCCGTTCGGCGGCATGAAGGCGTCCGGCATCGGCCGCGACGGCGGCGATTACTCGTTCGATTTCTACATGGAAACCAAGCACGTCTCGCTGGCGCGGGGCACGCACAAGATTCAGAAACTGGGAATTTAACGCTTCGTCGTTCCGGAACCTCGAGATTCTCAGGTGCGCAATTGCGCACCATAGTTCGGCTCTTCGAGCCGCCCGGAATGACGACCGAGCCGAGGGGAAACGCAAATGCCCGTACCGCAACATATCTTCGAGCCGCCGTTCAACATCATCCGCTCCAGCCACGTCGTGCTTGACGTCACCGACTTGAAGCTGAGCCGCGAGTTCTACGAGACCATTGTCGGCCTGCATGTCGAGGACGCCGACGACAAGGTCGTGTATTTGCGCGCCGCGGAGGAGCATCAGCATCACTCGCTGGTGCTGCGGAAAGCAGCAGTCCCGGCGTGCGCGCGCCTCGGCTTCAAGGTCGGCAACGACGGGGATCTCGACAAGGCCGCCGCTTTCCTGTCCGAGAACGGCCTCGCCTACGCCTTCGTCGACCAGCCCTTCCAGGGCCGGACCCTGCAGTTCACCGATCCCTTCGGCTTCCAGATCGAGCTCTATGCGTCGATGGACCGGCGGCCGCATCTCTTGCGCCGCTATGATCTCTACAGGGGTTGCCACCCGCAACGGCTCGATCATTTCAATGTCTTCGCCGCCGAGGTGCAGGACACCGTCGAGTTCTACGCCCGGCTCGGCTTCCGCCTCACCGAATACGCCGAGGAGGATGGACCGAACGGGCGCATCGCCGCGGCCTGGATGCATCGCAAGGGCAATGTCCACGACTTCGCGATCACCAACGGCAAGGGCCCTCGCCTGCACCATTTCGCCTACTGGACGCCGACGGCGATGAACATTATCCATCTCTGCGACGTCATGGCGTCCCAAGGCTTCGTCAAGAACATCGAGCGCGGCCCGGGACGCCACGGCATCTCGAACGCGTTCTTCCTCTATGTGCGGGATCCCGACGGACACAGGCTCGAGCTCTACACCAGCGACTATTTCACGGGGGATCACGACCATGAGCCGCTGCGCTGGTCGCTGCGCGATCCGCGCCGCCAGACGCTGTGGGGCGCACCCGCCCCGCGTTCCTGGTTCGAGCAGGGCTCGCTGTTTAGCGGGCAGGCCGTGCGCGAGCCGAAGTTTGTCGCGGACGTGCTGGTGGCCGACTGATGAAACTTCCTCGCCTCGCCACCTATTCCGTCAAGGGTGATGTAAGCTACGGGGCCGTCCTCGAGGGCGGCATCGTCGATCTCTCCGCGCGCTACGCAAAACACTATCCAACGCTGCGCGAAGTCCTCGCGGCCGGAAAGCTCGTGAGCCTTGCCGAGGAAGCCGCCAGCCGCACGCCGGATCACGCGCTCGCCGATATCACCTGGCTGCCGCCGGTGCCCACGCCGGAAAAGATCATCTGCATCGGCGTCAACTATCCCGACCGTAACGCCGAATACAAGGACGGCCAGGACGCGCCGAAATATCCGAGCATGTTCATGCGCTCGCCCCGCTCCTTCGTCGGCCACGACACGCCGCTCGTGCGCCCACGGGCTTCCGCGCAACTCGACTATGAAGGCGAGATCGTGCTGGTGATCGGCAAGCAAGGCCGGCATATTCCGGAAAGCGCTGCGCTCGATCATATCGCAGCACTCGCGCTCTGCAACGAAGGCTCGGTGCGCGACTGGCTGCGCCACGCCAAGTTCAACGTCACCCAGGGCAAGAATTTTGATTCCAGCGGCAGCCTCGGCCCATGGCTCGTGCCCTACGTGCAGGAATCGCAGATCGCCGATGTCAGGCTCACCACGCATGTCAACGGCGAACTGAGGCAGGACGATCGCACCAGCCGGCTGATGTTCTCCTTCCGTTATCTCATCAACTATATCTCTACCTTCGCAACGCTCGTCCCCGGCGATATCATCGTCACGGGCACGCCGACCGGTGCCGGTGCCCGGTTCGATCCGCCGCGTTACCTGAAGCCCGGCGACGTCATCGAGGTCACGGCCGAAGGTATCGGCAGCTTGCGCAACGGTGTCGTCGACGAAGCCTGATCAACAATCGAAGTGGAATGATGCAATGACCACCCTCACCGGCGGCGAAGCGATCGTAAGCGGCCTGGTCGCCCATGGCGTCGATACCGTGTTCGGCCTGCCCGGCGCGCAGGTCTACGGCCTGTTCGATGCCTTCCACCAGGCCCAGCTCAAGGTGATCGGCGCGCGGCACGAGCAGGCCTGCGGCTACATGGCGTTCGGCTACGCGCGCTCCAGCGGCAAGCCCGGCGTGTTCAGCGTGGTGCCCGGCCCCGGCGTGCTCAATGCCAGCGCGGCATTGCTCACCGCGTTCGGCTGCAACGAGCCGGTGCTGTGCGTCACCGGCCAGGTGCCGACGCCATTTTTGGGCAAGGGTCGCGGCCACCTGCACGAGATGCCGGACCAGCTCGCGACCTTGCGCACCTATGTGAAATGGGCCGACCGGATCGAATATCCCGGCAACGCGCCGACGGTCGTCGCGCGCGCCTTCCAGGAGATGATGTCGGGACGGCGTGGCCCGGCCTCGGTCGAGATGCCCTGGGACGTCTTCACCCAGCGCGCGGGCACCGCCGCCGCCCGGGTGCTGGAGCCGTTGCCCGCGCCACAGCCCGATCCGGATCTCGTCAAGCAGGCCGCCGCGCTGATCAAGGCCAGCAAGGCGCCGATGATCTTCGTTGGCAGCGGCGCGATCGAGGCGGGCGAGGAGATCCTCGAGCTCGCTGAGATGATCGATGCGCCCGTGGTCGCCTTCCGCAGCGGCCGCGGCATCGTCTCCAACGCGCACGAGCTTGGACTGACCATGGCAGCCGCCTACAAGCTGTGGCCGACGACCGATTTGATGATCGCAATCGGCACCCGCGCGGAGCTGCCGACATCGGGCTTCCGCTGGCCCTATCAGCCGAAGGGGCTGAAATCCGTTCGGATCGACATCGATCCGGTCGAGATGCGCCGGGTCGTCGCCGATGCAGCCATCGTCGCCGATGCCAAGGCCGGAACGGCCGATCTCGTCGCGGCCGTGAAGAAAGCGGGCTTTGCGCGGACCCGAGGCCGGCGGGAGGACATCCGCGAGGCCACTGCGACCGCACAAGCCGAGATCCAGCGCATCCAGCCGCAGATGGCGTATCTCAACATCCTGCGCGAGGTGCTGCCGGCGAACGCGATCGTCACCGACGAATTGTCGCAAGTTGGCTTTGCCTCCTGGTACGGCTTTCCAATCTACCAGCCGCGCACCTTCATCACCTCGGGCTACCAGGGCACGCTCGGCTCGGGCTTCCCGACCGCGCTAGGTGCCAAGGTGGCGAACCCGGACAAGCCGGTGGTGGCGATCACCGGCGACGGCGGCTTCATGTTCGGCGTGCAGGAGTTGTCAACCGCCGTGCAGTTCAGCATCGGCGTGGTGACGCTGGTGTTCAACAACAACGCCTACGGCAATGTCCGCCGCGACCAGCGCGAACGTTTCGACGGCCGCGTGGTGGCGTCGGACCTCGTCAATCCCGATTTCGTCAAGCTTGCGGAGTCCTTTGGCGTTGCGGCTGCGCGTGTCACCGCGCCCGATCAGTTCAAGGCCGTGCTGGAAAAGGCGCTGGCGCATGGCGGGCCGTATTTGATTTCGGTCGAGGTGACCAGGGACTCGGAAGTCAGCCCGTGGGCGTTTATTCATCCGCCGAAGCCTTAGTCGGAGCATCGTCGTTCCAGGGTTCTTCCCTTCTCCCCTTGTGGGGGAAGGTGGATCGCTGACGCGAAGCGGCAGCGAGACGGATGAGGGGTCTGTCTCCGCGGATAAAGACCCCTCATCCGCCTTCCCTTCGGGAAGGCACCTTCTCCCACAAGGGGAGAAGGAAGGTCACCGCGTCCTGCGGAACGTCAGATTGATCCGCTTGCGCCCGAGCAGCGCATGCTCACCATCGGCGAGCGGCGCGACGCCGTGATAGGCGAGCCTGCTGGCTCCGCCCCAGACCACGACATCGCCATGCACCAGGCGGAAGCGGCGCGGCTTGTCGCTGCGCACCAGGCCGCCGAACAGGAAGGTCGCGGGCAATCCGAGCGAGACCGAGACGATCGGCGCCGCATAATCCAGCTCGTCCTTGTCCTGATGCAGCGACAGCCGCGTGCCGGGCTCGTAGCGGTTGACGAGGCAGGCATCGGGCGCGAAGTTTTGAAAGTCGCCCTGCTCCGCGGCGTGGCGCGCGAGATCGCGCAGCACCGGCGGCATTTCGGGCCATGGCGCGCCGGTGCGCGGGTCGATCGGATCGTAGCGATAGCCGGTGTGATCGGTGATCCAGCCACGCTCGCCGCAATTGGTCATCGCCACCGACATCAGATGGCCGCCGGGCGTGGTCATCCGGCGGAACGGCGATTGCGCCACGATCGCGCGCACGGCGGCGATCAGCTCGGTTTCGATCGGCTTGACGAAGCCGCGCAACAACACGGCACCGTCCGCGATCTCCTCGCGCGACGGCTGCGCTTCGGCAACGCTATCGAACAAATCAGCCGTCAACGCTCCGCTCATTTGGCATCGTGAAAAATTACACCCAGTGTGTGGCGCTGGCCGGACCTGATGCGGCTGACGCCATGGCGCAGATTAACGCGGTAAGTGCCGCGTGTCCCCTGCACCGGACGGTGATGCACGGCAAAGGCGACCGCATCGCCCTGCGCCAGCGGCACCACCTCGGCGCGGGACTGCATGCGCGGCCGCTGCTCGGTCAGCACGAACTCGCCGCCGGTGAAGTCGCGGTCCGGCTCGGAGAGCAGGATCGCGACCTGGAGCGGGAACACGTGCTCGCCATAGAGGTCCTGGTGCAGGCAATTGTAGTCGCCGGCCTCATATTGCAGCAGCAGCGGCGTCGGCCGCGCCTGCCCCGCCTCGTGGCAGCGTTTCAGGAACGCCGCATGCGCGGCGGGATAGCGAATGTCGATCCCCATCGCCTCGTTCCAGCGGTTGGCGACGCCTTGCAGATGCGCGTAGAGCGCTGGGCGGAGCTGTGCGATCAGATCCGGCAGCGGATAGGCGAAATATTTGTACTCGCCGCGGCCAAAGCCGTGACGGCCCATGACGATGCGGCTGCGAAACTGCGTGTCGTCCGGGTAGAGCGCCGCAACGGCGCGGCACTGGTCCGGCATGAGGAGGCCCTTCAGGACGGCACAGCCCTGGGAATCGAGTTCGGCCGTGATCTGAGGCCAGTCGAGCGCGTCGACGTGGGTCGTGAGATCGGGAGCGGATCGTTGGTCTGATTTTCGTGCGGACATTGTCATAGCAATCACCTTTGCAGTCCGACGTTCACCCCGCCACCCGATTTCCGATGACTATCTCCCCGTCATTGCGAGCGAAGCGAAGCAATCTAGAGTCCCTCCGCGGAACCAGTCTGGATTGCTTCGTCGCAAGGGCTCCTCGCAATGACGGCGGAGAGTCCTCAGCCCCTCACCGGCAACGTCGCCACGTCGTACCCATGCCTGATCGTCCGCTTCAGCACGGGATCCTCCAGCTCGAAATCGAAGCGGTCCGCGGGGCGGATGCCGCCCTTGGCCGCAAACGTGCCGCCGAACATGGCGCAGCCGTCGGGGAATTTTCCTCCTTCGAAGCCGCGCGCGATCAGGTCGTTCACCGGCAGCATCGCGTCCAGCGTGCCCTCCTGGTAGAGCACGCGCTCGCCCTTGATGGTGGCGTAGGAGCGCAGGATCATCTGGTCCCAATGGCCGATGACGTCCTCGAGCTCCCACAGCGTGGCGGCGATCGGCTTGTCGCACATCTGCTTGGACACGGTGACGTTGTAGGCCTCGACCTTGCGGTCGGTGTGGTCGGAGCCGCAGCCGACGAAGATGCGGCCCTGCCAGCCGATCAGCACGAACTCGACCTCGCCGGAGGAATCCCCGCCGGTGCATTCGATGCTGTCTTCCTGGGTCAGCCGCCGCGCCGAGGCGCGGTAGTAAATCGGCGTCGAGGCCGGCGGGGCGATGCCCATCTCTTGCAGCTCGGCGATGTGCTTGTCGCGCGCGACGGGGTCGCGGCCGGTCCATCCGGCGATGACCATCTGGTCGATCGCGAGCGTCAGCGGCGTGGTGGTGTCCTGGGCATCGACGGTGAAAGTCAGGTCAAACACGAATGACGGCCTCCATGCCGGCAGCAAGTTCAAAAATACGATGGTCCGTTCCGCCCGCGCCCGCCAGCATCAGGCCGACGGGAACGTCGCCCTGGCGATGTGCGGGCAGCGAGATGGCGCAGCCGTCGATCATGTTGATCAGGGTGCAGTTGCGCAGTGCGCGGATGTTCTCGCGCGTGAATGCCTTGTCATCGGCAAGGTCGGCGATCTTCGGCGGCGTGTTGGGCGTGGTCGGCAGCACCAGCGCATCATAGGGCGCAATGCGTGCGTTGACGCGGGCGATCAGCGAGCGGCGCTCGTTGAGGAGATCGATGTAATCGGCCGCGCTCTGCGCTTCGCCGCGCATGATCCGCACGGAGACGCGGGGGTCGTAGACGTCGCCCTTGGAGGTGATGAGATAGCGGTGCCAGGCGTAGCTCTCGGACGCGGCAAAGCCGCCCTTGGCGTTCATCGGACCGATGTCGTGGAATTCGGCCATCTCGATGCGCTCGATGATGGCGCCATGATCGGAAAGCGTCTTCAGGGCGCGTTCGAACGTCTCGGCGACTTCAGCATCGAGGTCGTCGAGCGCGATCGTGGTCGGCACCGCCAGCCGCATGCCCTGGATCGGCCGCGGCTTCAGCGGGGCGATCGGCTCGTTCGTGAGCACGGCGTCCAGTATGGCACAGCAACTGACCGATCGTGCCAGCGGCCCGATGCTGTCGAGCGAGAATGAGAGCGGCACGGAGCCTTCGAGCGGCACGCGACGCTGCGTCGGCTTGTAGCCGACGATGCCGTTGAACGCGGCCGGAATCCGGCAGGAGCCGCCGGTGTCGGTGCCAAGCGCGCCGTGTGCCATGCCATCGAGCACGGATACCGCCGCGCCCGAGGACGAGCCGCCGGGCACATGGCCCACGGCCCGGTTCCAGCCGCCCTTCGGCGTGCCGTAGTGCGGATTGATGCCGATGCCGGAATAGGCGAACTCGGTCATGTTGGTGCGCCCGATCACGACGAAACCGGCCCTGCGCAGCCGCGCCACCGTCGCCGCATCCTGCTCGGCCGGCGGCGAATCGTCGAGCGCGCGCGAGCCAGCGCGCGTCACCTGGCCCTTGATGTCGAACAGATCCTTGATCGAGATCGGGATGCCGGCATAGCGCGATGGCGCCGCCTTGGCCTTGCGCAAGCCGTCCATCGCGTCGGCCGCGGCGAGCGCGGCGTCCTTGTCGACATGGAGGAAGGTGCGCTGGCCCTCCCCGGCGGGATCGGCGATCCTGGCGATGCAGGCCTCGACCAGCTTGCGGGCGGTGGTGCGGCCGCTTTCGAGGTCTTCGGCGAGCTTCGCCAGCGTTGGAAATTCGGGCATGTCTGTCTCACGGAATATTGTCGCGCGCAATCTATAGCGCTGCCTCAGTTCGACACAAGCATTGTGCGCATGATGGCATGCATGCGTATTGCTGGACCGTTGACGCACCATGGTCGATTGTCGCATCAAGATCGAAACGGGCGGGCGTGAAGCCTGCCCTATCAAGATTTGCTTTCTGGGAGGGCGTTCCGACATGGCCGAACCGCAGCGCGCGCGACCGAAACCGACGCCGGAGACCCAGCATTTCTGGGACGGCACGAAGGCGGGCGAATTGCGCCTGCAGCGCTGCGACGCCTGCGCGCATGTCTACTTCCCGCCGCGCCCGTTCTGCCCGTCCTGCGCCTCGCGCAAGGTCAGCATCTTCAAGGCGAGCGGCAAGGGCTTCCTTTACAGCTACGTGATCAATCACCGTCCCGCCGCGCCCGGCTTCACGCCGCCATATGCGATCGCCGTGGTGGAGCTTGCCGAGGGACCGCGGATGATGAGCAACATCATCGATTGCCCTCAGACGCCCGAGGCGCTCGAGCTCGACATGAAGCTCGAGGTCGCATTCGAGGCGCTCGACGACAAGATCACCCTTCCCGTGTTTCGTCCGGCGAAGGGATAAGCCATGCGCAAAAACCAGGTTGCCGTCGTCGGCGCGGCCGAGACCACCGAGCTCGGTGTCATCCCCAACGCCTCGCAGCTCCAGCTGCACGCGGATGCCGCGCTCAACGCGATCGCCGATGCCGGACTGAAGCTCTCCGACATCGACGGCTTTGCCACCGCGGTCGAAACGCCGCAGCAGGTCTGCCACTATCTCGGCATTAAGCCGACCTGGGTCGACGGCACCTCGGTCGGTGGCTGCTCCTTCATGCTGCACGTTCGTCATGCCGCGGCGGCGATCGAGGCGGGCTTGTGCAAGACCGTGCTGATCACGCATGCCGAGAGCGGCAAGTCGATGATCGGCAAGGCGCCGCGCTCGATCCCCGCCGACAGCCTGCAGGGCCAGTTCGAGGCGCCCTACGGCGTCTACGGTCCGCCCAGCATGTTTCCGATCCCCGTGCTGCGGTTCATGAAGACCTACGGCATCACGCACGAGCAGCTTGCTGCCGTTGCGGTGGTGCAGCGGGAATGGGCCGCGAAGAATCCGCGCGCGATGATGAAGGACCCGATCACGGTTGCCGACGTCCTCAACTCGCGCATGATCGCCTATCCGTTTCGCCTGCTGCAGTGCTGCCTCGTCACCGACGGCGGTGGCGCGCTGATCCTGACCTCGGCCGATCGCGCCAGGGATTTTCCGCGCAAGCCCGTCTACATCATGGGCACCGGCGAGAGCGTGGAGACGCCGATGGTCAGCCAGATGGAGACCTTCAACTCCTCGCGCGCGTTCAAGACCGCAGGCCCCTTCGCGTTCAAGGAGGCCGGCATCGCCCACAAGGACGTCGATCACCTCATGATCTACGATGCGTTCGCGCATCTGCCGCTGTTCGGCCTCGGCGACCTTGGCTTCATGCCGCACGAGGAGACCGGCAAGTTTATCGCCGACGGCAATACGCGCCCGGGCGGCAAGCTGCCGCTCAACACCAATGGCGGCGGCCTCTCGTACATGCACTCCGGCATGTACGGCATGTACGCGCTGCAGGAGAGCGTGCGCCAGATGCGCGGGATCGCGCCGGCGCAAGTGCCGAATGCGAAGATTTCGGTGTGCCACGGCGTTGGCGGCATGTTCGCGGCGAGTGGCACGATCGTGTTTACGAACGAGAGGTAAGCGGCGCGGACAACACATGCTCGTCATTGCCGGGCTTGACCCGGCAATCCATCCTCTTCTGAGATGGATGCGCGGGTCAAGCCCGCGCATGACGAGCTGGGTTAGCTGCGGCCAGAGGCAACGTGGAGAGGCTAGCATGAGCAAATCACTGCAAGACAAGGTCATCATCGTCACCGGCGCAGGCCGCGGCATCGGGCGCGAGATCGCGCTGCTCTGTGCGGCGGAGGGCGCCAAGGTCGTGGTCAACGATCCCGGTGGAGCCTCGGACGGTGCCGGTTCGAACGCGGCGCCCGCCGAAGAAGTGGTCGAGGAGATCAAGAAGCGCGGCGGCACCGCGGTCGCCAATTTCGAGTCGGTCGCCGAAGCCATTCCCGCCAGCAAGATCGTGAAGACCGCGACCGATCATTTCGGCCGGCTCGACGGTGTCGTCAACAATGCCGGCATTTTGCGCGACATGATCTTCCACAAGATGAGCGTGGAGGCGTTCGAGGCCGTCATCAAGGTGCATCTGATGGGCTCGTTCTACGTCAGCCACGCCGCCGCGCGCATCTTCCGCGAGCAGGAGAGCGGCTCCTTCGTGCACTTCACCTCGACCTCCGGCCTGATCGGCAATTTCGGCCAGGCCAATTACGCCGCCGCCAAGCTCGGCATCGTGGGCCTGTCGAAGTCCATCGCGCTCGACATGGGCCGCTTCAATGTCCGCTCCAACTGCGTCTCGCCGTTCGCCTGGACGCGCATGATCGGCACCATCCCGACCGAGACTGAGGCCGAAAAGGCGCGGGTCGAGAAGATCAAGCAGATGGGACCGGAGAAGATCGCCCCGCTCTGCGGCTATCTGATCTCCGATTCCGCCAAGGACGTCACCGGCCAGATCTTTGGCGTGCGCATGAACGAGATCTTCCTGTTCAGCCAGAACAGACCGATCCGCTCGGTGCAGCGGAGCGAGGGCTGGACGCCGCAGTCGATCGCGGAACACGGCATGCCGGCGCTGAAGGGCTCGTTCTACAAGCTCGACCGCTCCGCCGACATTTTCACCTGGGATCCCGTCTAGCCGCATTTCCGGCATCCCTGCCCTGCGATCTCTGGTTGTCTCGGCCAGAGATCGCCCCGGTTTACGCCCGATTGCAGGCGAATGGTGTCCTCCCAACGAAACTTTGGGAGGAAACCATGACAAGAACACTGACCAACTCCGACGATACCTCTGTAGCGGGCGGCCTCGGCCGCCGCACTCTGCTCAAAGGCACGGCGGCTCTCGCCGCATCCACTGTCCTCGCCTCGCGAGCCGACGCCCGCGACTTCGGCGCCAATGCCGAGCCGCAGCGCTATCCCGACCCCGACATCATCGCCATCGACCCCAAGCGCTTCAAGGCCAAGGTCGGCAACACTGCGATCAAGAGGCTCTATACCGGCTGCCTGTGGGCGGAGGGACCGGCCTGGAATGCGCAGGGACAATATCTCGTCTGGAGCGACATCCCCGCCAACCGGCAGCTGCGTTATCTCGACGATGACGGCCATATCTCCGAGCAGTTCCACAAGCCGTCGAACGAGGCCAACGGCAATTCGTTCGACACCGAGGGCCGCCAGCTCAGTGCCGAGCGCACCCGCCTCGTCCGCTATGAGCACGACGGCTCGGTGACGGCGCTGGCCGAGCAGGCCGGTGGCAAGCCGCTCAACGGCCCGAACGATATGGTGGTGCATCCCAACGACAAGGCGATCTGGTTCACCGATCCCGGCTACGGGGCGATCAGCATCTACGAGGGCAAGCTCGCCAATACCGGCTCGCTGCAACCGCACCAGAAGGAAGCCGTCTATCGCCTGGACACCCAGACCGGACAGGTGGCCAAGGTCGCGGACGAGCCGTTCAAGCCGAACGGCATCGCCTTCAGCCACGACTACAAGAAGCTCTATGTCTGCGACACCGGCATCACGCATTACCCTGAAGCCAAGAACGTGGTGTGGTCCTACGACATCGACGGCGCCAAGCTGTCGAACCCCAAGAAGCTGATCGACATGACGCTCGACGGCAAGTCGGGCTTCCCCGACGGATTGCGCGTCGACACCGAGGGCAACATCTGGGTCGGCGCCGGCTGGGTCGGTCCCGGCTATGACGGCGTGCAGGTGTTCGCGCCGAACGACGGCGCGCGCATCGGACAGATCCTGTTGCCCGAGACCTGCGCCAATGTCTGCTTCGGCGGCAAGAAGCGCAACCGCCTGTTCATGACCGCGAGCCAGTCGCTCTACGCGGTCTATGTGGAGACGCAAGGCGCGCATTTCTGTTGAGTGCCCTGCTCTCTCCTGGTCATGCCCGGGCTTGACCCGGGCATCCACGTCTGTCCGCGATTGCTGAAGCGCGTGGATGGCCGGGTCAAGCCCGGCCATGACGACCGAGGGTGTAGCCCCTACCCCGTATTCCTCAGCCCCGCCGAAATCCCGTTGATCGTCAGCTGAATCCCGCGCAGCACCTGCTCATCCGGGTTCTGCGCGCGGTGCTCCTTCAAGAGCTCGACCTGCACGTGGTTGAGCGGATCGAGATAGGGGAAGCGGTGGCGCACCGAGCGCTCCAGCAGCGGATTGCCCTGCAGCAAGCGGTCCTGCCCCATGATGTCGAGCAGCGTCTCGATGCAGGAATGCCATTCGCGGCGGATGCGGCCGAAGATCTTTTCGCGCAAGGCTTCGTCCGGCACCAGTTCGGCATAGCGCGAGGCGATCGCGATCGAGCTCTTGGCGAGCACCATGTCCATGTTCGACAGCAGCATGCGGAAGAACGGCCATTCCCTGTAGAGCTCTTTCAGGAACGGCATGCCCTTGTCGGGATGCTCCGCGATCCACTGCTCGACCGCGCTGCCAAAACCGTACCAGCCCGGCAACATCAGGCGGCATTGCGCCCATGAAAACACCCAGGGGATCGCGCGCAGATCCTCGATCGCGCGGGTCTTCTTGCGCGAGGCCGGACGGCTGCCGATGTTCAGCGTCGCAATCTCGTTGATGACGGTCGAGGACCAGAAATAATCGACGAAGCCGTCGGTCTCGTAGACGAGGCCGCGATAGGCTTTGAAGGCGAGGTTCGACAATTCGTCCATCGCGGTCAGATATTCGCGGCGCGGCGCGCTCTGGCGCGGATTGAGCAGGCTCGCCTCCAGCGTCGCGGCAGCAAGAATCTCCAGATTGTTGCGGCCGACTTCGGCGTTGGAATATTTCGACGAGATGATCTCGCCCTGCTCGGTGATACGGATCTGGCCGTTCACGGCGCCGCCGGGCTGGGCGATGATGGCGTCGTAGCTCGGACCGCCGCCGCGCCCGACCGAGCCGCCGCGGCCGTGGAACAGGCGCAGCCGCACGTGATGCCGCTCGAACACGTCGACGAGACCGATCTCGGCCTTGTAGAGCTCCCAGCCCGAGGTGACGAAGCCGCCGTCCTTGTTGCTGTCGGAATAGCCGAGCATGACCTCCTGCACGCTGCCGCGGCTGTCGACGAGGCGTCGGTAATCGTGCAGCGACAGCATGCGATCCATGATGCCGCTCGAGGCCTGCAGATCCTCGATGGTCTCGAACAACGGCACGATGTTGATGGCGCTGCGCCCGGAGGGATGGACGAGGCCGACCTCCTTCAGCAGCACCGCGACCTCGAGCATGTCGGACATGCCCTTGCACATCGAGATGATGCATTGGGGAATGGCGTCCGAGCCGAACATCGCATGCGCTTCCGCGGCGGCATGGAAGACGTTGAGCTCGCCCATGGTCTCGTCGCTGTACTTGACGAACGGCGAGACCAGCGCGCGCGTCGAGCGCAGCTCGTTGGTGAGCAGCGAGATGCGCGCCTCTTCGCCGAGCGCGAGATAGGACATGCCGGGGTTGGCGGCGTCCATCAGCTCGGCGATGGTGCGTTCGTGCACCGCCGAGTTCTGACGGATGTCGAGCCGGGCGAGATGGAAGCCGAAGCAATCCACCGCGCGCCGCAGCAGCCGCAGCCGGCCGCGGGCGATGACGCGGGCATTGTTGGAGATCAGCGAGCGGTGCAGCACATCGAGATCGGCCTGCAGCTCCTTCACGCTCGCATATGGCGCACCCTTGCCGACCGGCCGGCGCGTGATCTCGACCGCGAGCTTTTCGGCCGTCGCGGTCAGGCGCGCATAGATGCCGGAGACCGCGAGGCGATAAGGCTCGCCGCTCCGGTGCGGCGAGGTATCCGGCGAGCGTTCCGCCAAATTGCGCAGCTCTTCGGAGACGTCGGCAAGATGCGCCGCGATCGACAATTCCGAGCCGAGCACGTGCAGCTCGTTCAGATAGAACTGCATCACCCGGCTCGACTGCAGCCGCAGCGTGCCGCGCATCACGTCGGCGGTGACGAAGGGATTGCCGTCGCGGTCGCCGCCGATCCAGCTGCCCATACGCAGGAACGAGGCCAGCTCGGAGGCCGCCTGCTCGCCGCCCTCCTCCAGCCGGTCTTCCAGCGTGTTGACCAGGCGCGGCACCTCGCGCAGGAAGGTGTAATCGTAGAACGACAGGCCGTTGGCGACCTCATCTAACACGGTGAGCTTGGTGCGGCGGAGCAGATTGGTCTGCCACAGCGTCAGCACCTCGCGGCGAAGCTGCTCGTCGCTGGCATCGGCCTCCTCCGCGGTCAGCGCGACGCGCTCGCGGCGGTCGAGCAGGCCGGCGACCTCCATCTCGCGATCCATGGTGCTCTTGCGGCGGACTTCGGTCGGGTGCGCGGTCAGGACCGGGCTGACCAGCGCGGACTTGAAGAAGCTGCGGAGCTGATCGGGGCCGATGCCCGCCGCCTTGGCGTGGGCCAGCGTCTCCGCCAGCACGCCGGTGCTCTTGCCTGCGCTGCGGGCGCGCATCTGGCGGATGTTGTTCTGGTCCTCGGCGATGTTGGCGAGGTGGGAGAAATAGCTGAAGGCGCGGACGATCCGCACGGTTTCCGACGTCGACATACCGTCGAGGATCTGCTCGAGCTCGCGGCGGGCGAGCCGGTCCTCGTCGCGGTGGAACCGGATCGAGGTCTGGCGGATGCGCTCGACCAGGTCGAACAATTCGGCGCCCTCTTGGTCCCGCACGGTGTCGCCGAGGATGCGCCCGAGCAGGCGGATATCGTCCCGCAGGCGGGCTTCCGCTTCCGTCACCTGAACGTCCTCGGGACGGTTGGGGCGATGCTCAGTGGCGTCGGATGGTATGGTCTGGAGGGACATGGCTCGCTCCTCTTCAAGAGCTCCCTTGAAGAGCTTCCTTGGGCTCCTCGGCCCAGAGGAGTGTGCGATATTTTTCTACCGCAGTGCAAGACGAAGTTGGAGGCGGTGCAAACTGCCGGCCACGCTCGTGTCCCGGACGCGCTGCAACGCCCTTGAGCGTTGCTGCGCAGAGCCGGGACCCAAAAAGCCACGACTCCCGTTGCCTCAGGTCTGGGCCCCGGCTCTGCAGCGCATCACGCCGCGAAGGCGCGACGCGCTGCGCTGCGTCCGGGGCACGAGAAATAATTGGCATCATCAATAAACACGCCTTCGCCTTCTCGCGGCGTATTCCGCCCGAGCTTTGCTGTCCGTTTCGCCCTCATCGAAGAGAAAGGGCGCAGGGAAGGCCGGGGGCCGGCTGGCACCCGAAGGTCCGCACGCGACAAGACGCACGCGGGGTTGACCACAGGTGATGCCGGGCTCCCGGCCTTCCCTGCGCAATGGTTTTACGGCTTATGGCGTGCTCTCCCCGGGGAGCGATGCACTATTGCCCCCGTCGTCTTGCAGATGGCTGATGTGCGCGCCCGGTCGGGCCGCTTCATCACCGCAAGCCTTGACGCACAGACCCCGGGCGTCAGGACCACACGCTTTTGCCGTCCGCGGACGTCCCTCCCCGGACAGTCGGAAGCTCGCGCGTGCTCGCCCCCAACGCCGAAAAGAAACGCTGTGACCGCGCCGTGTCGTACCGCGGATCACGATGGCTCACGGGCGTAGCCCGCCCTGCCAACCCGTCACGCGCCGGCGCTGCCGCGTCCATCGCATCCCAGCCTACGTATCGTGACGATCGCGAAACGTCCCTTTGACGGGCCGGGATGGAATGCGGTTTAGCCGAAACAGACAATTCGGTCAATCAGAATATTTTTCAGAGCCGGCGCTTGACCTGCATGTGGTGTGTTTTGCGCGACGGGCACCCCGAGGAATATGATAAGGATAGTCAATTGAACGGCCGTCATGAGCGTAAAGACGCAGATAACAACGACATGGCACGCCATTCACATTCACAATGTGCAGTTCGGCTAATGGCGGACTTCTTCTTGATTATCTTCGGTTGGAGCTGGCTAGCCCCCATTTTCGTGACAATTGTGGGTGGAGTATTTGCCCTGCGGGCGCAAAGCAGGCGATGGATCATCCACCTCTGCGTTTTCGGATGTTTGTTAGCGGCCCTGCCCGCGTTCATTAGTCTATGGGGCAGAATAGACCCGGACGCAGCGAGCGAGCCGACAAACGCCTTCACGGCGCTGCTTTATCTCATTGTAATGGCCGGGTTTGGTCTTGCGTACTCAATCTTCGCCTTGGTACTTTTCTACACGCGAAGGCGCATTGCCTAAGCTTTGATGATCGGCTTCGCGTCTGCCAGCACGTAGGACGGATTGAGCCTTGCGAAACCCATCATGTTGCGTCGTCGGCGGAGCTCGATGGGTTTCGCTTACGCTCTGAACCAGGCCATGCCGAAGTATTCTCCCATCGATGCAGGCGTAACGTTTGACTGCGACAAGAGCGACCTTCTCTCCATCAGGTGGGAGGCAGAATGCCTGGTGGCGGACTTTCTGCTGCCTGCGACTGAAAAGCGAAGCCTTCGCGTTCGCTTCGATGGCGCGACCATCGTGCGTCTTTTGGACGAGATGCCGCTCAGTACTGAAGAACAGCCCACGAGAAACGAAGGTCTCGTTCCCCGACATTTCGCCTACCGCGTCGACGGTGCCGCGTTCGCCGATGCGCAGTCGGCGACATGGAAGAAGGTTCATCGTCCTGTGCAACATTACCAGTTTATCACCGGGTGGGGCTGCATGGACGTACTTTCCGGCGTTGAGCCGTCCTTCGAAATCGTCGAACTCGAAAAGTGACGTCGGCACCTAGGATGGGCTGAGCCCTTGCGAAGCCGCTTTTGCTATGGCCATCCTACGAGCAGCTAAATATTGTATGGGATAGGACTATCGGTTGGCCTCACGATGAGCATGCCAAGGCTTAGATCCGTCATTCCTGTCATCCTGGTCAGTGCGCTAGTTTGGGGCGGACTGCTTCACGCCCTCGGCGGAGCGGTCATCGCCTTATACGAACGAGGATATGGGCGGCGTAGCGCCATCTTCTTGTATATGGCGCCGTCGGTGCTGGTCTTCGTGCTTGTGCCAAGCCTTCTGTGCTATCTTGGCAAACGAGAGGGAGCCCGCTTTCTTGCGTGGGCCTCAATCCCCTGCGTGGTCCTCTATTTCTTAGCGGTGGTCATCCCTTTGGCGGCCATTTAAGCGGCGAAGCAGGACGGTTCTCGCCTGTCGGCAGGCGGAGAGGGCAATAATGTTTGCGGCAGTCGTAGTTGTCGTTCTGCTGGTCGTCTTGTTGGCACCTTCATGTGGCGTGCTTTATTTTGAACGGGCGACGTTTGGGCAAGCGATAGAAACAGCGTGGCGCGTCTGGATCGCGCAAGTGATTGCATCGATCGCCCTCACCGTCCTTGCCGATCATCTGGGTTTCTTGAATCCAGCCGGCTACACGGTTGGGATATGCCTCTTGGTTGGACTTGCAGGCGCTCTCTTCCTCCGGTCCAAAGCACGCAGGATGGGTTGAGCACTTGCGAAAGCCATCCTGCTTCGTCACAGGCGGAGCGATTGATGGGTTTCGCTGGCGCTCTACCCATCCTACGGGCTGAGTCCGTCTGCATTGCGAATGTGGCGACGATACCCTCGTGATCACAAGGTATCGTGCGGCCGGAAGGCCGCCCGTTGCCATCGACCGCCAGGAATTCCGGGCAGCAACTGCCTGGACGCCGAGCTGGACCTGGATAGGGTTGTCAGCTCTGGCACCGTTATCGGAAATGAAGACGACGGCCGCGCAGGTCTCCCTTGGACCAGGAGCCGACGTTCATAGGCGTATCGGATGCCGGGACATGTTCCGCCGGAACGGCCGCACGAACAACGCGGCGAAGGCAAGAGCGACCAGCCGACCCGGGGTAGCCGAGTTCGGCTGCGTCGAGACCGCCAGCGGACTTGCAACGACGACCGCGGTCAGGCCTTTCGACGCCTGGATCGTCAGCGCAGCCACCGCCACGCCCGCGATCACATCCACGAAGTAATGTCCTCCGACCAGCGGGGTCGCGACGAGCATTCCCCCATTCAGCACCAGCAGGGCGGGACGCAGCCACCAAATGCTCCATAAGCTCCAGATGCCGAGAAGCGCCGTGGCAGCGTGAAAGCTCGGGAAAGTGAGGATGCCGCCGAGCTTCACGATGTTGAGAGCTCGCAACGTACCATCGCGCAGCATGGGTATGTCGCTCGCCTGTCCTCCATATCCGTTCGCCTTGAATAGCGGGGTATCGGAGGGCAGTCCGAACTCGAAATAGGTGCCGATCGCCGGAAGCAGGGAGGAGACGACAATCACCACGCACAACGCCAATGTTGACGCCATCACGAACTGCTGCAGACGGATATATTGACCCGTCAGCCCCAGCACGACCGGAACGCAGAAGGCCGGCACGAGGATCATTGCGTAAAAGAACTTGGCGTACAGCAGCAATTCCGGACGGGCCATCGCGAAATGGAAATATGCAGGCCAATCCAGGCCGAGCCATCTGTCAAGCTCGGCGAATCTCGAGTCCTGCAGCGGCATCGCGGCGCCCAAGCCGATATACGACAGCGGCGCCGCGCAGATCGCGACAAAACCCATCTGCGCAAATGCGAGCATCGTGAACGCCGGCCGCTCGCCCCAGCCCCACCGCATGAGCCACAACCCGGCAACCGCCAGCGCCGGCGCTGTGACGACCTCCGTCGTCATAAAGCCTTCCAGCGTGAAGGTTGTTACGGCAAGCCCGACGCAGAGCGCCAGCGCCCACCCAACCACAAGGCTCCAGTTGACCAGTTGTAACCTGTTCGCAATTCGCCGTTCGGTGCGAGCGACCAAGCGCAGCTCCTCCTTGACAGCACAATTTGCTCTCGCAAAAGGCGGCGCGCTGAACATTCCAAACCCCATTCCAGCCCACGTGCAATCTCGGGCGGTTCTCCCAGAATTGTAGCGCCCACACTTTCCGGTTGCCTCCCATGACTGGCGCTATCGTTATTTTTGGTGAAGATTTTGTTTCCAAACGTTGCTGCCCGCGTTCCTATATGGAACCTCCCTGGCGAGCAGGACGAGGCGCGAGCGCCAGCCACCAGCCAGCGAGCACGAACCAGATGATGTTGCCGATCAGCGCGTAGGATGGGTGGAGCCCTTGCGAAACCCATCATGCCTCGTCAACCGTCGGGTTGATGGGTTTCGCTCGCGCTTTACCATCCTGCGAGCTCAATCTGTAAGCCGTCTCAATGGCCCTTGGTACAGCCGAATTTTGCAATCTTGGTACTGGTCTCATGTCCAGGCGTGACGCATCTAACTGCTAGCACCACGAACGAAGCGATCCGATCGGCAGTCTCAGTGGGAGCCCCGGTCAATGCAGATCGCGGACACTTCCACACTGTCTGGCAGTTTGTGGATAGCCGTCGCGGCTCACGCTGACTGCGACCGTTGCATCAAGGGACAATGACTGAGGAGACAATCCAATGAAGGCGATCGTTGTAACGGAACAGGCCGCGGGAACGACAGGGATGAAGCTGGTGGACCGGCCCGAGCCGCAACCTGCGATAAACGACGTCGTGGTTCAGGTTCATGCGTCGGGATTTGTCCCGACTGAGCTGACGTGGCCTTCGACCTGGACTGATCGCCTTGATCGCGACCGAACACCATCGATCCCTGGACACGAGCTGGCCGGAGTGGTCACTGCTCTTGGCTATGGAACGACAGGGCTGATGTTGGGACAGCGGGTGTTCGGCCTGGCGGACTGGTATCGCGACGGCACGCTGGCCGAGTATGTGGCGATCGAGGCGCGCAATCTTGC
Organism: Bradyrhizobium sp. 25ACV; assembly: GCF_054863005.1. Lineage (NCBI taxonomy): Bacteria > Pseudomonadati > Pseudomonadota > Alphaproteobacteria > Hyphomicrobiales > Nitrobacteraceae > Bradyrhizobium > Bradyrhizobium sp. 25ACV. The sequence goes on from NZ_JAVAYO010000001.1 coordinate 496,632, forward strand.
GCCGCTGCCGGGCGACGTCGACTTCACAGTGGGGGCGAGCCTGCCGATCTCGGGGCTGACCGCATGGCAAGGGCTGTTCCAGCATGGCGGTCTCAAATCGGGGCAGAGCATCCTCGCACACGGCGCGGCCGGCGCCGTCGGGTCGATGGTGACGCAACTCGCACGAGAGGCCGGCGCCTACGTCATCGGCACCGGACGCGCCGCCGACCGTCAGACGGTGCTCGACTTCGGCGCAAACGAGTTCGTCGACCTCGACAAAGCCTCGCTGCAAGACGTCGGCAAGGTCGATCTGGTGTTCGATGTCATTGGCGGTGACATACAGAAGCGGTCAGTAGAACGCATTCGAGCCGGAGGAACATTGGTGACCATCGTCGGACCGGCCGAGGCGCGGCCCTCCGATGGATTGGCGGTCGACTTCGTCGTCGAGGCGGATCGCGCCCAACTCAGTGAGATCGTCCAGCGGGTGCGGGATGGACGACTGCGGACGAACATCGGCAAGGTCTCGACCTTCGACGATGCGGTCGCCGCCTTAAATCCGACCGGGCGACGCAAGGGAAATACGATCATTCGCGTTCGTCCCTGAGGGAGCATGCTCATTGATGTCCGCAGCGCGTAGGATGGGGTGAACTTGCGAAACCCATCCTACGAGCCACGAGTTGGGTCTCACGCCGGCACGATCACCTTGCCGATCGGCCAGAGCGCGATGCCTGCGAGCTTGAGATGGGCCCAGGCGAAGGGGATGCCGATGATGGTGATCGCGAGCGCCAGTGCGGTCAATAAGTGGCCGAGCGCCAGCCACCAGCCGGCCAGCACGAACCAGATGATGTTGCCGATCACCCCGAGCGGGCCGGTGCCGATGTCCTCAATACCGGTAACGTCGTAGCGGTTGACCGCACGCGAGCCGAACGGCAGCAGCGTGTACACGGCGATGTTGAACCCCGCCCGCGCCCAGGGCAGGCCGACGATGGTGATGGCCATGATGACCGCGGCGATCACCCAGCCGAACGCCATCCAGGCGCCGCCGAAGAGGATCCAGAGCAGGTTGAGCAGGATGGATACGGGGGCCATGGGACGATCCAGAGGTGGATGATCCCGCTTATATAGGCACGAAATCTGTCTCTGCTAAGACGGCGTAGCCCGGATGGAGCGACTTGTCCGCCGTAGCTCGAAGAGCGAAGGCGGAAGCGCAATCCGGGATTCTGTCACAAGCACCGTCCCGGATTACGCTTGCGCTCCATCCGGGCTACGAACCGGCGGCTACCGCCCCTCGAATTTCGGCTCGCGCTTTTCCATGAAGGCCTTCATGCCCTCGGCCATGTCCTGGGTTTTGAACAGCGGCAGGAGCTGGAGATAGACGTGGTGGACATGGTCGTGGAAATTCTCGTTGAGGCCCATCCGCATCATGCGCTTGGAGGCCTGCACCGCCAGCGGCGCGTTGGCGGCGATCTCGCGGGCGACCGCCGTGGCGCGGTTCATCAGCTCGGCATCCGGCACGACCTCGTTGGCGAGGCCCCATTCCGGGCACTCGCGCGCGCCGAGCGTGCGGCCGGTGAAGATCAGCTCGGAAGCCTTGGCCCAGCCGAGCATGCGCGGCAGCAGCCAGGTGCCGCCGGATTCCGGCACCACGCCGCGCTTGACGAAGGCGGCGGCGAGCTTTGCGGTTTCCGCCATGATGCGGATGTCGCAGCCGAGCGCGGTGTCCATGCCGTAGCCAGCGGCACCGCCGTTGACGGCGCAGATGGTCGGCTTGTCCATCGCCTGCAACACTGTCGGCGGTGTGTTGCGCAGATTGATCGTGGTCGGCGAGGACGCGGCGCTGAGGCCGTTGCCGTCACGTTCTTTGCGCAAATCGAGGCCGGCGCAGAACGCCCTGCCCTTGCCGGTGAGGATCACGACGCGGACGTCCTTGTCCTCGTTGGCTTTGGTCAGGAGCCGCGCCAGATCGTTGAGCATCGGGCCGGAGATCGTGTTCATGCGCTCGGGTGCGTTCAGCGTGATGGTCGCGATGTGATCGGCGACTGTGTAGAGGACTTCATTCGCAGCGTCGGTCATGACAAATGTTTCCTTGTCCCTGATCTCGTAGGGTGGGCAAAGGCGCGTTTGCGCCGTGCCCACGATCTGTCTCCGTAAGCGAATTTCGTGGGCACAGCGCTACACGCTTTTGACCACCTTACAGGTCCTCGTCGAATTGTCAGATCTTCCGCCCCGCCTGCTCCCAATAGGGATCGCGCAGGCGGCGCTTGAAGATTTTGCCGGAGTCCTCGCGCGGCAGGCCGGTGCGGATCTCGATGTGCTTGGGCACTTTGTAATCCGCCAGATGCGCCTTCAGCGCGGCGCGAACACCTGCAGCCACGAGCGTGACGCCGGCTTGCGGCTCGACCACCGCCATCAGGGCTTCGCCGAACTCGGCATCGGGGATGCCGAACACGGCGCAATCGTGCACGCCTGATACGGCGTGCAGCACGGACTCGATCTCGGCCGGGTAGATGTTGACGCCGCCGGAAATCACCATATCGCGCTTGCGGTCGCAGATGAAGACGTAGCCGTCCGCGTCGATGTAACCGACGTCGCCCGAGGTGATGAAGCCGTCGCGGTCGATCTCCGCGCGCTTCTCCGGCTTGTTGTGGTAGGTGAAATCGGCAAGCGCGGCCATGCGGGAATAGATCTCGCCGATCTCGCCGACGCCGAGCACGCGGCCATCCTCACCGAGGAAGCGCAGCTCCGCGCCGGGCGAGATTTTGCCGACGGTGCCGGGTTTCCTCAGCGCGTCCTCGGAGGTCGCGAACGTCACCGCGCTGGATTCGGTCGAGCCGTAGAATTCGTAGATCACCGGCCCCCACCATTCGATCATGGCGCGCTTGACGTCGGCCGGACAGGGGGCGGCGGCGTGAATGACGTGGCGCAGCGAGGAGACGTCGTACTTCCTCCGCACCGCCTCCGGCAGCTTCATCAGGCGGATGAACATGGTCGGCACCATGAAGATGGTGTCGATTTTGTAGTGCTCGATCAGTTCGAGGAATTCTTCGGCCTCGAAGCGCGGCATCAGCACCAGCGCGCCGCCGAGCTTGCCGGCGCGAATGCCGAAGGAATTTGGCGCGGAGTGATAGAGCGGACCCGGCAGGATCGCGCGGGCGCCGGGCTTGAGGCCATAGATCATCGCGCGCATGCGCTCGCCGGCCGCCTGCTGCTCCGGCGTCGGTGCGTTGCGGCGTACGCCCTTGGGGTGGCCCGTGGTGCCCGAGGTGTAGATCATGTTCATCGGCTGCGGCACGACCGGGCCATCATAGGGCTGGAATTGCGCGAGCCAGGATTCGAAATCGATGGCGAAGTCCGGCGTCTTCAGATGATCGGGATCGATCTTGTAGTTGGACAGGATCTCCGGCGGCGTCGGCACGCTGAGCACGGTGACGCCCTCAGGGATCGCATCGCGCAAGGCGTGCAGCATGTCGGCATGTCCGATCAGAACGGAGGTGCCGGTGTCGTTCAGGATGTAGGTGATCTCTTCCGGCTTGAAGTGCCAGTTGATGGGTACGCCATAGGCCCCGAGGCGCATCGCGGCGTAGGCGGCCTCCAGAAAGGCGATGTCGTTGCGCATCAGCATGCAGACGCAATCGCCTTGGCGGACGCCGATGTTGGCGAGGCCTGAGGCGATGCGATCGGCGCGGTTGGCGACCTCAGTGTGGGTGCGGCGGCGCTCGCCGGAGACGATGCCGAGGAATGGGGGTGTTTCGCTCATTTTGTTTTTCTTTGTTGTCGTGTTGTCATTCCGGGATGGTCCAAAGGACCAGACCCGGAATCTCGAGGTTCCGGGTTCGATGCTACGCATCGCCCCGGAACGACAGGCAATCAATCCGCATACTTCGCCGCGCGCTTCTCCAGGTTGGAGCGCACGGCCTCGGTCTGGTTCGCGCTGCCGATCAGCTTCTGCTGCTCGACCGACTCCGCCAGCAGTGCCGGACCCGGATCGACCGAGAGATTGTTGAGCAGCCGCTTGGCCGCGCGGATCGCATCGGGGCTCTTGCCGGCGATCTCGCGCGCGACTTCGAGCGCCGCGGCGCGCGGGTCGTCGCAAATGCGCGTGGCGAGGCCGTAACTCATCGCCTCCTGCGCGGAGAAGATGCGGCCGGTATAGGTGAGATCGCGCAAAATGTCGTCGCGCACGAGGCTCGCAAGGATCGGCGTGCCCGCCATGTCAGGCACGAGGCCCCATTTGATCTCCATGATCGACATCCGCGCATCCGCCGAGAGGAAGCGCATGTCGGCGCCGAGCGAGAGCTGGAAGCCGCCGCCGAAGGCGACACCGTGCACGGCCGCAATCACGGGAACCGGAAGCTGGCGCCAGCCCCACACCGCCTGTTGCGGAAAGTTCGCCTGGCCGTGGGTCCGCTTGGTGAGATCGCGATTTTCGCCACCCGGAATTCCATTGCCGCCCTTCTCCTTCATGGCGGCAAAACGCCCCATGTCGAGACCGGCGCAGAAGGCGCGGCCTTCGCCTGACAGCACGACGACGCGCACGCTCTTGTCCTTCGAAAGCCGGTCGGTTGCGGCGACAAGGGCCTCGAACATCGCCTGATCCAGCGCGTTCATCTTGTCCGCGCGCACCAGGCGCACGTCGGCGACGCCTTCCGAGATCGAGATCGAGACGCGCTCTTCCATGGATGAATTCTCCCCTAGTTCTTGCCTGTTCTTGTTCAGTGCCGCTTTACAGGAAGCCGGCGGCCGGATTTAGTCAATCGACCAATTAACTGACAATCCGTACGGGAGAAACAGCCATGTTCAAGGAAAATCTTCTGGCCGGACGGCGCATTCTCGTGACCGGCGGCGGTACTGGGCTCGGCAAGTCGATGGCGGCGCGCTTCCTCCAGCTCGGCGCCGAGGTGCATATCTGCGGCCGGCGCAAGATCGTCTGCGACGAGACCGCGACCGAGCTGATGGCCGAGTATGGCGGCCGCGTCACCAGTCACGGCGTCGACATCCGCAACGCGCTCGCGGTCGAGGAGATGGTGGAGACCATCTTCCGCGACGCGCCGCTGACCGACCTCATCAACAACGCCGCCGGCAATTTCATCTCGCGCAGCGAGGAGCTGTCGCCGCGCGGTTTCGACGCCGTCGCCAACATCGTCATGCACGGCACGTTCTACGTGACGCAGGCGATCGGCAAGCGCTGGATCGCGGCCAGGCAGCCCGGCAACGTGGTCTCGATCACCACGACCTGGGTGCGCAACGGCTCGCCCTACGTCGTGCCGTCGGCGATGAGCAAGTCGGCGATCCACGCCATGACGATGTCGCTCGCGGCCGAATGGGGCCGCTACGGCATCCGCCTCAACACCATCGCGCCCGGCGAAATCCCGACCGAGGGCATGAGCAAGCGCATCAAGCCCGGTGACGAGGCCGGCGCGCGCACCAAGGCGATGAATCCGATGGGCCGCGTCGGCACCATGGAGGAACTGCAGAACGTCGCCGTGTTCCTGATCTCCGGCGGCTGCGACTGGATCAACGGCGAGACTATCGCCATGGACGGCGCGCAGGCGCTGGCGATGGGCGGCAATTTCTACCAGCTCCGCGACTGGAGCGACGACGACTGGAAAACCGCGCGCGAGAGCATCATGGCGCAGAACGAGAAGGATCGGGCGAAGCGGGGGTGATGGCGCCTTGCCAGGGCGAGGACGTGTAAGGGGCTGACGCTTTCGCCCCACGCTCACCTGTCGTCCCCGCGAACGCGGGGACCCATAACCACAGGGAGAAGTGTGGGGCGAGACGGTAACTCCGAGTTATCGTAAAACTTCTCCCTGTGGTTATGGGTCCCGGATCTACGCGCGCTTGAGGCGCGCTTGTCCGGGACGACAGCGGGGCTCCCACCTTGTCTTCCCCCGCGGATGACGCCACACTCTTGGGCATAAGAACAAGACGCCACGGGAGAAACATGTCCACACAGCCATTGGCAACTCTCGCCGACATGGTGCGCGAACGCGCCAGAAGCCGCGGCAACGCCATCGCCTACGAGTTCGAGGGCCGCCTCACCAGCTTTGCCGAATTCGACGCGAGGACCAACAAGGTCGGCAACGCGCTGATTGCGATGGGCGTGAAGAAGGGAGACCGCATCGCCTATCTCGGCAAGAACAGCGATCTCTATTTCGAGCTGCTGATGGGCGCGATGAAGGCCGGCGTGGTGACGGCGCCGGTGAACTGGCGGCTCGCGGGGCCCGAGGTCGCCTTCATCGTCGAAGATTGCAAGGCCGCGGTGCTGTTCGTCGGGCCGGAGTTCATCACGCAGGTCCGCCAGATCAGGGATCAGCTGCCGGGCGTGCGCACGGTTATCACCACGGAAGGCGGCGCGCCGGAATGGCAGGATTTTTCGGCGTGGCGGGATGCGCAGAGCGGCGACGATCCCGGGGTGCCGATCGACACGAAAGACATCGCGATCCAGCTCTACACGTCCGGCACCACGGGCAAGCCGAAGGGCGCGATGCTGAGCCACGCCAACTTCCTCAACCTCGTGCAATCAGGCAATGCCGAGGACAAGCCGGAGTGGAACCGGTGGTCGACCGACGACGTCTCGCTGGTGGCGATGCCGGTCTTCCACATCGGCGGCTCCGGCTGGGGCGTGATGGGCCTCTATCACGGCGCCCGCGGCGTGATCGCGCGCGAATTCGATCCGACCAAGGTTCTGGATTTCTTCGAGCAGTCGGGCATCACAAAGCTGTTCATGGTGCCGGCGGCGATGCAGTTCGTGGTGCGGCAGCCGCACGCCAGGACGGTGGACTTTTCACGATTGAAATACATGCTCTATGGCGCCTCACCGATACCGGCCGCGCTGCTGAAGGAGTGCATCGAGGTTTTCAAATGCGGCTTCGTGCAGCTGTATGGGATGACCGAAACCACGGGCACCATCGTTGCGCTGCCGCCGGAGGATCACGTCGAGGGGCTGGAGCGGATGCGCTCGGCCGGCAAGGCGCTGCCGGGTATCGAGCTGGCGATCCTGGATGTGGACGGCAAGCCGTTGCCGCCACGAGAGGTCGGCGAGATCGCGACGCGCTCGGGCTCCAACATGGCCGGCTACTGGAACCTGCCGGAGGCGACCGCCGCGACGCTTCGTTCCGATGGTTGGCTGCGCACCGGCGATGCCGGCTACATGGACGAGGACGGCTATCTCTACATCCACGACCGCATCAAGGACATGATCATCTCTGGCGGCGAGAACATCTACCCCGCCGAGGTCGAGAGCGCCCTGTGCGATCATCCTGACGTCGCCGAAGCCGCGGTGATCGGCGTGCCCGACGACAAATGGGGCGAGGCGGTGAAGGCCGTGGTGGTGATGAAGCCCGGCAAAGAGGCAAGCGCCCCCGACATCATCAACTTCACCCGGACGCGCATCGCCGGCTACAAGACGCCGAAGAGCGTGGAGTTCCTGCCGGCGCTGCCGCGGAATCCGAGCGGCAAGATCTTGCGGCGGCAATTGCGGGAGCCGTATTGGGCGGGGAAGGATCGACGGGTGAATTGATCCCGCGGTGCCGTAGGGTGGGCAAAGGCGCGAAGCGCCGTGCCCACCATCTCACTCCGTATTAGAAAGGATCGTGGGCACGCTTCGCTTTGCCCACCCTACGGTAGCGGTGCAGGCCGTTAGTGCTTCCCCGGGCCCATATACCCGAACAGGAACCCCGCCACCTTCCGCATCTGAATCTCCTCGCTGCCCTCGGTGATACGATACCTGCGGTGATGGCGGTAGATGTGCTCGAACGGCTTGTGGCGTGAGTAGCCCATGCCGCCATGGACCTGCATGGCGCGGTCGGCGGATTCGCAAGCGAGGCGGTTTGCCCAGTAGTTGCACATCGAGACGCGGTCGGAGAGCGTGCGCTCGATCTGCTCCTCGGTGAGCTGGTCCATCTCCCAGGCGGTCTTGCGGATCAGAAGGCGCAGCATCTCGGCCTGCGTCGCAAGCTCGACCAGCGGGAACTGGATCGCCTGGTTCTCCGCGAGCGCGCGGCCGAACGGTTTTCGCTCGCGCGCGTACTTCACACTCTCGTTGATGCAATAGACCGCCGCGCCCAGCGAGCTCGCAGCCTGACGGATGCGGTTCTGGTGGACAAAACACTGCGCCAGCGACAGGCCGCGACCGACCTCGCCGAACAGCGCGTCCTCCGGCACGAACACGTCGGTGAAGCTGACGCGCGGATGATCCGTCGGCATGTTGAAGGTCCACATGTACTCCTCGACCTTGACGCCGTGGCTCTTGGCCGGAACCAGGAAGCAGGTGATGCCGCGGGCATCGCCGTCATTGCCGCCAGTGCGCGCAAACAGCGCGCAGTGGGTGGCGACGTGCATGCCTGTGGTCCACATCTTCTCGCCGTTGATGATCCAGCCCTTGACGTTGTCGCGGGTGGCCGGCACCGCGCGCGTCTCCATATGGGTCGCATCCGAGCCGTGATGCGGCTCGGTCAGGCCGAAGGTGATGCGGTACTTGCCCCTGATCGAACCGTCGATCATCGCCTTCTGGTCGTCGCGGCCGTAGCGATCGAGCATGGTGACGACAGGAAAATTTCCGACGATGGAATGCTCGTTCTGGAGATCGTTGTGCAGGCCGAGGCCTTTTGCGGCAAAGTGCTCGCGGATCACGGCCATCCAGAGGTTGGAGCCATCCTTGCCGCCATACTGCTTCGGCACCGGAAAGCGCAGGTGGCCGGCGGCGTCGGCGAGATCCTTGGCCTTGCGCAGCAGCGCTTCCCATTCATGCCGCGGCAGGCCGCCATTCTCGAAATCGGTGCGCGCCCATTCGCGGCGATGATCGAAGAAGCGGATGTTGTCGTCGGCGTCTTCCAGCGGCTTGATTTCGCGTGCGATGAAACGATCGAGCTCTCCGAGATAGGCGACGAGATCGGCAGGCAATGAGAAATCCACAGGTTCTCTCCCGGATTGATTTTGTCGTTTTGCGTTAAGGCGCTAGGCGCGTTTCTGCTTCGTGCGATTAAGCTGAGAAGAGCGCGCGCAAGTCAAGCAAAGCGAGGCGTGTGGCGCGCGCAAGGCGCACCAGCGCAATTCGATGGTGCTCCAGCGCCGACGCGCGGTAGTATGACGCCAATATTCCTTCGGAAGAAAATGCGGGAGTGCGCGATGGAGCTGAAATTCTCAAAGGTGGAACGCAAGGGGCCGATCACGATCGTCACGCTGTCGCGTCCCGAGGTCTACAACGCGCTGCACACCGATGCGCATTTCGAACTGCAGAAGGTGTTCGACGATTTCTCTGCGGATGCCGAGCAGTGGGTCGCGATCGTCACCGGCGCCGGCGACAAGGCGTTCTGCGCCGGCAACGATCTGAAGTGGCAGGCGGCCGGCGGCAAGCGCGGTTGGGACAAGGGCGGCTTTGCCGGCCTCACCGCGCGCTTCGACTGCGACAAGCCGATCATCGCGGCGGTGAACGGCGTCGCCATGGGCGGCGGCTTCGAGATCGCACTGGCGTGCGACCTCATCATTGCCTCGGAGAACGCGACCTTCGCCCTGCCCGAGCCGCGCGTGGGCCTCGCCGCGCTCGCCGGCGGCCTGCACAGGCTACCGCGGCAGATCGGGCTGAAGCGCGCCATGGGCATGATCCTCACCGCACGCCATGTCAGCGCCAAGGAAGGCCATGAGCTCGGCTTCGTCAACGAGGTGGTGCCGCAGGGCGAAGCGCTGTCGGGCGCGCTGCGTTGGGCGGACATGATCACCAAGAACTCGCCGATGTCGATCCGCGCCTCCAAGCAGGCGATCCAGAAGGGGCTCGGCGTCTCGCTGGAGCAGGCGATCGAGGAGCAGCGGGAGTACCCCGCGGTGAAGGCGATGGTGGCCTCGCAGGATTACATCGAGGGCCCGAAGGCGTTCTCGGAGAAGCGGCCGCCGAAATGGGTGGGGAAGTAGGAACTCGGTAAAGCGGCCCGGCGTGCAGAGCAGCAGCGTGTCGAAGCTCATAACTCTCTACTTGGTCGTCCCGGCGAAAGCCGGGACCCATAACCACAGGGAGGAATGGGACGAAGACTGGTCGTTCGGGATTAGCACAACGCACGATCGATAGATCACGCGGTATGGGTCCCGGCCTTCGCCGGGACGACGATCGAAATGTGCGGCGGCGCCTACCCGCCCCGCCCTAGCTCGCGCTTGTACGAGGCGTAGTTCGGCTGATCGACCGCGAGCTTGTCCATCGTGGTCGCCCACAGGTGCTCCGCGAGGCCCGGCGTTGCCAAATCGACCTCGCCCTTGGCAATGCGCTCGGCGAGCGCGTGGTTGAGTTCGGTCACCGAGCCGTCCTCGCCGAGCAGCGCGCGCAGGCGCGCCACTTCCGCAGCATCACTTCCCTCCTCCCGCGTCAGCTGGCGCGTGACGAGGTCGAGGATGTTGATGGCGACGCGCAGCTTGAAGGCCTGGTGACCGGAGATCAACGGCGTGATGTCGTTGCGCAAGAAATCGGCGACTGACTTGGTCAGCTCGATCGGTGTCGGCTCGTCCTGCATGGTTCAGCTCCCGCGCGGCGCCAAGAGCCGCAACAGATCGATCTCGGTTTCGCTCGCACGGCGGCCGATCATCGCGCGTTCCATGGAATGGTCAGGGCCCTCGCGAAACCGCTGCATCATGCCGCCGCACATGATGCCCCAGCGCAGCGTGCCCATGACTTCCCAGAATTTCACACGCACCGGATCGACCCGCCGGCCGGCAGCCTCGTAGCCCGCAAACAGCTCCTCGCGTGTGCCAAAACCGCCGACCGGCTTGTCGATCTCGCCGAAACGCCAGGAGTTGACGCAGACCCAGCCGAGATCCTCCATGGGATCGCCGAGATGGGCGAGCTCCCAGTCGAGCACCGCGCGTACGCCATCGCGGCCGATGATGAGATTGCCGTTGCGGAAATCGCCGTGCACCAGCGTGGTTTCGGTTGACGGGCCGGGATCGTGGTCGCGCAGCCAGCGCAGCGCCAGCTCGAATACGGGCTTGGGCCAGTTCAGGCTGCGATAATCGCGCTCGAACTCGGAAATCTCCTGGGTCGCCGACCTGCTGCGAAGCTCGGGAAGCTTGTCCTTTGGCAGTCGATGCAAGCCAGCGAGAATGCCGCCGATCTGCCGCGCCAGATGCGGCCGCGCCGCCGCATATTCGTCATCGCGAAGAATCTTGCGCGCGATAGTTTCGCCCTCGACCCGCTGCATGATGAAGCCGGTGCCGAGATCATCCTCCGGCACGAGCACATGCATCACGCGCGGCGACGGCACGCCGGCCTCATAAGCGAGCTGCATCAGCTGCGCTTCTGCGGCAAGCCCGGCCGCGCGCGTCGGCGCCGCGCCATAACCCTTCGGCGAGCGGCGCAGGATCGCGCCGATCACACCATCGGGATGCCTGATGTCGAAGCGCCAGGTTTCCTGACTGGCGCCGCCCGACAATTTGGCCGCAGAGGTCGCGCCGCTCGCGCCCTTGCACCAGCGCCGGACGCTGCGTGAAAGCTCGGCCTCGATCATTTGCCTTTGAACTGCGCGGGCCGCTTCTCCAGGAAGGCGCCGACGCCCTCGCGGAAATCCTGGGTGTCGCCGGCGCGGAGCTGGCACTGGAATTCGAGGTTGAGCTGATCCTCGAAGGAATTTTCCGGGCTGTCCCAATAGAGCTTGCGGATCAGCGACAGCGCCACCGTCGGGCCGCTGGCGAGATCGCGCGCAAGCTTCATCGCCTCCTCCATCAGCACGCCGTCATCATAGACGCGGTTGACGAGGCCCCATTCCAGCGCCTTCTCGGCCGGCAGCCGCTCGCCCATCAGCGACAATTCGATCGAGCGCGCCCGGCCGACGAGGCGCGGCAACAGCCAGGTCGAGCCGCAATCCGGCACGAGGCCGATGCGGCGGAAGGCCTGCAGGAAGTAGGAGGACCGCGCGCACAAAATCATGTCGCCGAGCAGCGCGAAGCTCATGCCGGCGCCCGCCGCCGGACCGTTGACCGCCGTGACGATCGGGCAATGCAGATTGCGAATGCGGCGCAGGAAGGGGTGAAAGCCGGTCTCCAGCGTCAGGCCGGCCTTGGTCTTCTTCGACTGGTTGTTGCGGCCCTGGAGATTCGCACCCGTGCAGAACGCCCGCCCCGCGCCGGTCAGCACCACGCAGCGCACCTCGTCCTTCTTCTCCTCGATCGTATCGAGTGCTTCGGCGAGGCCGCCCAGCATGTCCACGGAGACCGCGTTCATCACCTCCTGATGGTCGAGCCTGAGGATCGCGACCGAGCCATCGAAATCGAGCGTGACGTGTTTGAACTGCATGGTTTCCTCGTGAGTTGCGGCCTGCGTCAGTTTCGCAGACCGGAATTCGTTTTGCCGGGGCGCATATTTGATTTTTAGCGCGGTCTTGTCCATGGTGATCAGAGCATAGCAAGCAATCTTGCGCGCAGCGGCTGATGCGCCGCATACCCAAAAACAGGAAACGCGCCATGAACCTTTTCGACCTCTCCGGCCGCGTCGCCGTGATCACCGGCGGCAATGGCGGCATCGGCCTCGGCATCGCGCAGGCGCTCGCCAGCCAGGGCTGCAACGTCTCGATCTGGGGCCGCAATGCCGACAAGAACAAGGCCGCTGCCGCGAGCATGGCGGGGCTATCAGGCAAGGTCGATGCCCGCGTCTGCGACGTCACCGATCCAGCTTCGGTCAACGCCGCGATGAAGGCGACGCTCGACGTTTTCGGCCGGGTCGACGGCTGTTTCGCCAATGCCGGCATCGGCGGCGGCGGCCGGCGCTCCTTCATCGAGCGCACCGAGGAAGAATGGCGCACGATGTTTGCGACCAATCTCGACGGCGTGTTCCACGCCTTCCAGGCCGCGGCGAGACACATGACCGACCGCGCCAATGCCGGCGATCCCTTCGGCCGGCTGGTCGCGACCTCGAGCCTCGCCTCGATCTTCGGCACCGCGCGCAACGAGCATTATGCCGCGACCAAGGCCGCGATCAACGCGCTGGTCCGCGCGCTCGGCGTCGAGCTCGCCCGCCACGGCGTCACCGCGAACGCGATCCTGCCCGGCTGGATCAAGAGCGACATGACGTCAGGTCTCATGGCCAACGAAAAATTCGTCGCCAACGTCATGCCCCGCATTCCGGTGCGCCGCTTCGGCGAGGCATCCGATTTCGGCGGCATCGCCGTGTATCTGATGAGCAAGGCATCGTCGTATCACACGGCGGATACGTTCGTGATCGACGGCGGCTATACGGCGTTTTGATTTTTCGTAGCCCGGATGGAGCGCAGCGCAATCCGGGGACTGTCAGAAGTTAACAAGACCCGGATTTCGCTACGCTCCATCCGGGCTACAAACTCTGAGGGAATGGGCAAATGTTCTCACACATCATGATCGGCACCAATGATCTCGACAAGGCCAAGTCGTTCTACGACGATTTGCTGAGCACGCTCGAAGTGCGGCCGGCCAGGGTCGACGGCCACCGCATCTTCTACATCACCAAGACCGGCGTGTTCTCGGTGTCGAAGCCGATCAACGGCGAGCCGGCCACGTGCGCGAATGGCAGCACCATCGGCTTTGCCTGCAATTCGCCGGAGCAGGTCGACAAATGGCACGCAGCCGGCCTCGCGGCAGGCGCAAAATCGATCGAGGATCCGCCCGGCATCCGCCAGGGCCCGGGCGGCAAACTGTATCTCGCCTATTTGCGCGACCTCGACGGCAACAAGATCTGCGCGATGCATCGGATGCCGAACTGACCACACACTCAGTGTCGTCCCCGCGAAAGCGGGGACCCATAACCACAGGGAGAAATTAGGGCACGAAGCTCTCAACTCCGAGTCATCGCCAAGCCACTCCCTGTGGTTATGGGTCCCGGATCTGCGCTTCGCTTGTCCGGGACGACACCGGCTAGGGAGCGCCTCACTCCACCCCATTCAAACAACATTTCAAACGCCCTCGCGAAATTCCATCGCGTGGCATGGCTGCGCGTGAAAAATGCGCGCTCGCACTTTGGCCGCGCGGCGACTATTCTTGCGCCCAGAACGATCTCAGCATCCCCGGGAGGAACAATGACAAAACACACCTATATTCCCCGCACCACCAACTACACCCTCAATCCCGGCGACGAGCTCAACGACCTCCGCATGTCGGACCAGGTCCGGCCGCTCTACGATCACGTCAAGAAGTTCATTCGCGAGACCGTCGAGCCGATGTCGATCGAATTCGCCAAGGCCGGCGAAGGCAAGGAGGATCGCTGGAGCTTCACGCCGAAGCAGCTCGAAGTGCTGGAAAAGGCCAAGAACAAGGCCAAGCAGGAAGGCCTCTGGAACTTCTTCCTGCCGGATGACGAGACCGGCCAGGGCCTGAAGAATCTCGACTACGCCTATATCGCCTCCGAGCTCGGCAAGAGCCCGCTGGCGTCCGAGAGCATGAACTGCTCGGCGCCTGATACCGGCAACATGGAGGTGCTGGAGCGCGTCGGCACCAAGGAGCAGAAGGAGAAGTGGTTGAAGCCGCTGCTCAACGGCGAGATCCGCTCGGCCTACGTCATGACAGAGCCGAACGTCGCTTCCTCCGACGCCAAGAACATCTCGACGACGGCCAAGCTCGTCGGCGACGAATGGGTGATCAACGGCGAGAAATATTACATCTCCGGCGTCGGCGATCCCCGCTGCAAGATCCTGATCGTGATGGTGAAGACCAATCCGGACGCGGCGCCGAGCAAGCAGCAGTCGCAGATCCTGGTGCCGCGCGATACGCCCGGCGTCGAGGTGCTCGGTCCCATGTACGTGTTCGGGCAGGACCATGCCCCGCGCGGCCACATGCACATGCGCTTCAACAATGTCCGCGTCCCCAAGGAGAACATGCTGCTCGGCGAAGGCCGCGGCTTCGAGATCTCGCAGCTCCGCCTTGGTCCCGGCCGTATCCATCACTGCATGCGCACCATCGGCAAGGCCGAGAAGGCGCTCGACCTCATGGTGCAGCGTGGCCTCACCCGCGAAGCCTTTGGCAAGAAGATCGCCCATCTCGGCGGCAACATGCAGATCATCGCGCAGGCGCGCTGCGAGATCGAGGCGATGCGGTTGATGGTGCTGAAGGCGGCCAAGGCGATGGACGTGCTCGGCAACAAGGAGGCCCGCGTCTGGGTCTCAATGGTCAAGGCCATGGTGCCGGAGCGGGCCTGCAAGATCATCGACCAGGCGATCCAGATGCACGGCGCCACCGGCATCTCGCACTGGACCCCGCTCGCCGAGATGTACCAGGACGTCCGCCATCTGCGCTTTGCCGACGGTCCGGACGAGGTGCACTGGATGGTGGTTGGTCGCCACGAGCTGAGCATGGCGTAAGCGAGGATCGTAGGGCGGAAGCGAAGCGTAATCCGCCGTCTTTCTTGCGAGATGGCGGATTACGCCTTCGGCTAATCCGCCCTACGAGACCTACGTCGCGACCGCCTCGACCTTGTCCTGCGTCTTCGTCTCGAAATCACTTGCGTCATGCCGCTCGTGGAGCTGGCTGGCGGGATCGCCGGAGACGCGGTTGACCATGCGGCCGCGCTTCACGGCGGGGCGCTGCGCGATCTGGTCGGTCCAGCGCTGCACGTTCTTGTAGTCCTGCACCGAGAGGAATTCGCCGGCGCCATAGACCAGCCCCTTGGCGAGCGCGCCGTACCAGGGCCACACCGCCATGTCGGCGATCGTATACTCCTTGCCCGCGAGATATTCGTTGTCGGCAAGACGCCTGTCGAGCACGTCGAGCTGACGCTTGGTCTCCATCGCGAAACGGTCGATGGCGTATTCGATCTTGAACGGCGCATAGGCGTAGAAATGGCCAAAGCCGCCGCCGAGATAGGGCGCGCTGCCCATCTGCCAGAACAGCCAGGACATCGCCTCGGTGCGGCTCTTGATGTCCTTCGGCAGGAACGCGCCGAACTTCTCGGCGAGATAAAGCAGAATCGAGCCGGATTCGAACACCCGGATCGGCTCCGGACCGGAGCGATCCACCAGCGCGGGAATCTTCGAGTTCGGGTTGATGTCGACGAAGCCGCTGCCGAACTGGTCGCCGTTGCCAATCCTGATCAGCCAGGCGTCGTATTCGGCCCCCTTGTGGCCGAGCGCCAGAAGTTCCTCCAGCATCACCGTGACCTTCACCCCGTTCGGCGTCGCCAGCGAATAGAGCTGGAAGGGATGCTTGCCGACCGGGAGCTCCTTGCCGTGGGTCGGGCCGGCGATCGGGCGATTGATGCTGGCGAACTGCCCGCCATTTTCCTTGTTCCAGGTCCAGACTTTGGGCGGCACGTAGGCGGGGGTGTCGGTCATGCGAGGGCTCCGGCGGAAAGATGCGCCTGCATTAATTAGACCCCGATTGGCCGATGGCAAGCCCTCTGAGATGCATTGCCGGGCGGGGCGTCTCACCGTTTCGTCATGGCACGCTCCCTCCCCGTCATTCCGGGGCGCCCGCAGGGCGAGCCAGGAATCCATCGCGCCGCCTGGAATGCTCTGAAAAATGGATTCCGGATTCTCGCTGACGCGAGTCCCGGAATGACGGCGTCACCCAGGACGCCGCGCCTTGGGGTATAACGCGACGTCTACACACAAGATGCCTCGCCGAATCCGGCCTGTCATCGCCAGTGACGATCGGCTAGCGTCATCTTGCTTCGCGCGCCAAAGCAACGAGAACGCGAAGACCGCCGGGAGAGAGAGCCATGAAATCGCCGATCTGCGACATGCTGGGCATAGAATTCCCCCTGCTGGCCTTCAGCCATTGCCGCGATGTCGTCGCTGCCGTCAGCCGCGCCGGCGGCTTCGGTGTGCTCGGCGCCACCGTGCACACGCCGGAGACGCTCGAACGCGAGCTGAAGTGGATCGACGATCACGTCGACGGCAAGCCCTACGGCATCGACGTGCTGATCCCCGAAAACATCTCGACCGCGGGCGAGAAGGACGTCACCTGGAAGAGCCTGGAAGCGCGCGTGCCGCAGGAGCACCGGACCTATACGCGCGAGCTCCTGAAGAAGTACGATATCGAGCTGACGACCACGGAGGTCGCAGCCAATCAGCCGCAGCCGTTCGACGGAAAGACGGCGCTGCAATTGCTCGAGGTCTCCTTCAATCATCCGATCCGGCTGATCGCAAATGCGCTGGGCGTACCGCCGAAGGCGATGATCGAGATGGGCAAGAAGCACGGTGTGCCGGTCGCAGCGCTCGTCGGCGCCAAGGAGCACGCGCTGCGCCAGGTCGCGGCTGGTGTCGACATTCTCGTGGTGCAGGGCACCGAAGCCGGCGGCCATTGCGGCGAGGTCTCGACGATGGTGCTGGTGCCCGAGGTGATCAAGGCGATCAAGCCCATCCGCGACGTGCCGGTGCTGGCGGCCGGCGGCATCATGACGGGACGGCAGATGGCGGCGTGCATGGCGATGGGCGCGGCCGGCGCCTGGACCGGCTCGGTGTGGCTTGCGACGGTGGAAGCCGAGACCACGGAGATCTTTCGCGAGAAGATGATCGCCGCCTCTTCCCGTGATGCCGTCCGCTCGAAAGGCCGCACGGGCAAGCCGGCGCGGCAGCTCCGCTCGGTCTGGACCGATGCCTGGGACCGTGCGCCGGACAGCCCTGGCGCACTGCCGATGCCGCTGCAAAGCGTCATTAGCCGCGATGCCTTCAACTCAATCGACCGCGCGGCGGCAGGCGGTAACGCCAAGGCGCGCGATCTCGTCAGCTATTTCGTCGGCCAGGGCGTCGGGCTGGTCGACAGCGTGAAGTCGGCGGGCGCGGTGGTGCAGGAGTTCAAGGAAGATTTCGCCGAAGCCGTCGAGCACATGAATGCGCTGGTGGCGGAGTAATTGCTCTTGGCCGGCATGTTGCTCGCGGCCCATCCTTCGAGGCTCGCGGCGCGATGCTAGCGCATCGTGCCACTCGCACCTCAGGATGACGCTGTATCCGTAGCCGTCATCCTGAGGTGGCCGCTTCTTCAGCGGCCCTCGAAGGGCGACGGCGTGCCCGAGATCTGAAACGTAAAGCAAGAAGAAATGACCAATATCCCCGAAGACCGCATCCCCGTCATCGTCGGCATCGGCGAAATCGTCGATCGCCCGAAAGACATCACCGAGGGCCTCGAGCCGCTCGATCTCTTGGAACAAGCGCTACGGCGCGCGGAGGCTGACGCCGACGCAAAGTTGCTCGGCGAGCTGCAATCGCTCGACGTCGTCAACTTCCTGAGCTGGCGCTATCGCGATCCCGAGAAGCTGTTGGCGCAGCGCCTCGGCGTTACGCCGTCGCATTGCTATTACGGCCAGGTCGGCGGCGAGAGCCCGATCCGCTACATCCACGAAGCCGCCAAGCGCATCGCACGCGGCGAATGCACGGTGGCCGCGGTCTGCGGTGCCGAGGCGCAGTCGACTGCAACCAAGGCGGAGCGCGCTGGCGCCAAATTGCCGTGGACGCCGTTCGCCCATGACGTCGAGGAGCCCAAGCGCGGCGCGGCGTTCCAGAAGCCGCTGGCGGTGAAGCTCGGCGTGTTCCGCCCCGTCACCGTCTATCCGTTCTACGAAGCCGCCTCCTCCGCGCATTGGGGCCAGACGCCGCGCGAGGCGATGGCGGAATCAGGCACGCTGTGGTCGCGCTATTCGGAGGCCGCCACGCAAAATCCCAATGCCTGGCTCAAGCGGCGCTATGCGCCCGAGGAGATCACGACGCCGACCGCAGACAACCGGCTGATCGCGTGGCCCTACAACAAGCTGATGGTCGCCAACCCCAGCGTCAACATGGGTGGCGCGCTGCTGCTCACGAGCCTCGCCAGGGCGCGTGCGCTCGGTATCGCGAAGAGCAAGCTGGTCTATCCGCTCGGCGGCGCCTCGGCGGAGGAGCCACGCGACTATCTGTTGCGCGACCAATTCTACGAGAGCCATCCGCAGAACGCGGTGCTGAAAGCGGTGATGGATCTTGCCGGCGGCGACGGCAAAAAGTTCGACGCGATCGAGCTCTATAGCTGCTTCCCCTGCGTGCCCAAGATGGCGCGGCGAACGCTTGGCCTGTCCGCCGACGTGCAGCCGACCGTGACCGGCGGCCTCACCTTCTTCGGCGCGCCGCTCAACACCTACATGACGCATGCCGCCTGCGCGATGGTGCGGCGTGTGCGTGATGGTGCAAAGCTTGGCCTGCTCTATGGCCAGGGCGGCTTCATCACCAAGCATCACGCCCTGGTGGTGTCGAAGACGGCGCCGCGCGAGGCGCTGACGCAGGAGACGAGCGTGCAGGGCGAAGCTGATCGTAACAAGCGCGCGGTGCCGGAGTTCGTCGCGGAGGCGTCGGGCAAGGGCAAGGTCGAGAGCTTTACGGTGCTCTATGGCCGCGGCGGCGACGTCGAGCACGGCGTGGTGATGCTGCGGACGGAAGATGATAGGCGCACGCTGGCGCGGATTCCGGCGAGTGATAGCGCGACGTTGGCGCATCTGCTCAACATGGACCGCACGCCGGTGGGATCGCTCGGCGAGATCAAGATGGCGGGGGACGGCGTGCCGGAGTGGAAGTTGGCGTGACGCGCTTTCGTGTCCCGGACGCGGTGCGGCGCGAAGTGCCGCTCCGCAGAGCCGGGACCCAGAAAGCTAAAGAGTACGGCGAGGAGAGATGGGCCCCGGCTCAGCAGCGCATCACTGCGTGCTGCGCTGCGTCCGGGGCGCGAGACTGTCTTCAGCTCCTCGGCGCCTGCTTCTCGGATGCCGTCGCCGGCTTGGCCTTGGCGCCGACGACACGCACTGCATCGCCGTCCGACAACCCGTCCGGCGGCGCGGTGATGACGCGGTCGTCCGCTGTTATGCCCGAGGCGAGCTCGATCTCGCGGCCGAGGTCGCGGGCGATGGTCACGGGCTTGAACAGAACCTTGTCGTCCGCACCGACGGTGGCAACGCGCAGGCCGCTGCTGTTGAAGATCAACGCGCTGGCGGGGATGCTGAGCGGCGCGGAATCGCGCTGGAGGTTGAGCTTCACGCTGGCATAACCGCCGGGCATCAGCTCGCCTGAGGAATTGTCGAGCCCGAGCTGCATGCGCGTGGTGCCGGAGGCGACGTCGACGGCCTGCGAGGACGCCTCCACCGTCGCCTGGAAAGTCCGGTTCGGATACTCCGGCAGCGCGATCGTCGCCTTGGCGCCGATCTTGATCGCCGGCACGTAGTTCTGGGGCACGTTGACATAGACGCGCAGCTTGGTGATGTCGGAGATCACGAACATCGCCGGGCCCGAGCCGCCGCCGGCATTGATCAGCGCGCCGACATCGGTGTCGCGCGCGGTGACGACACCGTCGAATGGCGCGGTGATCTTCTTGTAGCCGGCCAGCGCTTCCAGCCGCTCGACATTGGCCTTGCCCGAATTGACGGCGGCGTTCTTGTTGGAGAGATCGGCGGTGCGCTCGTCGATCTCCTGTGCCGAGACGAAGTTGGAGGCGACCAGCGTCTTGCGCCGGTTCAGCGTTGCCTCCGACAGCCTGGCGCTCGCCTGCTGGCTGGCGAGGTCGGCTCTCGCCTGCAAGAGTTGCTGATCAAGGTCCGGCGCCTCGATCTCGGCGATCACCTGCCCGGCCTTGACGCGGGCGCCGATGTCGGCGCTCCAGCTCTTCAGATAGCCGGACACGCGCGCGAAGATCGGGGCGCGATAATACGCTTCCAGCCGGCCCGGCAGATCGATGGTGGCGTTGAGCGCCTTGGCGCTGGGCTGCGTCACCGCGACGCTGGGAACGGCCTGATCGTCGGTCCATTCCTTCAGCCTGGAGCCCTGCTCCTCGCGCGCGCGGATGCCGGTGCCGACGACGAGGCCGGCCGCGATCAGCGCCACCACGCCGAAGATGCCCAGTTTCCGGTGCGAGACCGGGGAGCGGGGTTCAGTGGGCGACATGCGGGGTCTCCAATGGGGCGGCGGCTTTGGCGCCTTGCTTCTTGTGTACCATGCTGAACACCACGGGAACAAACATCAGCGTGGCGAAGGTTGCAAAGATCAGGCCGCCGATTACGGCGCGGCCGAGCGGCGCATTCTGCTCGCCGCCCTCGCCCAGCCCCAGCGCCATCGGCGCCATGCCGATGATCATGGCGAGCGCGGTCATCAGCACCGGACGGAACCGGACGAAGCCGGCCTCCAGCGCCGCGGCGACGGGATCGCCGAGCTCCTCGTAACGCTCGCGCGCGAAGGAGATCACCAGCACGCTGTTGGCGGTGGCAACGCCCATGCACATGATGGCGCCGGTGAGCGCGGGGACCGACAGCGTGGTCCCGGTCGCGAACAGCATCCAGACGATGCCGGCAAGCGCCGCCGGCAGCGCCGTGATGATCACGAACGGATCGGACCAGGACTGGAAGTTCACGACGATCAGGAAATAGATCAGCACGACGGCACCGAGCAGGCCGAACAACAGGCCGGTGAAGGCGCTGTTCATGGTCTGCACCTGTCCGAGCAGCACCACGGAAGAGCCCTTCGGCACCTCCTTGGCGGTATCGGCGATCACCTTGCGGATATCGGCGGCGACCGCGCCGAGATCGCGGCCCGAGGTGGTCGCAAAGATCTGCACCATCGACTGGATGTCGTATTGCGAGACAACCGCGCTCGAGGCCGAGCGCCTGATGTCTGCGATGCCGCCGAGGATCGGCGACTGCGCATTGCCGGCCGCGGTGATCGGCAGCGTCTGCAACGCGCTGAGCGAATCGATCTGGTACTGCGGCGTCTGCATCACGATCGAGTAGGACACGCCGTTCTCGGGGTTGAGATAGTAGGTCGGCGCCACCTGCGAGGAGCCGGCGAGATTGACCACGAGACTGTTGGTGACGTCGCGCTCGGTCAGGCCGACATATTGCGCGCGGGTGCGGTCGACATCGATGTTGAAGGTCGGAGCATTCGGCGATTGCTGGATGCGCGCATCTGCAACGCCGGGGATCCTGCGGACTTTTGCCAGCAGATTGTTGGCGTAAGCGAAATTGGCACTGAGATTGGCGCCGCGGATCTGCAGATCGATCGGCGCCGGCGCGCCGAAATTCAGGATCTGGCTGACGATGTCTGCGGGGAGGAACGCGAAGCTGACGCCGGGGAATAGCCGCGGCAACTGCTCGCGCAGCACGCGCACATGCTCCTCGGTCGGCTTGTGGCCCTCCTTCAGCTTGATCTGGATGTCGCCGTCCTGCGGACCGATCACGCCGGTGTTGTTGTAGGTCATGTTGATGCCGGAGATCGGCATGCCGATGTTGTCGGTCATGGTCTCGATCTCGCCGGGGATCAGCTTGCGGACCGCCTTCTGCACGTCGGCGAGCTGGTTGGCGGTCTCCTCGACGCGGGTGCCGACCTGGGTGCGGACATGCATCAGGATGTTGCCGGCGTCGACCGCGGGAAAGAAATTGCGACCGAGGAACGGCACCAGCGCGAAAGATACGCCGACCACCCAGAGGAAGCCGATCACGAACACCGCACGGTGCGCCAGCGCGAGCCCGAGGAAGCCATGGTAGCCGCCGCGGATGCGCTCGAACCGTGCCTCGAAGCCGCGCTGGAACCAGACGAGCGGATTGCGCGATTTCGGCGGCCCGCCTTCATGATGGACATGCGCCTGCAACAAATAGTTCGCCATGGTCGGCACCAGCGTGCGCGACAGGATGAACGACCAGATCATCGCGAACATCACGGCTTCCGCCATCGGCACGAACAGGAAGCGCGCGACGCCCGAGAGGAAGAACATCGGCACGAACACGATGCAGATGCAGAGCAGCGACACGAAGGCCGGCGTCACGATCTGGTTGGCGCCGTCGAGGATCGACTGCTCGACCGGCTTGCCCTGCTCCAGATGGTAGTTGATGTTCTCGATGGTCACCGTGGCGTCGTCGACGAGGATGCCGACCGCGAGCGCAAGGCCGCCGAGCGTCATGATGTTGAGCGTCTCGCCGATCGCCGACAGCATGATGATGGCGCCCAGCACCGACAGCGGGATCGAGACCGCGATGATGATGGTCGAGCGCCAGCTGCCGAGGAACAGCAGGATCATGACGCTGGTGAGCAGCGCCGCGATCACGCCTTCGACCGCGACGCCCTGAATCGCGCCGCGGACGAACACCGACTGGTCGCCGATGAAGCCAATCTTCAGCGCGTCGGGGAGCTGGTCCTTGACGTCGATCACCTTCTGCTTGATGCCGGCGATGATATCGAGCGTCGAGGTCGCGCCCGCCTTCAGCACCATCATCAGCACCGAGCGGTTGCCGTCGACATGGACGATGTTGGTCTGCGGCGGATTGCCGTCGCGCACGGTGGCGACGTCGCGCACATAGACCATCGCGCCGTTGACCGTCTTGATCGGAAGGTTGCCGAGCTCGTCGATCCTGAGCGGCGAGTTGTTGAGCTGGATGTTGTACTCGAACTGACCGATTTTCTGGGTGCCGACGGGCGTGATCAGGTTCTGCGCGGCGAGCGCATTGGCGACGTCCTGGCCGGACAGGCCGCGAGCCTGCAGCGCGGTGGGATCGAGGTCGATCTGGACCTGGCGCTGCTTGCCGCCGAACGGATAGGGGATCGCTGCGCCGGGCACGGTGACCAGCGGCGTGCGCAGATTGTTGATGCCGATGTCGGCGAGGTTCTGCTCGGTCAGCCCGTCGCCCGACAGCGCCACCTGGATGATCGGCACGGTGGAGGCCGAGTAGTTCAGGATCAATGGCGGCGTCGCGCCCGGCGGCATCTGCTTGATCAGCGTCTGCGAGATCGCGGTGACCTGCGCGTTGGCGGTGCGGATATCGACATTGGGCTGGAAGAAGATCTTGATGATGCCAAAGCCGTTATAGGAGTTGGCCGTGATGTGCTCGATGTCGTTGACCGTCGTCGTCAGCGCCCGCTGGAACGGCGTGGTGATACGGCCGGACATCTGGTCGGGCGGCAGGCCGGTGTACTGCCAGACCACGCCGATCACGGGAATGCGGATGTCCGGGAAGATGTCGGTCGGGGTCCGCAGCGCCGCGAGCGGTCCGATGATCAGCAGCAAGAGTGCCAGCACGACGAACGTATAGGGCCGGCTCAGGGCAATACGGACCAGAGCAATCATGCGCCAGGCAAATCCGGGTCAGATGAGAATACGGAATCCGCCCCCGCGGCGATCCCCATTCCCCTTTACCCGAGCACCACCGGAAACGCTAATTACCAGGCACTATCCTGCATTCACTTCCCTGCTACCGCACTGCGAAATTGACATCGCAGCCATGCGGCCGAGCCCATGCGGCGCGGACGAGTTCAGGAACATGCCGATTTCGAGACAGGTCAACAAAACGAGCGGCGCCTTTGGCGCCGCTCGTCGTTCGATAAACAGGTCGCGCGAGGATTTATGCCGCGCGGACATTGGTCAGGAACTTGCTGACCTCATTCTTCAGCCGGCCCGAGTCGTTCGACAGCATTTGCGCCGCCGACAGCACCTGTGAGGAGGCCGTGCCGGTCTCGGTCGCACCGCGTTGCACGTCGGTGATGTTGGAGGAGACCTGTTGGGTGCCTTGCGCGGCCTGCTGCACGTTGCGGGCGATCTCCTGCGTCGCCGCGCCCTGCTCTTCCACCGCCGCTGCAATCGCCGACGAGATCTCCGACAGACGCTCGATGGTCGAGGAGATCTCCTTGATGGCGCCGACCGAGTCGTTGGTCGCTGCCTGGATGCCGGAGATCTGCTGGCCGATCTCGCCGGTCGCCTTCGCGGTCTGCTCGGCGAGCGCCTTCACCTCGGAGGCCACCACGGCGAAACCGCGGCCGGCCTCGCCGGCACGTGCGGCTTCGATGGTCGCGTTCAGCGCCAGCAGGTTGGTCTGGCCGGCGATGGTGTTGATCAGCTCGACGACGTCGCCGATACGGGACGCCGCCTTCGACAGCTCGCTGACGCGCTCGGTAGTGGCGCGCGCCTGGCCGACGGCGTCGCCCGCCATCCGCGCCGATTCCTGCACCTGACGGCTGATCTCGCCGACCGACGAGGCCATCTCCTCGGTGGCCGAAGCCACCGACTGCACGTTGGTCGAGGCTTCCTCCGAAGCGCTGGCAACGGTGGTCGCCAGCCTCTGGGAGCGGTCGGCGGTCGAGGTCAGCGTCGATGCGGAGGCCTCTAACTGGGTCGAAGCCGACGACACGGTCTGGACGATCTCGCCGATCATGGTTTCGAATTCGCGGGTGATGTTGTCGACGCGGCGGCCGCGCTCGATCTTGGCTTCGGCGTCCGTGGCCGCAGCCTCGTCGGCGGCCTTCTTGGCGATCAGCGCCTCCTTGAAGATCTGAAGCACGTCGGCCATGGCGCCGATCTCCGTCTTCTCGCCGCGGTGAGGGACTTCGGCGGAGAGGTCGCCCTTGCCCAGCGCCTGCATCGGCTCGATGATCGAGTTGATGCCCTTCGAGACGTCCTGGACGAGATAGAAGCCGACGCCGATGCCGATGAGGACGGCGGCGCCGAGAATGATCGAGACCAGCATGAAAGCATAGGAGTAGCTGTCCGCAGCATCCTGAGCCGCCTGATCGCCACCCTTGGTGTTGAGCTCGATGTCCTTCATCAGGACCTCATCCGACGCAAGACCGATCTTGTTGACCGTCTTGGTGTTCAGCTCCTGCGCTTCGTGCGGGACCTTACCGGCCTCCTTGCGCGAGAGCGCCATCACCTCCTCGGTGCCCTTCTTGTAGTCGTCCCAGATTTTTGCCCACTGGTTGTAGAGCGCCCGCTCCTCCGGCGAGGTGATCATTGGCTCGTACCGGCTGCGGATCTTGGCGAGCGCCTCGATCACTGTCACACCCGTCTTCTCGTTGGCGAGCTTCTCGTCCAGCGTTTCGGAAAGCATGTGCTGGCGGACCACGTTGCGATAGGTGATCACGCTCGCCCGAAGCTCGCCAAGCACCCGCACACTGGGCATCCAGCTCGTGGTGATGTCGGTGGTGTTGGCGTTCATCGACCGCATTTTCATGACGGCCAGGAGACCCATGCCGGCCATTGCGACCAGCAGGAACGCCACGACACTGATGATCTTGGCGCGGATGGAAATGGTGGAAAGCATAATCGGGTCTCATTGTGCTGGCGCGGTGCGCGTCCGAAAGTTTTACGAATCAACCAAAGGGAGCAGCACCAACATCCAACACCAGAGCACCTGCGCAGATGTTAACTACGACTCCGTACGAGTACGGAGCCTCAAAGAGATGAACACGCCGCTAAAAATGCTCTGCGTTCAGCGCATGAGCCTAAGCGCGTCGGAAAAAAATTCAGCGCCGCCGAAATTTCCGGACTTCAGAGCGAGCAGCATGTCGGCTTCGGCGCCCACCGAATGCAGCACCGGGACACCTGCTGCAATTTCTACCCCGACGAGAAATCCGGGAATCTTCAACCGATCGACCACCGCACCGGAGGTCTCGCCGCCGGCGACGATCAGTCGCCGCACGCCTGATTTTACGAGGCTTTCTGCAATGTCAGCCATGGCCTGCTCGATCGCGTGGCCAGCCGCATCGCGACCGTGGCGCGCCTGCAATGCGGCGACCTGATCGGGCGTCGCGCTCGAGGCGATCAGCACCGGCCCCTCCGCAAGCCGCGGTCTGGCCCAATCCAGCGCGCGCTGCGCTTCGCCGCCCCCCGTAATGATACGGTCCGGATCGAGATGGTGCACCGGCATGACCTGTTCGGCGTTGGCGATCTGCTGAAGCGTCGCCTGAGAGCAGCTCCCGGCGAGGCAGGCCGCCGGTCCGCCGACGGCAGTGCCGGTCTCGCCGTTCGCCCTGGCCGATTTGACTTTGCCCGTCGACACCAGCGCACGCGCGAGCCCGAGGCCGATGCCGGAGGCGCCGACCGACAGCCGATGTTCGGCGGCGACGAGGCCGATGGTCTCGAGGTCGCGGTCGAAGACCGCGTCGATGATCGCCGCTCCAATGCCCTTGCCCGCCAGCTCAGCCAGCCGCGCCCGCACGGCATCTGCGCCGCGCGTGACGGTGGCGAGGTCGACGAGACCGATCTGCGTCCTGCTCTGGCGCGCCAGCACGCGCACCAGGTTGGAATCATGCATCGGGTTGAGCGGATGGTCCTTCAGCGGGCTTTCATTCAATGGCACCGCGCCGACGAAAAGGTTGCCCTGGTAGACGGTGCGGCCGGTCTCCGGGAAGGCCGGCGTCACCAGCACCGCACCTTCGCCGCTATCGGCGCGCAGCGCGTCCATCACCGGGCCGATATTGCCCGCGTTGGTGGAATCGAAGGTCGAGCAGATCTTGAACAGCACGTGGCCGGCGCCGCGGCCGCGCAGCCACTGATCCGCCGCGCGCGAACGCGACACGGCAAGGCCGGCCTCGATCGAGCGGCTCTTCAGCGACACCACGACGGCGTCGACCTCGGGCAGTGCGAGATCGTCCGCGGGCACGCCGATGGTCTGCACGGTGCGCAAGCCCGCGCGCGTCAGCGTGTTGGCGAGATCGGAAGCGCCGGTGTAATCGTCGGCGATGCAGCCCAACGCAAGTGTCACGGCTTCACTCCAGCGTAAGGCTTGAACCAGGCAAGGCCATCCGTGGTCTTGCCGCGCGGATTGTACTCGCAACCGACGAAGCCGGCATAGCCGAGGCGGTCGAGCTCTTCAAACAGGAACGGATAGTTCAGCTCCTCGCCGTCAGGCTCGTTGCGCGACGGGATGCTGGCGATCTGGATGTGACCGATGATCGGCATCATCTCGCGCAGCCGCATCGTCACGTCGCCATGAATGATCTGGCAGTGATAGATGTCGAACTGGAGCTTGAGGTTCGGAAGCCTCAGCTCCTGGATCAGGTCGCGCGCGAAGCCGAAATCGTTGAGGAAGTAGCCGGGCACGTTGCGCGCATTGATCGGCTCGAGCACGATATCGATGCCGTGCGGGGCGAAGAACTCCGCAGCCCATGCCACCGATTTGTAGAATGCCTCGATCGCGACGCGCTCGCCACGGTTGGCGATGCCGGCCATCAGGTGCAGCCGCTTGACGCCGGTCGCCTTGGCGTAAGGCAGCGCCGTCTCCAGGCCCGCCTTGAGATCGGAGAAGCGCGAGGGGAGCGCCGCAAAGCCCTTCTCGCCGGCGTTCCAGTCGCCCGGCGGCAGGTTGAACAGCGCCTGGGTCAGGCCGTTGCGCTTGAGGCGCTCGCCGACCGCCTCGGCCGGATGCTCATAGGGAAAGAGAAACTCGACCGCGGTGAAGCCGGCTGATGCGGCGGCATCGAAGCGATCGAGGAACGGCACCTCGGTGAACATCATCGAGAGATTGGCGGCAAAACGGGGCATTGGAGTCCTCTTCGTTACTTGTCGCCGGGCAGCTTGACGCCGGTGACCTGCGCATACATCCGCGCCACCGAGGCGTCGTCGTCCCGGCCCATGCCGGCGGCTGATGTCATCAGGAACATCTGGAGCGCGGCGGCGGAGACCGGCACGGGAAATCGGGCACTGCGCGCCATGTCCTGAATGATGCCGAGATCTTTCACGAAAATCTCGACCGCGCTGCGCGGTGTGTAGTCGCCGTCCAGCACGTGCGGCATGCGGTTCTCGAACATCCAGGAATTGCCGGCCGAGGCCGTGATCACCTCGTAGACCTTGCGGATGTCGAGGCCCTGCTTGGCGGCAAATGCCATCGCCTCCGAGGCGGCGGCGATGTGCACGCCGGCGAGCAGCTGGTTGATCATCTTGAAGGCGGCGCCCTGGCCGGCGGCATCGCCGAGCTCATAGAGCTTCGCGGCCATGGCATCGAGCGCAGGCCGTGCCTTCGCGAACGCTGTGGGACTGCCGGAGGCGAGGATCGTCAGCTCGCCTTGCGCGGCGCGCTGCGCCCCGCCGGAAATCGGTGCATCCAGATAATGCCGGCCGGTCGCCTCCAGCTGCCTGGCAAGGCGTCGCGCCACGTCGGGGTCCATCGTGGCGGAGGATACGAAGACGCTGCCTTCGGGCATGGTCTCGGCGGCCCCATCCTTGCCGAACAGGACAGCTTCCGTCTGCGCGGCATTGACGACGACGCTGACGACGATGTCCGCGCCCTTGGCCGCCTCGGCCGGCGTTTTGGCACCCGCGCCACCATCCTTCGCGAAACGCGCCACCGCCTCGGCCGAAACATCGCAGCCGGTGACGGCGTGACCGGCGCGCTTCAGCGAGGTCGCCATGCCAAACCCCATCGAGCCGAGCCCGATGACCGCGATGCGCTGATTTTGTGACGTGGAGGCGGACATGCAACTAACCCTTGCGAACGTTTCCCGGACGGCCGGCTTTTGCGGCGGCTCGGCGAACCGATAACACGGCTTGGCCGCGCTGCCAAAGCGTGAGACAAGCGGGCATGACGGCCATGAGAACCGAAACGAGCAACGAGACAAGGCTGCGCGAGGATATCTGCCGCTTCGGACGGTCCCTGTTCGAGCGCGGGCTGACGCCCGGCTCCTCCGGCAATATCAGCGTCCGGCTGGACGGCGGCGGCTGGCTGGTGACGCCGACCAATGCCTCGCTCGGTTTCCTCGATCCTGCGAGGCTGTCGCGGCTCGACGAGCAGGGCCGGCTGGTGTCGGGCGATGCCCCGACCAAGGAAGTTCCGCTGCACACCGCGCTCTACGACACGCGCGGCAGTGCCCGCGCCATCGTGCATCTGCATTCGACACACTCGGTCGCCCTCTCGATGCTGCCCGAGATCGACCCGCGCGCCGCGCTGCCGCCGATGACGGCCTATTATCTGATGAAATGCGGCGCCACCGCGCTCGTGCCGTATTACCGCCCCGGCGATCCCGCGGTTGCGGATGCGATCAAGGGCCTGGCGGGGAAATATTCATCGGTGCTGCTCGCCAATCACGGCCCGGTGGTTGCCGGCGACACGCTGGAAGCCGCGGTGTTCGCGACGGAGGAGCTGGAGGAGACGGCGAAGCTGTATCTGCTGCTGCGCGGGATGAACCCGCGCTATCTGTCGCCGGAGCAGGTGACGGATCTGGTGAAGGTGTTCGGGGTGGCGCTGCCGGAGCATGGGCACGGGCATTGAGCCCGGCTCCCACCGTCATTGCGGAGAATATGGCGACGGCCGCCCATCACACCCACCGACGTCATCCTGAGGTGCGAGCCTTGCGATGCATTCGCATCGCAAGGTGAAGCCTCGAAGGATGGGCTACAGGCGCTCGCGGCCCATCCTTCGAGGCGCGCGAAGATCGCGCACCTCAGGATGACGGCAGAGATTGTGGAACGAGACGATCGTAGCCCGCATGAGCAAAGCGATATGCGGGACCAGGGCCCCGGATATCGCTTTGCTCACCCGGGCTACGACACCGTCTGACACTGCCGAATTGATTTGCATCACCGGGATCGCGAGCACATGATCCCCCTGTAACTGACTGAAGGAGTTGTTTCATCGATCGCTGGGAGAATTGTCATGGATTTCAAAGTATCCTGCGCCTTCCTCTCTGCCGCCTGCTTTATTGTCTTGTCACTTTCCGCAAACGCCCAGACGTCCGGGCGCGGCGGCGTCCCCGATCTCAAGGTCGAGGCCAACTGCAAGGCAACTCAGGAGATCGACAAGTCGCTGACCGAGCCGCAGTCCTACGAGGCCTGCATGAGCGACGAGCAGACCGCACAGCAACAGCTCGGGTCCATCTGGACGACAACGCCGGAGACAATTCGCATCCAATGCTACACCGAGGCCTCCGCCGGTAGCATCGAAAGCTATGTCGACCTGCTCTCGCGCATCCAGATGAATGGCTTCGGGCAACCTTCTGCACCCGCGTCAACGCTGCGCGGCGCAAGCAAGAACCGGAACAAGAAGCAATCGGGATAGGGATCGTAGCGAGCGGCTACAATCCGAGATACGCCTTCCTCACGTCGGGATTGCCCCTGATCTCAGCCGCGGGGCCCTGCATCAGCACGCGGCCGGTTTGCAGGATGTAGGCGCGGTCGGCGATCTCCAAACACTCGGCCATGCGCTGTTCGACGATCAGCACGGTCATGCCGGCGTCGCGGATGCGCTTCACGGCCTGAAAAATCTCGTCGACCAGCTTTGGCATGATGCCCTGCGAGGGCTCGTCCAGCATCAACAGACGCGGGCGCGTCATCAGCGCGCGGCCGATCGCCAGCATCTGCTGCTCGCCGCCGCTGAGCGTTTCGGCGCGCTGCTCCAGGCGCTCGCCCAGGCGGGGAAACAGCTGGAAGACGAGATCGAGCGGCCCCTCGCGGTTCGCCTCACCGCGGTAGAGATAGCTGCCGAGACGCAGATTGTCGCGCACCGACAGGCGCGGGAACAGGCGGCGATTTTCCGGCACGTAGGCAATGCCGGTCGCCGTGATGTGGTGCTGCGCCATGCCGTCGAGGCGCTTGCCGTCGAACGTCACGGTGCCTGAGCGCGGACGCTCGGCACCGGCGATGGATTTGAGCAGCGTCGACTTGCCCGCGCCATTGGCGCCGGCAACGCAGACGATCTCGCCCTTCTGAACCTCGATCGAGATCGCGGAGATCGCGACCAGGCCCTGATAGGCGGTCGTGACTTCACGCACCGACAGCATGACGATCTCCCAGATATGCGCTGATCACCTTGGGATCGCGGACGACATCGGCGGGCTTGCCCTCGACCAGCACCTTGCCGAGGTCGAGTACGATGGCGCGATCAACCAGCGGCATTACGATTTCCATGACGTGCTCGACCATCAACACGGTGATGCCGGCATCGCGCACCTTGCGCACCAGCGCGACACCGGTCTGCGCCTCGGTCGGCGTCAGGCCGGTGAGGACTTCGTCGAGCAGCAGCAGCTTCGGCTCGGTCGCGAGTGCACGGGCGACTTCGAGACGGCGCTTCTCGGCCGGCACGAGGTCGCTGGCGAGCACGTCGGCGCGCGCGGCAAGGCCAGTGAACTCCAGCACCTCGTGCGCCTTGCGGCGGGCCTCGCGCATTACCGTGTTGCGCACGAGCGCACCGACGATGACGTTGTCGATGACGGTCATGGTCTCGAAGCTCTTGACCACCTGGAAGGTACGCCCCACCCCGCGCTGGCAGCGTTCGGCCGCCGGCATGTGGGTGACGTCCTCGCCGTCGAACAGAATCGAGCCTTGCGTCGGCGGCAGCACGCCGGCGATGAGATTGAACAGCGTCGACTTGCCGGCGCCATTCGGGCCGATCAGGCCGACGATCTCGCCACGGCCGACCGAGATCGAGACGTCGCTGTTGGCGACGAGGCCGCCGAACCGCTGCCAGACGCCGCGGGTTTCAAGAAGCGCGGTCATCGTGCGGCCCCCGTCTTCTTCGGGCGTGAGAACAGACTGAGCAGTCCTCGCGGCAAGGCCAGCGAGATCAGCACGATCAGCGTGCCGTAGACGATGAGGTCGACGCCGCGCCCCGAACCGCCGAACTTGAAGCGGGTCAGCTCCGTCAGCGGGATCAGAATCGCGGCGCCGAGCACCGGCCCCCAGAGGGTGCCGATGCCGCCGAGCACGGCGGGCAGCGCCATCAAGAGCGAGAACTGGAAGCCCATGACGCTTTCAGGATCGATGTAGGAGACGAACTGGGCATAGAAGCTGCCACCCACCGCGACCAGGAAGGCGGAGACGGCGGCCGCGCCCATCTTGGAATTGAACACGTCGACACCGAGGCTCTCGGCCGCGTCCGGATTGTCCTTCACCGCGCGCCACCAGAATCCCCATTTCGAGTTCTCCAGCCACCAGGTGACGAACCAGGCGAGGCAGCACAGCGCCAGCGCGAAATAGAAGTATGGCAGCTTGGTGCGCAGGAACTGGAATTTCAGCCAGCTGTCGCCGCGGATCGGGATGGTGATGCCCATCGCAGCGCCGGCCCATTCCCAGTTGTGGAACAGAAGCAAGCCGATCTCGGCGATGACGATGGTGGCGATCACGAAGTAATGACCGCGCAGGCGGAAGAAGGGATAACCGAGCCCCATCGCGATCAGCGCCGACACCACGCCGCCCGCCAGCATGCCGAACCAGGGCAGCACGCCGAACTTCGTGAACAGCAACTCGGTGGTGTAGGCACCCAGGCCGAAATACAGCGCGTGCCCGAGCGAGATCTGCCCGCAATAGCCGGACAGGATGTTCCAGCTCTGCGACAGTCCCGCATACATCAGCGTCAGGATCAGGATATTCTGGACGACGACGTCCTTCACGAACAATGGCGTCAGCGCGGCAATCACGGCGAGCACCGCGGCGATGATGAGGTCGCGGCGGCGCCGCGCTGCAAAATCCTTGTCCATCAGATCGATCCGAACAGGCCGCGCGGCCGGATGAAGACGACCAGCAGATAGACCGCGTAAATGCCGACCGATTTCAGCGAGGGCGGCAGTACCAGCGCGGTGGTCGCTTCGACCAGGCCGACGATGATGCCGCCGGCAAAGGCGCCGAACACGCTGCCGAAGCCGCCGAGCGCCACCGTGACGTAGGCGATCAGCGCAAAGGACGCGCCGACATCGGGATAGATATAGAAGAAGCTTGCCATGATCGCTCCGGCGAGACCGACCAGCGCGGCACCAAGGCCCCAGCCGAACGCAAACACGCGGTTCTTGTCGATGCCGACCAGCGCGACCGCTCCGGGATCTTCACGGGTGGCTTCCAGCGCGCGGCCGAAATCGGTGCGATGGATGAAGAAGTAGAGGCCGGCAAAGGCGAGGATCGAGACCAGCGCGCCAACCAGCTGCGGCTCCGGCAGGAAGATGCCGGCGACCGAGATGGTTTTGCCGCCGAGCCAGGATTGCGGAATGCTGCGATAATCAGGCGTGAAGAAGAACTGCGCCAGACCCCGCATCACGATGGCAAGGCCGAAGGTGGTGAAGATCTGCACCATGCCGGCGTTGGCCTTGGCCCGCATGGCGAAGCGTACAATGAGCAAGTAGACCACCGCTCCGAAGATAAAGAGCGCCGCGGCGACCAACGGCGCCGACAGCAAGGGGTCGATCGCGAAGAACGCGAACAGGAAGAAGGACAGGTACATCGCGATCATCAGGAACTCGCCATGGGCGAAGTTCGTGACGTCCATCAGGCCGAAGATCAGCGCGAGGCCGACCGCGATCAGTCCGTACAGCAGCCCCATCAGGAGACCGCTGGCGAGACTTTGGATAATGGCTTGGGCTGTCAAAAGTCTGTCCCCCGAAATAGATCCTCATCCCGAGGAGCGCGCACAGGCGCGCGTCTCGAAGGATGGCCCAGCCCTCGTCCTTCGAGACGCGGGCCGCGCCCGCTTCTCAGGATGAGGGCGGGAGCTGCATCTGAGCTCCCGCGTCCCAGTCTTACTTCATCGGCCAGACCGCCTCGGCGATCGCGGCCTGCGGCGGGAAGATGGTGACGAATTTGCCGCCGATATACTGCAGCAGCACCGGGTCGGCATCGTTGTTCTGGCCCATCTCGTCGAACTTGACGCGCTTCCAGGGCATGATGGTCTGCTCGCCCGGGATGTCGGTCGCGGCCAGCGCATCGCGGATCTTCTCGCCGTCGGTCGACTTGGCGCGGCTGATGGCGTCGGCAAGGATGATCAGGCCCATGAATTGGCGCGAGGTGAGGTCGTTGAAGTCCTTGCCCGACCGCGTCTTGAACATCTCGTTGATCTTGCCGACCATCGGGCGCTTCTGCGCGAGGTCGAGCGAGAAGGTGCCGCGCGAAATCACGCCTTCGAGCTTGTCGCCGACGGCATCATAGAGCGCCTTCTCGGAGAAGCCGGCGTCCTGCGCCACGATCGCATTCGGCTTGTAGCCGAGCTCGGCCATGGTCTTGACCAGGAGGATGCCGTCGGTGGTGTAGCTCGAGGGCATCAGCACGTCGGCGTTCGCAGACTTGAGCTGCTGCACCTCGGCCGAGAGCGAGGGCGAGTTGGCGCGATACTTGATGTCGGTGACGATCTTGTAGGCGCGCTCGCCGGCGATCTTGGCCTGGGCGTTGCCGGAATCGGTGCCGAAGATGGTGTCCTCGTGGAACAGCGACAGCGTCTCGATCTTGGTGCCCTTCTTCTTCATGGCGTCGAAGAAGTCGAACATCGCGGCCGAATACATCTCGTCATGCGGCGCGGCGCGGAAATAATACTTCAGGCCGCGGCGATGCAGGCTCGGCGAGGAGTTGTCGGCGGAGACGAACGGGACCTGGTAGCGCTCGCAGATCTGGCTGACGGTGACGGCGACGGCGCTCTGATAGGTGCCGATGATGGCGGAGACCTTCTCCTGCGTGATCAGGCGCTCGGCTTCGGCGCGGCCCTTCTGCGGATCGGCCTGGTGATCGGCGAACACGAGGCGGACCTTGGCGCCGCCGAGGCCCGGCAGGCCCTCGCCCTTCGCCAGCGGCAGGTCGAAATCGGTGTCCTTGTTGATGACCTCGAGCGCGGTCTCGTAGGCCTTCTGCGCATCGACGCCTTGCTGCGCGCTGCCACCGGAGAACGGATAGATGACACCGATCACGACTTCCGAAGTCTGTGCGCGCGCCGCGAGCGGCACCAGTGCGGCAGTCGCGGTGGCTCCCAACAATACGTCGCGGCGAGTGATCGTCATGGCAAAGTCCCCTGTTACTGAATTTCGGCTGATCGAATGAAGCGATTGATGGATGCGGTAAAGCCCGAAGAAGCAGCAAGCGCTGCCCACTAAATCACGGCCATGGTCCTGTTCTTGAGATCCGTCACCAGCATCAGGCCGGGCGAATGCGTGATCGCGAACGGGAGCTTGGCGGCGTTGATCACTGATTGCGGCGTCACGCCGCAGGCCCAGAACACCGGAATCTCGTCGTCGGCGACCGGCACCGGATCACCGTAGTCCGGCTTGGCGATGTCCTTGATGCCGATCAGATGCGGATGGCCGAGATGGACGGGCGCGCCGTGCACAGCGGGATAACGCGACGTGATCTGCACCGCGCGGATCGCATCCGCCGGCTTGAACGGACGCATCGACACCACCATGGGACCGGCGAACGGACCGGCCTCGCCGCAGGCGATGTTGGTACGATACATCGGCACGCGCACATTGCGCTCGATGTGCCGGATCGGCATGCCCTCGTCGAGCAAGGCTTCCTCGAACGAGAAGGAGCAGCCGAGCACGAAGGTCACGAGATCGTCGCGCCAATGCTTCGTCACATCGGTCGGCTCGTCAACGACCTCGCCGTCGCGCCAGACGCGGTAGCGCGGCACGTCGGTGCGGATGTCGAGATCGGCGCCGAGCGAAGGAATGTGCGGACTGCCGACATCGGACATGCCGATGATCGGGCACGGCTTCGGATTGAGCTGGCAGAAGCGATGAAAGGCGCTGGCATATTCCGCCGGCAGGATCGCCAGATTGCCCTGGACGAAGCCGGGGGCGACGCCGGCGCTGGAGGCGACCAGCCCTTGCCGGTAGGCAAGCCGCGCCTTGCGGCTCGGGAGGGCGTCGGGCGTTTCAGTTTGCTGCACTGCCACCAAAACAGTCATGTAATCGACCTGCCTATAAACTCGACAAAGACAGCCAACACCAAGCGTGCTATAAAGTCTAATCGTCCTTTCTAATCGATATCGATAAATTCATTTTATCGACGAGGAAAATCCTTCCAATGCTGGACTTCAGGTCGATCGAGACT
The DNA here is from genome assembly GCF_054863005.1 of Bradyrhizobium sp. 25ACV. Taxonomy (NCBI): domain Bacteria; kingdom Pseudomonadati; phylum Pseudomonadota; class Alphaproteobacteria; order Hyphomicrobiales; family Nitrobacteraceae; genus Bradyrhizobium; species Bradyrhizobium sp. 25ACV. The sequence continues at coordinate 533,049 of NZ_JAVAYO010000001.1, forward strand.
TTTCTCTGGGTCGTAAAGCTCGGCAGCTTCCGCGGCGCCGCAGCACGGCTCAATACGACCCAGCCGGCGATCTCCCAGCGCATCGCCCAGCTCGAGCGCGAGATGGGCGTCAAGCTCCTCAACCGCGACCACCGCGTGGCCTCGCCGACGCCGAGCGGCCGGCAGATGATGGTCTATGCGGAGAAGCTGATCGGCCTGCGCGCGCAGATGATGGCCGAGATCGGCGACCGTTCGGCGATGCGCGGCGTGATGCGGCTCGGCGTCGCCGAGACCATCGTGCACACCTGGCTGCCGCGCCTCGTGAAGAGCGTGAACCAGGTCTATCCGAACCTGTCGCTCGAGATCGAGGTCGACATCACGCCCAATCTCACCGCGCGCCTGCTCGCGCAGGAGATCGAGCTTGCCTTCGTGGTTGGACCGCTGTCGGCGTCCGGCGTGCATAATCGCGTGCTCGCCGATTACCCGATCGGCTTCCTCGCAAGCCCTTCGCTCGGCCTCGGCAAAGGCCGGGTGACACCGGCGGAGCTTGCGCGGTTTCCGATCATCACCTTCCCGCGCAAGACCAAGCCTTACGAGGTCGTGCGCGAGGTGTTCGACCGGCCGGAGCTGCCGCCGATCCGGCTGCACGCGTCCGCATCGCTCGCGACCGTCATCCACATGGCGGTCGAAGGCCTCGGCGTCGCCGTGATCCCCGATGCGATCGTCGAGAACGAACTCGCCGACGGGCGATTGCAGCTGCTCGACACCGATCTTGCCATCGCACCGCTGACGTTCACCGCAAGCTGGCTCGCCTCGCCCGACGTCGTCGCCGTGGAGCGCGTCGCCGAGCTTGCACGGCAGATTGCGCAGAGCAGCCTCGCAGTTGACGCGCCCGCGCTGGCGCGTCATTGAAAAAGGCGCCGGACAATCGAGAGACCAACCGCATGAGCCGAGCCGCCACCAATCTGCAAATCGATTCCGCCCGCCTCTGGGGCTCCATCCACGAGACCGCGCAATTCGGCGCGACGGCCAAAGGCGGCGTGCGGCGGCTGACTCTGAGCAGCGAAGACAAGCAGGTGCGCGACTGGTTCCGCAAGGCCTGCGAGGACGCTGGTCTTGAAGTGCACGCCGATGCGCTCGGCTCACAATTCGGCCTGCGCAAGGGCCGCGACATGTCGAAGCCGCCCGTCGGCATCGGCTCGCATCTCGACACGCAGCCGACCGGCGGCAAGTATGACGGCATTCTGGGCACGCTCGGCGCGCTGGAGGTGATCCGCACGCTGAACGATGCCGGCATCGAGACCGAAGCACCGATCTGCGTCGTCAACTGGACCAATGAGGAAGGCTCGCGCTTCGCACCTGCGATGATGGCCTCGGCCGCCTATGTCGGCGATTTCACCACCGACGACATTTTGTCGCGCAAGGACGCCGAGGGCACCACCGTCGGCCAGGCGCTGGACAGCATCGGCTATCGCGGCGACAAGCCGGTCGGCTTCCAGAAGCTCGGCTGCTTCGTCGAATTGCACATCGAGCAGGGCCCGATCCTGGAGGCCGAGGGCAAGACCATCGGCGTGGTCGATTCCGGCCAGGGCGTGCTGTGGTACGACGGCAAGATTTCCGGCTTCGAGAGTCATGCCGGATCGACGCCGATGCCGCTACGGCGCGACGCGCTGGCGACGCTGTCGGAGATCGTGCTGGCGATGGAGTCCATCGCCAGGAAGCACGGACCAAACGCGGTGGGCACTATCGGCGAAGCCGTGATCGCAAACCCCTCGCGCAACGTGATTCCCGGCGAGATCGCCTTCACCATGGATTGCCGCAGCGCGGACGGCGCCATCATGGACGGGCTCGATCGCGATCTGCGCGCCGCGATTGCGGAGATCGCCGCGCGCCGCAAGGTCGAGGTCAAGATCGACCTGGTCTGGCGCAAGCCGCCGACGCATTTCGATCCCAAGCTGATCTCGGCGGTCGAGAACGCGGCAAAGACACTCGGCTATTCCTCGCGCCGCATCACCTCCGGCGCCGGCCACGACGCCTGCAATCTCAACACGATCATGCCGGCGGCGATGGTGTTCGTGCCCTGCAAGGACGGCATCAGCCACAACGAGCTGGAGGATGCCACGCAGCCGGATTGCACCGCCGGCACCAACGTTCTCATGCATACCGTGCTGGCGATCGCCGGCGTCGCGTCCTGACCGGAGAGAGCCATGCGCGGAGTTTTCGTCGACGCCAATGAAGCGCTTGCCGTGATCATGGAACGGCTGGAGAAGCCCGGGGATCCCAAGGTGCGGATCCACCGGGATCCCGACATCAAGCCCGAGCAATATCCTGACATCCTCGACGGCGCCGAGATCGCCATCGTCGATCACACCGCACTGCCGACCGAGGTGGCGAAGAAGTGTGCGGGGCTGAAGCACGTCGTGTTCCTCGGCACCGGCGCGCGCAGCTACATGAACCCCGAGGAGCTGGCTGAACTCGGCATCTCCGTGCATCTGATCAAGGGCTATGGTGACACCGCGGTCGCCGAATCCGCAATCGCGCTGATGTGGGCCTCGGCCCGCGTCATCGCCATGATGGATCGCGAGATGCGCGGCGGCAACTGGCTGCGCGAAGACGGCATGCAGCTCACCGGCAAGACGCTCGGCCTGATCGGTTTCGGCGGCATCGCAGCCGAGGTCGCGCGCATTGCCTCCGGCAGCGGCATGAAGGTGATCGCCTGGAACCGCTCGCCGAAGAGCCATCCGGGCGTGGAATTCACCGATCTCGACAGCGTGCTGGCAAGGAGCGACGTCGTGTCGCTGCATCTGCTGCTCAACGACGAGACGCGCGGCATGATCACGCGCGAGAAGATCGCAAAAATGAAGCGTGGTGTCATCCTAATCAACACTGCCCGCGCCGCTGTCGTCGACGAGGCCGCCATGATCGATGCGCTGAAGTCCGGCCACATCCGCCATGCCGGCCTCGACGTTTTCAACATCGAGCCGCTGCCCGGCGATCATCCGCTCACAAAGCTGCCCAACGTCACGCTGTCGGCGCATTCGGCGTTCCGCACGCCGGAGGCGAGCGAGAACCTGATTGGCGCGGCGTGGGAGCACTGCCGCCGAATCGTGAATTCGTAGGGTGGGTTAGCCTTGCAGGTGCGTGAAGCGCATCTGCAAGGCGTAACCCACCTCTTTAGTTTCCGCGGAGACAGACGTGGTGGGTTACGCCTTCGGCTAACCCACCCTACGCTCCCCGCCAAATTGTGAAAGGATAAGAGCAACAACAATGGCCGACTATCGCACCATCAAGGCAGAGCCGCTCACCAACGCCATCCGCGCCATCGTCAAGGCCGGCGGCTCCTCAGACCGCGAAGCCGAGCTCGTGGCCACCAATCTGGTCGAGGCCAATCTCAAGGGCCACGACTCCCACGGCGTCGGCATGATCCCGCGCTATGTCCAGAGCGTAACCAAGGGTGGCCTCGCCGTGAACGCGCACGTCAAGATCGTGCTCGACACAGGGCCGCTCCTCACCCTCGACGGCCTCACCGGCTACGGCCAGGTGATCGGTCATGAAGCCATGGAGCTGGCAGCCGGACGCGCTAAGCGAAACGGCGTGTGCCTCGTCGGCCTCTCCAATTCGCATCACATCGGTCGCATCGGCCACTGGGCTGAGCAGTGCATCGACCACGGATTGGTCTCGATCCACTTCGTCAATGTCATTTCCCGCCCGATCGTGGCGCCCTGGGGCGGCAGCGATGCGCGCCACGGCACCAACCCGTTCTGCGTCGGCATTCCGCGTGCCGGCAAGGACCCCATCGTGCTCGACTTCGCCACCAGCAGGATCGCGCAGGGCAAGACCCGCGTCGCCCACAACAAGGGCGTCGCGCTCGAGCCCGGCACCATCATCGACAATGAAGGCAAGCCCACCACCAACCCGCGCTACACCGTGATCCCGCCGCACGGCGCCATCCTCCCATTCGGCGAGCACAAGGGCTCGGGGCTCGCGCTGGTGTGCGAAATCCTCGGCGGCGCGCTCTCCGGCGGGCAGGTGGTCAAGGGCCCCTCCGACGGCAAGTACAACGTCCTCAACGGCATGCTCTCGATCGTCATAGATCCCGGCAAGCTCGGCACCGGCGAGAACCTGGCGAGCGAAGTCGAAAGCTTCGTCGCCTGGCACACCGGCTCGCCTCCCGGTCCCGGTGTGGAGAAGGTGAAGATCGCCGGCGAGCCTGAGCGCGAGACCAAGAAGAAGCGCCTCGCCGAAGGCATTCCGGTCGATCCGACCACCTGGCAGGAGATTCTCGCAGCCGGCCAGAAGTTCGGGCTGGACCTGGCGGCGATCGAGAACATCGCTGGCTGATCGAGAACGAAATAGAAATCGTAGGGTGGGTTAGCCGCAGGCGTAACCCACCACCTTCTTCGCCGAGAAAAAAGAGGTGGGTTACGCTATGCTAACCCACCCTACGCATTCTCCATCAATCCACCATATCCGCGACGGCCTTGCCGCAGGCCGTGGTGTCGGCGTTGCCGCCGAGGTCCTTGGTGCGGAGCGTGCGTTCGGCCAGCGTGCGCTCGATCGCCTCGACGATCGATTGGCCGGCTTCCTTCTCGCCGAGATGCTCGAGCATCATCGCGCCCGACCAGATCGCGCCGATCGGGTTGGCGATGCCTTGGCCGGCGATATCAGGCGCCGAGCCGTGCACCGGCTCGAACACCGAGGGGAAATCGCCCTCGGGGTTGATATTGCCTGACGGCGCGATGCCGATCGTGCCGGTGCAGGCCGGACCGAGGTCGGAGAGGATGTCGCCGAACAAATTGGAGCCGACCACGACGTCGAACCAATCCGGATGCAGCACGAAGTTCGCGGTGAGAATGTCGATGTGGTACTTGTCCCACTTCACGCCCGGAAACTTCTTCGCCATCGCCTCCACGCGCTCGTCCCAATAGGGCATGGTGATGGAGATGCCGTTGGACTTGGTCGCCGAGGTCAAATGCTTCTTCGGCCGCGACTGCGCGAGCTCGAAGGCGAACTTCAGGATGCGGTCGACGCCGGTGCGGGTCATCACCGTCTGCTGGGTGACGAACTCGCGGTCGGTGTCGGGGAACATGCGGCCACCGACGGAGGAGTATTCACCTTCGGTGTTCTCGCGCACCACCCAGAAATCGATATCGCCGGGCTTGCGGCCCGCCAGCGGCGACGGCACGCCGGGCATCAGCCGCACCGGGCGCAGGTTCACATACTGGTCGAACTCCCTGCGGAATTTGATCAGCGAGCCCCACAGCGAGACGTGGTCCGGAATCTTGGCCGGCCAGCCGACCGCTCCGAAATAGATCGCGTCGTGCTTGCCGATCTTCTCCTTCCAGTCGTCAGGCATCATCTGGCCGTGCTTCTCGTAATAGTCCCACGACGAGAAGTCGAAATGGTCGAAATGCAGGGAGACCCCGTGCTTCTTCGCCGCGGCCTCCACGACGCGCAGGCCCTCGGGCATCACTTCCTTGCCGATGCCGTCGCCGGGAATGACCGCGATCCGGTATTGTTTCTTGCTCATCGAGAACGTCCTTGGTTGGTCCGGCAGTCGCCGCCTTTTGACCGCATTGCAATGGACCAAACGCAGCGGCAGTGCAACGCTGCACTGCAATGTTGACCATGGCGCGGCCAAGCGCCTACTGATTTTATCCTGTTCCTATCCTGCGAGTACCCTCATGGATCTGCATCTGCGTGGCAAGCGCGTCCTGATCACTGGCGCGTCCAAGGGCATTGGCGCCGCCGCCGCCGAAGCGTTTGCCGAGGAAGGCGCGCACCTCCTGCTCGCCGCCCGCAACGGCGACCAGCTCATGGCGCTGGCCGAGCGCCTGCGTTCCGCCCACCAGATCGATGCCGCAACGAGCATCGTCGATCTTCGCAAGGCCGAGGATCTGGCGCGGCTCGCGAAGGAAGCCGCCGACATCGACGTGCTCGTCAACAATGCCGGCGACATCCCCGGCGGCTCGATCGACAAGATCGATGAGGCGACCTGGCGCCACGCCTGGGAATTGAAGGTGTTCGGCTATATCAACCTGACGCGGCAGATCTATGCGCAGATGAAAGCAAAGGGTGGCGGCGTCATCGTCAACGACATCGGGGCGGCCGGCGAAAAGTTCGATGCCAACTACATCTGCGGCAGCGCCGGCAACGCCGCGCTGATGGCCTTCACCCGCGCGCTCGGGGGAAAAAGTCTCGCCGACAACATCCGCGTGGTCGGCATCAATCCCGGGCCTGTCGGCACCGACCGTCACGTCACCCTGCTGAAGACGCGGGCCAAGCACCAGTTCGGCGACGAGAGCCGGTACAAGGAATTCCAGAAGAGCCTGCCGCTCGGCCGTCCCGCACATGCGCGCGAGATCGGCGATCTCATGGCGTTCCTGGCGTCGGACCGCGCCGGGTATACGTCGGGCGTGATCTACACCGTGGATGGCGGCATCAGCGCTGGCTGGGGTTAACTCTATCCACGTCATTGCGAGCGAAGCGAAGCAATCCAGACTGTTGCCGCGGAGGGACTCTGGATTGCTTCGTCGCTTCGCTCCTCGCAATGACGAACACAATAAGCACAGGAGTAAAGTAATTGTCTCAAGACCTGATCCGCGAAACCGCCTGCGCCGTCGTCGACAAGCTGCGATCCGGCGATGTCTCGCCGCTCGAGCTGCTGGATGTCGTGGAGAAGCGCATCAGTGAGGTCGACGGCAAGGTCAACGCGCTGCCGACCCTGTGTTTCGATCGGGCGCGGGACAGCGCCAAGGCCTTGATGCGGAAACCCGCCGGTGCGCGGGGTCTGCTCGCGGGCCTGCCGGTGCCGATCAAGGATCTGACCGACGTTGCAGGCGTGTTGAATACGCAGGGCTCGCCGATCTTCAAGGACAACATCCCTGCCAAGTCCGACCTCATGGTCGAGAATCTCGAGGCCAACGGCGCGGTCGTCTACGCCAAATCCAACACGCCTGAATTCGGCGCCGGCGCCAACACCTTCAACGAGGTGTTCGGCGCGACCCTCAATCCCTGGGATACTTCAAAATCCGCGGCGGGCTCTTCCGGCGGCGCGGCCGTGGCGCTCGCCACCGGCATGGCCTGGCTGGCGCAGGGCTCCGACATGGGCGGCAGCTTACGCAGCCCCGCGGCTTTCTGCGGCGTCGTCGGCATGCGCCCGAGCATCGGCCGCGTCGCGCATACCCCCAAATCCGGCATCGATCGCAATCTCGGCGTGGTCGGCCCGATGGCGCGTAACGTCGAGGATCTCGCGCTGCTGCTGGATGCGATGAGCGGCGACTACGCGGACGATCCGCTTTCGCTGCCGGTGCCCACGACCTCGTTCCTGTCGGCGGCTCAGGCCGGCAAGAAACCGAAGCGCATCGCCTATTCGCCCGATCTCGGCATCACGCCCGTCGACCCCGAGGTGAAGGCGATCACGCGCAAGGCTGCGGAACGCTTTGCCGAGGCCGGCGCCATCGTCGAGGAGGCGCATCCGGATTGGCGCGAGGCGCATGAATGCTTCCACGTGCTGCGCGCCTTCGATTTCGCGATCACCAAGGCCAATCTGCTGCGCACCAAGCGCGACCTGCTCAAGCCCGAGGTGATCTGGAACATCGAGGAAGGCCTCAAGCTCACGGTCGAGCAGCTCGAACGCGCCGAGGCCCAGCGCGTCGGCATGACTGCGCGGGCGGTCGAGTTCTTCAAGACCTACGATCTGTTGCTGACGCCGACCACGATCGTGCCGCCCTTCCCGATCGAGCACCGCTATGTCGCCGAATGCGCCGGCAAGAGATTCGACAATTACGTCGAGTGGCTCGGCATCGTCTACGCCATCACGCTCGCCTGCTGCCCCTCCCTGTCGCTGCCGTGCGGCTTCACGGCGTCGGGCCTGCCGGTCGGCGTGCAGGTCGTCGGCGCGCCGCGCGCGGACGCACAAGTGCTCGCGGGCGCAAAGGTGCTGGAGGATATTTTGGGCCTGCGCGGCACGACACCGATCGATCCGAAGGTGAGGAAGTAGGGTGCGGTGCCCCGGACGCAGCGCGGCGCTCCTTCAGCGGTGCGCTGCAGAGCCGGGGCCCATCTCGCCGAGACTTCCCGTGTGGCTCTGGGTCCCGGCTCTGCGGCGCAGCGTTAATGCGCTGCACCTTGTCCGGGACACGCGAGATCACCGCCCGCTCGTCGCTTCCAGGCTGCGGCTGTACCGCGACATCGCGAAGCAGAACACAAAGTAGATCGCGGCAACGAAGATGTAGACCTCGACCGAGAATTGCTGCCACGCCGGATCGATGATCGCGGTCTTTGCCGTCGTCAGCAGATCGAAGATGCCGATGATCAGGACGAGGCTGGTGTCCTTGAAGAACGCGATGAAGGTATTGACCAGCGGCGGGATGACGTGGCGGATCGCCTGCGGCAGGACGATCAACCGGTTCTTGCGCCAGTAGGACAGCCCGAGCGCGTCGGCAGCCTCGTATTGCCCGCGCGGCACGGCCTGAAGGCCGCCGCGGATGACCTCGGCGAGATAGGCGCCCGCAAACAGGATGATCGCGATCTGTGCGCGGAGCAGCTTGTCGATGTTGAATCCACTGGGCATGAACAGCGGAAACATCACGCTCGCCATGAACAGCAGGCTCACCAGCGGCACGCCGCGGATCAGCTCGACATAGAGCACGCTGAGCGAGCGGATCGCCGGCAGCTTTGAGCGCCGGCCGAGCGCGACGAGGATGCCGAGCGGGAAGCCGAAGGCCAATCCAAACGTCGCCAGTATCAGCGTCACCGGCAGACCACCCCAGCGATCCTGCGAGACGAAGGAAAGCCCGAGCACGCCGCCCCACATCAGCACGCTAATGAGCGCGAGCGTGCCGGTCCAGAGATAGACGAGTTCGCGCCGCCAGAAAGCGCGGCGGGTCGAGAGAAAGTACAGCGCGACGAACAGTACGACCGACAGTGCCGGCCGCCACTGCTCGTCGAACGGATAGGTGCCGAACAGGATGAAGCGGTACTTTTCGGGAATGATCGCCCAGCAGGCGCCGAGGCCACGCACCGCGCGGCAGGCACTGGAATCGTTCGCCGGGGTGAGCCACACGGCATTGGCGATGCCCCACTGCACGAAACTGAAGATGCCTTTGGCGAGGATCGCCAGCAGCACGACGGTGAGGATGCCGTTCGGGATCGACGAGAACAGATTGGCGCGCAGCCAGCGCAGCGCCGGATTTCCCGTCTGCGGGCGGCGGGCGGCGCGCGGCACTTCCGGCATGTCGGCGATCGCGGTCATGCTCAGCGCTCCACCAGCGCAATGCGCGAATTGTACCAGTTCATGAAGAAGCTGATGGAAAGGCTGATGGTCAGGAACACCGCCATGATCAGCGCGATCGCCTCGATCGCTTGCCCGGTCTGGTTCAGCGTGGTGTTGGCGATCGAGACCACGTCCTGGTAGCCGATCGCGACCGCGAGCGAGGAATTCTTGGTGAGATTGAGATACTGGCTCGTCATCGGCGGCACGATGACCCGCAACGCCTGCGGCAGGATGATCTGTCGCAGCATGAAGCTGCGGCGCAGGCCAAGCGCGTTGGCGGCATCCCACTGTCCGCGTGGCACGGACTGGATGCCGCTGCGCACGATCTCGGCAATGAAGGCCGAGGTGTAGGTGACGAGTGCGATCAGCAGCGCGAAATATTCCGGGGCGAGCGTCAGCCCGCCGACGAAATTGAAGCCGCGCAGCTCCGGCCATTCGATCTTCCAGGACACGTGAAGCAGTATGGACACCAGCACGGGCAACGCGAGGATGAAGCTCACCGCGAAGGGCCATACCGGCCGCGGTTTGCCGTCGCGCATCTGCTGCACGATCAGCCATCGCCGGATGAGATAGACCACGGCAAGGCCGAACACCGCCGTGCCGAGCACCCAAAGCTGGGGCGGGCCAAGCGGAATGGCCGGCAGGATCAGGCCGCGATTGGACAGGAACACGCCCTCGACCGGCCGCCAAGCCGCGCGCGCGGCCGGCAGCGCCTGCATCAGCACGTACCAGAACAGGAGCTGAAGCAGCAGCGGGATGTCGCGGAGCGTTTCGACATAGACGGCGGCAAGTCGTGACAGCAGCCAGTTGGCCGACAATCGCGAGATGCCGATCAGCGTACCCAGGATGGTCGCGAGCACGATGCCGATCACGGCGACGCGCAAGGTATTGCCGACGCCGACGACGAAGGCCCAGAGATAGGTGTCTCTCGGATTATAGGCGAGCAGACTGTCGGCGATGGGCATGCCGGCCTCGCGGCCGAGGAAGGCAAAGCCGGTCGTGATGCGGCGCGCCGACAGGTTGGTGACGGTGTTGGACCAGAGAAACGCGATGACCGCGACCGCGATCCCGACCACCAGCACCTGCCAGAACAGGCCCTGCAGCTCGCGGCGTCCCCATGCCCCGAACAGGCGGCGGCGCGGTGGCGGTCTCGGCGTGTCCGATGTCACGGCACAAAAACCCTTCTCGAGAGGCAGCGATTGCCGGCGGCGCACGTCAACTGTTGCACCAATCTATATTTCGTGCAACAAATGTTTCATGGCCGAGCCCGCGAAATCCTCGCCGCTGAGCGAACTGCGCATTGCATTGCCATCGCTGCCGATGCGGCTGCAGGAAGTCGGGCGCTTCGTCGCCGCCAACGATTACGACGCCACCACCCGTTCGATGCGCGACCTCGCGGCGGAAGCCGGCGCCGATCCCGCCGCGTTCACGCGGCTCGCCAAGGCGATCGGTTATTCGGGCTGGGACGAATTGCGCGCGGCGCTGACCGAGGCGCGGCGTCCGTCGCAGACCTCGCCCTTCTCCGGCCGCGCCAGAGGCCGCCGGCCCGGCCCGCATGCCGATGTCGCGCTCGTCACCGACAAGCTCGAGGCCGAGGCCGCCGGCCTTCCGCGCATCCCGGCCCAGCCGATTGCGGAGGCCGCACGCTCCCTGCATGAGGCCAAGCGGATCTGGATCGCAGGCTATCGCAGCTGCCGCAGCGTCGCTGAGTTGCTGAACTACGAGTTGCGGCTGTTCCGTCCCGAACAGGTGCAGCTCGTCGGCGTGTCCGGCCCCGACGATCTCGATCTCGGCGCCTTCCGCCCCGGCGAGGCCGTCATCGTCATCGGCTTCCTGCCGTACACGCACGCGAGTGTCCGCGTCGCGCAAGCCGCCCACCACAGCGGCGCAACGCTGATTGCCATCGCGGACAGCCTCTCTGCGCCGATGGCCGAGGGCGCCGACCACGTGCTGCTGTTCGAGGCGGCCTCCTCTCCCGGCTTCTTCCCGAGTCTCACCGGCGCCATCGCGATCGCGCAGTCGCTGGCTGCGGTGACGTTCTCGCTCGGCGGCGTGGCCGCGAAGAAGCGCCTGGAGAATACCGAGACGCGGCTCACTGCTGCCTCCATCTACGTCTCAGAGAAAGGTTGACCCATGGCCGCTCGCACCAGCCGCGTGCTGCACCGCTCGCTCCGCGAGACGCCGCCCAAGGCGATCGGCGGCGAAGGCGTCTATCTCTTTGCCGAGGACGGAAGACGCATCATCGATGCCTCCGGCGGCGCGGCCGTCTCGTGTCTCGGCCACCAGCATCCACGCGTGATCGCGGCGATGGCAAAGCAGGCCTCCACGCTGGCCTATGCGCACACCGCCTTCTTCTCGTCCGAGCCGGCCGAGGCCCTCGCCGACACGCTGGTCGGGCACGAGCCCGGCGGCCTCGCTTATGCCTATTTCGTCAGCGGCGGGTCCGAGGCGATCGAGGCGAGCATCAAGCTCGCGCGGCAATATTTCATCGAGCGCGGCGAGACGCAGCGGCAACATTTCATCGCGCGGCGTCAGAGCTACCACGGCAACACGCTGGGCGCCCTCGCGGCCGGTGGCAACGCCTGGCGCCGCGCGCCCTATGCGCCGCTGCTCTCGGCCGCCTTCAGCCATGTGACGCCGGCGTTTGCCTATCACGAGAAGCGCGAGGGTGAATCCGATGCGCAGTTCGTGGCGCGGCTGGCGGCGGAGCTCGAAGCGGAATTTCAGCGGCTCGGTCCCAACACGGTCGCGGCGTTCCTCGCCGAACCGGTCGTCGGCGCCACCGCCGGCGCGGTGACGGCACCGGACGGCTACTTCAGGGCGGTGCGTGAGATCTGCGACCGGCACGGTGCACTGCTCATCCTCGACGAGGTCATGTGCGGCATGGGCCGCACCGGCACCACGCATGCCTGGGAGCAGGAAGGCGTCGCGCCGGACATCCAGGCGATCGCCAAGGGCCTCGGTGGCGGCTACCAGCCGATCGGGGCGATGCTTGCGAGCGGGAAGATCATCGACACCATCCGCGCCGGCTCGGGCGCCTTTCAGCACGGCCACACTTATCTGGCACATCCCCTCGCCTGCGCCGCCGCACTGGCGGTGCAAGAGGTGATCCGCGAGGACGGCCTGCTCGAGCGCGTGAAGGAGCGCGGCAAGCAGCTCGAACAGCGCCTGACCGAGCGCTTCGGCAATCACCGCCATGTCGGCGATATCAGGGGCCGTGGCCTGTTCTGGGCGATCGAGCTCGTCGCCGATCGCGCCAGCCGCGCCTCGTTCGATCCCGCACTCAAGCTCAATCAGAAGATCAAGGCGGAGGCCTTCGCCAATGGGCTCGGCTGCTATCCCGGCGGCGGCACCGTGGATGGCGTGCGCGGCGACCACGTGTTGCTGGCGCCGCCCTATATCGCCTCCGCAGAGGAGATCGACCTGATCGTCGACAAGCTCGGCACGGCCGTCGATAACGTATTGCGTAGTGTCAATCACTGTGGGGAGTAGCATGATGAGGAAAGTGGTTATCGCAGCGAGCGTGTTCGCTGCATCGACAGTTGTCGCATCCGCCGCGACGCTCGATACGGTGAAGAGCCGTGGCACGCTGGTGTGCGGCGTCAGCGCCGGCTTTGCCGGGTTCTCCGCGCCCGACTCGCAAGGCAATTACAAAGGTCTCGACGTCGATTATTGCCGCGCGCTCGCGGCCGGCGTGCTCGGTGATGCCAGCAAGGTGCGCTACGTCTCGCTGACCGCGCAGAACCGCTTCACCGCCCTGCAATCGGGCGAGATCGACGTGCTCTACCGCAACTCGACGCAGACCTATCTGCGCGGTGTGACGCTGGGCCTACGGCAAGGCCCGATCAACTTCTACGACGGCCAGGGCTTTGTCGTGAAGAAGGATCTGGGCGTCAAGGACATCAAGGACCTCAAAGGCGCCACCGTCTGCGTGGCGCAAGGCACCACGCACGAGGTGACGCTCGGCGATTACGGCCGCGCCAATGGCATCGATTGGAAGCCGCTGGTGTTCGACCGCGTCGACACCATGTACCAGACCTTCTTCGGCGGCCGCTGCGATGCCATGACCCAGGATGCCTCCGCGCTCGCCGGCGCCGTGACCACGGCGGCACCGAACCCGGCCGATTACGTCGTGCTGCCGCAGACCATCAGCAAGGAGCCGCTCGGGCCCTTCACCCGCAACGGCGACGAGGTCTGGAGCGACATCATCACCTGGCTGCATTACGGCCTGATCGAGGCCGAGGAGCTCGGCGTGACGCAGGCCAATGTCGAGGAGATGGCGAAGTCACAGACGCCCGCGATCCAACGCCTGCTGGGCGCCTCCGGCGACCTCGGCTCGCGGCTCGGGCTCGACAACAAATGGCTGGTCACCGCGATCAAGGTCACCGGCAATTACGGCGAGATCTACGAGCGCAATGTCGGCAAGGCGAGCCCGCTCAAGCTCGATCGCGGCCTCAATGGCCTCTGGAGCAAGGGCGGCTTGATGTACGCGGTGCCGTTCAAGTAAACGACTGCCGAGTCCCGGACGCAGCGCAATACTGCGCATTGCGCTGCGTCCGGGGCATGAGACCCATGGATAGCCACCTTAGATGACGACGTCCCCTCGCATCGCCCTGATCCACGCCCTCAAGCATTCCATCGCCCCGATCGAAGCGGCGTTCGCCAAGGCCTGGCCAGAGGCGCGGCTGATGAACCTGCTCGACGACAGCCTGTCGGCGGATCTGGCCCGCGACGGCGCACTCAACGATGCCATGACCGAGCGCTTCCTCGCACTCGGCGATTATGCGGCGGCGGCCGGGGCGAACGGGATCCTGTTCACCTGCTCGGCCTTCGGCCCCTGTATCGAGGCGGTCGCACGCGCGCATGCGCCGATGCCGGTGCTCAAGCCGAACGAAGCGATGATCGCGCGGGCGGTGACAATGGGCAGACGCATCGGCCTGTTGTCCACCTTTCCGCCGACCCTTGTGTCGATGCCGCCGGAGTTTCCGGCCTCGGTCCAGATCGTGCCCAAGCTTGCCGATGGGGCCCTGGCGGCGCTCGACCGCGGCGACCGCGCTACGCACGACCGGCTGATCGTCGAAGCGTCTAAGGACCTGCGCGATTGCGACGTCATCGCGCTGGCCCAGTTCAGCATCGCCGCGACGGCGCCTCTGGTGGCGGAAGCCACCGGCCGTGCCGTCGTGACCACGCCTGACAGCGCGGTCGACAAGCTGATGACACTGCTGAAAGCGAAGGCTTAGCCACCTGTCACTTTTCGACGCCGCGCGCCCTTGATTGCAGCCGCGAGCGCGGCCTTCGTTTCGCTGACGAAATCCTCGACCAGGTCCTCGCGGGTGGTATGGGCGGCCTCGCCGGTGAACAGGCCCTGCTCGGCCAGCATCACCACGCCGTGCAATGCCGCCCAGATCTTGAGCGCCTGGCGTTCGCGCAAATAGCCCACGGCAGGCGCTTCCAGGGCTTCGATCACGAGCGAGAAGGTCTCGCGCGTGGCCTCGTGGAGCTCGCTGCCCTTGTCGGCGCATGCCACGGTGCGGGACGCGAACATCAAGCGGTAGATGCCGTTGCGGCGCAGGCCGAACTCGAGCGTCGCCTGCGCCAGCCGCGACAGCTTGGATTGCTTCGACGTCCCAGCCATGGCCTCACGCAAGATCGCGCTGAGCTGCCTGAACGCCTCCGCCGTCACCGCTGCAAGCAGCGCCTCGCGGTCGGCAAAATGGCGGTAGGGCGCCGGCTGTGACACGCCGAGCTGCTTTGCCAGCGCCTTGATGCTGATGGCCTCGGCGCCGCCCTGTTCCGCCTCGCGCAAAGCGGCCTTGACCAAGGCATCGCGAAGATCGCCATGGTGGTAGGTGTTCGCAGGCTTGCGGGCGAGTTGTGAGCGCATGGTGTGGCGAACCTATAAGTTTGCGCTTGACAGGGAAAGCCTGCCGCGAATGTAATAGCATATAACTTAAAGCCCGCGGCAAATGCCGCGGATAAGATCGACATGAGGAACGCGCCGCCCTGCGGGCCCCGCGCATACGACCGAGGATGCCGCCATGACAGAGCGACTGAGGGTCCACGTGGATCCCGACAAATGCCAGGGCCACGCGCGTTGCAAGGCACTCGCGCCGGAACTTTTCGAGCTGGACGAATACGGCAACGCCCACGAAGCCGGCGATGGCACGGTCCCGCCGGGGCTCGAGGACAAGGCCTGGCTTGCCAAATCCAACTGCCCGGAAATCGCGATCGATGTGATCGAGGAGTAGTGCGGCCCCTGCCGCCCCGCATCCTTTCAGCGAACACGAGCCAAGGGATTCCATGCCATGTCCGACGCCAGTCCGCCCGCCGCCCATCCGCCCGTCACCGACTGGGTCCATGATTTCGACCATACCGATCCGCAATGGACGGAGGATCCCTTCCCGATCTGGGACGAGCTGCGCGCAGCGAGCCCGGTCGTGCACACCGAGCGGTTCCTCGGCTGCTACATGCCGACGACCTATGAAACTGTGCGCGAGATCGCCAACGACACCGAGCATTTCTCCTCGCGCCGCATCATCGTGCGCGACGTCCGTCCCGAGATCGCGAGGAACGCCGCCCCGCCGATCACTTCAGATCCGCCCGCGCACAAGCCGGCCAAGCAGCTGTTGCTGCCGCCCTTCACGCCGGACGCGATGAAGAAGCTGGAACCGCGGATGCGCGCGATCTGCAACGAGCTGATCGACGGCTTCATCGCCGATGGCAAGGTCGACGCCGCCGCACGCTACGCCAAATATATCCCGGTTCGGGCCATCGCCCACATGCTCGGCATCCCCGAGAGCGACAGCGATCTCTTCATCAACTGGATCCACATGATCCTGGAGCTCGGCATCAAGGACGAGAGCAAGCTGCTGCAGGCCGTGCAGGAGATGAGTGCCTATTTCAGCGCGCATATCGAGGCGCGCAAGGACAAGCCGACCGACGATCTCATCTCCTACCTGATGAACGCCAAGGACAAGGAGGGCAACCCGCTCGAAGACTCGCACGTCCTGGGCTCGCTGCGCCTGCTCCTGATCGCCGGCATCGACACCACCTGGAGCGCGATCGGTTCCTCGCTCTGGCACCTCGCGAAGACGCCGGGCGACCGCGAGCGACTGATCGCCGAGCCAGGACTGATCCCGACCGCAGTTGAGGAGCTGCTGCGCGCCTATTCTCCGGTGACGATGGCCCGCGAGGTGGTCAAGGAGACCACGATCTCGGGCTGCCCGGTCAAGGCGGGCAACATGGTGCTGCTGTCCTTCCCGGCCGCAAATCGCGACCCCAAGATGTTTCCGGACGCTGACAAAGTCGTGATCGACCGTCGCGAAAACCGGCACGCCGCCTTCGGTCTCGGCATTCACCGATGCGTCGGTTCCAACCTGGCGCGCATGGAGATGCAGGTTGCGCTGGAGGAATGGCTGAAACGCATTCCAGATTTCCGGCTCGATCCGGCAGGCGCCGTGACCTGGTCACAGGGCACGGTGCGGGGCCCCCGCCAGTTGCCATTCTTGCTCGGAAAGGCGATGTAGGCCTTTCCAGACAACGGAGAGGCCGGACGTGACTGAACAAGCAATCAAGCCGGCCTCCGACCACATCGACATCGCCGACGCCAAGCGGCGGATCAAGGCGATCTTCATCGGCTCCATCGGCAATCTGGTCGAGTGGTACGATTTCTACGCCTATACAGCGTTCGCGCTCTATTTTGCTCCCGCCTTCTTCCCCGGCAACGACCCGGTCGTGCAGCAATTGAACGTCGCCGTCGTCTTCGCGGCGACGTTCCTGATGCGGCCGCTGGGCGGCTGGTTCTTCGGCTATCTCGCCGACCATTTCGGACGGCGCATCTCGCTCACGCTCTCTGTCGTCTTCATGTGCTTTGGTTCGCTGATCATCGCGCTGACGCCGACCTATGCCACGATCGGGTTCGCCGCGCCGGTGATCCTGGCGCTTGCCCGCGTCATCGAGGGCCTGAGCCTCGGCGGCGAATATGGCGCCAGCGCCACCTATCTCAGCGAGGTCGCCGATCCCAAGCACCGCGGCTTCTATTCGAGCTTTCAATACGTCACCCTGATCGGCGGCCAGCTCACCGCGATCATCGTGCTGCTGCTCCTGCAAAAGGTCTTCCTCACGCCGCAGGAGCTGAAGGACTGGGGGTGGCGTATCCCCTTCGCGATCGGCGCGGCGCTTGCGATCTTCGCAGCGGTGATGCGGCGCGGCCTGCACGAGACGGAGGCGTTCGAGGAAGCCAAGAAGGTGGTGAAGCCGACCGGTTCGATCACCAATTTGCTGCGTTATCCGCGCGAGCTCCTGCTGGTGGTCGGCCTCACCGCCGGCGGCACCGCGGCGTTCTACACCTTCACCACCTACATGCAGACCTTTGTCAAGCTTTCGGTCGGGCTGACCGAGGACCAGACCACTTTCGTGATCTTCGGCACCTTGGTCTTCGCGACCATCCTCCAGCCGATCTACGGCGCGATCTCCGACAAGATCGGACGCAAGCCGCTGCTGATCTTCTTCGGTGTCGCCGGCACGCTCGCGACCGTGCCGCTGTTGATGACGCTGAAGGAGACCAAGTCGCCCTTCGTCGCGTTCGTCCTGATCTGCTGTGCCTGGCTGTTCGTCGCCGGTTACACCTCGATCAACGCGGTGGTGAAGGCCGAGCTGTTCCCGACCAATGTCCGCGCGCTCGGCGTCGGCCTGCCCTATGCCATCACGGTGTCGGTCTTCGGCGGCACGGCGCCAGCAATCGCGCTCTATTTCAAGAGCATCGGGCACGAGGAATGGTTCTACTTTTACCTCAGCGGCATCATCTGCCTGTCCTTGGTGATCTATGCTACCATGCGCGACACCAAGCACACTTCGGCAATGCATCGGCACGAGTAGACCATGGCTGACGAGACGCCATCCGACAGCAAGCTGACGCGCACCAAGGAGAAGTGGGCGCGCGAGGGCCGTTTTCTCACGGGGAAGATCACGCGGCCGGAGGACCAACGGCTGCCGCCCGGCCAGCACCTCACCAAGGACTGGCCTGTGCTCGATCTCGGAGTCGTGCCGCCGGTGTCACGCGAGCGCTGGCGGCTCGACGTCTATGGCGCGATCGAGACGCCCGTATTCTGGACCTTCGCCGAATTCATCGCGCAGAAGCAGGCCCGGTTCACCTCCGACATCCATTGCGTCACCACCTGGTCGCGCTACGACAATGAGTGGGAAGGGCTTGCCACGCGCGAGCTGCTCGCGGCCTGCCAGCCGCGCGAGGATGCACGCTTCGTGACGCTGCATTCCCATGACGGCTACACCACCAACCTCGCGCTGGAAGACTTTGCCGCCGAGGATGCGCTGCTCGCCCATAGCTGGTCCGGCCAGCCGCTGACGGAGGAGCATGGCGGCCCGGTGCGGCTGGTCGTGCCGCATCTCTATTTCTGGAAGAGCGCGAAATGGCTTCAGGCCATCGAATTCCTGACCGAGGACGCGCCGGGCTTCTGGGAAGTCCGCGGCTATCATAATCGCGGCGACCCCTGGGCCGAGCAACGCTATTCCGACGATTAGAATTCAAGCAGGAACGAGGGGAAGCCCATGTCGACGGAGCGCTTTCAATTCACGGGCGAAGGCGGACATCAGCTTGCCGCCGCGCTGGAGTTGCCGGATGGCGAGCCCGCGGCCTACGCGCTGTTTGCGCACTGCTTCACTTGCGGCAAGGACACGCTGGCCGCCAAGCGCATCTCGGTCGCGCTGGCAGCCAAGGGCATCGCGGTCCTGCGCTTCGACTTCACCGGGCTCGGCTCGAGCGAAGGCGATTTCGCCAATTCGACGTTCTCCTCCAACGTCGCCGACCTCGTCCGCGCGGCCGACCATTTGCGCAACGCCCGCAAGGCGCCGTCGATCCTGATCGGCCACAGCCTCGGCGGCGCAGCGATCCTCGCGGCAGCCGGACATATCCCGGAAGCCAGGGCAGTTGTGACCATCGCGGCGCCATCCGATCCGGCGCATGTGACCGGCCTCTTCAGGGAGCATCTCGACACCATCCGCGCGCACGGCGAGGTCGAGGTCTCGCTCGCAGGACGCCCGTTCCGGATCAAGCGCGAGTTCCTCGAGGACATCGCCGAGCACGAGCTGATGAAGGACATCACAGGGCTGCACAAGGCGCTGCTGGTGATGCACTCGCCGGTCGACGACACCGTCGGCATCGACAATGCGACCAAGATCTTCGTTGCGGCCAGGCACCCCAAGAGCTTTGTCTCGCTCGACCATGCCGATCATCTGCTCGCCAAGCCCGCCGACGCGCTCTATACGGCCGATCTGATCGCGGCCTGGGCCAGCCGCTACATCGACACCGCAAAACCTGCGAAGGCGATGGATCTGCCCGAGGCGCCGCGCCAGGTCGTGGTACGGGAGACCCGCAAGAGCAAGTTCAACCAGGTCGTCAGCGTCGGCCCGCATCAGCTTGTGGCGGACGAGCCGGTGGCTGCCGGGGGCGAGGACGCCGGCCCCGGGCCCTACGATTTCCTGCTTGCTGGCCTCGGCGCGTGCACCTCCATGACCATGCGTCTTTATGCCGACCGCAAATCGCTGCCGCTCGACCGCGTCACCGTCAGATTGAAGCATTCCAAGATCTACGCCAAAGACTGCGCGGAGTGCGAGACACGCGACGGCATGCTCGACCAGATCGAGCGCGACATCGTAATCGACGGGGCGCTCGATGCCGAGCAGCGCAAGAAATTGATGGAGATCGCCGACAAGTGCCCGGTGCACCGGACATTGACGTCGGAGATCCGCATCGTGACGAAGGCCGTGGACTAGCGCCACTGCGCTAGAAGCACGATGCCATCGTCCGCAATGCAGCGCTGATCTCGTTCTCGCGCCAGGCCGCAAAACCGAGCAGCAGGCCGTGATCGCGGGGCCGGTCCAGCGCCAGGCCGGACAGCGCCCGCGTTTCAACGCCCGCGGCAGCCAGTCGCTTGACCGCCGCCCGATCGGCGCTACCGTGTTTGAGGCGAGCGACGAGCTGGATGCCGCCCGCCGGCACTTCGACCGAGAGCATCTCGCCCAGATGGCGCTCCAGTCCTGCAACGATGTGGTCGCGGCGCGCGTGATAGAGCCGGCGCATCCGGCGCAGATGCGCAAGGAAATGCCCGTCGGCAATGAACTCGGCCAGCGCTTCCTGGATGTGGCTGGATGCGATCAGCCCGATGTGCCGCTGTGCGATCTCGAAGGTGCTGACCAGCGCCGGCGGCACAACGAGATAGCCGAGCCGGATTTCCGACGTCATCACCTTTGAGAAGGTACCGACATAGAACACGCGACCATGGGCATCGAGCCCTTGCAAGGCCGGCACCGGCCGGCTGTCATAGTGGAATTCGCCGTCGTAATCGTCCTCCACGATCCAGCTCTTGCCGGGCCTGCACACACCAAGAAATTCGGTGCGACGCGTCAGCGACATCAGCCGTCCGGTGGGATGCTGGTGCGATGGCGTCATGAAGATCAATTTCGGGGCCGCGAGACCCGGCATCCGCTGCATGCCCTGCGCGTCCAGCCTCATGCCGGTCACGCGCGCGCCGGAGGCACGGAGGGCTGCGGCTGCGCCAGGATAACCGGGGTCCTCGACCCAGACCTCGTCACCGGGCGAGATGAGAACAGCCGCGATCAAGGTCAGCGCGGCCTGCGCGCTCGGCAGGATCATGATCTGCTCTGGCGTGGCGCGAACGCCTCTGCTCGCTGCCAGATAATGCGCGAGCGCCTCGCGCAGGCGCGTTCGGTTGACCGGTCCGAGTTCGCGTTTGGCCGCACGCACGGCGCTGCGGCGCAGGCAGCGAGCCCAGATCTCGTTCGGAAACTCTCGCGCATCTCCAAGCCCTGGCCGCAACGGTCTGAGCGGCACCTGATAGGACATCGGCCAGTCGGTCTGCTTGAGCTGCGAGGCCCAGGGTGAAAGCCGCAGCTTGCCGGAGCGCACGCGCGCCGCAACGGCATCTGCCCCTTGCCGTCGTTCGCCGCCGTCGACGGTGACCACCGGACGGCGGCCGTGCGACGCCTCGAGATATCCCTCCGCGGCGAGCTGCTCGAATGCATAGGTGACGGTGTTGCGGGAAACGCCGAGATCGCTGGCGAGCCGGCGGCTCGATGGCAGCGCGCGACCTTTGCCGAGGCGACCGGTCGCGATCAAGCCACGGAGCTGACTCGTCAGTTGAGCCACCAGCCCGTCGTCGCCGGCCCGTTTCAGGTCGATCAGGGCCGAGATCATATCATCCGAGACTGGCACCTTGTTCCTTTCTCATCTGGCGCTTTTGTGGGTACCAGCGCGGATGCTATCTGCCGGACCGGACTGCTTCAAGGATCTTGCGATGAACTCCCTGTCACCCCGCGCGGCCGTCGGCCTGTTCCTCATCGTCGTGCTGGCCTGGGGCGTAAACTGGTCGGTGACGAAGCAATTGGTGCAGCTCGTCCCGCCGCTGTGGAGCTCGGCGATCCGGAGCTGGATCGCGCTGGCAGGATTGTTTGTGATCCTCGGACTGAGCAACAATCTTGTGATTCCGGAGCGGCGCGACGTGCCGGTGGTCCTCAGCGTCGCGCTGCTGCACATGACGCTCTTCTCCATTCTGGTCGCGGCCGGCCTGCGCTTCCTGCCCGCGAGCAAGGGCATCGTGCTCGGCTACACCACGCCGCTCTGGGTGGCGATTGCAGCCCCCCTGCTCGGGAAGGACACGCTGACCGCACCCAAGCTTGCCGGCGCCCTGCTCGGACTGATCGGCCTTGCCGTGATCCTGAATCCGTCCTCAATCGATTGGAGCAATGCCAACGTCGTGCTCGGCGCCGGCATGGTCATCCTGGCCGCGATCTCCTGGGCAGCGAACATCATCTATATCCGCGCGCATCGCTGGATCGCCTCCCCGCTCCAGCTCTTGTTCTGGCAGCTGCTCGTGGCCACGGGCGTGCTCTCGACCCTGGCGATGGTCATCGACGGACTACCACATGTGGAATGGTCGTGGCGGCTGGCTATGCTTTTCCTGTACTCTGGCCTGATCGGAAGCGCGCTGGCCTATTGGGCGATGTCGATGGTCAACAAGAGCATCTCGGCGCTGACGACGTCGCTTGGCACCACCGGGACGCCGCTCGTCGGCATCGCCAGTGCAGCGATCCTGCTGGGCGAGCCCATCGACATGAGCCTCGCTGTCGCGGCCGGATTGATCGTCACCGGCATCGGACTTGCGACGCTCGGCGACCGGCTGTTGCGCAGTCAGGCCACCGCGGGCGGTTGAACCCGCAGCACGCCACGCAAACCTGCGGTCGTGCCAAGCAGGATGCCGGCGAGCGCGACGAACGAGCCCAGCGCCAGCGTCGATACGCCCGTGAGCCCCTGCCCGATCGAGCAGCCGAACGCCATCACGCCGCCGATGCCCATCAGCGCGGCGCCGCTGCCTGAGCGCAGCATGTGGCGCGGCGAGGAATAGCCTTCGAGCTTGAAGCGGCCTGTGGCGAGGGCGGTGATCAGGCTGCCGGCGAAGACGCCGGCGACCGTCGCAATGCCGAAGTTGAGCGTCAGGCCGGTCGAGAGCATGGCGTATTGCAGCGCGTCCGCGATCGGCGCGATGAAGGTGAGCGAGGTCACCGGCACCGGATTGAAGTCGTCGGCACCGAGATAGCCGGTGACGAGCCAGCCGGCGGCGACGAGCAGGCCGACGACGACGCCCGCCGCGATCTGGCCCGGCGAGCGCCGGAACATCGGATGCGCGAAGGCAAACAGGATCAGCGCGACGACGATCACGGCCGCCGCCAGCGCACGCGAGAGCGCTTCACCGGGGCCAATCGATGCCAGCAACGAAGGCAGCGAATTGACATTGACGGTGGTTTGCGAGGCCTGAACCAGCGCGATGCGCGCCGGCGCGACCAGCCCCTTGAGCGTCATCTGCGCTGCGATGGCGAGCACAATCACCACGACGAAGGAACGGAGATTGCCGCGGCCGAGCAGCACCAGGGCGCGCGAGCCGCAGCCGTTCGACAGCACCATGCCGTAACCAAACAGCACTCCGCCGAGGAACAGCACCGGCACCGAGAACGTCTGCTGCAGGTAGATCGACTTGCCCAGATCGGCCATGCCGTTGCCGGCAAGGAACTGGCTGGCGGCGATCGCAACGGCGATCGCCAGCGCATAGGTCCGCACCAGCCGCCCGTCTCCTTCCGCGAGCCAGCCGCGCATGCTGCTCATCAGGCAGAAGCCGCTGAGCAGGCCGACGGCGCCGTAGACGAGGCCGATGGCAAGGCCAGCGAAGATGACGAGTGCGGCGGACGAATCCATGATTACGGCTTCAGGACCACGCGATCCCGCGAGGAGCCGGCAACCGCGACATACGCCTCCTTGGCGCGCTCCAGCGGATAGACGGCATTCGCCTTGATCGGGAACGGCTTCAGCTGGCCGCTCGCAAACCCGGGGCCGAGATCGCGCAGCACTGCGCCTGTCGCGGCAGACGACAGGCCGAGCGTGTCGATGCCGACATAGGTGTGCTGGCCCCGGTAGAATTCGAGGATGTTGAACTGCACGATCCGATCGATCGCGGCGATCAGGATCTGACGGCCACGCAATGCGAGCGACTTGTGCGCGGCCTGGAAGTAGGGATCGCCGACCGTGTTGAAGACGATGTCGGCTCCCTTGCCGCCGGTCAATTCGCGCACGCGCGTGGCGACGTCGGTCGCGGAGGCGTCGACCACCTCGATGGGGGCGTTGGTGTGGCCTTCGTGAGCTTCCGCCTTGCGCACCACGCCGACGACGCGCGCGCCCTGCCAGGTCGCGATCTGCACAGCGGCCTGGCCGACCTTGCCATTGACGCCGAACACCAAAACGGTCTCACCGTTCTTCGGCACGCCCGCGCGGCGAAAGCCTTCCATCGCGGTGACGAAGGGCACGCCGATGCCGGCGGCCTCCTCCCAGGACAGCGTCTTCGGCTTATCGACGACGGCGTCCGCTTCGACCACGAGATGGGTTGCGTGGGTGCCGTCGCGGCGGATGCCGAGATCGCCGGAAGAGCCGAACACCTCGCGGCCGACCGTGCCGGCCGGCCCGTCGATCACCACGCCGGAATAGTCGCGGCCCGGCGTGCGCGGGAACACGGCATAGGGCATCAAACCGGTCGCGGCCTTGACGTCGGAGGGATTGACGGCGGCGGCCTTCACCTCGATCAGGACATCGTTTGGACCGCGCGCGAGGGCGAGAAGCTCGACGCCGGGGGCGAGCGCCGCAGCGTTCTCGGCCTTGGCATTGAGGCGCACGCAGCGCGCTTCGACGGTTTTGGTATCGGCTGGCGACATGAAAGACCCGCGATTGCTCGCGGGCCTTGTCGCCTTTGGGGCCGGTCAAGTCAATCGGTCAAGTCAATCCTTGGGCCGCTTGTCGTAGAGGCGTTTGGCCTTGCCGAGCGAGCGTTCCAGCGTGGCGGGCGCGACCACCTGCACCCTGGAGCTGATGCCGATGGTGTTCTTGATGTGGGTCGAAATCCGGTCGGCATGGTCGAGAAGACCGCGGCCGTCCCAGCTTTCGGATCGCGCCTCCGCGATGATGGTGAGCTCGTCCATCCGGCCTTCGCGGGTCAGTTCCAGGATGAAGTGGCCGCCGCACCAGTCGGTCGCGAGCAGCACCTCCTCGATCTGGGTCGGGAACAGGTTGACACCGCGCAGGATGATCATGTCGTCCGAGCGGCCCGTCACCTTCTCCATCCGCCGCATCCCCGGCCGCGCCGTACCCGGCAGCAGCCGCGTCAGGTCGCGGGTGCGATAGCGGATCACGGGAAAAGCTTCTTTGGTCAGTGAGGTGAACACCAATTCGCCCTTCTCCCCGTCGGGCAGCACCGCGCCGGTCTCGGGATCGATCACTTCGGGGTAGAAATGATCCTCCCAGATGTGCAGGCCATCCTTGGTCTCGATGCATTCCTGGGCGACGCCGGGTCCGATCACCTCGGAGAGACCGTAGATGTCGGTCGCGTCCATATCGAAGGCCTCCTCGATCTCGCCGCGCATCGCATTGGTCCAGGGCTCGGCGCCGAAGATGCCGACCTTGAGCGAGCACTGGCGCGGATCGAGCTTCTGACGCTTGAACTCGTCCAGGATCGCCAGCATGTAGCTCGGCGTCACCGTGATGATGTCGGGCCGGAAATCGTTGATCAGCTGCACCTGCCGCTCGGTCATGCCGCCCGAGATCGGCACCACGGTGCAGCCAAGTTTTTCGGCGCCGTAATGCACGCCGAGACCACCGGTGAAGAGACCATAGCCGTAGGCGTTGTGGATGATCATGCCCGTACGGCCGCCGGCCGCGCGGATCGAGCGCGCCATCACGTCCGACCAGGTGTCGATGTCTCCTTGTGTATACCCCACCACGATCGGCTTGCCGGTCGTGCCGGAGGAGGCATGCACGCGCACCAGCTTCTCGCGCGGCACGGCGAACATGTTGAAGGGATAATTGTCGCGAAGATCCGTCTTCACCGTGAACGGGAATTTCGCGAGATCGGAGAGCTCGCGAAAATCGGACGGATGTACGCCGGCCTCGTCGAAGGCCTTGCGATAATGCGCGACGTTGTCATAGGCGTGCTTCAGCGACCAGCTCAGCCGCTGCTTCTGCAGCGCCATGATCTCGTCGCGCGAGGCGCGCTCATGCGCGTCCATCTCGGCGCTATAGGCGCTGCCGCCTTCCTTGAGTCTCGTCAGAGCCATCCTCGTTTCCCATCATTGATCAGTTTTTTCTTGATTGATTATTGGTCCTGCGTCGGCAACCACGTGCCGGGAATGACACGCGAGTGCCCGCGGAACTCGGCGATGACGGTATCGCCTGCGGTAACTCGCACGTCATAGATGCCGGAGCGGCCGCCGCGCGTGACCTCGCGCGCCTTCGCAACAAGGCGGTCGCCGAGCCTTCCCGGCTTGATGAAGGTGATCTGCCCCTGCGCTGCGACCACGCGTTCGTTGTGCGAGTTGCAGGCAAAGGCGAAGGCGGAATCGGCGAGCGTGAAGATGAAGCCGCCATGGGCAATGCGTTGGCCGTTGACCATGTCCGGCCGCACCGTCATCGCGAGCGTTGCATAGCCGGGGCCGATCTCGACGATCTCCATGCCGAGCCCTTTGGAGGCATCGTCCTCAGCCCACATCGCCTCGGCGCAGGCGCGGGAAATATCCTCGGGCGACAGGGCAGCTTTGACGTTCACGCGCTTCTCCCGGCCAGATGTTTGCCCATGATGTTCTGCTGGTTGGTCAGAACTGTCAAATAATGCGACGCATTTGCATCGTCAGCGTCTGATGTGCCAGCTCAGACATGATCATAATCGACCACGACGCGCTCCGACGACGGCTTGGCCTGGCACGTCAGAACGAAGCCCGCCTTCAGCTCCCAGGGCTCCAGCGAATAGTTGATGTCCATCGGCGCCTCACCTTCGACCAGCTTGGCGCGGCAGGTCGAGCACATGCCGCCCTTGCAGGCGAAGGGCAGATCAACGCCGGCGCGTAGCGCTGCATCGAGGATCGCCTCGTCCTCGGCAACCGGAACGTCGCGGCGCTTGCCGTCGATGATCAGCGAGGCGATTGCCTTCGGCGGCGCGTCGGGCGCGACCACCTTCTTCGGCCGCGGCTTGCCGCCGAACTCGGAGACGAAGCGCTCGACGTGGATGCGTTCCTGCAGGATGCCGAGCTCGCGGCAGGTTACCTCGATATCCTCGCTCATGCCGAGGGGCCCGCAAATGTAGACATGATCGACGCTTCCCGCCGGCACCAGCGAGCGCAGCAGCACCCTCACCTTGTCGCCGTCGAGCCGGCCATGCAGGATCGGGATGTCCTGCTCCTCGCCGGAGATGACGTGGAAGATCGAGAGGCGATCGATGAAGCGGTCCTTCAGTTCCTCCAGCGCCTCGAGGAACATGATGTTGTCAGTCGAGCGGTTGCCGTAGAACAGGAAGAAACGACTGCCCGGCTCACGCGCAAGCGTGCCCTTGACGATCGACAGGATCGGCGTGATGCCGGAGCCTGCGGCGAAACCGACATGGATGCGTGCGCTATCCGCCGGCGGGACTGCACCGAACCGCCCGGTCGGCGTCATCACGTCGAGCTGGTCGCCGCATTTGAGCTCGTCCGCCGCCCAGTTCGAAAACGCGCCGCCGTCGATCTTCTTCACGGCGATACGAATCTCTCCGTCATCAGGGCCGGAACAGATCGAATAGGAGCGCCGCACCTCCTCTCCGTCCAGCGTGGTGCGGAGCGTGAGGTACTGGCCGGGCGTGAAAGCGTAATCGCCAGCGAGATCGCCGGGGATGGCGAAGGTCATCGAGACGGCGTCCGACGCCTCGCGACGAAGGTCGCTGACGGCCAGGCGATGGAAGCGCGGTGCGGCTGCTGACATGATCAATGACACTTGAAATAGTCGAAGGGTTCGCGGCAGGCCTTGCAACGCCACAGCGCCTTGCAGGAGGTCGAGCCGAATTCAGACAGAAGCTCGGTATTTTCCGAGCCGCATTGCGGGCACGCGACGGCCTGCCCGCCGAACAACGCGCGACGCGAGCCCGAGGCTTGCGGCGGCGCGACGCCGTAGGCGCGCAGCTTTTGGCGGCCCTCCTCGCTCATCCAGTCGGTGGTCCAGGCCGGCGACAGCACGGTGCGGACTTTTGACCGGCGAAAACCGGCGCGCTCCAGCGCCAGCTCGATCTCCAACGCGATCATGTTCATCGCCGGACAGCCGGAATAGGTCGGGGTGATCGCGACCTCGACGTGATCGCCGTCGAACGCAACCTCGCGTAGCACGCCGAGGTCGGCGATGGTCAGCACCGGAATTTCGGGATCGACCACGCTCGCCGCAGCGTCCCAGGCGCGCCGGCGCAGTTCGCTGTCGCGGTCGAGCAGGCTCACCATGTCAGCCCCGGAAAGGTGCGCTGCATCGATTGCAGCTCGGACAGGAGATGGCCGAGATGTTCGCTGTGCCGGCCCACGCGGCCACCTTGCTGCATCCAGTCGTTCTGCGGCAAGACCAGCGTGGCTTCGCTGACGACATCGGAAAGCGTCTGCAACCAGCGACCACGCAAGGTGCCGGGATCGATCGCGATACCGGCATGGATCAGCGCGCGCTCGCCGTCATCGACGGCAAACATCTCGCCGGTGAAGGCCCAGAGCTGATCGATCGCGGCTTGCGCGCGGGCGTGGCTCTCATCGGTGCCGTCGCCGAGCCGGATGATCCATTCGGAGGCGTGGCGCAGATGATAAGCGCTCTCCTTCTCCGACTTGGCGGCAATCGCTGCCAGCGTCGTGTCGCGCGAATTCATCATCGCGCGCCAGTAGAGGTCGGCGAAGGCCGAATAGAAGAACTGCCGCACCAAAGTCTGGGCAAAATCGCCGTTGGGCTGCTCGACCAGAAGGAGGTTTCGGTACTGCCTGACGTCGCGCAGATAAGCGAGCTTGTCCTCGTCGTTGTCCTTGCCTTCAGCCTTGGCGGCATAGCTGTAAAGCTCGCGCGCCTGACCGATGAGATCGAGCGCGACGTTGGAGAGGGCCATATCCTCTTCCAGCATCGGCGCGTGACCGCACCATTCCGATAGCCGATGGCCGAGGATCAGCGCATCGTCGGCGCGGCGCAGCGCGTAGAGCACCAGCGGCTTTTCGGAGACCTGGATGTTGGCGACGGGCATCACATATGCCCCACTTCCTCGGGCACCTCGTAAAAGGTCGGATGCCGGTAGATCTTCGATTCCGCCGGCTCGAACATCATGCCTTTTTCGGCGGGATCGCTCGCGGTGATCGCGGTCGACGGCACGACCCAGATCGACAGGCCCTCGCCGCGGCGGGTGTAGATGTCGCGGGCGGCTTGCAGCGCCATAGTGGCATCGCTCGCATGCAGCGATCCCACGTGCTTGTGCGCGAGCCCGTTGCGGCTGCGAATGAAGACTTCCCACAGCGGCGTGTTCGGCGTGGCCATATTGAACTCCCTATTCCGCGGCTTGCGCAGTCTGGCGATGCGCACGTTTGGCGGCATAGCTAGCTGCGGCCTCGCGCACCCAGGCGCCGTCTGCATGCGCCTTGCGACGCGCGGCTATGCGGTCGCGATTGCACGGGCCGTTGCCGGCGAGCACCTGCTTGAACTCGGTCCAGTCGATCTCGCTGTAACGCCAGTGCCCGTCGGCATCCTGAATCATGCCGGGATCGGGGATGGTGAGGCCGAGATATTGCGCCTGCGGCACCGTGGCATCGACGAATTTCTGGCGCAGCTCGTCATTGGAGAAGCGCTTGATCTTCCACTTGGTCGAGGTGTCGCTATGCTGGCTGGTGCTATCTGGCGGGCCGAACATCATCAGCACCGGCCACCACCAGCGGTTCAGCGCATCCTGTGCCATCGCCTTCTGCTCGTCCGAGCCGCGGCACAGCGTCAGCATGATCTCGTAGCCCTGACGCTGATGGAACGACTCCTCCTTGCAGACCCGGATCATCGCGCGCGCATAGGGACCGTAGGAGCAGCGGCACAGCGGGATCTGGTTCATGATCGCGGCGCCGTCGACCAGCCAGCCGATGGTGCCGATATCAGCCCAGGTCAGCGTCGGATAGTTGAAGATCGAGGAGTACTTGGCTTTGCCCGCGAGCATGGCATCGATCAGCTCCTCGCGCGATGAGCCGAGTGTCTCGGCCGCGGCATAAAGATAGAGCCCGTGGCCGCACTCGTCCTGCACCTTGGCGAGCAGCGCGGCCTTGCGGCGCAGGGTCGGCGCACGGGTGATCCAGTTGCCCTCAGGCAGCATGCCGACGATTTCGGAATGGGCGTGCTGGGAAATCTGCCGGGTGAGCGTCTTGCGATAGGCCGCCGGCATCCAGTCGTTCGGCTCGATGCGCTCCTCGGCATCGATGCGGGCCTGGAACTGCGCAGCTCGGCCTGCGTCCTCAAGACCGCGGTCGTCGGTCTCGGCCGTATTCAGCGCCTGGGTATACATGCGCATCCTCCCGATTTATTGGGAGGCAATATATAACAAAAATTACGTCATGCAAGATATTTCTGTAACATAAAACTCAGGCCCCGAACCTCCTTTCCAGCAGCTTTCGCGCCGGCGGCAATGGCCCCTTCTCGTTGGTTCCATGTCCATCAAGCCATTGTTCGGAGGGGGCGAGCAGCGCGCGATAGATGTCGCCGCAGAGCTCGCGGGCCGCCCTGCCCGGCCAGTCCGCCGGCAACAGGCTTTCGGGCAGCAGCGGATCGCGCAGCACGACGCGGCGGTAATGGTGGATCAAGAGGATGCGCGCGGTGAAGGCGTCGGCCTCGGACAGATCGGCGCCGCGGCCGATCGCGGCGCGCAGCGGCTCGAACGTCTTCATGAATTTCAGATAGGCATCCGCGGTGCGATCCAGCGGCCAGCTTGCGCTGAGCAGGCGACGCCCGCTGTCATCCTCCGCCGAGACTTCGAGACGGATCGCGCCCGAGGCTTCATCCGGCACCGGCAGGCCCGACGGCGCGACCCAGACCCCCGGCAACGGGCTGCCGAAGCCGGCGTTGCGGAGCGCCTCGCGCGAGACATCGCGATCCTCGCCATTGCCGATCAGCAGCAGCTCGAAGCGGCCGGTCCAGTCCGATGGCGGCGGATCGTAGATGTGGCGCGTGGCAGCCTCGAACGTCTGGCGTCCCTTGTCGGCGAGCCGATAGAAACTGTTGCGGCCGACCTTCTCGCGCGTCAGCCAGCCATCGGCGGCAAGCCGCGACATTGCGGTGCGGACAACCCCGCTGTCGATGTCCAGACTCTCGAAGAATTCCAGCAGCGTGCCGAGCCACACCGAACCGCCGCGCGGCACGATGGCATCGCCGAACACGGTGATGACGATGGAGCCGGTGCGCGACGGTTCACGCTTGAGCTGATCGACGATGCGGGAGAGCGGATGCGCCATGCGCGAGGCATAGCGCGTTTGGTGCAGGCGCGACAATGGATGGGAGCGACACTCTTGCTCTCCCTCTTCCCGTTCTTACGGGGAGAGGCGAAGAAAGCTACCGATGCGGATCGGGATACGCCAGGCTGCGCCAGCCGCTGCGGTCAAACGGGCGCCACTGGCCTTCTTTCTGCGCAAGGCGGTCGGCAACCGCGTAGACCACGGCGGGATGATGGCCCATGCCGCAATGGCTGCTCTCGACCTCGATGCTCTCGGTCTGCGCCCCTGACTTCTCCATGCAGCCCTGCCAGGCGCAAACGCCGTCGGTGCGGCTGAAGATGGCGGTGGTCGGCACCGGCGGCGGGACAGCGAGCTCGCCGCCGAACCGCGGATCGACCTCGTCGGACTTCCGCCCGCTCGCCCATTCATAGACGCGCCAGGCATTGGTCGAACGGGGATTGCCGGCAAAGGGACTGCCGAGCGTGATCACCTGACGCACGCGGTCGGGCATCATCTTGGCGAGCTGGCGCGCATAGAGGCCGCCGAGGCTCCAGCCGACCAGGCTGATCTTGCGGCCATGTGTGTCGCTGAGCTCCTCGACCAGATCGACCATCGCATGCTGCACGCCCTCGCGCAGGCCATAGTTGCGGCCCTGGCGCCAGCCGCTTACCGCATAGCCCTTGCTGGTCAGAAACGTGCGCAACGCACGCGTGGATGCGTCCGAGGCCACGAGGCCCGGCAGCACCAGCACCGGATGCCCATCGCCACGCGGCGCAAGGCTGAGCAGCGGCAGCGCGCCGAGGAATGCGCCGAACTCGTGGATCGCGCGCCCTTCCAAAAACATCAGTGTTCTCGACGGCGGACGCAGCGTCTGGGCAGTAGCGGTCATCAATGTTTCCCCTGAGAAGACGCCGGGCGCGATGCCGGCAAATGGGCATGAATTCCAATACGCCGGCTTCTTGATCGTTCCGCAGCGCAGCATGAATCAGCTAGGCGGCCGGTTCCCGATATTCAAGCGGGAGAGTCGCGGGGCGACAATAGGCCCGCGCATTAATGCTAACGTCCGTGACGCAAAAGTCACAGCAATCGGAGCAGGAATTCTACGGAGTAGAGCACCAGCCCGGCGAGCCCACCGATCAGCGAACCGTTGAAACGGATGTATTGCAGGTCGCGCCCGATGTTGATTTCGATCAGCGAAATCAGCTGCGCCATATCCCACGCCTTGACCTGGTCGGAGATGAAAATGGAGACGCCGCTCTTCTGGTCGGCGACGAAGCTGCGCAACACCGTCACCAGACCCTTGTTGATCTCGTCGCGGAGCTCGGCATCGCCGGCGAGGGCTTCACCGGCAGCGGCGAACATGCCGGCGAGGTGATGCTGAAGCACCTGTGTCTCACCGCTCGCGCTGCGTTCGATGAACGAGCGCGTGTTGGCCCAGACGGTGCGGGCCAGATCGGCGAGCTCCGGCCGCGCAAGCAGATCGCGCTTCAGCCCGTCGATCCGGTCGATATAGGCCTGGTCGGTGCCGAGCCGGTCGACGAAGCTCAACACCATGCGGTCGAACTCGCCGCGGAACGGATGCTTGGGATCGCTGCGCACTTCATTGAAGAAGGCGGTTGCGGATGCCACGATCTTGTTCACCAGAAACTTGTCGGCACGATAGAGCCGCAGCAGGGTCGGCAATTCCGCGCGCACCTTGTCGCGGATCATCCCCATCGTCTCTTTCTGGTTCAGCGTCTCGTGCATCACGCGCAGGAGATCGTCGAACAGGATCTGATGGCGCCCCTCCGCCACGAAACCGCGCAGCGTGCCGGCGGCGAGTGGCGCAAGGTCGATCGCCTGGAGCTGCGATGACATGCGGCGGATGATGAAAGTCATCAAGCCCGAGCTCTCGGTCGCCGAGACGGCCTCCGGCAACAGGCGGAGCGCGAAACGCGCGAGATCGTCGCTGCGCTTGCGGTCGCGGAGCCAGTCGGCGACGAAGGAGCCGAAATCGATCTCCTTCAGCTTGGCCTCGACCGGACCCGCCTCGAGGAAATGCACCTGGATGAATTCGCCGAGCTTGTCGGCGATCCGGGCCTGGTTGCTCTGGATGATCGCAGTATGCGGAATCGGCAGGCCAAGCGGCCGCTTGAACAGCGCGACCACGGCATACCAGTCGGCGAGGCCGCCGATGGTCGCGGCTTCCGCGAAGGCGGCGATGAAGCCGAACACGGGATGCACCGGCAGCAGCCATTTCGCGACGATGAAAAGCAGAAGCGTCGCGGCCAAGACCAGTGTCGCCAGCGCTTTCACACGGCGCAGCTCGGCCGCACGTTCGGCATCGCCGGGGGTGTCGAAGGAGAAGGTGGCGGGTGCATTCATGACGGATGGGAGATTACGTCATTCCGGGGCGATGCGAAGCATCGAACTATGGTGCGCTCTTGCGCACCTGAGAAGCTCGAGATTCTCTGGTGCGCAATTGCGCACCAGAGTTCGCCCTTCGCATCGCCCCGGAATGACGGTCAGTCACGATGACGGCAGCGTAGAAACAAAAGGCCCGCCGAAGCGGGCCTCAAATTTCAGTTTTCACCCAGGGCGCCGGATCAGGCGGTCTTGTTGTAGACCTTGGCAAAGTTGTCCTGAGCGGACTTCGCACCGTTGGCCGCGAGCTGGCCGAAATAGTCGGCGGTCGCCTTGGCACGCGAGACGAACACTTCGCCGCGGGCGCGGAGCAGGCTCGACTGGATCTCGACGGCTTCGCTGACCGACTTGGCGGAAGCGAGCTTGTCGATGCCGGCGAAGAACGCCTGGGCGTCGTCATAGATCGCCTGCTGAATGTTGCGGCTGATCTTGCCGGCCTCAGCGACGGATTCGGTCACCGCGTTCTCGACGGCGGCGGTCACGCGCTCGGAGCCTGCGAAAGCCTCCGCAGCACGGTCCTTGGCGGTGTTGGCGGTCTTCTTGACGAACTCGCGGGCGGCCTCGGGAACTTCCAGGTTCTGGATGTTCTTGAAAGCGTCCTTGAAGCCTTCGAAAGCGGTGTTGGTTTCGGTGGTCATGGGGTTCTCTCCATCCTCATTGTTTGAGCTATGGGCTCACCCCGTCCGCATTGGCCCGAGGCACGGCTGATATGGCATAGTTAATTGTGCGATGCAATATTATTATTGCACTGCGATATCACGAAACTGTGAACAGCCTTAACAGAAGGCAATACGATGCCTCCATGGCCAAGCAGGTTCCCGGAAAGCGGTTTGGGACCTCTCCCCGTTGCTGGACGGCGGTCCTAGTGCTGGACGGCGCCTGGCAGCCCGTAGGCCTCCATCTGGGCCTGGACCTGCGCGATGTTGTGGCCGAGCACGACGATGTCGTGGGTCTTGCCGTCGACGTCCCGGACATGGTCGCGCAGCAGCGCCTCGGCCTTAAAACCGAGGCTCTCGAACACGGCGATCGCAGCCTGCTGGTCGACCGTCATCTGAACCGAAAGTTTCTCCAGGCCCGCGCCGAGCGCGAGCGCAAAGGTCTCCTGCGACAGCGCCCGCCCTACCCCCTTCCCGCGCACGTCGAGCGAGACCACCATGCGGATCTCGCCGACATGGGGTGACCAGGAGTGCGGATCGCGCACCAGCGTGCCGCAGCCGACGACCTTGCCGTCCCTGACCGCAAGCAGGCTCGTAATCGCGCCACGCTCGATCTCCTTGACCCAGGCCGACAGCACCTTCGGCTCGCTGATATTGCGCGGCAGAAACAACAGGTCGTGGGTCGGCAGGCCTTTGCCGAAGGCGAGCACCGCGGCTTCATCCGCGGGCGACATCAGGCGAATCTCGATATCGCCGGCGTCGGTCTTGACGTGGCGCGGATAGGAACGCTGCTCGCTCATGTCGATCTCTTCCCTAGCCAGGAATCCAATTTCGGCCACAGCCGCTTCACGGCGTTGGCTCCCGCGACGAGCGAGACGTGACCGCCCTTCAGCATCACCTCTTCCTTGTCCGCAGATCCAATCTTCGCGATCAGGTGCTTGGCGGCGTCATACGGCACGATGTGATCATGCTCGGCGACCGCATGCAGAATCGGCACCTTGATGTTGTCGAGCTTCGCAGGCCGGCCGCCGACCGACATGGTGTCGTTGAACAGCTTGTTGTCCCACATCAGGTCCTTGGTGATGGCGCGGAAATACTCGCCCGCCAGCGGCAGCGTGTCGGTCGCCCAACGGTCGAACATGCGGTAGGACTTGACGAACTCGTCGTTCCAGATGTTTTCCCAGAGCTGGATCTGGCTCACCGTGCGCGAGGCCGGACGCAGCATCTCGAACGAGGACAGGATCATCTCCGGCGGCACGTTGCCGACACTGTCGACGAGTCGGTCGACGTCGAAATAGCGACGGTCGGAGAAATTCGAGAACAGCTTCATCTCGCGGAAGTCGATCGGCGTGGTGAAGCAGATCAGGTTCTTCATCGGCCCATCCTTGTGGATCGCGCCGTAGAGCAGTGACAGCACGCCGCCGAAGCAATAGCCGATGACGGAGACGTCCTGCTCGCCGGAATCCGCCTGTACGCGGCGGACGCAGTCAGGGATGAAGTCGAGGACATAGTCCTCCATCCGCAGGTTCTTCTCCTCCGGCCGCGGCGCGCTCCAGTCGAGCATATAGACGTCGTAACCACGCTTGAGCAGGAATTCGATAAAGCTCTGGCCGGGCACGAGGTCGAGGATGTAGCCGCGGTTGGTGGTGGCCATCACGATCAGCACCGGCACGCGGTAGATCTCGTCCGACATCGGCCGATAATGATAGAGATTCATGGTGCCGCGCGAATGCAGCACGTCCTTGGGCGTCGATCCAAGTGATGGACCCGAGGTCGAGAAATATTCGACGCCCTTGATGCTGCGCTGGATGGCGCGCTGCACCTCGCTCTGGATGCGTTCCGGGATAGATGCGAAATCAAGTCCGGGAGCTGCATTCATGCCTGCTCTCCGCCCTCAGACGGCGGACGCTTGGTGCGCGGCGGCCGCAATGCGGAATCGGCCCCCTGAGACACGCCGGCACTTGCAGCCATCTGGCTCAGCAGCGACTTGATCTCACCGATCTGGCCTTCGATAGCTTGCAGCCTTTCGGCAAGGCCTGTGACCTGCTCGCGGCTCGGCAGGTTCATGGAGACCAGGTACTTCTCCATGAGTTCGCCGAGCTGCTTCTGAGCACCTGCAGCAACTCCCCCCGCGCGGTTCATCGCCTGCGAAAACTCGGGCGACGACATGGCCTGGTTGGCGAAGGAGTTGAACCCCTTCTCCATCTCACCAACCATCTTTTGCCACATGGCGACCGGGTCATAGGTCTTGTCGGTCATCGGCGTCCTCCAGGTGTCGAGAGCTTCGATGCCCTTCTTTTCGCCATACCACACCGTTGCGCCGTGCCGGTCAACCGGCAAGCAGCGGCTCGGTGCCGCGTGCGGCTTTCATTGCAACGGGAAACCGTGCGATACACAATCGAGCAAAAGCCAAGGGAAAGCGCCCGTGAACGCCCATCAGCCGCCTCAGACCGTCCGCGCCAACGGCATCGACATCCGCTACGAGATCTTCGGCAGCGACAATGCCGAGCCGCTGCTGCTGATCATGGGGCTCGGGGCGCAGATGATTCATTGGGACGATGCGTTCTGCGAGCAGCTCGCCGCACGCGGCTTCCGCGTGATCCGCTTCGACAATCGCGACATCGGCAAGTCGAGCCACCTGACGGGCGGCAAGCGGTTGACCCCGCTCGAGCTACTGAAGCTGCGATTCTTCAGGATTCCCGTTGCCGCAACCTACAAGCTGATCGACATGGCCAAGGATACGATCGGGCTGATGGATTCGCTCGGCATCAAATCGGCGCATCTTGTCGGTGCCTCCATGGGCGGCATGATCGCGCAGGAGGTGACGCTGTCGTTCCCGCAGCGCGTGCGCTCGCTGACCTCGATCATGTCGACGACGGGCAATCCGCGCGTGCCGCCGCCGACGCGCGAGGCCGCCGCAATGCTGATGGCGCCGCCGCCGCGCAGCAAGGAAGAGTTCATCGTCCGTTACGGCCAGACCTGGAAGGTGTTGCGCGCCGGACATTTTCCGGAGGAGGAAGCGCTCGACCCGGAACGCGCCGAGCGCGTGTTCGCGCGCGGGCTCAATCCGGCCGGCGTCGGCCGCCAGCTCCGCGCCGTGCTGGCGTCCGGCAGCCGCAAGGAGCGGCTGCATGCCGTGCAGACGCCGACGCTCGTGATCCACGGCACCGTCGATCCCCTGGTCCGTCCCGAAGGCGGCAAGGACACCGCCGAGTCAATTCCAGGCGCAAAACTGTTGATGATCGACGGCATGGGCCACGCGCTGCCGATGCGGTTCTGGCCTGAGATCATCGGCGCCATCGACAAGCACGCGCATGGCGCGGCCGCGCAGGCAGCTTAACTCTTCTTCGCCATCCAGATCACGTGGCGCGCGCCGCCGCCTCTGCCGGTGGCGCGG
Source organism: Bradyrhizobium sp. 25ACV (assembly GCF_054863005.1). Lineage (NCBI taxonomy): Bacteria > Pseudomonadati > Pseudomonadota > Alphaproteobacteria > Hyphomicrobiales > Nitrobacteraceae > Bradyrhizobium > Bradyrhizobium sp. 25ACV. Next base: position 570,607 of record NZ_JAVAYO010000001.1, read on the forward strand.
ACGGCGACTTCATTGACGTCGAAGCCCGCGCGCTTAAGGCGCTTGGTGAAGGCGGGATTGGGTCCCGACGACCAGACGGCGAGCACGCCGCCCGGCCGCAGTGCTGTCTTCGCCGCCGCCAGCCCGCTTGCGCTGTAAAGCGCATCATTGCCTTTGCGGGTCAGCCCCTCCGGCCCGTTGTCGACATCGAGCAGGATAGCGTCGAAGGCCGCGCTCTTGGCACGGATGACTTCACCAACATCGGTTTCCCGGATGCGGACCCTGGCATCATCGAGGCTGTCGCCGAAGACCTCCGCCATCGGGCCCCGCGCCCACGTGACCACCGCGGGGACCAGCTCGGAGACCACGATCTTCGACTTGGCTCCAAGCACGGTGAGTGCCGCACGCAGCGTAAAGCCCATCCCGAGGCCGCCGATCAGGACAACGGGCTTGGCGACCGTCTCGATCTGCTTCGCCGCGAGCGTTGCGAGCGCGGCTTCCGAGCCCGACAGGCGGTTGTTCATCAGCTCGTTGGTGCCGAGCTTGATGGAAAACTCCTTGCCCCGCCGCATCAGGCGGAGCTCTTCGTCGGAGCCGGGGATTTTGGCGGTGTCGATTTTTTCCCAGGGAATCATGGGAGACGTTTAGCACGATCGAGCGAACAATCACCCGCCCGCCCAGACGTCAAGCACATACCGGTTCTTCGTCCCCATCTCCTCGATCCAGCGCGCAGCTGCGGCCGCGTCGCTGCCGCTCTTCTCGCGATGGATTGCGACCAGCGCCGCCTTCACATCGGGCTCCATCTTGCCGCCGTCGCCGCAGATATAGATGATCGCGCCCTGCTCGATCAGCGGCCAGACCTTGTCCTTCTGCGCGGCGAGCAGGTGCTGCACATAGGTCTTCGGTCCGTCCGCGCGCGAGAACGCAGTGAAGAGTTCCGTGATGCCGCTCGCCGCCAACGCCTTCAGCTCGTCCGCGTAGAGAAAATCCTGGTCGGGATGGCGGCAGCCGAAAAAAAGCATCGCGGGTCCGAGGCTGGCGCCCTTCACCTTACGCGCGGCGCGTTCCTGAAGGAAGCCGCGGAACGGCGCGAGGCCCGTGCCGGGGCCGATCATGATGATGGGCACCGAGGGATCGTCGGGAAGCCGGAAGCCGGCCTTGGTCTCGCGTACGGTGGCGTAGATCGCATCGCCCGCGCGACGGTTGGCGAGATAGTTCGAGCAGATGCCCTTGTAGGTGCCGCGGCCGGAGGCGGCCGGCCCTTCGACCACGCCGACCGTGACACTGCAGCGCGCCGGCTCGACCGACGGCGAGGACGAGATCGAGTAATAGCGCGGCGCCAGCAGCGAGAGCATTTCGAGATAGACGTGGAACGGCAATTCGCAGGCCGGATATTCGAGCAGCAGGTCGAACACCGATTTGCGCCTGGCCAGAATCTCGCCGCGGTAACGCTCGAGCGGCTCAGCCTCCTCGCCAACGAAGGCCAGCAGCTTCGGCTTGGTGACCGGACAGCGGGTGTGCTCGGCCATGATCTGGATCTGCTTGCGCGTCGCGACCTGCTGCAGCTCGACGAACTCGCTGAGCAGGCGGCCGACCGACACGGCATCCCCCACCGGCAATTGCGCACGGCGGCCCTCGGCGACCTGAAGCCTGATCTGGTCGGCAGGCAGGAAGCCGAAGCGGCGGGCGACCGAATCCACCAGCGTCGGATCGTTGCGCGGCACGACGCTTAGGTGATCGCCGACGCGGTAGCTGACGTTAGACGGCAGCTGCACCTCGATATGGCGTGTCGAGCGCTCCGACGGATTGGACCCGCTCTTGTTCTGAAGCTCGTCATTGGCCAGCACCTTCATCGCCACGGCCCCGCCCTGGGCGACGATGGTGTTGACGGCGCTCGCCGCCACCGGCTCGATCGCATAGAGCGGATCGTCCTCGGCGGTGCGGGTGAAATTCCAGTCGATGCCGAATTCCTTGGTCGCGACCTGGGCCGCTGCCGGGAACCACTTCTGGAACTGGCCGTCGAGATCGCTGCGCGCATCGCCCTCGCCGCGCGGATAGACCGCGCGCGCGCCATGCGCCGACAATTGCTCGTCGATCAAACGCGGCACCGATTGATAAGTCGCTGCCCAGTCGCTGTTGCCGCAGCCGAACACGGCGTAGCGCACGCCGGCAAAGGCATCCTTCGGCAGGTCGCCGCCGAGCCATTTGACGAACTGCGTCGCGTTATCAGGCGGCGCGCCGTTATAGGAGGCGCAGATGATCAGAACGCCGCCCTCCTGCGGCAACTTGCCGACGTAATCGTCGAGCGGGCCGAGATGCACGGCAAAGCCATTGATCTCGGCGAGATCAGCCATGCGCGTCGCGAGCTCCTCGGCGGTGCCGAGATTGGAGCCGTAAAGCACCAGCATCGGCGTGTTATGGCCGGGCCGGGCCGTCGGCTGGCGCGGCGCCTTCGGTGCTGAAGTAGCGGCCGCGACTGGCCCGCCATAGGCGCCACGCTCGCGATCAGCGCGCGGACGCACCCTGATCTTGAAGCCTTCCGGCTTCATCGTCAGGGTTTCCTTCAAATGCATCTGGTAGCGCTGGTGATCGACCAGCTTGAACCGCTGCAGGATCATGCCGAGCGCGAGCGCGGCCTCGTGCATGGCAAAGCCGCGGCCGATGCAGGCGCGCTGGCCGTTGCCGAACGGCTTCCAGGCATTGACCGGCCGCTTGGCCTCCGCCTCACGGCTGAAATTCTCGGGATCGAACGCATCCGGATTTGGCCCCCAGACGCTGGGATCGCGATGCAGCGCCGTCACCAGGATGGTGGTGAAGGTGCCCTTCCGGAGCTTGTACTTGCCGCCGCCGAGCGTCTCGTCCTTGAGCGGCGAGATGCCATAGGCCGGCGCCGGCGGCCACAGCCGCAGCGCCTCTTTCAGGATCTGCGTGATGTAGGTGAGCTGCGTCACCTGCTGGTAGGTCGGCTTCGCGTTGACGTCGGGGCCGAAGACACGATCGACCTCGTCATAGGCCTTCTTCAGGATCTCCGGATGCTTGAGCAGCGCATAGAGCGTGTAGGACAACAGGCCGCTGGTGGTCTCGTGGCCCGCGATCAGGAAGGTGTTGATCTGGTAGCGGATGTTGACGTCGTCGAGCTGCTCGCCGGTCGAACGGTCGACACCGGTCATCATCGCGGCCAGCATGTCCTTCTTGTCGTCGATCCCTTCCGCGCTCTTGCGGCGCTCGGCGATGATCTCGTCGACCATCTTGTTCATGAAGGCGACGTCTTCGGCGAGCGTCTTGCGCCGCTTCTGCATCCAGAGCTGCTCGAACGGCAGGCCGCGGGTCATCATGATGGTTTCGAGCGAGCGCACCAGCGACTCGACGAAGGGATGGTAGTCGCGCCGGTAGAACGAATTGAAGCGATACTCGAAACCGCACAGGCCGATCGTGTCCAGCGTCAGGGCGGTCATGTCGTGGACGACGTCGATCTCGTCATCGGCGTTGAGCCGCTCCCATTTCTGGACGAGCTGCTCGGCGATATCGACCATGCTCGGGTGGTAGGACTGCATGGCGCGGTTGCCGAACGGCTGGAGCAGGATGTTGTGCGCCTTGCTCCAGTTCGGCTCTCTGGTATCCGCCGTGAACAGCCCGTCGCCGCCGACCGCGCGTACGCGCCGCAATGCACCGCGCACCGTCTTGTCGAAGCGCTTCTCGTCGGAGAGTTCATCGACGAGATCGTGGCCTGAGACGACCACGATCGGCGAGCCCATCATGTCGAGCCAAAAGATCGGACCGAGCTCCTTGGCGAGCCGCGTCAAATGCTGCACCGGCGCGGCCGAGTCCAGCGACAGCATGTTGCCGACCACCGGCTTGGTCGGCGGATGCGGAATCGGGTCCAGACGGTTCTTGGATGACATTGACGTGCGTTTCCCCCTGCCTTGCGTCATTCCGGGATGGTCCGAAGGACCAGACCCGGAATCTCGAGATCCCGGGTTCGATGCTATGCATCGCCCCGGGATGACGTCTGCGTCCTCACCCAAATCGCCTTCTACGCCATTCGATCAGCTTGGCGCTGACCTCTTCCGGCTTCTCCTGCTGCGTCCAATGGCCGCTATCCTTCACCAGATACTTCTCGAGGTCGGGGATCAGCTTGTCCATGCCGTCGGCGGAAGACGGCGGCAATACCGCGTCGTTCTCGGCCATGATCATCAACGACGGCACCCGCACCGTATGATCGAGCCCTTCGGCGCGCGTCCAGTTGCGCGACATGTTGCGGTACCAGTTGATGCCTCCGGTAAAGCCGGTCCTGGTGAAATTGTCGACGAACACCTTCTTTTCTTCCGGCGACAGGATCGGCGTACGCGGATCATGCTTTGCGTCATAGCTGGCGATCATCTGCGGAAACGCCAGATTGAGCCGCGGAGAAGCGCCGACGCCGGCAACCACCTCCTCTGCCGGCGCGTCGGCCGGGCGCGGCGCCGGCTTGCGCATGAACGCGTCAAAAGTCTGTTCGACGCGACTTCCGAAAATCCTGTCGGGCTCACGCGCCGGGTCCTGGAACTGCACGATGTACATCTTGTCGCCGAAGCGCGCGCGCAAGAGCTCGATCGGATCGGCCCAGGCACGGTTGGTATGCGGCGTGTTGATGCCGACCACGCCCGCCACCCGGTCGATGTGCCGCAACGGCATCTGCCAGACGATGAAGCCGCCCCAGTCGTGACCGACGAAGACTGCCTTGTCGATCTGCAAATGGTCGAGCAGCCCGACGAGATCACCGGTCAGGTGCTCGATGTCGTAATCCTCGACCGCCTCGGGCCGGTCGGTCGCGCCATAGCCGCGTTGGTCGGGCGCGATCACGCGGATGCCGGCGTCGCTCAGCGCTTTGATCTGGTGGCGCCAGGAGAAGGCGAGCTCGGGCCAGCCGTGGCACAGCACGATCGGTGGCGTGTCCGTGATCGGGCCAGCCTCGTAATAGCCCATGCGGATTCCGTTCGTCTGCACGAACTTAAGCGGTGGCATTTCAATCATCGAACCATTCCTACTCAGCGGCACCCTTGATGTCGGTCGCCGGCGGCGCGTAGGCCGCCTCCAGCGCGGCGAACTCCTCCGGCAGCATGTCGCACATCACCTGCACATGCGGAATGATGTTGGCGCCGACGATGAAGCCGAAATCGAGCTGGTCGCGATAGCTCTGCACGGTGATGTTGAGCGCCTGCCCATGCGTCGAGATCGACACCGGGAAGATGTGCAATAGCTCCGCGCCGGCAGCGTAAAGCGTCTGCCGCGGCCCCGGCACGTTGGACACGGTGATGTTGGCGGCCGGCGGCAGCACGTCCGACAGGTTCGAGCGGCTGTAGAGCAACGCCAGGATCTGCACCATGATCGGCGCGCCCAGCATCGAGATGTTGGAGACCTGGGGCATCAGCGCGCGCAACGGATGCGACATCTCCTTGGACTTGGTCGATTGCGCGATGATGGCTTCGAGCCGCGCCTTGGGATCGTCGATGTTGGTCGCGATCGAGCAGATCATGCCGAACACCTGGTTGTTGGCCTCGGTGTTGCCCTCCTCGCGCAGCGAGATCGGCACCGCCGCGGTCAGCGATTTCGCAGGCAGCGTGCTGTACTCCTTCAGGTAGCGACGGACCACGCCCGAGGCGAGCGCCAGCACGACGTCGTTGAGCTTGCCGCCGGCCTGCTTGGCCAACGCCTTGGCCCGCGACAGCGGGATCGAGACGCCGGCAAAGCTCCGCTCCGAGGAGATGGTCTTGTTGAGCATGGTCGGCGGCGACACCATGCTGGCGAGACTCTCGCGCGACTTGGGATCGGCAACCTTGCCGAGCACCTCGGAGACGCTCTTGACCATGGTCGGGATATTGCCCGCGAAGCGCACCGCGCTCTCGATCTGATACATCGCGTTGTCGAACAGGATCGAGCCGATGTCGCTCTTGCCGGTGCGCGGCAATTGCAGGTTCTGAGCGGCCTTGCCGGCGTCGAGCGGCTGGTTGAACAGCTGCTGGTAGGAATCGAGCAGGTTCGCCGCGATGTCGCGCGGCTCCTGTCCGGGCTTGCTGCCAGCCGCCGGCGGATCGACCTTCCGCGGGATCGGCGAGATGTCGTAGATCATGTTGGTCAGCGCCGCACCAGCACCGCCGTCGATGGCGGCATGGTGCATCTTGGAATAGAGCCCGACCTCGTTGTCCTTCATACCCTCGAACACGTAGAACTCCCAAAGCGGGCGAGCGCGGTTCAAGAGCTTGGCGTGCATCCAGCCGACGATGCGCTCCAGCGTGGCGCGGTCGCGCGGCTGCGGCAGGCTGGCGCGGAAGATGTGGCGATCGATGTCGAACTGATCGTCCTCGACCCAGGAGGGGTGATCGATGTCGAGCGGCGCCTTCTCCAGCCGCGCCTTCAAGATCGGCGCTATGTGCAGGCGCGAGACGATCATCGCCTTGAAGTCTTCGAAGAAGTCGCCCTTGTAGTCGTCAGGCAAGCGAAAGATCGCCATGCTCCCGACATGCATCGGCATTTCCGGCGTTTCCAGATAGAGAAATGACGCGTCCAGCGACGACAGCTTCTTACCGTCAGCCATAGTTCCCTCCCGCAAGATTTGACGGGCGCCTTGGCCAGCGCTTCTCGTCAGGCCGATACTGCCTGTTCCGGCGGGGCATATGCAATGGCAAACGGCCCGGCCCGGTCAAATGGCGAGAATTCCCCCTCCGGTTGCGCCAGGCGGTCGGCCACGGCCCACAGCGCCGCAGGGTTCACCCCGAGCCCGATATGGCTCGCCAGATGCACCTCGATGTTCTCGGCACGGTCGGAGGGGCGCAAGAGACAGGTCCGCCAATTCACGACACCGTCAGCCCGCGAATAGATCGACGTCGCCGGCACCGGAAGATCGCCGGCGATCGCCTCGCGCAGTTCGGCGAAATCCTCGACCCGTTCGCCGGACAGCGCCTCGTAGAGCCGCGTGGCGTTGGTCGCCCGCACGTCATTGGCAAAAGGGCTGCCGAGCGTGACGACATAACGGACCATGTCGGGCGCCTGGAGCGCGAGATCGCGGGCATAGACGCCGCCGAGGCTCCATCCGACCAGGCTGACCTTGCGTCCGCTCGCAGCATGGATTTCGGCAAGACGGGCGCGCAGCGACTGGCGCATCCGCCCCAGGCCGCCGAGATTGCGGCCCATCCGCCAGGCATGTGCCTCATAGCCGAGCTCGGCGAGATAGCGCCGCATCGGGGCCATCGAGAGGTCACTGGCCAGAAAGCCCGGCAGCGCCAGCACCGGATGACCGTCACCCCTGGGCGCGCGCATCAGGACTGGCGACAGCAGCAGGCTCGCATTGAATTCGAACAGGCCGCGCGCTTCTGCAAGCAGCAGGGCGAGGCCCGGCGGTCGAAGCCCGCCCGGCGCCTGCCGCCCGTCCGGCCCGGACGACATTATTTCTTCTTGTCGCTGCTGCGCGTGCCGCCGAGGCCCGCCATCGTGACGAACATGTCCTGAAACCGCTCGGCGATCTTGGGATCGAAGGTGAACCAGCTCTGGATCAGCGATTCCGGCGAGACCTTCTCGATATTGCTGAGCACCTGCTGCTGCAGCTTGTCCATCACTGCCGTCTGCATCGGCCCCACGTCAGGCAAACCGAAGAACTGGCGGGCCTCGAGGGGGGTGCAGTCGATTTCGATATTTACTTTCATGTCCCCTCCGGATGAGATTCGAGCGGCCTGTCGGCAGTATCGCCGCGAGTTGTGGTGCGACGCAAGCGACCTGATGCCGGCGCGACATGCCCCGTCCCGCAATCGGCCGATATAGTCAACCAAAGTCGAAAGACGCGGTCCTCCATGCCAGGCGGCATGGTCAGCATTGCTGCACAGCGGTGCAACTTGGCGCGTTCCTTGCTGGAATGGCGCTTGCACCGGTCGAGAACTCTGGGCAACATGGATCAATCAGCCCTGCCGAACAATCAAAAATCATCGGCACGGCAGAGTGGAGAGGGTCAAGAATGTCAGTCGGTCGAAGTCTGTTTGCGGCGACGCTCGCCGGTACGCTTGCGTTGACGGTCGCGCCGGCGTCGAGCCAGACGCTGCGTTATGCCAACCAGGGTGACCTGAAATCCCTTGATCCCTATACGCTGAACGAAAGCACCACCCACGCCCATCTCGGTCACGTCTATCAAGGCCTCACCGCGCGCGACAAGGACCTCAAGATCATTCCGGCGCTGGCGGAAAGCTGGGAAACTCCGGAGCCGACCCGCTGGCGCTTCCATTTGCGCAAGGGCGTGAAATTCCACAACGGCGACCCCTTCACCGCCGACGACGTCGTGTTCTCCGCCGATCGCGTCCGCAAGAAAGGGTCCAATATGCAGACCCGCCTTGCGCCCGACGTCAAGGTCGTCAAGGTCGACGACTACACCGTCGACTTCGTCCTGCCTTCGCCCAATCCCATCCTGCATAACTCGTGGGATGTCTGGTACATCATGGACAAGAAATGGGCTGAGGAGAACAACGTCGTCGATCCGACGCCGGTGGCGGCGACCACGCCGAGCTACGCCTCGCTCCACGAGAACGGCACCGGTCCGTTCACCATCGAAAGCCATCAGCCCGGCGTGAAGACGGTTTTCAAGGCCAACCCCAATTACTGGGGCAAGGTCGAGGGTAACCTGAAGGAGATCGTCTTCACCCCGATCGCTTCGGATGCCACCCGTGTCGCTGCGCTGCTCTCGGGCGAAGTCGATGTCATCGAGCCGGTGCCGATCCAGGACATCTCCCGCGTCGATTCCAGCCCGAACGCCCAGGTGCTGAAGGGGCCGGAGCTGCGCACCATCTTCATCGGCTTCGATCAGATGCGCGATGAGCTGCTCTACTCCAACATCAAGGGCAAGAACCCGTTCAAGGACGTCCGCGTCCGCGAGGCTTTCTACAAGGCGATCGACATCGAGCTGATCAAGAAACGCGTGATGCGCGAGCTGTCGACGCCGTCGGCGCTGATGATCGCTCCGGAGTTGTTCGTGCTGTCCAAGGAGTTCGCGCGGCCGAAATTCGACCCTGATGGAGCCAAGAAGCTCCTGACCGAAGCCGGCTATCCCGATGGCTTCGAGGTCACGATGGATTGTCCGAACGACCGTTACGTCAACGACGCCGCGATTTGCCAGGCCGTCGTCGGCATGCTTGCCCGCATCGGCGTCAAGATCAACCTGCTGGCGCAGCCGAAGGCGCAGTACTTCGCCAAGGTGCTGAAGCAAGGCGGCTACCAGACCTCGTTCTACCTCCTGGGCTGGACGCCGAGCACGATGGACTCCCACAACGTGCTCTACGACATCATGGGCTGCCGCGACGATGCGAAATCCTCACGCGGCGAGGCCAATCTCGGCGGCTACTGCAACAAGGAGTTCGACGCCATCACCGACAAGGTGCTGGTCGAAACCGATACTGCCAAGCGCAACCAGCTGATCAAGCAGGCCTACGAAATTGGCAACAAGGACTGGTCCTACATCCCGCTGCACCAGCAGGCGCTGGCCTGGGGCGTGTCGAAGAAGGTCAACCTGCCGCAGCGCGCCGACAATCTGGTCATGTTCCATTGGGCGTCCAAGAAGGAATAGCACCGGTTGAACACGAGGTCCCGGCGGCGTCAGGCATCCGGGACCTTTCCTTTTCCGGCTGACAAAGACGTCGACCGCACGCACACCCAAGGATAGTGGAAGGCATGCTCGCTTTCACTCTTCGCCGCGCCGTTCAGGCCATCGGCGTCATGTTCGCCGTCGGCATCATCGCCTTCTCGATGTTCCGTTTCGCCGGCGACCCCGTCAATCAGATCGTCTCGATCGACACGTCGGCGGCCGAACGCGAAGCCGTGCGCAAGTCGCTCGGCCTCGACGATCCCGTGCCGGTGCAGTTCGTGCGTTATTTCGCCGACGCCGCGCAGTTCAAGTTCGGCGTCTCCTACCAGTTCCGCCAGCCGGTCTCGACGCTGTTGATGGAGCGTATGCCCGCCACGCTGGAACTTGCGATCTGCGCCACCGTATTTGCGATGGTTTTCGGCATTCTGATGGGCGTCTATTCGGCGCTGAGGCGCGATACCGTGCTCGCCAAATTATTCCAGGCGGTTTCGCTGATCGGCATCTCGTTGCCGACTTTCCTGATCGGCATTCTCCTGATCTATCTGTTCGCGGTGACATTGGGCTGGTTGCCCTCGTTCGGCCGCGGCGAGGTGGTCAAGCTCGGCTGGTGGAGCACAGGCCTGCTCACGCTGTCGGGACTGAAGGCATTGATCATGCCCTCGATCACGCTCGGCCTGTTCCAGATGACCCTGATCATGCGGCTGGTGCGCGCGGAGATGCTGGAAGTGCTGCGAACCGACTATATTCGTTTCGCCCGCGCCCGCGGGCTGACCACCCGCGCCATCCATTTCGGCCACGCGCTGAAGAACACGCTCATTCCCGTCATCACCGTGGCTGGCCTTCAGTTTGGCTCGGTTATTGCATTTTCGATCATCACCGAAACCGTGTTCCAATGGCCGGGGATGGGACTGCTGTTCGTGCAGGCCGTGCAAAACGTCGATATCCCGATCATGGCGGCCTACCTGCTGATGGTCTCGCTGATCTTCGTCACCATCAATCTGGTGGTCGACATTCTCTACACCGTAGTCGATCCGCGCCTGCGCGCGACCGTCGGCCGCGCTACATAAGGCCCCTGCATGTCTGACGCCGTCGCCTCCAATTCCGACAAGCAGAGCGCGCCGCCCGCGCATGCCGGTCGCAGCTGGCTCAGCCGCGCCCTCGACAGCGACATCTTCTATTCATTCCGCCGTTCCAAGCTGACCATGGTGGCGGCGGCCATTACCGTGCTGCTTTTCCTGCTCGCGATCTTTGCATCCGCGCTCGCGGTGCAGAACCCATTCGATCCGGCGCAGCTCCAGTTGATGAACTCGCGCATCTCGCCGCTCTGGACCGCCGACGGCCAAAGCCCGTTCCTGCTCGGCACCGACGAGCAGGGTCGCGACGTGTTCTCCGCCATTCTCTACGGGATGCGCATCTCGCTCGCCGTGGGCGTGGCCGGTGTGATCTTCGCCGGCGCGCTCGGCATCGCCCTCGGCCTGATCGCCGGCTATTTCGGCGGCGCGGTCGATGGCGTGATCATGCGGATCGCCGACGTGCAACTGACCTTTCCCGCCATTCTGATCGCGCTGCTGGTCAATGGCATCGCGAAATCGATCCTCGGCAACCGCCTTGATGCCACCAGCATGCTCGTGGTGCTGGTGATCTCGATCGGCCTCAGTTTCTGGGTCGGATATGCAAGGACGGTGCGTGGCTCCGTGATGGTCGAGAAGAACAAGGACTACGTGGCCGCCGCGCAGCTGATCGGCCTGCCCGCGCCAAAGATCATGCTGCGGCACGTGCTGCCAAACACGATGGGCCCGATCCTGGTCATCGCCACCATCAACCTCGCGCTGGCCATCATCACCGAGGCAACGCTGTCCTTCCTCGGCGTCGGCCTGCCCGACACCATGCCCTCGCTGGGCACGCTGATCCGCATCGGCAACAATTATCTGTTCGCGGGCGAATGGTGGATCGTCGCTTTCCCCGGCCTCGCGCTGGCCGGGCTGATCCTGTCGATCAACCTTCTCGGCGACTGGCTGCGCGACGCGCTCAACCCGAAGCTCCGATGAGCAAAACCTCGACAAGAGCGCCTCACTCATGACCGAGCCCATCCTCTCCGTCCGCAACCTTCAGGTGGAGTTCGCCTCCCGCCGCGGCACGCTGCGCGCCATCGACGGCGTCTCCTTCGACATCGCCAAGGGCGAAGTGCTGGGCGTGGTCGGCGAATCCGGCGCCGGCAAATCCGTCACCGGCCTCGCCGTGATCGGCCTGATCGACCCGCCCGGCCGCATCGCCGGCGGCGAGGTTCGCCTGGCCGGCCTGCGCATCGACAATCTGCCGCCCGAGGAGATGCGCCGCATCCGTGGCAAACGGATCGGCATGATCTTCCAGGACCCCCTCACCTCGCTCAATCCGCTCTACCGGGTCGGTGACCAGATCATCGAGACGATCCGAACCCACCTGAACCTGTCCGAGACGGCCGCCCGCCGCCGCGCCATCGACCTGCTTGCCGAGGTCGGCATTCCCGCGCCGGAAAAGCGCATCGACGGCTACCCGCACGAATTCTCCGGCGGCATGCGTCAGCGCGTCGTGATTGCGCTCGCGATCTGCGCCGAGCCCGAGCTGATCATCGCGGACGAGCCGACCACCGCGCTCGACGTCTCCGTGCAGGCGCAGATCATCTCGCTGATCAAGCGGCTCGGCCGCGACCACGGTACCGCCGTGATGCTGGTGACGCACGACATGGGTGTGATCGCGGAGACCTCCGACCGCGTCGCCGTGATGTATGCCGGCCGTGTCGCCGAGATCGGTCCGGTGCAGGATGTCGTCAGAAATCCACTGCATCCCTATGCCAAGGGCCTGATGGGCGCGATCCCGACGCTGGCCGGCGACGACAAGCGTCTCATGCAAATTCCCGGCTCGATGCCGCGGCTGTCGGCGATCCCGCGCGGCTGCTCGTTCAATCCGCGCTGCGCGTTCGCGTTCGATCGCTGTCGGGTTGATCGACCGGAGCCGCTGCCGCGCGGTGCGCAATCGGTCGCCTGCCATCTCTATGACAGCGTGCCGGCGGAGAGCGCGGCATGAGCGCTTCCTTCGTCCAGGCCACAAATCTGCGCCGGGTGTTTGACGTCTCGAAGCCCTGGCTCAACCGCGTGCTCGAAGGCGGGCATCTCGAATATCTAAAGGCGGTCGATCACGTCACCTTCGATATCAGGAAGGGCGAGACCTTTGCGCTGGTCGGCGAGTCCGGCTCGGGCAAGACCACGGTGGCGCGGATGGTCGTCGGCCTGTTGCCGCCGAGCTCCGGCGATGTCTTGATCGACGGCGTCTCGATGACGGATCCGCGGCAGGCGCCGGCGCGCAGGAAGCTGCGCCGCCGCATTCAGATGATCTTCCAGGATCCCTATGCGAGCCTGAACCCGCGCTTCCGCGTCGATGCCATCATCTCCGAGCCGATCCGCGCTTTCGACCTGATCCAGGGCGAGCGCGACATCCAGGCGCGCGTCGGCGAGCTGCTCAGCCTGGTCGGCCTGCATCCCGACGACCGGCTGAAGTTTCCGCACGAATTCTCCGGCGGCCAGCGCCAGCGCATCGCGATCGCCCGGGCGCTCGCATCGGATGCCGAGTTCATCGTCTGCGACGAGCCGACCTCGGCGCTCGACGTCTCGGTGCAGGCGCAGATCCTGAACCTGATGCGCGACCTCCAGGACAAGTTCGGCCTGACCTACATGTTCATCAGTCACAACCTTGCCGTGGTCCGCCACATGGCGAGCCGCGTCGGCGTGATGTATCTCGGCCGCATCGTAGAGATCGCGGAGGGACGCGAGCTGTTCGCCCGTCCGCGCATGCCCTACACCAAGATGCTGCTGGGCGCCGTGCCCGACCTCGCCATGAGCGGCCGCCAGCGCATTCCGGTGAAAGGCGAGATCCCGAACCCGATCAATCCGCCGCCCGGCTGCGCCTTCAATCCCCGCTGCCCGCTGGCGTTCGATCTCTGCCGCAAGGAAACGCCGGAACTGATTGACGGCGTCGCCTGCCACGCCGTCAACACCGCGCCGGTCCCGGCGTGACGCGCGCGTGCCATGCTGGCAGCGCATTGGCGGCGCGGCATCGCCTGTGATCAATTGCGCGCGCCGCAAATGAGGTAATCCATGGCCAGCAATGTCAATCCCGATCCGTTCACGACCCGCCCCGAAATCGAGGGCACGTTCGGGGTCGTCGCCACAACGCACTGGATCGCGACCGCCGTCGGCATGGCCATCCTGGAAAAGGGCGGCAATGCCTTCGACGCTGGTGTCGCCACCGCCTTCACGCTGCAGGTGGTCGAGCCGCATCTCAACGGCCCCGGCGGCGACGTGCCGATCATCGTCCATGACGTGAAGCGCGGCCGCACCGAGGTGATCTGCGGCCAGGGCCCCGCCCCGGCACGCGCCACCATCGCGCATTACAAGAGCGAAGGCCTCGACATGGTGCCCGGCACCGGCCTGCTCGCGGCCTGCGTCCCCGGCACCTTCGAATCCTGGATGATGCTGCTGCGCGACTACGGTACGATGCACGTACGCGACGTGCTGGAGCCCGCGATCTCCTATGCGCGCGACGGCTACCCGCTGGTGGAACGCGCCTGCGCCACGATCCAGACCGTCGAACAACTATTCCGCAAGCATTGGCCAACGTCGGCCGCCGTCTACCTGCCGAACGGCGAGGTACCGAAGCCCGGCACGCTCTTTACCAACAAGACGCTGGCCGCGACCTACGCACGAATTCTCAGCGAAGCCGAGAGCGGCGGCGGTGGCCGCGACGCCGAGATCGAGCGCGCGCGCAAAGCCTGGTCGCAAGGCTTCGTCGCAGAAGCCATCGACAAATTCTGCCGCACCCAGGAGGTGATGGACGTCAGCGGCACGCCGCATCGCGGCGTGCTCTCTGCTGACGACATGGCGCGCTGGCAACCGACGATCGAAGCGCCGCTCACCTACGACTATGGCCGCTATACCGTCTGCAAGGCCGGCGTCTGGAGCCAGGGCCCGGTGACGCTGCAACAGCTCGCGCTGCTGAAGGGCTTTGCCCTCGACGGGCTCGACCCGACCGGGCCTGAGTTCATCCACCTCCAGATCGAATGCGCCAAACTCGCCTTCGCCGACCGCGAGAAATTCTACGGCGATCCCAAGTTCAGCGAGATCCCGATCGCGACGCTGCTATCGGACGCCTATAACGACGAACGTCGTAAGCTGGTTACCGAGAAGGCTTCGCTCGATCTCCGGCCCGGCGCGATCGAGGGCTTTGGCGGCGTCGTCAAGCTGCGCCGCGCTGAAGGCCAACGCGAGGCCGTTGGCGCGCTCGGCGCCGGTGAACCAACCGTGGGGCGCTTCGGCGAGGTGCGCGGCGACACCGTGCATTTCGACATCATCGACAAAGCTGGAAACATGGTGTCCTCGACGCCTTCAGGAGGCTGGCTGCAATCCTCGCCTGTCATTCCCGAGCTGGGTTTCTGCCTCGGCAGCCGCGCGCAGATGTTCGATTTGGAGGAGAACCAACCCGGTTCGCTCGCGCCGGGCAAGCGGCCGCGGACCACGCTGTCGCCGACCATGGCGCTGCGCGACGGCGAGCCGTATCTCGCCTGGGGTTCGCCCGGCGGCGACCAGCAGGACCAGTGGATCACGCAGTTCTTCCTGCGCCACGTCCATTGCAACCTCAATCTCCAGGAGGCGATCGACGCGCCGGCCTGGCATTCCGAGCATTTCCCGATCTCGTTCTGGCCGCGTACCGCGCGCCCCGGCGTGCTCGTGGTCGAGAATCGCGTGCCCAAAGCGACGATCGAGAACCTTCGTGAGCGCGGACACATCGTGGAAGTCGGCCCCGACTGGTCCGAAGGCCGCCTCACCGCGGCCTCGCGCGTGGGTCGGCGTCGGCGCGCCGCCGCCAATCCGCGCGGCATGCAAGGTTACGCCGCGGGACGCTGAAGGCAGCACATGACCTGGTCGATCATCGCGCGAGACCCTTCCACCGGCCAGTTGGGCATCGCCGTTGCGACCCGCTTCTTCGCCGTTGGCGCACGCGTGCCGTATATTGCCGCCGGGCTCGGCGCCATCGCCACGCAGGCCTTCGTCAATCCCTATTACGGCATCGACGGCGTCAGGCTGCTGCGTGAAGGCCTCAATACGCACGACGTGCTGGCCGCGCTGCTCGCGATCGACGATGGCCGCGAGAGCCGTCAGATCCACATCATGGGTGCGAGCGGCGAGATCGCCGTACATACCGGGCGTGACTGCGTCGACTGGTGCGGGCACATCGCAGGCAGCGGCTTTTCCATCGCCGGCAACATGCTGGCGGGCGCCGACGTACTCGATGAGACCGCCAAGACCTACATCGCCAACGACAGCCTGCCTTTCCCGCGCCGTCTGCTTGCCGCGATGCGCGCCGGGGAAGCCGCCGGCGGCGACAAGCGCGGCAAGCAGTCCGCCGCGCTGTTGATCCACGGCGAGGAGGAATGGCCGGCGCTGGACATTCGCGCCGACGACCATCCCGATCCGCTCGGCGAGCTCGAACGGCTCGAGCAGGTCAGCCAAGAGCTCTGGGTGCATTTTCGCACATCCATGCCGACGCGGCAGAACCCGGCCGGCAACACCGATCGCAGCGTCATCGACGCCAGCATCGCCGCCGCGCGTGCAAGGCAATCATGAGCGCGAGCCCTCTCATCGAGATCAGGGACCTCCGCATCCGCTTCCACGGCGACGACGGCCGCATCACCCACGCGGTCGACAGTGTCGACCTCAGTGTCGCCAACGGCGCGACGCTCGGCCTCGTCGGCGAATCCGGCTGCGGCAAGAGCGTGACCTCGCTGGCGATCATGGGCCTGCTGCCGAAACAAAGCGCGGAGATATCGGGCGCGATCCGCTTCGACGGCCTCGACCTCCTGCAGACGCCGGACCAAACCCTGCGCAATCTGCGTGGCAACCGGCTCGCGATGATCTTCCAGGAGCCGATGACCTCGCTCAACCCGAGCTTCACCATCGGCGACCAGATCATCGAGACCATTTTGCGCCACCGCGGCGGCTCGCGGAAAAGCGCGCGCGAACGGGCGATCGAGCTGTTGCGCCGCGTCCACATCCCCTCGCCCGAGCGGCGGATCGACGAATATCCCCACAAGCTCTCCGGCGGCATGCGCCAGCGCGTGATGATCGCGATGGCGCTGGCTTGCGATCCGCGCCTGCTGATCGCGGACGAACCGACGACCGCCCTCGACGTCACCTTGCAGGCGCAGATCCTGGAGCTGATGCGGGAGTTGAAGGCGGCGAGCGGCGCCGCCATCATCCTGATCACCCACGATCTCGGCGTCGTCGCCGAGGTCTGCGACGAGGTCGCGGTGATGTATGCCGGCGAGATCGTCGAGCGCGCGCCAGTGGACGAATTGTTCTCGGCGCCACAGCACCCTTACACTGTCGGCCTGCTCGGCTCGATCCCGCGGCTCGACCATCGCGCCGAACAGCTTGCGACGATCGAGGGCATGGTGCCGAACATGGCGCAGCCGCCGGCAGGCTGCCGCTTCGCCGCGCGTTGCCCGTTCGTTCTGGACGCCTGCACCACGGCGCCGCCACCGCTGATCGAAGTCAGGCCCGGCCACCTCTCGCGCTGCATCCGCGCGCCGCTCGAACGCCTGGTGTCGTGATGGCCCTGCTCTCTCCTCTCGTGCCCCGGGCGCGGCGCAGCACAAGCGAAGCGCAGTGGTGCGCCGCTGAATCGGGGCCCATGCGGCGACAGGCTGGGTCCCGGTTCAGCGTCGCAACATTTCATGTTGCGCCGCGCCCGGGACACGAGATCGGGCTTTGTAAGGGGCAAAGACGATGACCGCGCTTCTCGAAGTCGAAGGCCTGGTCAAGCATTTCGTCGCCGAGCGTTCGCTGTTCGGCCGGGCGTTGGCGCATGTCAAAGCCGTTGATGGCGTCTCCTTCTCGCTCGAGGCCGGCAAGACGCTGGCCCTGGTCGGCGAATCCGGTTGCGGCAAATCCACCGTCAGCCGCCTGGTGCTGCGGCTGATCGAGCCGGATGCGGGCACGATCCGGTTCGACGGCCGCGATCTCCTCTCGCTTGATCCCAATACGCTCCGCGCCTTCCGCCGCGAGGCCCAGATCATCTTCCAGGACCCCTATGCCTCGCTCAATCCGCGCATGACGGTCGGCCAGATCCTGACCGAACCGCTGGCACTGCACGATCTCGTGCCACATGCGCAGCGGCGCGCGCGCGTCGGGGAGCTGCTGCGGCTGGTCGGCCTCGAGCCGAGGCTGGCGCGGCGCTATCCGCATGAATTCTCCGGCGGCCAGCGCCAGCGCATCGCCATTGCCCGCGCGCTCGCGGTCGAGCCGAAGCTGATTATCTGCGACGAGCCGGTCTCGGCGCTCGACGTCTCGATCCGCTCGCAGATCCTCAATCTGCTGCGCGAGCTTCAGGACCGGCTCGGCCTCGCCTATATTTTCGTCTCGCACGACCTCGCCGTGGTCAAGCACATCGCCGACCACGTCGCGGTGATGAATCTCGGCCAGATCGTCGAGACGGCGGAGGCGGACGCGCTGTTCGCCTCGCCGCGCCACCCCTATAGCCGGGCGCTGCTGTCCGCGATCCCGCTGCCACAGCCGAAGGCGAAGCGCGCGACCGTCCTGCTGGAGGGCGAGATCCCGAGCGCGCTCAATCCGCCCGCCGGCTGCCGCTTCCACACCCGCTGCCCGTTCGTGATCGAGCGCTGCCGCAACGAGGCGCCGGCGCTCTTGGCCGACGGCTCGGGCCACGCCACCGCCTGTCACCGCACGGCGGAACTGCCGTCTGCCGACGCCATTCTACCGACCGCCGGCGGGTTTTCGCCGGCGCTTGCAAAATTGGTCGCCGCCTTCAGCCGAAAGACGGAAGGCGCTGACACCGCCGGGGTTGGTATACAAGGCACCGCGCCCACAACGACGTAGCCGAAGCAATGGGGACTATCCGATGAAGATGTTTCGCCTGGCCGCAACGGCCGCCGCTGTCCTGCTGTCGCTTGGAGCCGCGCAGGCCCAGACCACGCTGCGCATCGGCCTCGCCGAGGATCCTGATATCCTCGATCCCACGATGGCGCGCACCTATGTCGGCCGCATCGTGTTCTCCGCCTTCTGCGACAAGCTGTTCGACATCGACGAGAAGCTCAACATCGTGCCGCAGCTTGCGCTGTCGAGCGAAACCGCCGACGACGGCAAGGCGCTGGTCATCAAGCTGCGGCCCGGCGTGAAATTCCACGACGGCGAACCGTTCGACGCGGAAGCCGCCAAATTCTCGCTGGAACGGCATCTGACGTTCCCCGGCTCGTTCCGCAAGCCCGAGCTCGCCTCGGTCGACCACATCGAGATCGTCGATCCCCTCACCATCAGGCTGGTGCTGAAGTCGCCGTTCTCGCCGCTGCTCGCCCAGCTCACCGACCGCGCCGGGATGATGGTGTCGCCAAAGGCGGCGAAGGACGCCGGCGACAAGTTCGGCCTGCGTCCGGTCTGCGCCGGCCCCTATAAATTCGTCGAGCGCGTGCAGCAGGACCGCATCGTCTTCGAGAAATTCGCGGACTATTGGAACAAGGACAACGTCTTCATCGACAAGATCGTGTTCCAGCCGATCGTCGATGCCACCGTGCGGCTCGCGAACTTGAAATCCGGCGGCCTCGATTTGATCGAGCGCGTGCTCGCCACCGATCTGAAGGAGGTCCGCGCGGATTCACGGCTGAAGGTCGCGACCGCCATCGAGCTCGGCTATCAGGGCGTCACGCTCAATATCGGCAAGGACAAGGCCAAGGGGCCGCTCAGCCAGTCCGCAAAGGTGCGGCAGGCGCTCGACCTCGCGATCGACCGCGACGCCATCAACCAGGTCGTGTTCAACGGCGAGTTTCAGGTCGGCAATCAATGGGTCAACCCTGATCATCCCTACTATCAGAAATCCCTTCCGGTCCGTCCCCGCAACGTCGAGAAGGCCAAAGGGCTGCTGAAGGAAGCCGGCGTGACGCCGCCGGTCAGCGTCGATTTCCTGGTGCCCAAGGGCGCGGAGACCGAGACGCCAGCGCAGGTAATCCAGTCGATGGCGGCCGAGGCCGGGTTCGACATGAAAATCCGCCTCACCGAATTCGC
This sequence comes from Bradyrhizobium sp. 25ACV, assembly GCF_054863005.1. Classification (NCBI taxonomy): domain Bacteria; kingdom Pseudomonadati; phylum Pseudomonadota; class Alphaproteobacteria; order Hyphomicrobiales; family Nitrobacteraceae; genus Bradyrhizobium; species Bradyrhizobium sp. 25ACV. The sequence continues at coordinate 590,290 of NZ_JAVAYO010000001.1, forward strand.
GACCGGGCTGAAGCAGGCGGAGTCCGGCGATTACCAGGCCTATATGCTTGCCTGGAGCGGGCGCGTCGATCCCGACGGCAACACCTTTGTATTCCTGCACAGCGGTGCGCCGCAGAATTACGGCGCGTGGAACAACCCGCAGGCCGACAAGGCGCTGGAGGACGCGCGATCGGTCACCGATCCCACCAAGCGCAAGGCCAGCTATGAGACCCTGGCCAAGTTGGTCCAGGACGAAGAGCCGCTGCTGTACCTCTACCACCGCCGCATCATCATCGCGCACACGACCAAGCTCGAAGGCTACAAGCAGATGCCCGACGGCCTCGTGCGCGTGATCGGGCTCAAGCTGAAGTGACGCCGCCAGAATGCTGAACTTTCTCGTCCGCCGCCTTGCGCAGATCGTGCCGACGCTGTTCTTCGTCTCGGTGCTGATCTTCTCGCTGCAGCAATTGCTGCCTGGCGATCCCGCGCTGGTGATGGCGGGCGAAGAGCGTGACCCGGCCGTGATCGAACAGATCCGCCACCAGTACCGGCTCGATCAGCCCGTCCCGGTGCAGTACGCCTACTGGATCAAGGGCGTGCTCTCAGGCGATTTCGGCGAGTCGCTGCGCAACAAGATGCCGGTGCGCGAGCTGATCGCGCAGAAGCTGCCGGTGACGCTGCAGCTCGGCGGCATGGCGATCGTGATCGCGTTCCTGATCGGCATCCCCGCCGGCATCGTCGCCGCCGTGAAGAAGGGCTCGGCCTGGGACTACGGCGCGAACCTGTTTGCGCTGTGGGGCATCTCGACGCCGAACTTCTGGCTCGGGATCATGCTGATCTTCCTGTTCTCGATCGAGCTCGGCTGGCTACCGGCGTCCGGCTACGTGCCGCTCACCGAGAACTGGCGCGCGAGCCTGGCGGTCACCATCATGCCGGCCTTCGTGCTCGGCAATGCCATTGCCGCGGTCCTGATGCGGCATACCCGCAGCGCCATGCTGCAGGTGCTGGAGAGCGACTACGTCCGCACCGCGCGCGCCAAGGGATTGTTGGAGCGCTCGGTGATCCTGAAGCACGCCATGCGCAATGCGCTGACGCCCGTCATCACGCTCGGCGCACTCGAGCTCGGCACGCTGTTGTCGGGCGCAGTCCTGACCGAGCAGATCTTCTCCATCCCCGGCTTCGGCAAGCTGATCGTGGATGCCGTCTTCAACCGCGACTACGCAGTGGTGCAAGGCGTCGTGCTGGTGACGGCCACGATCTACATCACGCTGAATCTCGTTGCCGACATCGCCTATATCCTCGTCAATCCGCGGCTGCGGGGTTAGAGCATGACCGACGCCGCGCTGCCGGGCCCTCTCACGCAAGCCGACGAGCTGGATAGCCCGGCCCGCCGCGCGCGCCGGCGGCTGCTCAAGCGCAAGGCGGCGATATTCGGGCTCGTCGTGCTCACGATGTTCATCGTGCTCGCCGTGCTGGCCCCGCTGATCGTGCCCTATGATCCCATCGCGACGAGCTGGAGCCTGGTGCGCAAGCCGCCCACCGCGGCGCATTGGTTCGGCACCGATGAGCTCGGCCGCGACATCTTCAGCCGGATCGTCTACGGCGCGCGGGCCTCGCTGCTCGCGGGCCTCATCTCGGTTGCGATTGCGCTCGGCATCGGCGTGCCGCTCGGCCTGCTCGCCGGCTATCGCGGCGGCTTCGTCGATGCACTGATCAGCCGGATCACGGATGCGATGCTGGCCTGCCCGTTCCTGATCCTGGCGATCGCGCTGGCGGCGTTCCTCGGGCCGAGCCTCGGCAATGCCATGATTGCGATCGGCATCTCCGCAACACCGATCTTCATCCGCCTGACCCGCGGCCAGGTGCTCGTCGTTAAGGCCGAGGACTATGTCGAAGCCGCGCGCGCGCTCGGCAATCCGCCATGGCGGATCGCGCTGTCGCATATCCTGCCGAACATCCTGCCCGCGCTGCTGGTGCAGGCGACACTGTCGATTGCCGCCGCCATCATCGCCGAAGCCGCGCTGTCGTTCCTCGGGCTCGGCCAGCAGCCGCCGGCACCGTCCTGGGGCAGCATGCTCAATGCCGCGCAACGCTTCCTGACGCAGGCGCCGTGGATGGCGATCTGGCCAGGGCTTGCGATCTTCCTCGTGGTGCTGTCGCTGAATCTGCTCGGCGACGGCCTGCGCGACGCGCTGGACCCGAGGCAGCGCTGAGGTCCGATCAGAGTAAACTCAGCTAGCACCTCCAGCGGAGGTGCGTTCCCTCCCCCCTTGTGGGGGAGGGCTAGGGAGAGGGGTAACCAGGAAAAGGTGCCGGTTGATTGCGCGCGGAGGACGGCTGCGCCACGGAGGGAATCCCCGTGTGGCCCCCCTCCCTGCCCCTCCCCCACAAGGGGGGAGGGAACGGAGAGAGCGTTGCCGTCAGAAACTCTAGATCACCACTTCCCGCAATACCCGACGGCAATCCATCTCGTATTCGAGATCGACCACGGGCGGGCGGGCGAAATGCCAGGTCAGGCCGGAGCGCAACGCGCCGCGGCGCACCAGTTCGTCGACGAGCGCATGGTGGAAGTCGTGCACGGAATAGGCCTGCACCGCGGTGGTGTCGCTCCAGCCGAAGCCGAAGGCCGCCATCCGGCTTTCCATCTGCGACGTCGTCGTGAAGCGCACCTTCTCCCGCAGCCCCTCCGGGCTGAGGTCGCGATAGCGCACGGTGCGCTCGACATAGGTGCCGCTGCCCTCGCGCGCCTCGGCACCGCCTGATATCACGAAGGACGGCGCTTTCGAGCGGGTCGGACGCGTGAACGAGAACGCATAGAACGACGGCTCGGACGGCGGATCGATCTCGGGACAGACATTGCTGCGCGCCACCGGATTGGTGGTGCCGTCGAAGATGCCCCATTCGGACAGCGTCTTCACGTAGTGCAGGTTGAAGGCGCGAAAGCCCTCTTCGCTGAAGGCTGCCGGTGAACGCAGCTCGCAGGCACAGAACGCCGTCAGCGGACGCCCTGCCTCCTGGATGAATTTCGCCGCCAGCGCAAACCCTTCCGCGAGCGGGACCACACGGTCGAAGCGGACGCGTTCGATTTCGTAGCCGTCATCCGCGGCGGCGCCCGCCGAATACTGGAACACGGACGGAATGAAACGATAATTGCCGGCAGAGAAGTCACGTATCATGTCGAACCCCTATTCCAGTTGCATGCGAATTCCCTTGGCGCCGTTGAGCAGGCGCTTCAGGTGAAAGCCGGCCAGGGGATCGTCGGCGTGCATGCCGACCAGCGCGGCAAAGGCCGGCATGGCTGCGGCATCGCCGGCCTCCATCTTGGCGAAGGCCTCCGAATACAGCGCCGTTTCCGGCGCTTCGAACTTGCCCGGCGGCAGCGGCTCGAAGGCGCGCAACGGCTCGCTGCGTCCGCGCAGCATCAGCTCCCCCACGGGGCGGCCCTGAAAATTGTCGGCCGCCTCGGCGACGCTGGCGCTGACGCAAATGCGGGTGCCCAGATGCTTGTTGGCGGCCTCCAGCCGCGCCGCAATGTTGATGGAGTCCCCATAGGCGGTGTAGTCGAAGAAGCGATTGCCGCCGAAATTGCCGACCAGCGCGGGACCGGCGTGAATGCCGATGCGGGTGGCACCGAAGGTCACGCCCATGGCGCTCTGGCGCGCGCGAAAGTTCTGCGCCCAGGCGTCGAGCTCATGGGCGCAGGCGACCGCACGCGTGGCATAATCTGGCTGATCGCCGGGCGCGTTGAAGAGCACCTGGATAGCATCGCCGATGATCTTCGCGACCGTGCCCTCATGGACGAAGACGATTTCGGTCATGCCGCCCACATACTCGTTGAGCAACTTACCCAATGTCTCGGGCGGCGCGCTCTCGACCAACGAGGTGAAGCCGGTAATATCGGTGAAGATGGTGGCGACATCGCGCCATTGGACTTCGATGCCCTCGCCGTCGCCGCTGGCGGCCAGACGCTTGGCAAGCTCGGGCGAGAAATGACGCGATAGCGCGGCATGGGCGCGCTCGGCTTCCATCTGGCGCCGGCGCACCTCGCGCAGCATCTCGATATGGCGGATGGTCTTCCCGATCGTGGCTTCCAGATCGGCAAAGTCGATCGGCTTGGTCAGGAAGTCGAACGCGCCGCGGTTCATGGCGGTGCGGATGTTGCTCATATCGCCGTAGGCCGAGACGATGATGGTCGACTTCTTGTCTTCGGCCTCCTGGAGTTTCGCGAGCAGCGATAGCCCGTCCATCCTGGGCATGTTGATATCGGAGACCACCATGTCGACTTGCGGATTCTGCTCGAGCGAGGCCAGCGCCTCGAGACCGTCGCGGGCGAATATGATGGCGACCTGTCCGTCGCGGATCTGCCTGCGAAATTTTTGCAGGACCAGCGCTTCGAGATCCGGCTCGTCGTCGACGAAGAGGATGGTCGCGCTCATGCGGCTTGCTCGAGCCTCGTGTCGATCTCCTGCCGCAGCAGCGCGAAGTCGATCGGCTTGGTCAGAAGCCCGACGGCGCCGCGCTCGATCGCCTTCCGCCGTGTCTCGGCGTCGCCATAGGCCGTGATCATGATGACGGGAACGTCCGGATGCGCGGCACGCACCTTCGGCAGCATGTCCAGCCCGCTCATGCCGGGCATGTTGATGTCGGACAGGATCAGGATCAACGAAGGATCGCGAACCTCGGCGGCCCGCTTGAGTGCATCGGGCGCGGAGGAGGCGAACTCCATCTGGAAACGGCCCGCGCGCAGCTCGCGCCGGAATTGCTGCCGGAACAGCACCTCGATGTCGGGCTCGTCGTCGACGACCAGGATGTAAACGTTCACGACTTGCCTCCGGAAGTGCCGTCCGCCGCCATCGTGCGCGGCAGGGTGATGATGAACTCGGTGAATACACCTTGTGTGGTGTTCACGTCGATGGTGCCGCCGTGCTGCTTCACGACGATGTCATGGCTCATTGACAGCCCGAGCCCGGTGCCCTCGCCGACCGGCTTGGTGGTGAAGAAGGGATTGAACATCTTCTCCTTCACCTCGGGCGGAATTCCCATGCCATTGTCACGGATCCGGATTTCGACACTGCCGCCGAGATCCTTGGTTGCCGCGCTCAAGGTCGGCTCGAACGCCTCGCCCGCGCTCTCCTTGCGCTTGGCCGTGGCATAGAAGCCGTTCGAGATCAGGTTGAGGAAGACGCGCGTGATCTCCTGCGGATAGATGTCGACCATGCCGGCAGCGGGATCGAACGCGCGCTGGAGCGTGACGTTGAAGGAGGGACGTTCGGCCCGCGCACCGTGATAGGCGAGATTGAGGCTCTCCTCGACGACCGCATTGATGTCGACGGCCCGATGCTCGCCGGAGCCCTCGCGCGAATGCAGCAACATGTTCCTGACGATGGAATCGGCGCGCTTGCCGTGCTGCACCACCTTCTCGAGATTGCTCCTGAGCATGCCGGTCAGCTCGTCGACATCCTCCCTGGTCTTGCCGTCGAGCGCGGCCGATTGCAGCGCCTCGTTGAGATCGTCGATCAGCTCGGTCGAGACCGCGGAGAAATTGTTGACGAAGTTGAGCGGGTTCTTGATCTCGTGAGCGATGCCGGCGGTGAGCTGGCCGAGCGAGGCAAGCTTCTCGGTCTGGATCAGGCGATCCTGGGCGGCGCGCAGGTCGTCGAGGGATTGAGACAGCGCCTCGGTGCGCTCGCGCAGCTCACGAAGCAGCCGCGTGTTCTCGATGGCGATGACGGCTTGCCTGGTGAAGTTCTCGACTAGAGCAATTTGTTTTTCGGTGAACGGCCGAACCTCCTGCCGGAAGATCGTGATCGTGCCGATCAGCTCGTCTTCCTTCAGCATCGGCACGACGAGGACCGTACGCGCCCCGGCAATGTCGGCGAGCTTGAGCGCGTGAGGAGCCCCGGCGCGATAGGCACCGCCCTCCCGCAAGTCTGCCATGTGAGAGATCGCATGCGTGCGTATGACCGTCGCGAGACCGCTTTCCGGATGCGGGTGGACCTGAAGCCCGGCTCGCGAAGCGCGATACGCTTCGGGCAAGTTATGATCTGCGACGACCATGCAACTACCGCCCTGCATCAAATGCATCACGCCGAAATTGGCCGCGCAGACCCGCGTGGCGTTCTCGAGCATCTTCCGGAACACCGGCTCGAGCTCCCCGGGCGACGAACTAATTGCTTCGAGCACTTCTGCCGTCGCCGTCTGCTGCTGCAGAGTCTCGCTCAACTCCGCGGTTCGACGTTCGACCTTGTTTTCGAGGTCTGCATAGGACTCCTGCAGGCGCGCGCCCATGTCGTTGAACTGGTCAGCGAGCCCTTCGAGCTCGTCGCCCGTCCGGATCGAGATGCGCTGGGAGAAGTCGCCACCGCCGATCCGTTCGGCGCCGCTGCGCAGCGCCTGGATCGGCCCCACCATGCGGCGCGCAAGGAATATCCCCGCAAGCACCGCGAAGATCGACGCCGCGAGCAGCACGATCGCAAGCCGCTGCAGCGAGGCATAGAGCGAGGCATAGGCCTCCTCGACCGGCAGCTCGACGAACATGGTCCAGTGCAACGGCGCGATTGGCGCCGACGCGGTCAGGACCTTCCGACCCTGGATGTTGCGCGCTTCCTCGAGCGCGTCCGGCATGGTGCCACCGGCAGCCTGCGCGGCGCGCACCTGCGCGAGGCCGGACATGTCGGTGTTGCGCAGCACGAGACTGATATCGGGATGCGCGATCAGGCGCCCTTCCGGGCCGACGACATAGGCATGCCCGTGTTGGCCGACCTTGATCTGCGAGACCACGTCCCAGATCAGCTTGAGATTGACCTCGGCGATGCTGACGCCGGCATCCCTGCGCGCGCCGGCCAGCGCCAGCGTCATGTAGGGCTCGGACTCCCGGCGGAAATAGACCGGGCCATAATAGACCTTGTGCGCGACCGCCTCGGTGAACTTCGGATCATTGGACAGGTCGATCCCGCTCTCGATCGCGTCCATCGCCAACCGCGAGACCCGCAACCGTTCCTTGCCGGTCGAATCCACCTGGGCAAGCTCGGTGATGGCAGGCACCTGGCGCAGCAGCCGCAGCGCGTCGAAGCGGCGCTGCTCGATCGAGCCCGCCGACCACGGCAGTTGCGTGGTCCAGCCGAGCTGGCTCTCGATCTCCTTGACGAATTGGCCGATCTTGGCCGCGGCCGCCTCGGCCTGCTCGTGCTGGACCCGGATCAGCGAAGCCTTGTGCTCGCGATAATAAAAGAAGACCTCGAACAGGCCGTTGGCCAGCAGCGCGATGGCGACGACGGCCACGAACAGCGCGACATATTTTGTGAACAGCCGGGTCCTGATCCCCCGCCCCGCGGCCGCGCCGGAGGCAGCGCCAGCCGTAGCCGCGCTCGGCAGCGTCCTGGCTTGCGGGGCGTCGGGATGGAGGGAAAGGCTCATGCCCCCAAATCTAGCAAGAAGGCGGCACCTTGTCTTTCGCTAGCACGGGATAAGGCCCCGTCCATTGGATCCCGTGCCAGCGCCCCCGGGCACAACGAAAAGGCGGCAGCGGATTGACCGCTGCCGCCCTCTGGTTCGCTTTGCTAGTAACGGCGTCAGGTCGGCCGCAGCGCCTTGGAGCCGAGGTCAAGGTCGTTGACCTGCTTGTTCCGCTCGGAATCGGCCGCCGCGCGATGGTCGGTCGCCAGCACCACATAGACCGCGGGCAGCACGAACAGCGTGAACAGCGTGCCGATCGACATGCCGGCCACGACCACCAGGCCGATCGAGAAGCGGCTGGCCGCGCCCGCGCCGGTCGCGGTCAGCAGCGGGATCAGGCCGGTCACCATCGCGGCCGTCGTCATCAGGATCGGCCGCAGGCGGATGCGGGCCGACATTTCAATGGCCGAGCGGCGGTCGAGCCGCTCGTTGACCTGGAGCTCGTTGGCGAACTCCACCATCAGGATGCCATGCTTGGTGATCAGGCCGACCAGGGTGAGCAGACCGACCTGGGTGTAGATGTTCATGGTCGCCACGCCGAAGAACAGCGGGATCAGCGCACCGACGATCGCCATCGGCACCGAGATCATGATCACCAACGGGTCACGCAAGCTCTCGAACTGCGCGGCCAGCACCAGGAAGATGATGATCAGCGCGAAGCCGAAGGTGATCGCGAGCTGATTGCCTTCCTGCACGTACTGCCTGGAGTCCGCGAGATAGTCGTGGCTGAAACCTTGCGGCAGCTTCTTGGCCTCGCTTTCGAGGAAGTCGACCGCCGCACCGACGGTCACGCCGGGCATCGGCACGGCCGAGAACGTCGCCGAATTGAGCTGATTGTAGTGCGTCAGCGAGTTCGGGTCAGTCTTGGTCTCGATCGACACCACCGTCGACAGCGGAAGCTGTTGGCCGGTGTTGGTCGTCACATAGAAGCCACCGAGCGATTCCGGCGAGAGCCGCTTGGCGCGCGGAACCTGCGGGATCACCTGGTAGGACCGGCCCTCCAGATTGAAGCGATTGACGTAGTTGCCACCCAGCAGGACCGCGAGCGTGGCGCCGAGGTTCTGCATGTTGACGCCGAGATCCTGTGCCTTGGTGCGGTCAATCGTCACCTTCACGTTCGGCTGGTTGTAGGCAAGATCGCTGTCGGAGACGATGAACATGCCGCTCTTGCGCGCAGCGTCCTTCAGCTTCTCCATCTGCTCATAGACCGTCTGGAACCCGGCGGTGGAATTGATCACCATCTGCACCGGAAGACCGCCTGGCCCGCCCGGCAGCGGCGGCAGGTTGAATGCGAAGGCCTGCACGCCCTCGATCTTGGAGAGCTCGGCCTGCACCAGCGGCTTCAACTGGATCGACGAGCGCTTGCGCTCCTCCCAGGGCTTGAGCAGCATGCCGGCGATGCCGCCCTGCGGGCCGTTGATGCCGTTCAGCACGAAACGCAGATCGGTCTCGGGGAATTTCGAAAATTCGTGGTCGAGCTTGTCCCCGTAGAAATCGACATAGTCGATGTTGGCGTATTTCGGCGCCTTGGTCACCGCGAACACGATGCCCTGGTCTTCTTCGGGCGCCAGCTCCTTCGACGTGTGCATGTAGAGGAAGCCGACGAGTCCGAGGATCGTCACCGCGAACAGGCCCGTGATCGCCTTGTAGTCAAGCGAGCGGTCGAGCCTGCGGCCATACCAGCGCGTCAGCGCACCGAACACCTTGTTGACGGCCTTGGCGAAGCGGCCCTCTTCGGTGTTCTTCAGCAGCACCGAGCACATCATCGGCGACAATGTCAGCGCGATCACGCCCGACACGATCACCGAGCCCGCCAGCGTAAAGGCGAATTCGCGGAACAGCGAACCGGTGAGGCCGCCAAGGAAGCCGATCGGCGCGTACACCGCGGCGAGCGTGATGGTCATCGAGATGACCGGGCCGACGATTTCACGCGCGCCTTGCAGCGACGCCTGGACCGGCGTCTTGCCCTCCTCCAGATGGCGATGGATGTTCTCCACCACGACGATGGCGTCGTCGACCACGAGGCCGATCGCGAGCACCATCGCGAGCAGGGTCAAAAGGTTGAAGCTGAATCCCAGCGCCAGCATCAGGGTGCAGACGCCGATCATCGACAGCGGGATGGTGACGACGGGAATGATGACCGACCGCAGCGACGCCAGGAACAGGAAGATCACCACGATCACGATGATCACGGCTTCGCCGAGCGTCTTCTCCACCTCATCGATCGAGGATTGGATGAACTTGGTCGAGTCGTAGGCGACCTTCATCTTCATCGAAGGCGGCAGATTGCGCTCGAGCTCGGGGAACAGCGCGCGCACGCCCTTGACCAGTGTCAGCGGGTTGCCCTGTGGGGTTGCCTGCACACCGATGAAGATCGCGTGCTCGCCGTTGAAGGCGACGCTCGCGTCCGTGCTTTGGGCGGCAAGCTCGACGGTGCCGATGTCCTCCATCCGCACGAAGCCGCCGTCCTTGGCCTTGACGATCATCTTCTTGAACTGGTTGACGTCGGTCAGGCCCGTGTTCGTCGAGACGTTCGAGACGATGAGATAGCCCTTGGTCTGGCCCGCCGCGGACTGGAAGTTGTTGGCGGTGATCGCCGCAGCGACGTCAGCCGGCGACACGTTGCGGCCGGCCATCTTCTCGGGATCGAGCCACAGCCGCATCGCGAAGGTCTGCCCGCCGAGAATGTCGGCAGAAGCCACGCCGTCGACGGTCGACAGCACCGGCTGCACCACGCGCGTCAGATAATCCGAGATCGCCGAGCCCGAGAGCTCCTCGGACGAGAAGCCGAGATACATCACGGCCGTAGTCTGGCCCGTGGTCTTGGTGACGATCGGGTCGTTGGATTCCTTCGGGATCAGGTATTTGACCGAATTGGTCTTCGCCAGCACCTCGGTGAGCGCCTGGTTCGGATCGAAGTTCAGCTTGATGTAGACCTGGATCGTCGAGGTGCCGAGCACCGAGGACGAGGTGATGTAGTCGACGCCCTCGGCGGACGCGACCGCTTGCTCGATCGGCGTCGTGATGAAGCCCTGGATCAGGTCCGCGGACGCGCCCGGATAGACGGTCGTGATGTTGATGACCGTGTTCGACAGCTTGGGATATTGCCGGATCGGCAGCACCATGGCCGCGCGCAAGCCGATCAGCAGGATCAACAGGCTGACGACGACCGACAGAACCGGGCGTTTGATGAAAATGTCGGTAAAGCGCATCGCGGCGATCTCGATTTATATGTCTCAAGAAAAGTGATCCGGCCGAGCCGGATCACTTGAGTGCCAATGGATCAGTAGCGCGGCGGCTGCGCCGGGATCTGCGGAGCCGGGTCGGTCGAAATCGACACCGCTGCACCCGATTGCAGCTTGAGCTGGCCGACGGCAACGACCTTGTCGCCCGCCTTCACGCCCTTGATGATTTCGACGCGACCTTCGACCCGATTGCCGGTCTGCACGAAGGTGCGCACCGCGGACAGGCTGGTCTTGCCGTCGGCTTCCTTCTTCTCGGTGATCACGAACACCGAGTCGCCGTACAGCGTGTAGTCGACCGCCGTCTCCGGAACGGTGATCACGGCCGGCTTGTCCGGCAGCACCACCGTGGTGGTCACGAACATGCCGGGCTTCAGGATCTTCTCCGGATTGGCGATCGTCGCCTGCACGCGGATATTGCGGGTGTCGGTCGAGATTTGCGGTTCGATCGTGGTGATCTTGCCTTCGAAGATGCGGCCCGGATAGGCATCGACCTTCAACTTGACAGTCTGGCCGACCTTGAGGTTGCCGGAATCCTTTTCCGTCACGGTGAAGTTGGCCCACAGCTCCGACAGATCGGTCAACGACACGATCGCCGTACCCGCCGTCAGATACTGACCAACCTCGACCTTGCGGACGCCGAGATCGCCGGAGAACGGTGCGCGCACCAGCTTCTGCGAGATCAGCGCCTCGGTCTTGGCGATGCCGGCCTGCGCCTGGTCGTAGGCGGCCTGCGCGTTATCGACGGTCGCCTGCGGACCGAACTGGCGCGAGGCCAGCTGCTTGGCGCGATCGAGTGAAAGCTGCGCCACGGTCGCCTGGGCCTTGTAATTGGCAAGATCGCCCTGCTCCGGCGCGTCGAACAGCTGGACCAGCGGCGTGCCGGCCTCGACCCGCGTGCCCGGCGCGAACTTGATCTCGGTGACGCGGCCGTTGACGTCGGCACTGACGTCGACCTGGTGCACGGCGACGAGGCCGCCGACCGCGGTGAGCAAGTTCGGCACCACCTCGGACTTGGCCTCTGCCGCGCTGACCGCGGTCGGCGGCGGCTTGTTGTTGGCGAAGAACTGCTTGATCATCTGGCCGCGGAAATAATTGAACCAGACGAGGCCGCCGACCAGCACCGCCAGGAGCGTGCCGACGATGATGAACCAGAGCACCGGCCGGACCGGACGCTTGGGAGCCTTGTTGTCGATCGGTTCGCCCGAAATCTTGTGTTCGGTTACGATGTTCATGTCATGCACTCTCTGCAATCGCCGCCTTGCCGGCATCCGCGGCCTGATTGTGGCCCAGATGCGAAGCAATTGCGGCGTCGTTAAGTCCGATACCCCTCAGGAGAAACTCACACAGCTGCCGCTCGAGGTCTTCAGCCTTGCCGTAAGCGAGGCAAGGCGTGGCCGGCAGCCTGGTCAGCGCCGCAGTCATCACCGAGTGATGCGCAAACCAGAACAGGTTGAGTGGATTGCCGCTGCATGGCCGCGCGTCCCCGGCGGCAACGGCACGTTCGAGCGAGGAGACGAAGATCGCCCCGATCAGCGTCTCGATCTTGGCATACAGCAAACGGGCGAATTCGCCATCATCCAAATGGCTGGTGGCCATCAGTCGCAGGCGCTGGGCCTCTTCCTGATCGGGACCATCAGCGATGTGCAGGAAATGCTCGACCATGCCGCGGATCACCTCGACCAGCGTGGCGGTCGAAGGCTCCCGCTCGAGAAGCTCGGTGAGTGCCGGGTCCGCCTCACATTCGTCGCTGAGGATTTCGGCGTAGAGGGCCGCCTTGGACGGGAAATGCTTGAACAGCAACGCCTCGGAAATGGCAGCGGCGGCCGCCACGCTCTTGGTCGTGGTGCCGGTATAGCCATGTCGGGCAAAGCAGCGTTTCGCGGCTCCGAGGATCAATTGACGCCTCAGGTCGCTCGTCATACGCAATGAGCTCATGCTAGTGAGTAAGCACTCACCCACGCAAAAGTCAAGCACTATGTTGCATCGCAACCTGAGTGCGTCGTTAATTCAGTGGAAATTGGCTCCGCCTGCACGGCTTCCGTGCAGGACCTGGGCGCCGACGGGAATGGACAGGCCCGCCCTAGATTGGCTGGAAGCCTAGGTCGCCGCGGATCCGGTTGAGGATGTAAGTCCCGTCCCGGCTTGGCAAAATCCGCTCCAGGCTGGCGCTGTCGATCTTCATATTGGCAAAGCGAGGCCCCGCAGAGACGTCGTGGACGGCTTTGCCGAAGGCCTCGACCTCGGCCATGGTCGTGACGGCCCGGCTATCCCCGATGCCGCAGGCCTTGGCGACGCCGACGAGGTCGGCGGCAGCGGAGGTGTGGCTGGTCTGGCCGCCCGTTTCGCCATAGGCCTCGTTGTCGAGCACTGCGATCGAGAGGTTCGACGGTTTTTGCAGCCCGATGGTGGCCAGGCTGCCCATGCCCATCAGCATCTCGCCGTCGCCGGTGATGACCAGCACCGGCAGTTTTGGCTGCGCCAGGGCGAGGCCGAGCCCGATCATCGCGGCGCCGCCCATGCCGCCCCAAAGGTAGAAATTGCGGGCGTGGTCGCCGGCCGCGCACATGTCGTTGGTCGAGGCACCGAGGCCGCCGATCGCGACGACGTCCTTGCGGTTCGCGAGGAGCGTGGACACCACCTGCCGGCGGTCGAGGAGATTGGCCTTGCTCATTTGGTGAAAACCTTGGCGCCGATCAGGCGCTGCGACAGAAGGACGGCGGTAGGCGTGAGCGCGTTGTAGGCTTGCGACGCAGCGGCTTCGAGCACGGCCGGCACCTCGGCTGCGTTCGAGGCCCGCAGCACCTGGACACCCGACAGTTCGAACACGCCCTGCGTGGTCGATCCCATCGGCACCTGCCACGGATTGAACTCGCCCCACTCGCCGCGCATGGTCACCAGCGTGAGGAACGGAAAGCGCAGGATCGGGATCAGCGACAGCATGTTGATGCAATTGCCGACGCCGCTCGACTGCATCAGCAAGACGCCGCGCTGTCCGCCGGCCCAGGCGCCGGCAAGAAGCGCCACGCCCTCCTCCTCCGTCGTGAGCGGAATGCCGCGCATCGTGGATGAGGCCAGCACGCGCTGGATCAGCCTCGAATGGCCGGCATCCGGCACGTAAGGCACCTGCCGGATATCGAAGCGTTGCAGGGTCGCGAAAATATCGTCGGGCCAATTCGGCGCCGTGTCGGCAGCGTCAGCGCGTGCGTGCATTTTCCTGTCCGGTCGGCTAGCAAGGTGGGAAGACTGTAGACGCATGAATGCGCCGACCAGAACAACAAAAACGGCATAACGGCTTTAACCGGCGAGTATAACGGGATGAACGCAGATGCGAAGGCGCTGGCGGCAAGCTTCGACCTCGAGAAGCTGACGCCGGAATTCTACGACGACCCCTACCCGACCTATCGTGCACTGCGGGAGAACGAGCCGGTCAAGCGCCTGCCGAACGGCACCGTGTTCCTGACTCGTTATGACGATCTCGTCACCACCTACAAGAACACCAAGTCGTTCAGCTCGGACAAGAAGCGCGAGTTCGCGCCGAAATACGGCGACACCCCGCTCTACGAGCATCACACCACCAGCCTCGTCTTCAACGATCCGCCGGCGCATACCCGCGTGCGTCGCCTGATCATGGGCGCGCTGTCGCCGCGGGCGATCGCCGGCATGGAGTCCGACATCGTCAAGCTGGTGGACGGCTTGCTCGACGCCATCGCGGCCAAAGGTGCTTGCGAGCTGATCGAGGATTTCGCGGCGTCCATTCCGATCGAGGTGATCGGCAATCTGCTCGACGTGCCTCATGAGGAACGCGGACCACTGCGCGACTGGTCGCTGGCGATCCTTGGTGCGCTCGAACCTGTGGTGTCGCCCGAGGTCGCCGCGCGCGGCAACAAGGCGGTGACGGATTTTCTCAGCTATCTCCAGACGCTGGTTGCACGCCGGCGCGACAAGCCCGGCAATCCCGAGCGCGATGTGCTGACGCGCCTGATCCAGGGTGAGGAGAACGGCGAGCGGCTGACCGAGAAGGAGCTGCTGCACAATTGCATCTTCCTGCTCAATGCCGGACACGAGACCACCACCAATCTGATCGGCAACGGCCTCGTCGCGCTCGACCGCAATCCGGACCAGAAGCAGCGGCTGATCGGCAATCCCGACATGATCAAGACCGCCGTCGAAGAGATGCTGCGCTACGAGAGCTCCAACCAGCTCGGCAACCGCATGACCACGGAGAAGGTCGAGCTCGGCGGCGTCATGCTCGAGGCCGGCACGTCGGTGACCCTGTGCATTGGCGCGGCCAACCGCGATCCCGCGCAGTTTCCGGACCCTGAAAGCTTCGACATCGCGCGCACGCCGAACCGGCATCTCGCCTTCGCCACCGGCGCGCATCAATGCGCCGGCATGGCACTGGCGCGGCTCGAAGGCGCGATTGCGATCTCGCGCTTCCTGGCGCGCTTCCCGAACTATGCCGTGAGCGGGCAGCCGGTGCGGGGCGGACGGGTGCGGTTTCGTGGCTTCTTGGGCGTGCCGTGTGCGCTTCGCTGAGGGCCCGACACCAAAAACTGCGAAAACAACCCCATGCACAGTAGAGAACCCTCTGATACTTTAGGCAAATCAGATCGGGCTACACCATCGGAAGGATGAAGACTTCCAAGGCGGCAAGTTGATACCCAGATCAAGCTGAGGCCGCCGGTGCAGTTGGTTGGCACCGCCGCGCGCAGCAATGGAGTGACGACAGATGAGCGCGTCGGTCATTGATTTCGTCGCAACGGAAGCACGCTTTGGGGCCCATAATTACGAGCCGATCGGGGTCGTCCTGTCGCGCGGCGAAGGTGTCTGGGTCTGGGATACCGAAGGCAACCGCTATCTCGATTGCCTCTCGGCCTATTCGGCGGTCAGCCAGGGCCACTGCCACCCCAAGATCCTGGCGGCGATGGTGGAACAGGCGCACAGGCTGACGCTGACCTCGCGGGCCTTCCACAACGACCAGCTCGCCCCCTTCTACGAAGAGATCGCGGCGCTCACCGGCTCCCATAAGGTGCTGCCGATGAACAGCGGCGCCGAGGCGGTCGAAAGCGCGATCAAGTCGGTGCGCAAATGGGGCTACGAGGTGAAGGGCGTGCCGGACGGCCAGGCCGAGATCATCGTCTGTGCCAATAATTTCCACGGACGCACGTTGGGCATCGTCGGCTTTTCAACCGACCCCGACACACGCACACATTTCGGACCGTTCGCGCCGGGCTTCAAGATCATCCCGTTCGGCGACGCCGCGGCGCTGGCGGAGGCAATCACCCCAAACACGGTCGCCTTTCTGGTCGAGCCGATCCAGGGCGAAGCCGGTGTCATCCTTCCTCCAGCCGGCTATTTCACTGAGGTGCGGGAGCTCTGCACCACCAACAACGTGATGCTGGTGCTCGATGAGATCCAGACCGGGCTCGGCCGCACCGGCAAGCTTCTCGCTGAACAGCACGAGGGAATCGAGGCGGACGTGACGCTGCTCGGCAAAGCCTTGTCCGGCGGCTTCTATCCGGTGTCGGCCGTGCTCTCGAACAACGACGTGCTCGGGACATTGAGGCCCGGCCAGCACGGTTCGACGTTCGGCGGCAATCCGCTTGCTTGCGCGGTGGCGCGCGCCGCGCTGCGCGTGCTGACCGAGGAAGGCATGATCGAGAACGCGGCCAGGCAGGGCGCGCGCTTTCTGGAAGGTTTGAAAGACATTCGTGCCAACACGATCCGCGAGGTGCGCGGACGTGGCTTGATGCTGGCGGTCGAACTGCATCCCGACGCCGGCCGCGCCCGCCGCTACTGCGAGGCGCTTCAGGGCATGGGCATCCTCGCCAAGGATACCCACGAGCAAACGATCCGCATCGCTCCGCCGCTGGTGATCACAAGCGACCAGGTCGACTGGGCGCTGGAGCGGCTCGCCACCGCCCTGACGCAGGATTTTTCCTGAGCGGCCTGCGTCGGAAGATCGCAATGCCGGCCGCGGCCAGCAACGAACGATTCCGCCAGCTGCGCGTTGAACGTCGTGGGCGATTACGAGCTGGGAGCGACAATCATGCTTCCGCATGGCGCTTGCCTTACGGCTGCTTTCATTGGTGTCTCGATGCTGACGAGCGTCGGCGCGCTCGCCCAAGGACCCGGCCAGGGACATGGAAGGGGCGGACCTGCCGGTCCGGCCGCAGCGCCGGCAGCACGGCCAGCAGCACCACCGGCCATGGCCCGTCCGGCGGCACCGCCAGCCATGGCACGACCCGCCGCCCCGGCATTCCATCCACCGGCCATGCCGCAGCGACCGGCCATGGCGCCGCACCCGGCGCCCCACATCGCCGCACCGCCGCCGCGTCCGGCCCCCCGCTTTGCAGCACCACCGCCGCGAGCGGCCCCGCACGTGGCGGCGCCGCGACCTGAAATCCACCGGGCGCCGGCAGCACCGCAACGTCCGGCCATGGCCCCGCGGCCGACGCCGCATATCGCAGCCCCCTCGCGCCCAAGCGCGCCACCGGCTGTGACCGCGCGGCCGTCGCGACAGGAGCGGATGGAGCAGCGCGCGCAGCAACACCAGCAGCAGATCCAGCAGCGACAGCAAATCGTGCAGCAGCGGCAGCGCGAGATGCTCACACGTCAGAGCTCGGAACGGCAGAGCCGCATCGATCGGATGCAACAGCGCGTGCAGCAATTGCAGTCGCAGAAGCCGGAAGGGGTGCGGGCGCAACGTGCACAGGAGCGGACGCTGCAGACGCAGAACCGCCTGCTCCAGCGCGAACAGGGCATGCAGCAGCGCGATCAGGCGCGCCTGCAGCGGTTGGGCCCCGAGTCCACCACAGTTGGGCGAGTTGCCACTGCCGCCGCCGTGCAGGCGGCCGAGCGCGGGCGATTTGCCGAGCGCTTCCGCGAGCAGGCCCCTGCGCAAGCGCAGGCAGCGCTCACCACCCGCCAGAGCGGCTGGGCTCCCCGGCAGGCCTGGCGACACCGCCATCCCGCGGTGTTCGTGGCGTGGCTTGGGCCCGTGTTCTGGCCTTACGCTTATTCCGACATTTTCAACTACACGTTCTGGTCCTACGGCTACGAGCCCGGTTATTGGGCATACGCCTATGACGACTTCGTCGACACCGTGTTCTGGGGTGGCGACGGCCCCTATTCCGCCTATGCCAGCACCAACCCTTATGACTATCCGCAAGCCGGTGGCGGCAGCCGCGCCCGTCCGCGCGCGAGCGTGAGCCCGCAAACGCTACAGCAATTGTGCGGCACACCGGACAAGGGCGTCACCGCCTGGCCGCTTGCCGATATCGCGAAAGCGGTGCGGCCGTCGCCGGAGCAACGCGCACTGCTCGACGAATTGAAGACCGCGGCGGCCAACGCTGCCGGCGTGTTCAAGGACTCCTGCGCGGAGACTTATGCACTGACTCCCCCTGGCCGCTTGCGCGCGATGATGAACCGCATCAGCGCGACGCTTGAAGCCGTCAAGATCGTGCGACCGGCACTGGAGAATTTTTACAACTCGCTTAGTGACGAGCAGCAGGCTGGCTTCAATGCGCTCGGTCCGAATATCGGCGAACGCTCGCCGCAGCAGCAAGCCAACGTCGAGGGCTGCGGCGATCCGAAATCCGGCCTGACCCAGCTCCCGATGCAAAGGATCGAGGCCGTGCTCCACCCCGCCGGCAAGCAGAAGGAGGCGCTCGACCGCCTCAGTGAAGCGACAGCCAAAGGCGTTGAAGGCCTGCAAGCGGCTTGCCCGAACGATGTGCCGCTGACGCCGGTCGGACGGCTGGAGGCGATGCAGCGCCGGCTCGAGGCGATGCTGACGGCCGCCAAGCTGGTAGAGCCTGCGCTGGACGAGTTCTATGCCACGCTGAGCAGCGAGCAGAAGGCGCGCTTCAACACGCTGCAACAGGTCGCGGGGCCGTGAGGACGGCATCGCGTTCTCTCGTTGCAATTTGCGCCGCGGTCGAACGAAGCGGGGTGACGTAATCGTCCTGCTTCAAAGCTCGACGAGACCATGTATGTCCCTGCAGGCACTCTCTGTGAGGGTGCAGCGGCACGTAACGCAAGCGACAGCCCCGTTTCCGACCTCACGAGGAAATCGTCTTCTGCCCAGCCTAATTCGCGCTTGGGATCGCGTTGCATTGCTCGAAGTGAGAAGACAATTCGAGATTAGCCAGATGATCCCAGTATTCCGCTTCTGCGAGCAGCTTCCATTTGTTCATGCTGTTGTACGCTGCCTGTTGGCGGCACAGTGAGCTCATCGCACGCAAACGCTGCACCTTATCCACTGCGGACCCTCCTTCACGCTTGCTTGTTTGCAAGCGCATTTGTGTTGTCACAGCTTCGCAGATCAAATTGACGGGTGATAGTCCGGTGTTTGACGGTGAATCAATGATAGCGCAATCGTCCGACTTTTCAGCGGACGGCCGGTGCCCGGCAAATTCGATCGCAAACCAGTTTGGCCTGGCGCATTGAATTGCAGATCGTCCTTGGCGGTCTTTCGCCGCAATAAAGCACGCCGGTGCCTTCGGCAAAGCTTGCCAGCCATGCCACGCCGATCATGGCAATGGCCCCGACGGTTGCACGTCGGGGCCATTCAAGATCAACAGGCTTGGGTACATCCGCCGTCCCTGCTGATCGTTGATGCCACTGATTACCGCATCCGATCTGGCGAGGCTGCGGCATCGGCATGATGACATTCTGCCTGAAAGCTGATGGCAGTCCACCACATCTTTGGTGGTACTCCGACCAGCTCGCTGCTTCGCCAGCGGGGCAAACTTGCTGGACGAGTTCTATGCGACGCCGAACAGCGAGCAGAAGGTCCGCTTCAACACGCTGCAACAGCTCGCAAGCCCGTAGGGGCCGCACTCGTGGTAACTTTACACCGCCGCCTTGTGACGCGCGATGCAGGTTCGCAGCACCTCCTCCATCGGCTTGCCCCACCAGTCGATGGAGAAAATCTCGATCTCGGAATAGCCGGCGAACCCCTGCGCTTCGACCGCCGCACGCACCGATTTGATGTCGATCACGCCGTCGCCCATCATGCCGCGATCGTTGAGGATGTCCTTTGTCGGCACCAGCCAGTCGCAGACATGGAACGCGAGCAGGCGATCCTTGCCGGCGCGCGCGATCTGGCTCATCAGCTCCGGGTCCCACCAGATGTGATAGACGTCGAGCGCGACGCCGAGCATGCCGCTGCGTGCGGGATCGAGCCGGTCGCAGATATCGAGCGCCTGCTTCGTGGTGTTCACACAGGCGCGGTCGGCCGCGTAAGCCGGATGCAAGGGCTCGATCGCCAGCGGCAGGTTTGCCTGCCTGGCATAGTCGAGCATATCGGCGAGAGCCTCCTCGACCTGCCCGCGCGCCGTCACGATATCCTTCGAGGCCTCGCTGCCCGGCCTGGAATATTGCGGCAGGCCACCGACGACGAGGACGATGCAGGGCGCGCCCAGCGCCTTGGCTTCGTCGACGCAGCGCCTGTTGTCGTCGCGCACCTCGCCTCGGCGCGATGCGTCCGAGGTGAACATGCCGCCGCGGCAATAGCCTGAGAGTTCGAGGCCGGCATCGCGCACCGCGCGCGCGGCGCGCTCGAGACCGACGGATGCGACCTGATCGCGCCAGGGATCGATCGCGCGGATGCCTTGCTTTGCACAGGCGTTGATGATCTCGACGAGGTCACCCTGCTTGCGGACGGTCGCCGTGTTGAGCGACAGCCAGCGATGGTCGGACGAAAAATCGCGCATCAGGATTCGATACCGTGGGTGGCGAGCACGGTCTTCATCCGCTGCGTCGCGAGTTCAGGGTTGGCGAGCAGGCCGGCCTTGTCGGCCAGACGGAACAGCTCGGCCAGATGCAACGTGGAGCGCGTGCTCTCCTGTCCCCCAACCATGGTGAAATGGTCCTGGTGGCCATTGAGATACGCCATGAACACCACGCCGGTCTTGTAGAACCGCGTCGGCGCCTTGAAGATGTGACGCGACAGCGGCACTGTCGGCCCCAGCACGTCGTGGAATCCGGCTTCGTCGCCGGCCGCCAGTCGCGACAGTGCGTAGGATGCCGCCGGCGCAATGGCGTCAAAAATGCCAAGCAGCGCGTGTGAAAAACCCTGCTCGTCGCCGGCGATCAGCTCCGCATAGTTGAAGTCATCGCCGGTGTACATCTTGATGCGCTTGTCGAGGCGCCGGCGCATGTCGATCTCGCGCTGCTTGTCGAGCAGCGACACTTTTACGCCGTCGACCTTGGCGGCGTTGCCGTTGATGATGGCGACCGCCGTGTCCATCGCCCTGTCGAGATCCCCGGTGCCCCAATATCCCGACAGCGCCGGATCGAACATGTCGCCGAGCCAATGGATGATCACGGGTTCGCGGACCTGCGACAGCACGCGGTCATAGACCTTGGCGTAATCGTCGGCATTGCGGCCGAGTTTTGCCAGCGCGCGCGACGCCATCAGGATGATGCGGCCGCCGACCTTCTCCACCGCCGAGATCTGCTCCTCATAGGCGCGGATCACGTCGTCGAGGCTCCTGGCATCCTCGACCGCGAGATGGTCCGTGCCGGCGCCGGAGAACACCAGCGCGTTGCGGCGCTTGGCGGCGGCGACCGAACGCGTGATCAGCTCCAGCGAGGTCGGCCAGTCCAGCCCCATGCCGCGCTGCGCGGTGTCCATGGCCTCGGCAACGCCAAGACCGAGGTCCCAGACGTGCTCGCGGAAGGCGATAGTCTTGTCCCAGTCGACGGCAGCCGACAGCCAGGGATCGTTGTCCGCGAAGGGATCGACGACCGTGTGCACGGCCGAGAAGGCTATGCGGTTCAGCGGTCCTTCGAGCTTTGCGGGGAACGTGCGCGAGGCCGCGAGGCGGTAGGTCTCGATCGAGCGATCGGCCTTCGGCAATTTCAGCGACAATGACGACATCGGTTGGACGGGCTTGTTCATGTTTTCGGACCTCTCCCCGTCATTGCGAGGAGCGAGCAACGAAGCAATCGAGGCTGTCTCTGCGGAAAGACTCTGGATTGCTTCGCTCCGCTCGCAATGACGGCTTGGTAGACATCGGGGCTCTATCTATTCGATCTCACGCCTTGATCGGCGCGACGTCGATCCAGCGCCGCTCCTTCCAGCTCTTGAGCGCGCATTCGGCGAGCTGCACGCCCTTGACGCCTTCCAACAGCGTGAACTTGTAGGGCGCATCCTCGTAGACGTGGCGAATGAACATCTCCCACTGCTCCTTGAAGCCGTTGTCGTAGCTGACGTTGTCGGGCAGCTTCTGCCAGTCGCCGTAGAAATCGTGCAGCCGCTTCTCGTCGGGATTCCAGACCGGCCTCGGGGTAGCCTGCCGCGCCTGGATCATGCAGTCGCTGAGCCCCGCGACCGCCGAGCCATGCGTGCCGTCGACCTGGAAGGTGACGAGGTCGTCGCGATAGACGCGCGTCACCCAGGACATGTTGATGTGGGCGATGACACCGCCTTCGAGCTGGAAGGTCGCATAGGCGGAATCATCCGCGGTCGCCTTGTACTTCTTGCCCTGCTCGTCGAAACGCTCGGGGATGTCGGTGTTGCCGATGCAGCTCACGCTCTGGACATTGCCGAAGAGGTTATCGAGCACGTAGCGCCAGTGGCAAACCATGTCCAGAATGATGCCGCCGCCGTCCTCGTCGCGGTAGTTCCAGGACGGCCGCTGCGCTTCCTGCCAACCACCTTCGAACACCCAATAGCCGAACTCGCCGCGCACCGAGAGGATGCGGCCGAAGAAGCCGCTATCGCGCAGGAACGCGATCTTCTTCAGGCCGGGCAGGAACAGCTTGTCCTGCACCGTGCCGTGCTTGACGCCCTTGGCATTGGCGAGCTTGACGACTTCAAGCGCCTCCTCAAAATTCGTCGCGATCGGCTTCTCGCAATAGACGTGCTTGCCGGCATTGATCGCCTGGGTCAGCAAACCCGGGCGCGCCTGCGTGGTCGCGGCATCAAAGAACATGGTGTCGTTCTTGTCGGCGAGCGCCGCATCGAGATCGGTGGTCCAACGTGTGATGTTGTAGCGCTTGGCAAGCGCCTCGACCTTCTCGGCGCTGCGGCCGACCAGGATCGGATCGGGCATCACGCGGTCGCCGTTCTTCAGCCGTACACCGCCCTGCTCGCGGATCGCGACGATCGAGCGGATCAGATGCTGGTTGAGCCCCATGCGGCCGGTGACGCCGTTCATGATGAGGCCGAGGCGTTGGGTGGTCATGTCAATTGCTCCTGAAGTGATCTTGGCTGTTCGAGCGGGCGGAGCGCCGACCAGTCCGGATGAACCGACGTCGCAAAGCCCACCGTGTTGAGCGATCCCGTCAGGAGATCGCCGTCGTGAATGGAAAGCCGGATACCCTGCCCGGAATCGGCATAGAGATCGGGATGCGCCGCCGCGAAGGCCCGCGCTTCGGCGAGAGGCGTCTCGCCAAAGCCGTCGACATAGTGATGGCCGTTGCGTTCGGCATGGGTGACGCCGATGAAGGCGCCGAGCGCGAGGTCCTGCTGCACGGCAAGGCCGGCCTGGCAGGTAAGGTCCTCGCCGGTCACGAAGAACCTCTCGCTGTCCGCGCTCCACTTCGCGGCGCGCGTCGCATTGACGATCGACTTGTAGAGACCCTTGCAGGATTTCGAGGAAATACCGCAATAGCCGAGCGTCCGCGCTGCCGGGAACGCATCGTAGGAATCGTCGGCCTCGTCGATGATGAAGCCGTGCGCGGCCAATGCGCCAAGCGGCGATTGCCTCGTGATGTCGCGCGGCATCGGCTGCTCGACATAGAGCAGGCGCGCTGCGATCGGGCGCAGCGCGGCGTCATGATCGAGCCGGTCCATCAGCGCCCGCAGCGCGGCGAGGTCGGCATATTGCTCGTTGGCGTCGAGCGTCACCTTGTAGTCGTGTCCCAGCCTAGCGAGCTGCTTGCCGATGCGGGCGAGCCGCGCCGCGTCGGCTGCGGGATCGCCCGACAGCTTCAGCTTGAAGTAACGTGCACCGGAGTTCTCGCGGGCATCGGCGACGCCGCCCTCGCCTTCGATGGCATCATCAAGGCCGACGGTGTGCCTGATGGCAACACGCTCCAGCGCCGCCCGGCCGGAGAGAAAGGTCGTGATGTCCGATCCCACGAGGTCGGGTGAGAGTCGCGCATCGATGCCGGCGATGTTGCCGGCCATTCCATCGAAGAAGCTGATTTCGGCGGCTCGCAGCAACGCGTCGAGGATCGCCTTGTCGATTTCCGCTGGACCGTAAGCCGCGGCGAGCGGCGGAATGTTCTTTTTCGCGCAGGTTGCGAATTGGGCGCCGATGCACGAGGCATGCAGATCGAACGCGGTCTGGTATCCGTTGCGCGCCAGATAGAGCCCCCGCGCAATCTCCAGCGAACGGCGCAGGCCATCGACCGTCTGCGCCGGCGACAAGTCCGGCCGCTTGTCGAACCACTTTGGCACCAGCAGCTCGGCACTGGCACCGACCGCAACGCCCCTGCCTTCGACCTCGATCTCGGCGCGCACGAACAGCTGCGGCGTCGCGTTGATGGTGATTGCGCCGAAGCGGAACGGCCGCGCGAACTGCACGGGACGTTCGAAGAAGGCGATGTCTCGCAGCTTCAGGCGGGGTGACATGGTGCTAGTTAGTCCCGACGATTTCGCCACGGCGGCGGTGCACCTCTCCCGCTTGCGGGAGAGGTCGGCGCAACACGCCGGGTGAGGGTTTTCTCCTGTTAGGGGTCCTCGCGAGCGGAGACACCCCCTCCCCAACCCTCCCCCGCAAGCGGGAGAGGGAGCGCACCGTCGTCGTGGTTGCAGCCGAGATCAATCGCATTGCCTCAGTCCAATGCCCCTTGCGAGAAGAAATGCTTGCGGATGCGCTGCACGAGTTCGGTGAAAACCGGGTCGGCCATCACGTCGAGCGAGCGCGGGCGCGGCAGCGGCACGTCGTAGATCGCGGCGACCGCGCCGGGACGCTCGGTCATGACGAGGACGCGGTCGGCGAGGAACACGGCTTCCGGAATCGAATGCGTGATCAGGAGCACTGTCTTCCTGGTCTCGCGCTGGATCCGCATCAGCTCGACATTCATCCGCTCGCGCGTCAGTGCGTCCAGCGCGCCGAACGGCTCGTCCATGAGCATGATCTTGGGATCGTGCACCAGCGCGCGGCAGATCGAGGCACGTTGCTGCATGCCGCCGGAAAGCTGCCAGGGCAGCTTCTTCTCGAAGCCTTCGAGCCCGACCAGCTTTAACAGCGCCTTGGCACGGGCAAGATATTCGTCCCGCGGCAGCCGCTTCATGTCGATCGGCAGCATGACGTTGGACAGGATGTTGCGCCAGGGCAGCAGCAACGCGTTCTGGAAGACGATGCCGACATTGCCGTGCGGGGTCGTCACCTTCTCGCCCTCGACCAGGATCTCGCCCGATGTCGGCGGCAGCAAGCCCGAGATCAGCTTGAGCAGCGTGGACTTGCCGCAGCCGGATGGCCCGACCACGACGAAGAACTCGCCGTCGTTGATGTGGAAGTCGAGCGGACGCAGCGACGGCACATCGCCGTCGCGCGTCCTGTAGGTCTTCGACACGCCTGAGAGCTTGATCCCCGAGGCATCACCGGCCCGGTCGCTCACCAGTCTCAGATGTGCGGTGGGCTGGACGTCGATTGGTTTGGTCGCAGGGTTCATCGCAGCGCTCTCCCCGCGTCGTCCCTGCGAACGCAGGGACCCATACGCCGTGCCGGCGCGTCCGGGCACGCGGGGAGAGACCTTCTGCAACAATCGAGGCCGGTGGTTATGGGTCCCTGCGTTCGCAGGGACGACAGCGAATATTGATCGCTCACGAGCCACTCTTCGGCAGATAGTCGTTGGTGTAGAAGGCTTTCGGGTTGTCCTTGGCCTTGGCATCCAGTCCGCCATATTCGACCATCAGATTGACGGAGTCCGTCATGTTCTGGTCGGTGACCTGGAATGGCCGCTTGGCCTTGGTTTCCGCGGTCCGGTACAGCGGAATGGTCAGCTCAAAACCCTGCGTCAGCGTGTCGATCTTGCCGCCCTTCGGGTTGGCATCGAGGATCGACTGCGCCGCCGCCTTCGGCTCCTTCTCGGCGGCTTCAACCGCCTTGGTCGTCGCCGACATGAAGCGGCGGACGAGATCGGCATTGGCCTTCACATAATCGGCGTTGGCGATGATGCCTGACGAAACCATGTTGATGCCGTAGTCGGCAAACTTGATCGGGTAGACGTCCTTGCCGGTGGCGTCCTTGATCTTCATCGACTGGTCCATGACATAGCCGAGCAGCAGATCAGCCTGGCCGTTGATGACCGCGTTGAGCTTGGTCTGGCCGTCGCCGGCAACGGTCTGGAAGTCGCTCTCCTTCAGACCCGTCTTCTTCAGGAACAGCGGCCAGATCTGGGTCATGGAATCGGCCGGCGTGATCGCCACCGTCTTGCCCTTGATGTCTTCGGGCTTTTTGATGTTCTTGTCAGCAAAACCCATGGCGGACATCGGTGAGGTCTGCAGCAGCACGCCGGTCGCAACCACCGGCGCACCCTTGATCGCGGCGCGCATCATGGTGGGAACGTCGACATAGCCGAAATCGGCGGTCTTGGCAGCGACGGCTTGCGTGGTCGCAGCCGAGCCGCGGCCTTCCTGGATCTCTAGCTCGATGCCTTCGGCCGCGTAGATGCCCTTGGCCTTGCCGTAATAGAACGGCGCGTGCTCGCCGTAGACGTACCAGTTCAACATCAGCACGACCTTGTCGGCCGCTTGTGCCGGCATGGCCGCAAACACCATCAGCACCGCTGAGACAGCCCCAATCAACCGCTTCATCGTCACTCTCCCTTGCCGTTGTTGTTTCGGCCGTTGGTGGCCGTTTGTGCTAGTTAAGAAGCGAAAATCACGTCCTCGCGCTGGCTGACATGCCAGGGAATGACCAGCTTCTCGATCCGGTCGACGATCCAGAACAGGATCACGCCGAGCAGCGCGAGAATGACGAGGGCCGCGAACATGGTCGGCAAGTCGAAGGTGCCGATCGAGCGCTGCATCACGTAGCCGATCCCGGAATTGGATCCCACGAACTCGCCGACGACGGCGCCGACCACCGCGAGCGTCACCGACACTTTGAGACCCGAGAAGATCGCAGGCAGCGCGTGCGGCAGATTCACCGCACAAAACACCTGGAAGCGGCTGCCCTGCATGGCGCGGGCGAGGTCGACCATGTCAGGATCGACCGATTTGAAGCCCTGCACGGCCGAGACCACCACCGGGAAGAAGCCGAGCAGGAACGCCGAGATCACCTTTGGAATGATGCCGAAGCCGAACCACACCACGAACAGCGGCGCGATCGCGATCTTGGGCACGGATTGCGAGAACACCAGCAGCGGATAGACGTAGCTCTCCACCGTCTTCGAGCCTGCGATCAGCATCGCGACGGGAATGCCGAACAGAGCGGACAGCGCGAAACCGCAGACCGTCGCATAGGTCGTCGGCCAGGACTGTCGCAGCAGTTCCGGCCACTCGGTCCGCAGGACGGCGACGACATCGAGAGGCGCCGGTATCTGGTAGGCGGGGATCCTGAACAGCCGGATGGCCAGATCCCAGGCAACGACGATGAAGACGAGGAACAAGAACGGCCGAACCCAGGCTGCATTCAGCACCTTGGAGATCGCATTCTGCGGCTTCGGCTCGGCCAATTTTCACTCCCGGCAGTCTTCTTCGTTGTGGGGAGAAATTAACCCGTTGGATAAATACTGTCCAGAGCTTTCCCTGTGACGTTTTGTGCCGGTTCCGGGCTGTGGGATTGTCGTCTCCGTGTCCCGGACGCGCTGCAGCGCGAAGCGTTGCTGCGCAGAGCCGGGACCCATAAGCTACGTGCTCCGTCGAAGCGTGGGCCCCGGCTCTGCAGCGCACCGCTAAGGGCGCTGCGCTGCGTCCGGGGCACGAGAGCGCCTCACCCTCGGTGTCATTCCCCGCGAAAGCGGGGAATCCAGTACGCCGCGGCCCCTCCGGGGCGCCCTCACGCTCTCTGGAATACTGGATCGCCCGCCTTCGCGGGCGATGACACTGAGATTGTGGGAAACGGTCGGGCCGCCTACCAGCGCGCTGTGCGCCGCTAGACCGTCTGCGCCACCACGCTGCGCGACTTCGGCGCTTTCGCGATCTCGAACAACGCCACGGACTGCCCGGTCAGCGCTGCGAGCACCAGGCCGACCATGTGGGCCAACCGCTCGTCCTTGGCCTTTTTGTCCAGGAGGTCGCGGCCGAAGATCACGCTAAGCGTCGCCGAGTTCGAGAGATAGAAGAAGCATAGCCCTGCAATCGAGATGTAGAGCTGCACCGGATCGACCGCGACCTGGAAGTCGCCGCTGTCGACGCCGCGCCGCACCACGGTGCGGATCATCTCGACGAAGGGCGAGTGCATCGACTTGACCTTGGTCGATTTCTTCAGGTGCTTTGCACGCGCGAGGTTCTCGGTCTGGAGCAGCGACAGGAATTCGGGATTGCGCAGGAAGTAATTCCAGGTGAACTCGATCAGCCGCCGGATCGCCTCGGGCGGCTCGAGATGCTCGAGATCGAGCCCCCGCTCCTCGCTGCGGATCTTGTCATAGGCGCCTTCGAGCACCGCGAGGTAAAGCTCGTCCTTGTTGCCGACGTGGTAGTACAGCATGCGCTTGTTGGCGCCGGCCTTGGCCGCAATGCGGTCGACGCGCGCGCCGGCGAGCCCGTGAGCGGAAAACTCCTGCTTGGCGGCTTCGAGAATGCGCAGCCGCATCCCCTCGGGATCGCGCTGCCATTTCAGAGTTCGCTTTGCCTTCGCCAAACCGGGTGCTCGCTGGTGCTGTCGGTACGCGTGTAACACGCGCGCAGCCCGCCGCATAGTTTCGCGACAGTGAAAGCCGAGCAAGCCGGTTTCGTAGGGTGGCAAAGGCGCTCTTGCGCCGTGCCCACGTCCTCGCATCAATTGGGCAAGGACGTGGGCACGCTTCCGCCTTCGCTCTACGAGCTTCGGCGGACAAGTCGCTTTGCCACCTGCGGGCGTCCCTCACTCCACCGGCTTGGGCGAGCGCTCCAGCAGCACCGTCTGAATGCCGCAGGTGCCGTTTCGCACCGTCATGATTCGCGTGCCGGGCTTACGACCGTTGCGGACCTCGGTAACGTCGAGGCCGGCGGCGATCAGGCGGGCGCGCGTGGCGTCGATGTCGGCGACCCGCCAGCTCAGGCCCCAGAGCCGGTCATGCGCGAGGTCGCCGCCGGCGACCGGCCGGCGCACCACCTCGACGATCAGATCGCCGCAGCGGAAGAACATCAGCTGGCCCCAATCCTGGTGCGAGCGGTCGAGCGCCAGATCGAGCCCGAGCCGCGCACCGTAGAGCGCGGCGGCGCGTTCGGAATCCTCGGTGGTGACCACGACGTGATCGAGCGCGTCGATCGGCGCGATGTCGGTCGCCGGGGAGAGCGGACGCTCGTCGGCCAGCTCGAGGAAGAACATGCGCACGCCGCGCGTCAGTTCCGTGGCGGCCCGCGTGCGCCTCCAGTGCAGGACGTTGCCGGTTTCCGAATCGCTGCTTTCGACCTCGGCGACCGGATCCGGGCTCAAGGCCACCCGCTGCAGCCGCCGATGCATCCTGCTCATGTCTGCGACACGAAAGCACAGGCTGGCGAGCACGCCCTCCTGGTCGTCGAGCAGCGCGCGCATGCGATCGGCCGTCACGCTGAAACCGCTCGGCGCCATCAATTCGATCGTCATGTTCTCGAGGGTGAACAGCACGCGGTCGGCGCCCTCGCCGGAATTCTGCCATGCCGGCGCGCGGGCGAGCAGCGTCTGGTAGGCCGCCTTGGCTGCACCGATATCCCTGACCAGAGCGACGATGTGATCGAGGCCGGTGATCATATGTCCCCCTTTTGATCGACCCTTTTATTGACCTGGAACCAATGCGCCGAAACACGGCGCTTGTCCGGGCTTGGCATTGCCCGGCGATGGTCGTATTCCGGCCTCATGCTGACCTCAAGCGCTTGGGGCGGCAGATTTGCGAATAATTTCAGCGATCCCTGAGCGGAACCGGTGTTACAGTAAGCGCGCCGGCCTGGACCACAAAGCGCATGACGGACAAGCAATGCAGGCTCTCTTCATCGGACAGACCTATATCGACGTCGTCTTCATCACCGACCACATGCCGACCGGGGACGAGAAGCACGTGGCCTCGGACTACGCGGTCTCCTTCGGCGGCAACGCGGTGACGGCGGCGTTCTGCTGCGCCAAGCTCGGCATCGTGCCGGATCTCATCGCCACCGCGGCCAATGACTGGCTGGGGCGCATGTTCCAGGACATGTGCGCGAAATACGCGATCTCGCTGCACGGGCGGAAGGTCAACCAGTCCTCGCTCTCCTTCATCATGCCCAAGGACGGCAAGCGCGCCATCGTCCGCTGCCGCGACGACGAGCACATCCATCCCTTTCCGATGCTCAATCTCGGCGGCTGCCGCGCGCTGCATGTCGACGGCCACCAACCGGATGCCGCGATCCACTACGCAAAAGTCTGCCGCGAGGCCGGCATCCTGACCTCGCTCGACGGCGGCGGCCTGCGCACCAACACCCATGAGCTGCTGGAATTTATCGACGTCGCCATCGTGGCCGAGCGCCTGTGCGAGCAGATGGACCTGACGCCGGAGAAGATGCTCGACTATCTCAAGAGCCGCGGCTGCAGGATCGGCGGCATCACCATGGGCGAGAAGGGCCTGCTCTGGTACAACGAGACAGGTGCGGTCGAGATCATGCCGGCGATGCCAATCCCGCGCGAGCGCGTGATCGACACCAACGGTGCCGGCGACGTCTTCCACGGCGCCTATGTCTACTCCTACCTCGCCCATCCCGGCAAAAGCTGGCGCGAGCACTTCGATTTTGCCCGGGCCGCCTCGACCTTCAAGATCCAGCGCCTCGGCAACGAGGCCGGCCTGCCGACGCTCGTCGATATCGCCAAGGTCCGGCACGAGTTCGAGGTCAGGGTTTAGCGTTCGCTGGGGTTTGTTATGGGGCGCGTTTTCGTCGCCGGCAGCATCAACATGGATGTGGTGGCGACCGCCGATCGCCACCCGCGCGTCGGCGAGACCGTCGCCGGCCGCGAGGTGCTGTATTTTCCAGGCGGCAAGGGGGCGAACCAGGCGGTGGCCGCGTCGCGGCTTGGCGCGAAGACCACGTTGATCGGGCGATTGGGGAAGGATTCATTTGGCACTGAGCTGAAGACGTTCCTCGGCGCGCAGGGTATCGATCTCGGCTCGGTGCGCGACGCCGACACGCATACTGGCACCGCGATCATCACCGTCGCCGCCTCCGACAATACGATTGTCGTCATCCCCGGCAGCAATGCCCTGGTCAGCGCGGATGATGTGGCGGACGTGCCGCTGGCGAAGGGCGATGTCGCGGTCAGCCAGTTCGAGATCCCGCTGCCGACGATCGCCGCGTTCTTCCGGCGTGCGCGCGAGGCCGGCGTCGTGACCGTGCTCAACCCGGCGCCGGCGCAGAAGATGTCCGGTGAGCTGCTCGCGCTGGTCGACATCCTCGTGCTGAACGAGACCGAGCTCGGCTTCCTTACCGGAGTGGAGCTTAAGGACGCCGACGAGACCGCAAAGATCTTCGACGTCGCGCGAAAACTTCAGGCGCGCGCGGACCAGACCATCTGCATCACGCTCGGCAAGCGCGGCGTGCTTGCGCTTGCGGGACGCGAAGAGGTCGCCGTGCCCGGGCGTGCCGTGAAGGCGGTCGATACCACCGGTGCCGGCGATTGTTTTGTCGGCGCGCTCGCCGCGCAACTGGCTGACGGTGTGCCCTTGCGCGCCGCCCTCGCCTTCGCCAACGCCGCCGCCTCGATCAGCGTGCAGCGCATGGGCGCGGGGCCGTCGATGCCGACGGCCACGGAAGTGGCGGCGGTGCTCCGCGCTGGCTGATCACGCCAGCGCGCTCTTCAGATCGAAGCTCTCATCCGCGGCCTGCGCCGGCGTGATCGAGCGATTCATGCCCTGCAAGCGGCGGCCGAACATGTGGTCGCCGGCGCGGTTGATGGATTCGATGCCGAGCAGCGTCTCACCCTTGTAGCAGAAGGCGGAGAACGCCTTGTTCGCGGCGCTGCCACGCAGCACGACGCGGTCGTAGCCGGTGGTGAGGCCTGAGATCTGGAGCTTGTCATCGCCCTGGTCGCTCCAGAACCAGGGATGGCTGTCGTAGGGCTTCTTGTCGCCGGTCAGCCGCGCGGCGAGGCAGCGGGCGTGGTCGGTCGCGTTCTGCACCGATTCCAGCCGCAGCGATCCGCCGAAGCGGGGGCTTGCGAACAGTGCGCAATCGCCGATCGCGGAAATGTCAGGGTCAGCCGTCGACAGATATTCGTCGACGATGATGCCGGCGGCGACCGGCAGCCCGGCCTCAGCCGCAAGCTCGATGTTCGGCAGCACGCCGACGCCGACCACGACGAGGTCGGCGGGCAGATGCCGTCCGTCGCTCAGGGAGACCCCGGTGACCTTGCCGCCCTCCGCCTCGATCGAGGTCGCCTGCACGCCGAGATGGACGCGGATACCGGCCTCGCGATGGCGTTCCTGAAAATACTCCGACACCTCCGCCGTCACCGCCCGCGCCATCACGCGCGGGGCAAGCTCGAGCACGTCGACCTCGAGGCCCTTGATCCGGGCGGTGGCCGCGAATTCGAGACCAATGAAGCCGGCGCCGATCACCACGACCCGTGTCTTCGAGGGCATGATCGCACGCAGCGCATCGCTCTCGTCGAGGATGCGCAAATATTTCACGTCGGGCAGATTGGCGTTGGGCAGGTCGAGCAGCCGGTTGCGTGCGCCGGTGGCCAGCACGAGGTGAGCGTAGGCCAGCGTCTCGCCCGAGGCGAGCAGCACCTTGTGGCCGGCGCGGTCGATCGACACTGCGCGGCCCGCGATCAGCTCGATCTTCTGGTCCTGGTAGAATTTTTCGGGGCGGAACATCAGGCTCTCCGGCCCGGCCGACCCCTTGATATAGGCCTTGGACAAAGGCGGCCGCTGATAGGGCAGATGCGCCTCGTCATTGATCAGGCAGATGCGCTGCGAAAAGCCCGCCTGGCGCAGGGATGCCGCGACCTGATAGCCGCCATGGCCGGCACCGACGATGATCACCGGACCGTCGCTCATTGGACAGCCCATTTCCGGAAGACACGAGCGTGACCCATGTCGTCTCCTCTCTCGCTGATTTTGGTTGCTGGCCTTACGAGGAGCCGGCGCTCGTGTCCGTCCCTTGGCGAAGGCAGCCCCATTTGAGCCTATCGTTTCGCCCCGCGCAAGGGCGGCGGTCGGGGATTGTCACCCCTGCCCTTCTGCGATTTAGTTGCAGCAACCACCTCCTGCCGGAGACTTTCTCAGATGCCAGCCCCCATCTCCCAGCCCGATGATCCCGCCCTGCTGCGGATCGACGGCCCGATCGCGACCATCACGCTCAACCGCCCCGCAGCGTACAACTCCATCGATCTCGCCATCGCGCAGAAGCTCGAGCAACTCGCGGCCTATATCGAAGCCGCTGACGACATCAGGGTCGTCGTGCTCGAAGGCGAGGGCCGAGCGTTCTCGGCCGGCGGCGATCTGCAGACGATTGGTGCCGCCGCCGAAGCGGGCACGGTGACGCCCGTTGTCGGCGAGCTCCTGAAGCACTATCACGCCTTCATCGAGATCGTCAGGCGCATGCCGAAAATTTCGTTGTCCAGCGTTCACGGCTCGGCCGCCGGCGCCGGCATGGGTCTCGCCTTCGTCACCGATCTCTGCATCGCCGCCGATGATGCCAAGTTCACGCCGGCTTATGCCAAGATCGGGGTGTCGCCGGACGGCGGCTCGACGGTCGGCATCGTCGGCACGGTCGGCTCGCGCCGGGCGCTGCAGATCTTCCTATCCGAGGACAATTTTACCGCGCAGCAAGCCTATGAATGGGGCCTCGTCGCCAAGACCGTTCCGGCCGCCGAACTGAAAGCGGCCACGCGAAAACTCGCCGAGCGTCTGGCGCAGAACCCGCCGGCCGCAATCGCCGGCACCAAATCGCTGGTCTATCAGGCCGCCACCACGCCGGTGAAGCAGCAGCTCGATGCCGAGGAGCACAAGATCATCATGGCGATGAACACGGACGAATTTCGCAGCGCCGTGAAGAAGTTCACGAGCAAGTCGAAGTGACGACGCCGGCGCGTACGTTCTACGGCCTTCGTCACGGCGCGACCGACTGGAATCGCGAGGGACGATTCCAGGGGCGGACCGACAATCCGCTGAACGAGGACGGCCTGCGGCAGGCGCACGAGGCCGTGGACATGCTGCGCGGCGCAGGCATCAGCCGCATCGTCGCAAGTCCCTTGGCCCGCGCGGCGCGAACGGCCGAGATCATCGCGGCCGCGATCTCGGTGCCGCTCGCGATCGACGACGGCATCATCGAGTTCGACTTCGGCAGCTTCGAGGGCCTCCCTGTCCGCGACCTCATGATCAAGCACGGCGTCACGTCAGCGACGGGCCTTGTCTCGATCCTGCCGGCCGACGGCGAGAGCTGGGACGCCATGACGGAACGGTCGTTGGCTTGCGTCTCCGCGTGGCTCGACCGTCATCCCGGTGATAATTTGCTGTTCGTCTGCCACGACGCCGTGATGCAGGGCATGGCCAACGCGCTGTGCGGTAGCTACTTCAAGAATAGCCATGGCACACCGTTCCGTTACGTGCGCGAGCAAGCTCATTGGCGGGTCGAGCAAGTCGTTACTTCGGACAGATATAGCCCGTCCCCGCCGGCGACTTGAAGCAGCCGACCGATTCCGGCAGCACCTTCTGCGGCAGCCACAGCACCACGCTCGGGAAGTAGATCGCGAATGCGATCGTCCCCAGGAACACCAGATAGATCGGCAACGCAGCGCGTAGCGCTTTCGCGAAACTTATGCCGACGAATTTCGACGCCATCAGCAGCACCAGTCCGTAAGGCGGCGTGATCAGGCCGAAGGCGAGCGTGGCGATCAGCACCACGCCCATATGGACGCTATTGATGTCACCCGCCTCCGTCAGTGTGTTGACCAGCGGCATGAAGATGATGATGGTCGGCACCGGTTCGATGAAGTCGCCGACGACGGTGAAGAGCAGCACCATCAGCAGCATGATCAGATGCGGATCGTTACCTGCCATCGAGGTGATGACATCGGCGATGTAGCTCGCGCCTCGCAAATAAGCGAGCATCCAGCCGAAGGCATTGGCTGCGCCGATGGTGACCAGCGGCAGCGAGAAGATCAGTCCGGCAATGCAGAAATCGTAAGGGATACTCTTGATGTGCCCGCGATTGAGCGCGGGGATCACGACCAGGACAATCCAGACCACGGCGACCACGCCGGCTTCGGTCGGCGTGAACCAGCCGGTCAGGATGCCACCGAGCAGGATCACCGGGATCATCAGCGGCAAGGCCGCATCACCGGCCGCGAACACCACCTGCCGCAGCGGCGCGCGCGGCTTGCGCAGGCCCGAAGGGCCGAAGAAGTAGCAATAAAGCATCAGACCGAAGCCGATCATCAGGCCGGGCACCACGCCCGCCATGAACAGGCCCGCGATCGAGACGTTGCCGACCGCGCCATAGACCACGGCGGTAATGCTCGGCGGCACCAGCGCGGCGATTGTGGAGGCCGAGGCGATGATGGCGGCGATGAAGGCCGGATCATAGCCTTCGCGCTTCATCGGGCCGCCGAGCGCGCGGCTCATCACGGCGACGTCGGCGGTGGTCGAGCCCGACATTTCCGAGAAGAACATGCTGAAGACAACCACGACCTGCGACAGCCCGCCTCTGATGTGACCGACCAGCGACACTGACAGATTGGCTATTCGCACCACCACGTTCGCGGAGCTCATGAGCTCGCCGACCAGCAGGAAGAACGGGATCGCCAGCAGCGCCTCGGAATCGACACCGTCAAAGATCTTCTGGATGATGGCGGCGAGCGAAACGTCGGACAGGAGAGCGCCGATGAAGACGCCGGCCATCAACGAGAACGGCACGGGCACGCCGAGATAGCCGAACGACAGGAAGCAGATCGTCATCAACGCCAGAACAACAGGTGCGCTCATAGCTGCGCCCTCGCCTGCGCGTCGGTGACGATGGGCGTTCCATCTTCCTCGGGCGGCTCGGGATGGTCGAAGCCGTTGCGCAGGCCGTTGACGAGCTGCTCGATGGTGAACAGTCCGATCAGCACGCCCGACAACGGGATGATCGCGTAGAGCGAGGCGATCGGCGTGCCCGACGGCAGGCGAAAGCTGCCGAAGCCGCGCAGATAATTCTGATAGCCGTACCAGATCAGGCAGAAGGCGACGCCGAGCACGACGAGGCGGATGATCAGCTCGACGATCAGCCGCGAGGTGCCGTGCAAGGCCTCGGAGATCGCGGTGAGATAGAGGTGGTCGTTGCGCCGGGTCGCGGCCGCCGTGCCGATGAAGATCGCGTAGATGAACAGCGTCGAGGTGACCTCCTGCAGCCACAGCCAGGGATGACCGATGGTCCGGGTGACGATGTCCGCGGTGACCGACAGCGAGAAGCCGAAGCAGAGCACGCCACAGAGGATCATCAGCGCGAGCTCGAGCCAGTCGAGCCAGCGCCATTTCAGGTGGCGCTGGCGATGCACGAGCAGTTTGTCGGCGATGGCCATTAGTCCCCCGTCCCAAAGCTATCGGATGTGACAGCTGGGAAGCTGCCGATCACGCTCGGCCTGCATGGTTCGAGACGCCCGCTTCGCGGGCTCCTCACCATGAGGGTCTAAAATCTCGCCGCGAAACGAGACCTCATCCTGAGGGCCCGCCGCAAGGCGGGAGTCTCGAAGGATGGCCGCAAGCGACCTAATTGATCGACCGGATCAGATCCTTGACCTTCTCGGCGTGCGGGCCGAGCTCCTTGGCGAGCTTGTCGAGATAGGGATCGGCGACCGTCGTGAAGGTCTTCTTGTCGACGTTGTCGACGATCTTCACGCCCATCTTCTTCAGCTTTTCGGCCGCGGTGCGCTCCAGCTCGAACGCCTTCGCCGGTTCCTTGGTGCTGATCTCGTTGGCCGCGGTCTGCACCCAGCCCTTTTGCTCGGCCGAGAGGCTCTGCCAGAGCTTGTCGGAGATGAACACCAGCGCGTTGTTGGCCTCGTGCTCGGTGATGTTGAGGACCGGCGCGACCTCGTAATGCTTGTTGACGAGGTAGACGTTGATGCTGTTTTCGGCGACGTCGACGACGCCGGTCTGCAGGCTCGTGTAGACGCTGCCGAACGGCATGTGCACGGTCTGGGCACCGTAAGCTGGGAACATGGTGTCCTCAGTCGCGGTCGCCTGCACGCGGACCTTTGCGCCCTTGATATCAGCCACATTGCGGATCTCCCGCTTCGCGTACATGTGGCGCACGCCCTGCGAGCCGGTCGCGATCACATGCAGGCCCTGGGTGGTCTCGTCGATCATGGCCTTGAGCGCTTCGAACACGCGGGGATCCGCGAGGCCCTTCACCACGTGGTTCTCGTCGCGGAACAGATAGTGCAGCGACATCACGCCGGCCTGCGGCGAGATCGTCGCGGTGTTGGCGGAGGAGATGATCGAGAATTCGACGTCCCCGGCTTTCACGAGCTGGAGCACCTGCGGCTCCTGCCCGAGCTGCGCGCCGGGATACTGGTCGATGATCATGGTGCCTTTGCTCAACTCCTTGAGCTTTTCGGCAAAGATGTCGCCCGCGATGGAATAGCCCGTGTTGCGCGGCTGGTCGTAGGCGAAGCGATAGTGCTTCACCTCCTGCGCCCCCGCCCCGGTCACGAACAGCACGGCAGCCGCAGCCGCCAACCCATGTAAGAATCCTGGCATGGATCGTGCAATCATCGTTTCCCCCTGTGTTATGCCCGCCGCTTCTGCGGTCTGAGCAGTCGTCGTTCGGTCAGCTTGTCTCGGTCTTCCCAGTCCTCTGCATGAAATCGAAGTCGCAGCCCTCGTCGGCCTGCATGATGGTTTCGTTGAAC
This sequence comes from Bradyrhizobium sp. 25ACV, assembly GCF_054863005.1. Classification (NCBI taxonomy): domain Bacteria; kingdom Pseudomonadati; phylum Pseudomonadota; class Alphaproteobacteria; order Hyphomicrobiales; family Nitrobacteraceae; genus Bradyrhizobium; species Bradyrhizobium sp. 25ACV. The sequence continues at coordinate 627,917 of NZ_JAVAYO010000001.1, forward strand.
AGCCAGGCATAGCCGCGCCGCGCTTCATCGGGCGCGGCGGCCGTCTTCAATGCAGTGCGCCGGCGCTCCAGCTCGGCCGCATCGACCAGCAGCTCGATGCTGCGCTTGGCCACATCCAGGCTGATCATGTCGCCGTTGTTCACCAGCGCCAGCGGCCCGCCCACCGCGGATTCCGGGGTGATGTGCAGCACGATGGTGCCGAACGCGGTGCCGCTCATGCGCGCATCCGAAATGCGCACCATGTCCTTGATGCCGCCGCGCGCCAGCTTCTTCGGGATCGGCAGGTAGCCCGCCTCCGGCATGCCCGGCGCACCCTTGGGGCCGGCATTGCGCAGCACCAGCACGTCGTCGGCGGTCACGTCGAGATCGGGATCGTCGACCCGCAAGGTCATGTCCTCGACGGATTCGAACACGACGGCCCGCCCGGTATGCTTCAACAGCTTCGGGCTCGCGGCCGATTGCTTGATCACTGCGCCGCGCGGCGCGAGATTGCCGTGCAGGACGGCGAGGCCGCCTTCCGCCTTGATCGGATTGTCGCGCGGACGGATCGCATCCTGGCCCGGCACGTCCTCCGCATCGGCGACGACGTCGCGCAGCGTCTGGCCCGAGATCGTCTTGGCATCAAGATCGACGAGGTCGCCGAGCTGCGCCAGCAGCTTCGGCACGCCGCCGGCGTGATGGAAATGCTCCATATAGTGCTCGCCCGACGGCTTGAGGTCGACCAGCACCGGCACCTCGCGGCCAATCTGGTCGAACACGTCGAGATCGAGCCGATGCGGCGAGCGATGCGCCATCGCGGTCAGATGGATCAGGCCGTTGGTGGAGCCGCCGATCGCCTGGAGCACGACCTGCGCGTTCTTGAAAGATGCCGGCGTCAAAAGCTCGCTCGGCTTCGGTCCCTTGGTCTTGGCCATTTCGGCGGCAACCCTGCCGCTCGCTTCCGCCAAACGGAAACGCTCGGCATGCGGCGCGGGAATCGTCGCGCTCATCGGCAGCGACAGGCCCATGGCTTCGATCATGCAGGCCATGGTGGACGCCGTGCCCATCACCATGCAGGTGCCGACCGACGGCGCGAGGCGGCCGTTCACTGCTTCGATTTCGACATCGTCGATTTCACCGGCGCGATACTTGCCCCAGAGACGGCGGCAATCGGTGCAGGCGCCCAGCACCTCGCCCTTGTGATGGCCGACCACCATCGGACCGACCGGAATGACCACGGTCGGCAGGTCGGCGCTGATCGCGGCCATCACCTGCGCGGGAAGGGTCTTGTCGCAGCCGCCGATCACGATCACCGAATCCATCGGCTGGGCCCGGATCATCTCCTCGGTGTCCATCGCCATCAGATTGCGCAGATACATCGAGGTCGGATGCGCAAAGCTCTCGGCGATCGAGATGGTCGGGAACACGAACGGCATCGCGCCCGACAGCATCACGCCGCGCTTGGCGGCCTCGATGATCTGCGGGACGTTGCCGTGGCAGGGATTGTAGTCGCTATAGGTGTTGGTGATGCCGACGATCGGACGCTCCAGCGCGTCGTCGGAATAGCCCATGGCCTTGATGAACGCCTTGCGCAGGAACAGCGAGAAGCCGGCATCGCCATAGCTCGTCAGACCCTTGCGCAAACCACTCGTCATCATGCCACTCCTTCACTTGCCATTGTGGTACAGCCTGAACCTCGATTGTCAATAAGCTTGGTCCATATTGTCGCATTTTCGGCCGGCAGGCACCCTCTTCGGCACAAATTATTGACAATCCGTCCCTTCCCTGCTCCACAGGGCGAGCCGGCCAGACGCCGGGAGGCCGAGGGCATGTCCGACATTCGCACCGCAGACAGCATGCCGGTCCGGCACGACGATCCGGACGACATTGTCGCGCGGCTGGAGGAGGACATCATCTTTGGCCGCCTGCCGCCCGGCGGGCGCCTCACCGAGGACGCGCTGATGTCGCGCTACGGCACCTCGCGCCACTTCGTGCGGCAGGCCTTGGTGGATGCAGAGCGGCGCGGCATCGTCCGCCGCGAGAAGAACGTCGGCGCCACCGTGCGGTTCTACTCGGCCGAGGAGGTCCGGCAGATCTACGAGGTCCGGGAGATGCTGACCCGGCAGGCCGCGTTGATGATCCCCCTGCCCGCGCCGCGATCGCTGATCGACGAGCTCTCCGCGCTGCAACGGCAATATTGCGCGAGAGCCGATGCGCAGGATCTGCGCGGCATCCACGAAGCCAACGACGCTTTCCACCTCGCGCTGTTTTCGGCCTGCGGCAATCCCTATCTGGTCCGCTCCCTCCAGGACTACATGAACCTGACGCTGCCGATGCGCGCCAAGAATCTCGCCGACCGCGAAGGGCTCGCGCAATCGCGGCGGCAGCATGAGATGATGATCGAGCTGTTGAGGGGGCGCGACAGCTGGGCGCTGGCGCAGCTGTGTGTGGATCATATGCAGTTCAGCAAGAAGGACTATCTGGCGCGGATTGCGGACGAGGCCAGGCGCTAGTCGGCAAACTTTCTGCTGCAGGCATCCATCACGGAACGCCGGTGCCCCGGGCGCGTTGGAAGGCCGAGCATAAGGCTCGGTCTTGGTTCGGACGCCGCGGGCGGCAGTTTCTCGCAGTATGTCACGCCCAAGGGAGGACTGACCGAGCAGGTTGAACAATGAGGGTCTGCGGAGCGATGCGGACCGGTTTGTTCATCGCATTGATTGCGGCGGCCTGGCTCGGCGGACAGGTCCAGGATTCTTACGCGCAAAAGCGGCCGTCGGTTTCTCCGGGCGAATCCACGAAGGTGTCTCCGAGAAAGGAAGGCACCCCCAAGAAGGAAGCGGGACGACCTGCGGACCCGTATACGGTGGGATTTGTAACCGGTTCGCCGCAATGCACTGAATTCGCGATCGCTCAGGACATTGCGACCACGCTCGCCGGCGGCCAGGAGACCGGTCCTCATGGCCAGGTCGCATTGCGGGTCCTGCCCATCGTGGGAGACGGTGGTGCCCGCAACGTCCTTGATGTGCTCACCCTCGCAGGTGCCGACGTGGCGATTTCGCCCGTCGTCCTCGTCGACCGGCTCCGGGAGACAAGGACCTTCGGGGATATTTCTGACAGGCTGACCTACATTGCCCCGCTCCATATCGAAGAATTCCATCTTCTCGCACGGGCGGAAATCGGAAGCCTGACGGAGCTTTCGGGAAAGAGGGTCAATCTCGGGGACGACGGCAGTGCCGGCGCCATTCTCGGCCGCGAAGTGTTGAACCGTCTGGGCGTCGAGATCATGGAGTCGAACCTGGGACCGGAGGCCGCGCTGGATGGTCTGAGGAAGGGAGATCTCTCCGCCGCTCTGCTGGTCTCAGGAAAACCGCTCAGCTTCCTGACGCAGGTCTCGCAACTCGATGGTATTCACCTCCTGCCGATCCCCTACTTCAAGGAGCTGCTGCAACAAGATTATCTGCCATCGACGTTCCGCCACAAGGATTACCCGAATCTGATCGCCGCCGAAGCGAGCGTTGACACGATCGCGATCAAATCCGCCCTCTTCGCCTACAACTGGCCGAGCGGCAACGAGCGATTTCGGTTGCTGGAGTTCTTCGTCCAGACATTGTTCACGCGCTTTCCCGAATTTCTCGGCGACGCCCATCATCCTAAGTGGCGCGAAGTAAACCTGGCCGCACAACTCCCCGGATGGCGACGATTCCGACCAGCAGAGCGCTGGCTCCAGCAGCAATCGGGAGGGGAAGCCGCGCTTCGCAAGGCGTTCGGCCGGTTCATCGAGGGAAAGCCAACTGCCGATCTACCTGATCGCGAAGAACTGTTTCGGGATTTCCTGCGCTGGAGAGAACGCAATCCGGCCAAGTGAGCAGACTTGGGCAAACAAACCTCGGGAGGTATCGATGCGCAAAACCGTGGTGGGCGCAGCCCTTGTTGCGTTGCTCGCCTTGATCGCCGATGTGAGGCGCCCCGCCGCCCAATTTGCTCCCTTCTGGCCACAAGCGCCGCAGCTGCTCCCGGGCACAGCGCCACCGGCCGACGAGGTCGAAAAAACCAGGACAGCTCCTCACCGAAAGAAGGCACATAGAAAGCACAAAGTCGTTCGTCCACCGCCAAACCAGCGGGAGGTCGCGGAAAAAAACGGATACCAGCGGGTCAGCGATCTCGTGAACTTTCCGAAGTTCTTTCCGGGCCTCGGCATCATATTCGTCAAGCCCGACACCTTGCCGCTGGGGCCGTTCCTGACCTTCGATCGCAGGGACCGTCTGGTCGCGACCGTCTACATGGTCCCGAACAAGGACATCGACGATCACAAAACGTTGGAGGGGGCGGGGTCAGCAGGACCAGTTGACCACGTCAGCTTCTACTTCAACCCAGGTCACCCCGGCGTGGATGTGCCGCACTACCATGTGGTTCTCTGGCACGTGACCAAGAAACAGGAAGAGCGCGTTGCCAAATGACGTACGACAGGTCATGCGATCACGTCACTGACGATGTCAGTACCGCCTCAGCAGGCCACGCTCCACGCTGGTCTCGCCATAATCGGCGCAGGCCCTTTTCGGGTTTTGGATCAGGTCCGTTCGGACCCGCCTGAACGTTTTGCGGGCCGCGTCGGACACTTCGGGACGGAATTTGCGGGGATCGTAGCTCTCGCCGTCGCGGGCCTTGATGGCCGCGGCATAGGCGTCGATCATGGCCATCGCGACGTCGGGACTGCCGAGCAGCCGGGCGCCGAGCTGAACGCTGCCGCTGCCATCGACCTCGTAACCGTCGCATCGCTGTTCGAGCACCACTGATGCGGTGACAAGCTGGTCGAGGAATGCCGCCTCGGCCTCGGTGAGGGGTACGGCTAGCGCCGGTCCTGAGAAGAGTCCTTGCACGATCGCCGCGTGCGTCGCGACGACTGACAATTTGATTTTCATTCTCGTGGTTCTCGCTGCCGACAATCGACCAGGATCGTACGGATCGAGAGCCAAGCGACGAGCGCAAGGTTGATCTAGATCAACGGGTCGTCATGCCCGGGCTTGTCCAGCGGCCCGAAGCGCTAGGTCGTCGCCGACTTGATCTCGTCGCGCGTTTGAAGCTCCGCCCCGCAAAATGGACAGAAAAGGACGGCCTGATCGAACCACCCCATTTCTCGATCTGTCTTGACGCCTCCAACAGTCAAATACAGGACACCAGTATCCTCTCGGACGAAGAAAAATCGTTCCTGCGGCAGCGCAAGTGCGTCATTCAAGTCCTTCATGTACCGAATGACTTGCGCTGCGCGGCCACGGCTTCCCTACCGCTTCTTCCAGTCAATGATACGGCTGGTGTCGCCATCGAACTCCATGCTGCAGAACGTGCCGCCCTGGAAATAATCCCCGACCGGATCCGGCTTCAGCTTGGCCTGCTCGGCCAACGCGTGCGCGACGTGATCCTCTGAGCGGCCGGTGGGGCGATAGCCGAGTTCGTAGGCGCGGCTGTTGTCCCACCAGGCGCGCTCGTTGAGGGATGCACCGTAGAAGATTTCGAAATGGATGTCGGGATGCTCGAGCCCGATGCGGCAGAGCTGCACGAGGTCGTCGGGCTTGAGCCAGATCGAGAGCCGGCGCTGATCGAGCGGCATGTCGCCGAAATTGCCGATGCGCAGGCACGTCACCTTCATCCCGTGCTTGTCGGCGTAGAGCGCGCCGACGGCCTCGCCGAACACCTTGCTGACGCCGTAGCGCCCGTCGGGACGCGGGGTGACGTCGGTGCCGATCTTGTGGTGTCGCGGATAGAACCCGACGGCGTGGTTCGACGAGGCGAACACCACGCGCTTGACGCCCTTGCGGTAGGCCGCCTCGAACAGATTATAGCCACCGATGATGTTGGCCTGGAGGATCTGATCCCAGCTGCCTTCGACCGAATAGCCGCCGAAATGAATGATGCCGTCGACGCCCTCGCAGATCGCCTCGCACTGCGCGAGATCGGCGAGGTCCGCTGCCTTGAACTTCTCGTTCGCGCCGAGATCGGCGGGCGGCTTGATGTCGGACAGCAGGAGATCCGAATAGATCGGCGGCAGCAGTCTTCGCAGACTCGTGCCGATTCCGCCCGAAGCTCCCGTCATCAAAATACGCGGCATGTCTTCCCTCGCCTGTGGTGACCGATTTGCGGTCACATGTCTCTAATGATAGCAGGATTGTCCAGAGGGAACGAAACGAGAGAACCGACATGAATGAGGCATCGTCCCACACCCAGGAGCGGCCAGGCTGGCGGCCTGCGACGTATTACCCCGACCCGGCCATTCGTGCACTCGATCCCCGCTTCGAAAAATACTGGCTGAAACTGTCGGCGGTGGAACGGCTGGCGACCGGCCTGCGCTGGGCCGAGGGTCCGGTGTGGTTCGGCGACGGGCGCTATCTCCTGTGCAGCGACATCCCGAACCAGCGCATCGTCAAATGGGAGGAAGAGACCGGCGCGGTCTCCGTGTTCCGCAAGCCCTCCAATTTCGCCAACGGTAACACGCGCGACCGGCAGGGACGGCTCGTCACCTGCGAGCATGGCGGCCGGCGGGTGGTGCGCACCGAATATGACGGCAGCATCACCGTGCTGATGGATCAATTCAACGGCAAGCGGTTGAACTCGCCGAACGATGTCGTTGTTAAATCGGACGGCTCGATCTGGTTCACCGATCCGACCTTCGGCCTGCTCGGCAATTACGAGGGCTACAAGGCCGAGCCCGAGATCGAGCCGAATGTCTACCGGCTCGATCCCGAGACGCGCAAGGCGACCATTGTCGCCGAGGGGGTGCTCGGGCCGAACGGGCTGTGCTTCTCGCCGGATGAGAAGATCCTCTATGTCGTGGAATCCCGCGGCGTGCCAAACCGAAAAATCCTCGCCTATGACGTTTCGGCTGACGGCACCGAGATTTCCAACAAGCGCGTCCACATCGATGCAGGTCCTGGCACGCCGGACGGCATGCGCTGCGACATCGACGGCAATCTCTGGTGCGGCTGGGGCATGGGCGATCCCGAGCTCGACGGCGTGGTGGTGTTCGCGCCCGACGGCGTCATGATCGGCCGCATCGCGCTGCCCGAGCGCTGCGCCAATCTCTGCTTCGGCGGCGTCAAGCGCAACCGCCTGTTCATGGCGGCGAGCCAGTCGATCTACGCGCTGTATGTGAACACGCAGGGCGCGTTGGGGGGATAGGCGCTCACAAATGACGGTCTCGTAGGGTGGGCAAAGGAGCGTAAGCGACGTGCCCACCACCGCGCCGTCGCGGGCGCGAAGACGTGGGCACGCTTCGCTTTGCCCACTCTACGGCACCTCGCCTTGTCGCGACACGCCGCCCAAAACAAAAACGCCGGAGCGGTTGCCCGCTCCGGCGTCGTTCGTTCACGCGCAAAAAAACTTACGCCGCGTTGAAGCCGGCGACGGCCTTCACTTCGAGGAAATCCTCGAGGCCGTACTTGCCCCACTCGCGGCCGTTGCCCGACTGCTTGTAGCCGCCGAACGGCGCGGTGCGGTCGTTTGGCACGCCCTGAAGGTTGACGTTGCCGGCGCGGATCTGGCGGCCGACGCGCTTGGCGTCCTCGACCGAGGCACCCGTGACATAGCCGGCGAGGCCATACGGCGTGTCGTTGGCGATCTGCACCGCCTCGGCTTCGTCCTTGGCGCCGATGATGGTCAGCACCGGTCCGAAGATCTCCTCGCGGGCGATCGTCATGTCGGGCGTGACGTCGGCGAAGATGGTCGGACGGACATAGAAGCCCTTGTTGACGCCTTCGGGCAGGCCCGGGCCGCCGGCGACGAGCGTTGCGCCCTCGTCGATGCCCTTCTTGATCAGGCCCTGGATCTTGTCCCACTGGCCGCGGTTGACGACGGGGCCGATGGTGGTGCCTTCGGCGCGGGGATCACCGGCTTTGGTCTTGTCGGCGACCGCCTTCGCGATCGCGGCGACGTCCTTCATCTTGGACAGCGGCACGATCATGCGTGAGGGCGCGTTGCAGGACTGGCCGGAGTTGTTGAACATGTGCATCACGCCGCCGGTCACCGCCTTCGTGAGGTCGGCGCCTTCGAGGATGACGTTCGGGGACTTGCCGCCGAGCTCCTGGCTGACGCGCTTCACGGTGGGGGCAGCGCGCTTCGCCACATCGATGCCGGCGCGGGTCGAGCCGGTGAAGGAGATCATGTCGATGTCGGGGTGCTCGCTCATGGCGGCGCCGACCTCGGGGCCGAGGCCGTTGACGAGGTTGAACACGCCCTTGGGCACGCCGGCATCATGGAGGATTTGCGCAAAGATCAGCGCCGAGGTCGGGGTGAACTCACTGGGCTTCAGGATCATGGTGCAGCCGGCGGCGAGCGCGGGCGCGACCTTGCAGGCGATCTGGTTGAGCGGCCAGTTCCAGGGCGTGATCATGCCGACCACGCCGATCGGCTCGCGCAGCACCATGGCGGTGCCGACCGGCTCCTCGAAATGATAGTTCTTGAGCACGTCGAGCGTGGTCATGAGATGGCCGAGGCCGGCGCCGGCCTGGAGCTTCTCCGCCATCGGCAGCGGGGCGCCCATCTCGTCGGAGACGGCGGCGCCGATCTCCTTGAGACGGCCCTTGTAGACCTCGATGACCTTGGTGAGCAGCGCGACGCGCTCATCACGGCTGGTCTGGGAGAAGGTTGCGAAGGCGCGCTTGGCGGCGGCAACCGCCTTGTCCACGTCGGCCTTGGAGCCCAGCGCAACCTCGTACATCGCCTCTTCCGTCGCGGGATTGACCACGGCGGTGGACTTCTTGACGGCGGGATCGACCCAGGCGCCGTCGATGTAGAATTGCATGCGATTGACCATCGTTAACCTCTTCTTGGGGGCATGGTGGGGGCGTTTCGGCAGGCATCCTTGCACGAAAGCGCCGGCAATTGAACCCGCCATATGCGGGGCCAGCGTTGCGGCGGACGCGCGGAATATGGGACGCGATTTGAAGCGAGGCAAGCGGCCTGGGTCCCGGCTCTGCGTCGCGACATTTCGTGTCGCGCCGTGTCCGGGACACGATTTGGAGTGAGTCCAACCAGGCTCGTGCCCCGAACGCAGCGCAGCGCTATCCTGGCGATGCGAAGCATCGTCCAGAGCAGCGGTGCGTTGCAGAGCCGGGGCCCATGCGACCGGTTACCTCGACTACACCGCCATCTTCCGATGCAGCACCGGCGCGCCGGTGGTGAGGCTTTCGGCCGCATCGATGATGGCGTTGGCGTCGATGCCGTAGTGCCGATAAAGGTCCGCGATCGTGCCGGTCTGGCCGAACTGCTCGACGCCGAGCGCCTCGACGCGGTGGCCGCGGACGCTGCCGAGCCAGCCGAGTGCTGACGGATGGCCGTCGATCACGGTCACGATGCCGCAGTCGCGCGGCAGCGGCGCCAGCAGTTTTTCGATGTGGCTGAGATGCTGCACGCCGCGGCGATCCCGCCGCAATTTCCGTGCGGCGGTCCAGCCCGCATGGAGGCGGTCCGCCGAGGTGATCGCAAGCAGGCCGATGTCGCGCCGGCTCTCGCCGATGAAGCCGGTCGCCTCGATCGCCTCAGGTGCCACCGCACCGGTATAGGCGATTACGACTTCGGCATTCGGGCCCGGCTTGCGCAGCCAATAGGCGCCGTCGGTGATGCCCTGCTGCAGCTCCGGTGTCATGATCCGCTGGGCCTGCTCGATACTGCGCGTCGAGAGCCGCAAGTACACCGAGCCGCCCTCGCCCGCTTCGCGCTGCATGTGCTCAAAACCGAACGCCATGATCACGGCGAGCTCGTCGACGAAAGCCGGCTCGAACGAGGCGAGCCCGTCCTGTGCCATGCCGATCAGGGGCGTCGCGATCGACTGGTGCGCGCCGCCCTCGGGCGCGAGCGTGATGCCTGACGGCGTCGCCGCCACCATGAAGCGCGCGTCCTGGTAGCAGGCGTAGTTCAGCGCATCGAGCCCGCGCTCGATGAAGGGATCGTACAGCGTGCCGACGGGCAGCAGCCGCTCGCCGTTGATCTGGTGCGACAGCCCGAGCGCCGAGAGCATGATGAACAGGTTCATCTCGGCGATTCCAAGCTCGAGATGCTGGCCCTTGGGCGAAAAGTCCCAATTGAAGGTGGAGGGAATTTTCTCGCTGCGGAATAAATCCGCCTTTTCGGCGCGCGCGAACAGGCCGCGCCGGTTCACCCAGGGGCCGAGATTGGTCGAGACCGTGACGTCGGGTGAGGTGGTGACGATGCGCTTGGCCAGTTCGCTGTCGCCGCGGGCGATCTCGTTCAGCACGAGGCCAAAGCCCTGCTGGGTCGACATCTGCGGTGACGGCTTGAACGCGAGCTGCTGGGGCACCTCGACGACGGGCGCGGTCAGCCGGCGGCCGTCCTGGTTGAACGGCACGCGCGCGAGGAACGCATCGAGCTCGGCAGCGGATTGCGCGAGGCCTTCGTACTTCTCCCATTCATGCCCGGGCCGGATGTTCTGGCTGTCGCGATATTTTTCCATTTGGGCGACCGTCATCAGGCCGGCGTGATTATCCTTGTGGCCCTGGAACGGCAGGCCGACGCCCTTGATGGTGTAGGCGATGAAGCAGACCGGACGATTGTGATCGATGGATTCGAACGCCTCCAGCATGCTCGCCATGTCGTGGCCGCCGAGGTTCGACATCAGTGCCAGCAATTCCTCGTCGCTGCGCCTGTCGATGAGTTTCGTGATCGGCCCCTGGTCGCCGATCTCGTCGTGCAGATGTTTGCGGAACGCGGCGCCGCCCTGGAAGCAGAGCGCGGCGTAAAGCGCGTTCGGGCAATTGTCGATCCAAGCTTTAAGCGCCTCGCCGCCGGGCTCGGCGAAGGCCTCGCGCATCAGGCGGCCGTATTTCACGATGACGACGTCCCAACCGAAATTGCGGAACATGGTCTCGAATTTTTCCCAGAGCCCTTCGCGCACGACGGCATCGAGCGACTGGCGGTTATAGTCGACCACCCACCAGGTGTTGCGCAGGCCGTGCTTCCACCCTTCGGCAAGCGCCTCCCAGATGTTGCCCTCGTCCATCTCGGCATCGCCGACCAGCGCAATCATCCGCCCTTCGCGGCGATCCTTCATCCAGCCATGGGCCTTGACGTAATCCTGCACCAGCGAGGCGAACAGCGTCTGCGCGACGCCGAGGCCGACCGAGCCGGTGGAGAAATCGACGTCGTCGACGTCCTTGGTGCGCGAGGGATAGGACTGCGCGCCCTTGAAGCCGCGAAAGTTCTCCAGCTTTTCGCGGCTCTGCCGGCCGAACAGATACTGGATGGCGTGGAACACCGGGCTGGCATGCGGCTTCACCGCGACGCGATCCTCGGGGCGCAGCACGTGGAAATACAGCGCCGACATGATGGTGGCGAGCGAGGCGGACGAGGCCTGATGTCCCCCGACCTTGAGGCCGTCGGCGTTGGGGCGGATGTGGTTGGCGTGGTGGATGGTCCAGGACGACAGCCACAGCGCCTTGCGGCTAAGCGCGGTCAAGGTGTCGAGGCGAGCGGTATCGACGGGCATGGCAATGCTCCCGGGAACAGGTGGCGCGATGATACGCCCGTGGGAGGCGCCAAACTTCTCAATTTTTCGCGCAATACCGCCCGATATTGGGATACCATACTAATGATTACCCCGAATATACAGGTTTCGTCCCAATGCCAGAGCTCGACGCCATCGACCGCAAAATCCTCGCGCTGCTTCAGGCCGACAGCCGGCTGACCATGCAGGAACTCGCCGACAAGGTCGGGCTCTCGGTCTCGCCCTGCCATCGCCGGGTCAAGCTGCTGGAGGAGCGCGGCGTCATCAGCCGCTACGTTGCGACCGTGGACCAGAAGGCGCTCGGCCTGCATGTCAGCGTCTTCATCTCGATCAAGCTGGCGCGGCAGAAGGAGGAGGATCTCAACCGCTTCGCGCGCGCGATCTCGAAATGGGACGAGGTGCTGGAATGCTATCTGATGACCGGCAACCGCGACTATCTGCTTCGCGTGGTTGCGGCCGACCTCGCCTCCTACGAGACGTTTCTCAAGACCAAGCTGACCCGGCTCGACGGCATCGCCTCGATCGAGTCCAGCTTTGCACTGAGCCAGGTGAAATATTCGATCGCGCTGCCGGTGTGACCTGCCTCAGCGTGACAGAGCGGCTGTCACATGGACGCAACAAACCCCGCCGATGGTCGTTGGTAACACTGGCACCCTAGCCGAGAGAAGAAGCCCATGACCGCATCCGACCGCACCTTCCAAACCGCCAAGCGCGAGCGCATCATTCAGGAGATGGCCGACGACCTCGACGAGGAGTTGGAGATGGAGCTCGATGACACGAGGCTCGACGAGCTCCTGGACGAAACCGACACTCCGGGTCCGACGGTCGATCGCAAGCTCTATTTCCGGGAGCTGCTGCGGCTCCAGGGCGAACTGGTCAAGCTGCAGGACTGGGTGCAAAGCGAGCGCAAGAAGGTTGTCGTGCTGTTCGAGGGCCGCGACTCCGCCGGCAAGGGCGGCGTCATCAAGCGCATTACCCAGCGCCTCAATCCGCGCATCTGCCGCGTCGCGGCGCTTCCCGCCCCGAGCGAGCGCGAGCGCACGCAATGGTACTTCCAGCGCTACGTGTCGCACCTGCCGGCCGGCGGCGAGATCGTGCTGTTCGACCGCAGCTGGTACAACCGCGCCGGCGTCGAGCGCGTGATGGGCTTCTGCTCGGAGGAGGAGTACCAGGAATTCTTCAAGACGGTGCCCGAGTTCGAGCGCATGCTGATCCGCTCCGGCATCATCCTGGTCAAATACTGGTTCTCGATCACCGACGACGAGCAGCAGTTCCGCTTCACCATGCGCATCAAGGATCCGCTCAAGCAGTGGAAGCTGAGCCCGATGGACGTCGAGGCGCGCAGCCGCTGGGAGGCATACACCAAGGCCAAGGAGACGATGCTCGAACACACGCACCTGCCGGACTCGCCGTGGTGGATCGTCGATGCCGTCGACAAGAAGCGCGCGCGGCTCAACTGCATCGCGCATCTCCTCAGCCAGATCCCGTATCAGGAGGTCGCTCGCGCGCCGGTGATGCTGCCGCCGCGCGTCCGCCACCCCGACTATCAGCGTGGCCCGGTTCCGCCGGAGATGTACGTGCCGGAGAAGTATTGAGAAGTTCTCGTAGGGTGGGTTAGACGAGCTGATGCGCGTAGCGCATCTGCTCGGCGTAACCCATCTCTTCTGTCTCCGCCGCAAGAGAAGTGGTGGGTTACGTCGCGCGAACTGCGCTTCGCGCAGTCGCAGGGCTAACCCACCCTACGCAGCAACGTCACCGCCACGGCTGCACGATGATCTTGGTGTGGACTTCAGGATTGGCGAGATCGGCGAACGCCTTGGCGACGCCGTCGATGCCGACCTCGGCCGTGACCATCGCCGCCGCATCCACCTGCCCTTCCGCGATCAGCCGAAGTGACGCGGCGAACTCCTCCGGCGTATAGCCGAGCACGTATTGGACGTTCAGTTCCTTCATGATGCCGAGCATGGGCTCGCTCTTGTCGGTCTCCATGCAGACGCCGACCACGACGATCCTGGCGTCGCGCGGCGCGCCTTCGAAAACCTGCTGCAACAGGCCGGGCACGCCGACGCATTCGAAGATGATCGCGGGCTTCAGCGCCGGCAGCATGGCCTGGAACGGCGGCCGCGCGGCCTTCTCCGCATCCGACATCTGCGCGTGCTCGGCCCAGGTCGCATAGGGCTGCGACACCCTGGGATCGACGACGATGTCGGCGCCGAGCCTTGCCGCGAGCGCGCGGCGCGCCGGCGAATAGTCGGCGGCGACGATCGGGTGCAGCCCCTTGATCTTCAGCGCCGCGATCACTGCGAGCCCGACAGGGCCGCAACCGATGACGAGCGGCACCTCGCCGCCCCGGATATTGGCCTTTGCCACGGCGTGAACGCCGACTGCGAGCGGCTCGGTCAACGCCGCATGTTCCGGCGCAAGGCCGTTGGGCACTTCGAGCAGGAGCGGCTCGCTCAAAACCATCTGCTCCGCATAGCCGCCGACGAAGTCGTTGGAATAGCCGATCCCCTTGATGCCTTCCGGCGTCACCAGCGCGGGCAGCGAGCAGACATGCGTCCCCAGTTTGAGCTTGCGTTCCGTGCCGGGGCCGTAATCGACGATCTCGCAGCAGAATTCGTGACCGAACACGACGTCACGCGACAGATCCATCGGCGTGCGACCGGTCTTCCTGGCCATCTCCACCATCCGCGGTGCGTGCTGGCGCGCATGCAGGTCGGAGCCGCAGATGCCGCAGGCGAGCGTCTTGACCAGCACCTGGCCGGGGCCCGGCTTCGGCTCGGCCATCCGGTCGACGACAATCTCACCGTTCCTGAAAATCGCAGCGCGCATCCGGCTCCTCCCCTGTCGTTGGAGTCGTTGATAGCACGAAGCGGGACGCGTGATCTTGCGTCAGGCGTTCGGGGAACGCTCTTCCAGCACCAGCAGCTGAGCGCGGCGGATACGCTCGCGATGGGCGATGTAGAGACCGCTGGCGACAATGAAGGCTGCGCCGACGACCGTCCAGACATCAGGGACTTCACCGAAGATGAAGAAGCCCAAAATGCTGACCCAGAGCAGTTGCGTGTAGGAGAACGGCGCAAGCACCGAGGCATCGCCATAGCGATAGGCCAGCACGATGATCCACTGGCCGACGGTGGAGGCGACGCCGATTACGATGCCGAGCCCGATCGCGGTCCAGCTCGGCGTGACCCAGACGAACGGCACCATCACGGAAAGGATCGCAACGCCCGTGAGCGCGGAATACGCCATCGTGGTGAGCACGGCTTCACGCCCGCTCATCATCCGCGTCAGGATCAGCGCGGCGGCCCAGCAGAACGCCGAGATGATCGGGAAGAACGCGGCGGCGTGGAACGCGCTGGTGCCTGGCCGCAGGATGATCAGCACACCCGTCAGGCCGATCCCGGTCGCGATCCAGCGGCGCATACCGACCTTTTCGCTGAGGAATATGATCGACAGCGCGGTGACGAACAGCGGCGAGACGAAGCCGGTGGCGGAGGCTTCCGCGATGGGAAGGAAGCTTAGGCCGGTGATGAAGAACAGCGAGGAACCGAGCAGCGCGGCACCGCGCATCAGCTGCAGGCCGAGCCGCTCGGTGCGCATCGCATGCAGCGGCGAGCCCGGCAGCATCACCGGCGTGAACATCAGCGCGAAGGTGACGAAGCGGATCCAGGTGATCTCGATCGAGGGCAGGCTGGTCGAGAGGTATTTCGCGGTGGTGTCGGAGCAGCCGAGGAAGATCGTCGACAGCAGCACCAGCGCAATGCCCTTGAAGGGATGGTCGACGCGCGCAGGCGCGCGGCGAGCCTTCTGCTTCTTCTCCGGCACGGGCATGGGGATACTGTCGAGCCTTGCGGCTGCGGCGGGCGGCGGTGTCACGGTTGGAACCCGGGAAAATGCGAATCGAGAACGATTGTAAAAAACGACAAATGCGCCGCGTTCACAACTTCCGAAAACAGGATGCCGATATGCGCGGGCCGCCGCGCGCGTCAATGCTCCGTTAATAATGGGCGTTGTGCATTACAGCATGGGTAGGCTGCGCGGCTTCGCCCCGCGCGGAAACGCCGCATCGAGCGCCGAAATCTCGTCTTTCGTCAGCGCGAGATCACCGGCGGCCGCATTCTCGCCGGCATGTTCGGCAGACGAGGCCTTCGGGATCGCGAACACCGTAGTCGCACGGGTGAGGAAGCTGAGTGCGACCTGACGCGGCGTCACGCGACGCGCCTCTGCGATGCGCGCCAGCACGGCACCGCCCTTGCTACGTGCATCAGGGAAATCGTCATGACCGAACGGGGAATAGGCGACCACGGCGACACCATGCCGCTCGCACCAGGGGATCACCGCGTGCTCGATCGCGCGTTCCTTCAGATGATAAAGCACCTGATTGCAGGCAATACGACCCTCGCCGGCGACATCGTGAATCTCGTCGAGATCGTCGGCGTCGAAATTGGAAACGCCCCAGGATTTGATCTTGCCTGATTTCACCAGTTCCTCGAACGCGGCGACGGTGTCTTCGAGCGGATAGGAACCGCGCCAGTGCAGGAGATAGCAATCGAGATGATCGGTCTTCAGCCGCTTTAGGGACCGCTCGCAGGCGGTGATGGTGCCGCTACGCGACGCGTTGTTCGGCAAGACCTTGGAGACGAGGAACACCTCATCACGGCGACCCGCGATCGCATCGGCAATGACGAGCTCGGCATCGCCATACATTTCGGCGGTGTCGATGTGCGTCATGCCGAGATCAAGCCCGCGCTGGAGCGCCGCGACCGCGCGCTTGCGGTCGCCATGGTCGAGATACCAGGTGCCCTGCCCGATGACGGAGACGTTGGCACCGGTTTTGCCGAAAGGGTTTGTGTTCATGTTTGCTCCGCTGTCGCTCCTCCGCTCGGGCAACCGCCACAAGGCTCAGGAGTTCAATCCGCTGATATCAGCAACCAGCACGCTGCCGGTCGATGACTCCGTGATATAGAGACGATCCTTGTTGGCGCCACCGATCGCCAAATTCGTGCAATTCGGCCCCGCACACGACTTGATTTGCGCAAGCAATTCGCCGTTCGGCGCAAACACGAAGACGTGGCCGAGCGAGGCATGGCCGACGAACAGGCGGCCCTTGGCGTCCATGGTCAAGCCATCGGGACCGCTGGTGCCGAACAGCGAGCAGAAGCGGCCGACCTTGGACACGCGGCCGTCCTTTATGAACGGCAACCGCCACACCGCGTTGTCGCGCGTCATCGCGACGAACAGCACGGTTTCGGTGGGATCGAGCACCAGGCCATTCGGGCTGATGCCGGTGTCGATCAGGCAATCGAGCCGACCATTCGATGCGAGGCGATACACGCGACCGCTGGGGTCGTGCAGGCCGGTCTGGCCCTGATCGGTGAAATAGATGTCGCCGTTCGAAGCAAGATGCAGATCGTTGCAGCCGCGAAACGATTCCGAATTGCGCGCGGTCAGGACGGGCTTCATGCGACCGGCCTTGGGATCGAGGTCCATGATGCCGTGCATGTAGTCGGCCACCAGGATGCGGCCGTCGGATGCGATCTTCAGTCCATTCGGCCAACCCTCATATTCGACGACCTGCGACCACTCACCGTCAGGCGCAATACGGAAGATGCGGCCGAAGGGAATGTCGACGATGTAGAGATTGCCGTCCCTGTCGAAGGAAGGCCCCTCGATGAAGCTGTCGGTCGGCACATTCGGCCGGTTGGCGTCAGCCCAATCGGTCCGCACGCCCTTGCGGCGGAACTTTTCGGGCATGGTGGAGAAGATCTTCGTCTCGATCAGGCGCGGCGGCGTTTCCAGGTACATCATTGTTGTTTTTGGACGTGTTGAGGGGGGAGCGGGCAGCATAGGGCACAATCGACGGCGCGTCGATTGAGGCGGAGGCATGGCGCCTCGCCCTCACTGTCGTTCCCCGCAAAAGCGGGGAATCCAGTACGCCGCGGCCTCACCGCTTCATCACAGATGTCTCGGCGTACTGGCTCGCCCAGTCAAGCCGGGCGATGACAGCCGAGCCTATGCGACGACCTTCGCCTGCTTCACCGGCGCCACGTCCGTCGTCGCGATCAGGCGCTTCAGTTCCGGAATGCAGGAGCCGCAATTGGTGCCGGCCTTGAGCTTGGCGCCGATCTCGGCAGCCGAGCGCGCGCCGGCCGCGATGGTCTCGCAGATGGTGCCGCGGCCGACGCCGAAGCAGGCGCAGACGATCGGTCCGGTCGAGGCGGCGCCTTCGCCGGACTTGCCTGACAGCAGCATGCGGCGCTGATCGTCGGTGACGAGGTCGGCCACGAACAGGCTCTTCACCACCTCCCAGTCGCCCGCATCATGCGCGGGGCCGACGAACAGGCAGGTCTCGATCTGATCGCCCGCGAACGACGCCGCACGATAGACCCCGCCGCCGAAGTCGCGATAGTCGGCAACGTCCTCGCCGGCGACGCTCTCGAGCCAGGCCGGCCAGCGCGAAAGGTCGGCGTTGTCGGCGAAGAGATAGCCGAAGCCGCCGGTGACCGTGACGCGGGTCCACAACAGGTTCGGCGGCAGATCGAGCTGCTTCCGCGACAGCGCAAAGCCGCGGAAGACGAATTCGTAAGGCGCGATCGCAGCCGGCGTCGCCTTGGATTCCGGCTGCCCTGAGAATGGATCGGTGAAGGACTGCACCAGCGCTCCGACGCGGCCATGCGAGGCGTTCATCGCGCTCCAGTGGATCGGCGCGAACAACGTGCCACGCTGAGTGCCGTCACTAACGACGACCTTCAGGATGCACTGACCGTAATCGGTGGTAACGCGGGCAAAGCCGTCGTGAACGATGCCGTACTTGCCGGCATCATCAGGGTGAATTTCGACGAAGGGCTCCGGCAGATGCGCGCCCAGGCGCTGGCTGAGGCCCGTGCGCGTCATGGTGTGCCACTGGTCGCGGATGCGTCCGGTGTTGAGCCTGAGGGGACGCGAGGCGCCGGTCTCGCCGCGCAGCGACGGCACCTCCGGCGCGATGAAGCGGCCCTTGCCGTCATTGGTGAAGAAGCCACCCTTTGCAAAGAAGCGCTCGCTGGACGTCTCGCCTTCACGCACCGGCCACTGTACCGGCTTTAGGGCATCGAAGCCTTCGTCCGAAAGCGAGGTCAGCGCGCCGATGTCGAAATCGCGGCTACCGTCGTTCTCGAACGCCGAGAGCGCGGCGTGCTCGCGGAAAATCTCGGCCGCCGATTTGTAGTTGAAGCTGTCGCCGAAGCCGAGACGCTTTGCCGTCTCGCTCAGGATCCACCAGTCCGGCCGCGCCTCGCCCGGCGCCGGCAGGAACGAGCGTTGGCGCGAGATGCGGCGCTCGGAATTGGTCACTGTGCCCGACTTCTCGCCCCAGGCGAGCGCCGGCAGCAGCACATGCGGACCGGCATCGACCGTGTCATTGGAGAGCACGTTCTCGGAGACCACGAACAGCTCGAGCTTCTTCAACGCCTCGCGCACGAAGTCAGCATCGGGCAGCGACACCGCGGGATTGGTGCCCATCACCCAGAGTGCCTTGACCTCGCCGCGATGGATGGCCTCGAACAGCTGCACCGCCTTCAAGCCCTCATGGGTCGCGATGCGCGGCGCCTTCCAGAACCGCCTGACACGATCGATGTCGGGCGGCGTGAAGCCCATATGCGCGGCGAGCATATTGGCAAGACCACCGACCTCGCGGCCGCCCATCGCGTTGGGCTGACCGGTGAGCGAGAACGGCGAGGCACCGGGCTTGCCGATGCGCCCCGTCGCGAGATGGCAGTTCAGGATCGCGTTGACCTTGTCGGTGCCCTGCGCCGACTGGTTGACGCCCTGCGAATACAGCGTGACGACGCGGTCCGTGTCGCGGAACATCTTGAAGAAAGTGGCGACATCCTGCTCGGAGAGACCCGTCGCGAGCGCCGTCGCAGTGACGCTGCCGGCGATGCTGCGCGCACGCGCCAGCGCGTCGTCGAAACCGCTCGTGTTCTGCGCGATGTAGTCCTGGTCCAGCGCGCCGCTGTCGGCGAGATGGACAAACAGGCCGGAGAACAGCGCGGTATCGGTGCCCGGCTTGAGGCCGAGGAACAGATCGACATCGCTTGCAGTGTCGGTGTGGCGCGGATCGATCACGATCATGCGCGCGCCACGCTTCCCACGGTTCTTCAGCATGCGCTGGAACAGCACCGGATGGCACCAGGCCGCGTTCGAGCCGACGAAGACCAGCAGATCGGCCTGGTCGAGATCCTCATAGCAGCCGGGGACTGTGTCGGCGCCAAAGGCGCGGCGATGGCCGGCGACCGAGGACGACATGCAGAGCCGTGAATTGGTGTCGACATTCGCCGTGCCGACAAAGCCCTTCATCAGCTTGTTGGCGACGTAATAATCCTCGGTGAGGAGCTGGCCGGAGAGATAGAACGCGACCGCATCGGCGCCATCTCGCGCCACGATGTGCTGCATGCGATGGGCGACATGATCGAGCGCATCGCTCCAGGCGACGCGCTCCAGCACGCCCTTGCAGCGGATCATCGGATAGAGCAGCCGGCTTTCCAGCCCGACGGTCTCGCCGAGCGCTGAACCCTTCGAGCAGAGCCGGCCGAAATTGGCGGGATGGTCGGGGTCGCCCGCGATCGCGGCCCCGCCCTTGCCGTCCGGCGTCGCCAACACGCCGCAGCCGACGCCGCAATAGGGACAGGTCGTCTTGGTGGCACGAAGCGTGGGATCGATCGCCGTCATATCAAGCTGCCTTGTCACGCCGGCTCTATCAAGCCGCCTTGGAAGGACGCGCGAGCGCGCGGCCGAACATCATGTCGGTGCGGATCGCCGCAACCTTGTCGCGATTGCGGATCAGCTCGATATACCAGAGCGCATCGACGGTATCGCCGATCAGCACCGCGCCGGTGAGCCGGCCGTCGGCGATCACGAGCTTCTTGTAGGTGCCGCGCCTGCGGTCGGTCAGCACCAGGCTCTCGCTGCCCTCCCCGCCCATGAAGTCGCCGGCGGAGAACACGCTGACGCCGGAGACCTTCAAATTGGTCGAGACCACGCTGCCCTGATAGGCGGCGGGCCGCCCGGCCAGATGCCGTGCCAGCACCCGCGCCTGCTCATAGGCGGGCTCGACCAGGCCATAGCAGGTGCCGCGATGCTCGGCGCATTCGCCGAGCGCGAAGATGTCGGGTGATGCCGTCTGCATCAAATCGTTGACGACGATGCCGCGGTTGACCGCGATGCCGGCGTCTTTGGCAAGCGCCACGTTCGGCTTGATGCCGGCGGCGAAGATCACCGCATCGGCCTCGATGCGGCTGCCATCGGCAAGCTCGACGGCCTCGACATGACCATCGCCTTGGATGCGGGCGGTCGAGGCATTGAGCAGGATGCGGATGCCCTTGCGCTCGACCAGCGTCTTGAGCAGGTCGGCGGCCGGCCCATCGAGCTGACGCTCCATCAGCCGGTCCATCAAATGCAGCAGCGTCACCGGCGCACCGGCCTTGGCAAGGCCGTAGGCTGCCTCGAGCCCGAGCAGGCCGCCGCCAACCACGACGACGCGCTTCTTCGCAGCGGCCAGCGTCAGCAAAAGGTCGACGTCGCGCGTATCGCGAAACGTGTGCACGCCGGCGAGATCGGCGCCCGGCAAATTCAGCCGCAGCGGCGTCGACCCGGTGGCGAGCACGAGCTTGGAATATTCCATGCTCTCCTCGCCCTCGATCTTGAGCTCGCGGCGGCCGGTGTCGATCTCGGTGACGCGATAGCCGTAGCGCACCGTGACGCCGCGATGACGCCACCAATCGGCCGGCCGGAGCTCGATCTCGTGCGAGCCGGTCTCGCCGGCCAACACGGATGAAAGCAGCACGCGATTGTAAGCGAGCCGCGGCTCTTCGCCGATCACGGCGACCGCGTAGCGGCCGAGTGCGGTCTTGGCGAGCTCGTCGACCAGACGCGCGGCTGCCATACCGTTACCGACGATGACCAGCGGTTCACTCACGAGGCATCTCCTATTCAGCGGCCTGCGCTTGCGCGCCATAGGCCTCGGACATCATGTAGCCGGACAGCACGCCGTAAGCGTCGGTCCAGGCCTTTGCCAATTCGGGCGTCCAGGCCTCGCCAAGGCCCTTCTCCAAGGTCCACAGCAAGGTCGCACCGACCACGGGATAGTGCTCGGCCGTGGCGCCGTAAGCGACGTGACGCTTGGCGAGCGCGGAGGCCGCGGGAAGAATCGTCTCCAGGTTCGACAGGCCGCTGACGACGGCGGCGAGCATGCCCATCAGCTTCTTGCGCTGCTCGGTCATGTCTTCAGGGAACATCGCGCGCACGGACGGCGCCACCTCGAACAGACGATCGTAGAACAACACGGAGGCAGCTTGCGAAATCGGCGCGACCTTGGCGAAGCTCTGCTGGATGAGGGTGATCTGTTCTGGCGTCATGATGTTCTCCTGCCTGTTGGGTTTGCCTTGGTGCGCGCCATTGCGAACCAGGTTCATGGTCAAACTGTCGGGCAATGCTTCTCCCCGCGTACGGGGAGAAGCGAGATTCGTACCAAGTGTCAGACTCGCGCCTCCGCGAGGCTTGAGGCGCCCTCACCCTGCGGGCCGCGACGCAGGTAGAACCACCACGTCAAGCCGAGGCAGCTGGCGTAGAAGCCGAGATAGATCGCGAGCGCGAGCTGGGGGCCGCCGGTCAGGGCGATCGACTTGCCGAAACCGGTCGGGATCAGGTAGCCGCCGACGGCGCCGATCGCGCCGATGAAGCCGACCGCCGCACCGCTCTCGATGCTCGCCGTCTTCAGCGCGAGCGCGCGCGCCGCATCGCCCTTGCCGCGCACCTTGAACAGGTTCTCTTCGCGGAAGATCGAGGGGATCATGCGATAGGTCGACCCGTTGCCGATGCCCGTCGTCACGAACAGGATCAGGAACATCGACAGGAAGCCGATGAAATCCTTCTGCCCGACGAAGTAGAGCACGCCGACCGTTGCGCCCGCCATCACCATGAAGTTCCAGAAGGTGATGATGGAGCCACCGATCTTGTCGGCGAGCCAGCCGCCGAGCGGACGCGACAGCGATCCGACCAGAGGCCCGAGGAACGCGATCGCAATCGTGATTTGCGGGAACTGGGTCTTGATCAGCAGCGGAAACGCAGCCGAATAGCCGATGAAGGAGCCGAACGTGCCGATATAGAGATACGCCATGATCCAGGTGTGCTTGCGCTTGACGATCGCAAGCTGGTTCTTCACCGACGACTTCGCCGTGGTCAGGTTGTTCATGAAGAACACGGCACCGAACACCGCGATCGCGATCGGCAGCACCCACATCAGGCCGGCATTCTGCAGGAAGATGCCGTCGACCGGGGTCGCCTGGAACAGGTTGAAGACGGCGAGCGTCATCAGGATCGGGGTCAGGAGCTGCACGCTGGAGACGCCGATATTGCCGCCGGCCGCGTTCAGGCCGAGCGCCCAGCCCTTCATCCGGTCAGGGAAGAAGAAGGAGATGTTGGTCATGCTGGAGGCGAAGTTGCCGCCGCCGAGACCCGCGGTCGAGGCGATCAGTAGCATCAGCCAGAACGGCGTATCAGGCTGGCTCACGAAATAGGCAAGCGACAAGGTCGGAATGAACAGGATCGCCGCGCTGAAGATAGTCCAGTTGCGGCCGCCGAACGTGGTCACCGCGAAAGTGTAGGGAAAGCGCATCAGGGCGCCGATCAGCCCCGGCACCGCGATCAGCTGGAACAGCTGGTCGGTTGAATAGTGAAAGCCCGCCTGCGGCAGCTTGGTGGTGACGATGCTCCAGATCAGCCAGACCGAGAAGCCGATATGCTCGGCCACGATCGACCAGATCAGGTTGCGTCGCGCGATAGTCTTGCCAGTCGCATTCCAGAACGCCTCATCTTCGGGGCGCCAGTCTGAAATCCAAGTAGGATTCTTCGTCATTGAGTATCCCTTCCAGGCTCACCGCTGCGTCGTTGCAGGCTCTGCCTCACATGGAGGCACGCTCCGAGGCTTCACCCCGGTGGCGAGTTCACGATGCTGATTGATGATGTTGAGGGACGTCGTCGTTGGCGTCGCGCAAAGACACTTCAATTTCCGTGCCAGTTGCGCGCACGCTGGAAATATAGGGATTTCAGGACGTTATTCGTATTGCCAGAAGTTTTTGCAGGGCTTTTCCGCACGCTAAATTTGCGATTCGCTCAAACCTTGTGCGACGCACAAGGATTGAGCGGGATGTCGATTATTTGTGCGCGGGCATCCGCTTGCGTTAACTCTTCGTTACGCGGCCTCGACGAAGCGATGACGCTCGTAGAGGAATTCGAGCACGCGCTGACGGCACTTCAGATAGGTGGTGTTGGTGGCGAGCTCGAGCCGCTTGCGCGGACGCACCAGCGGCACCTCCAGCACCTCGCCGATCCGCGCGCTCGGCCCATTGGTCATCATCACGATGCGGTCGGACAGCAGCACGGCCTCGTCGACGTCGTGAGTGATCATCAAAATGGTATTGCCGAGCTTCTGATGCAGCGCCATCACCGAGTCCTGCAGGTGAGCACGGGTCAGCGCGTCGAGCGCGCCGAACGGCTCATCCAGCAGCAGCACCTTCGGCTCCATCGCCAGCGCCCGCGCAATGCCGACGCGCTGTTTCATGCCGCCGGAGATTTCGGAAGGACGCTTGTCCTTGGCATGGGCCATCTGCACCAGATTGAGATTGTGCGTGACCCAGGCGTCACGCTCGGCGCGGGACTTGGTCCTGGCAAAGACCTTGTCGACGCCGAGCCTGACGTTCTCGTACACGGTGAGCCACGGCAACAGGCTGTGGTTCTGGAACACCACGGCGCGGTCGGGCCCCGGCGAGTTGACCTCGCGGTTTTCCAGCAGCACGCCGCCGGTGGTGGCGTTGGTCAGCCCCGCGATGATGTTGAGCAGGGTCGACTTACCGCAGCCGGAATGGCCGATGATCGAGACGTATTCGCCCTTCTCGATCGTGAGATTGATCTCCTTCAGCACCTCCGTGGTGGCGGCACCGCGGGTAAAGACCTTGTCGATGTGGTCGAGCTTCAGATAGGCGGTCATGTGCCCTCTCCTCTCAGTTCAGCGCGGTGCCGCGGGTGACGACCTTGCCGAGGCCAGCGATCACGCGGTCCAGCACGAAGCCGACGATGCCGACATAGAACAGCGCCAGGATGATCTCGCTGATATGTGAGGAGTTCCAGGCGTCCCAGATGAAGAAACCGATGCCAACACCGCCGATCAGCATTTCCGCCGCGACGATCGCCAGCCACGACAGGCCGATGCCGATGCGAAGGCCGGTGAAGATGTAGGGCGCAGCCGCCGGGATCATGATCTTGGCGAAGAATTCGAGCGGATTGAGCTGCACCACCGCGGCGACGTTGCGATAGTCCTGCGGGATGTTGCGGATGCCGACCGCTGTGTTGATGATGATCGGCCAGATCGAGGTGATGAAGATGACGAAGATCGCCGAGGGCTGACCGTCGCGGAAGGCCGCGAGCGACAGCGGCAGCCAGGCCAGCGGCGGAATCGTGCGCAGCACCTGGAACAGCGGATCGAGCCCGCGCATGGCCCAGACCGACTGTCCGACCAGGACGCCGAGCGCGATGCCGGCGATCGCCGAGAGCGAATAGCCCAGGGCAACGCGCTGCAGACTGGCGGACAGATGCCAGAACAGGCCCTTGTCGATGCCGCCATGGTCGAAGAACGGATCGAGGATCAGCTCCTTGGTGTCCTTGAACACTTTCGACGGCGGCGGCAGCGCCGAGCCGGCGCGACGGCAGACCAGTTCCCACACCAGCGTCAAAAGCGCGATCACGACCAGCGGCGGGAGCACGCGCACGGCGGTTTCCCGCGCCATCCGTGCATAGGCTTCCTTGCGCGGCGGACGCTTCGGCGTCAGTGCGACGACCGGCGCGGCAACGGCCGCAGGTGACGCGGTCTCAAGCTCAATCTTCGTGGCAGGCATGTTCATCGAAATCCCTCTCCGGCTTCAAAGGACGAAGCGGCCGCCTGACGGCGGCCGCAGGCTCCATCAGACTTCGACGCGCTTGATCGCGAGCGATTTCAGATAGGCTGCCGGATTTTCCGGATCGAACACCTTGCCGTCGAAGAAGGTCTCCTTGCCGCGCGAGGTGGAGGTTGGAATTTCCGCGGCGGCAACGCCGAGCGTCTTGGCCGCATCGCGCCACATGTCCTCGCGATTGACCTTGGCGATCAGCGCCTTGGTGTCGAAGCCAGGCTCATACTTGCCCCAGCGGATGTCCTCGGTGAGGAACCAGAGGTCGTGGCTCTGGAAGGGGTAAGAAGCGAAGTCGCGCCAGTACTTCATGATGTGCGGCGAGTTCTCGACCACCTTGCCGGGAATGCCGTAGTCGAACTTGCCGGCGCTGCGATCGAGCACGTCCTCGACCGGGCAGTTCATCCACTGCCGTTTGCCCATGATGGCGGCGAGCTCGGCCTTGTTCTCGGCCTTGTCGGCCCATTGCTGGGCTTCCATCACGGCCATCAGCAGCGCCTTGGCGGCCTTCGGATATTTGTCGACGAAGGCGGCGCGCATGCCGAAGGACTTTTCCGGATGCTTATTCCAGAGCTCGCCGGTGTTGACCGCGGTGTAGCCGATCTTCTGATTGATCAGCTGCAGATTCCAGGGCTCGCCGACGCAGAAGCAGTCCATGGTGCCGACCTTCATGTTGGCCACCATCTGCGGCGGCGGCACCACGATGGTCTCGATGTCCTTATCGGGATCGATGCCGCCGGCAGCGAGCCAATAGCGGATCCAGAGGTCGTGCGTGCCGCCCGGGAAGGTCATCGCGGCTTTCACGGCCTTGCCGGAGGCCTTCTTCTTCTCCAGCGCGGCCTTGAACGGCGATGCATCGACGCCGAGCTTGAGGTCGGCATATTCGTTGGCGACCGAAATGCACTGACTGTCGAGATTGAGCCGCGCCAGGATGTACATCGGCGTCGGCTGGTTGTTCTGTGTCACCTTGCCGGCCGAGATCAGATACGGCATCGGCGTCAGGATATGCGCGCCGTCGATGCCATTGCCTTCGGAGCCGAGCACGAGATTGTCGCGCGTGGTGCCCCAGGAGGCCTGCTTCTGCACGTCGGTGTCGGGCATGCCGTATTTAGCGAACAGGCCCTTGTCCTTGGCGACGAAGAGTGGGCCGGCATCGCTCAGCGCGATGAAGCCGAGCTTGGCACCCTTGACCTCGGGGCCTGAATCCTGCGCGAAAGCGCCGGCGGGGAAATTCAGTTTTGCGGCGGCGAGAAGTGCGGCGGTCGAGCCGGTGGCCTTCAACAATTGACGGCGGCTGAGGCCCGTCTCCGAGGGCCGGCGGGTGCGCTTGGTCATAGGCAGTGTCGTCCTTTGCATCGTTGCAGAATTGATGGCGTCAGTGCACACGAGCAGCCCGTCCGTCCGGCGGCGCCGTCTTTGGCGCATGCGAACGCACGGCGGGGAGACCCCCGCCTGATGGCGTCGGCAAGTCGGATGAGAAGTCTCGCGGGACGGCTTCAATGGCGTCGGCATGGAACTATTCAAGCTTCATGCCAAGCCCGACACCACAAAAATTGCTTATCAATCAGTGTGTTGTAGAGACTGCGCGCGACTGTCGCAGGGGCGCTCCGCATGCGAAAGTTGCGACCTGCTCAATCCTTGTGCGCCGCACAAACCTTGTGCAGCAGATCAAGCAAGAGGCTACCAAGCGCAGTAGCGCCGGATCGAGCCACCATCCATCTCTTTGATATTGCTCATATCTTTCTTGGTCAGCGGTACGGCACGCAACTTGCATTTCCTTAGACGTCAACGAAGACTGCGGTTCGCCGCATTGCTGCAGCCTCTGGCGGCTGCATCCGGAAGCTCAACTGCTTCGCGGCCCTTCCCGGCTTTAGTCCTCGCGACGCGATTCCCAAGGCTTCCAGACATTCCATAGCCCTCGTGCGCGGCAGGCCGGCCGGCACGGTCCATGACGTTGCAGCCGCGCTCCCGGGCGCGTCGATCTCTCTTACGAAGCAAAAGGAACCATTGATGTCGTATCTCGCGCCTTCGGAATTCGTCACCAAGATGGTGGATGCGGGCGAGTCCAAGATCTTCATGTCCACCCGGGATACCATCATCCGCGCCTACATGGCCGGCGCCATCCTCACGCTCGCCGCATGGTTCGCCGTCACGATCAACGTCAACACGGGTCAGCCGCTGGTCGGCGCGCTCTTGTTTCCGGTCGGCTTCGTCATGCTGTACCTCCTCGGCTTCGACCTCCTGACCGGCGTGTTCGTGCTCTCGCCGCTTGCCCTCATCGACAAGCGTCCTGGCGTCACGATCGGCGGCGTGTTGCGCAACTGGGGCCTCGTGTTCATCGGTAATTTCGCCGGTGCGTTCACGGTCGCCTTCATGATGGCCTTCGTCACCACCTTCGGCTTCACGCAGCCGCCGGACAAGGTCGGTACCGCGATCGGAATCATCGGCGAAAGCCGCACGCTCGGTTACGCCGCGCACGGTGCGGCCGGCATGGCGACGCTGTTCATGCGCGGCATGCTCTGCAACTGGATGGTCTCGACCGGCGTCGTCGGCGCCATGATCTCGACCTCGGTCCCCGGCAAGGTCATCGCGATGTGGATGCCAATCCTGGTGTTCTTCTACATGGTGTTCGAGCATTCCGTCGTGAACATGTTCCTGTTCCCGTCCGGCCTGCTGCTCGGCGCAAAATTCTCGATCCTGGATTATCTGATCTGGAACGAGATCCCGACTGTGCTCGGCAACCTCGTCGGCGGCCTCGCCTTCACCGGCATGACCCTCTACGCCACGCACGTCATGACCCTGCCGAAGCGCCAGGTCGACAAGGCTGCAAAGCCCCGCGTCGCCGCCTGATCGAATACGTCTCGACAGGGGAGCCTCGCCCGAGCAGGGTGAGGCTCCCCTCTCCTGGTGATGACGATGACCCGCGGACTCCTGATCTCGGTCGGCCAGCACTCGGACAAGGGCCGCAAGCCGGTCAACCAGGATTTCCACGGCGTCCTGATTCCCGAGGAGCCGCTGCTCGGCCTGAAGGGCATCGCGGCGGTCCTCGCCGACGGCATCTCGAGCAGCACGGTGAGCCAGATCGCCAGCGAGTCGGCGGTCAAGAGCTTCCTGATGGACTATTACTGCACGTCGGAATCCTGGACGGTGAAGACCTCCGCCCGCCGCGTGCTGGACGCGACCAATTCCTGGCTGCACGCGCAGACGCGCAAGAGCCAATACGCCTATGACCGCGACAAGGGCTACGTCTGCACCCTGAGCGCCATGGTCATCAAGGCGACCACCGCGCACATCTTCCATGTCGGCGACTGCCGCATCTACCGCGTCGCCGGCAAGGCGCTCGAGCAACTGACCGACGATCATCGGATCATCGTGTCGTCGGAGCAGACCTATCTCGGCCGCGCGCTCGGCATCAATCCACAGCTCGAGATCGACTACCTGGCGTTCGAGGTCGAGGCCGGCGACACGTTCCTGCTGGCGACCGACGGCGCCTACGAATTTGTCGACGCGCGCTTCATCACGAGCGCGCTGAACGAGCACGCAGGCGAGCTCGACGGAGCGGCAAGGGCGATCGTCGAGGAAGCCTACCGGCGCGGCAGCGACGACAACATCACCGTCCAGATTATCCGCATCGACGCGGTGCCGCAGCGCGAGCCGGCCGGCATCTTCAATCAGACCTCACAATTGCCGCTGCCTCCGCTGCCGGAGCCGCGCGCGATGTTCGACGGCTACCGGATCGTCCGCGAGATCCACGGCAGCAGCCGCAGCCACATCTATCTCGCCGTCGATGTCGAGACCGAGGAGCCGGTCGCACTCAAGCTGCCGTCGGTCGATTTGCGCGACAACGCCGCCTATCTCAAGCGCTTCCTGATGGAGGAGTGGATCGCGCGCCGGATCGACAGCCCGCACGTGCTGAAGCCGCTCTCGCAATCGCGGCGCCGCAATTATCTCTATGTCGCGACCGAATTCGTCGAGGGGCAGACCCTGAAGCAGTGGATGACCGACAATCCGCGCCCCGATCTCGAAACCGTGCGTGGCATCATTGAGCAGATCGCCGCGGGCCTGCGCGCCTTCCACCGCATGGAGATGCTGCATCAGGATCTCAGGCCCGACAACATCCTGATCGACAAGACCGGCACCGCGAAGATCATCGACTTCGGATCGGTCAGGGTCGCGGGCGTGGCGGAGGCCGCGCCACGGGACGAGGCCGACGAAATCCTGGGCACGGTCCAGTATACGGCGCCGGAGTATTTTCTCGGGCAAGGCGGCTCGCCGCGCTCCGACATGTTTTCGCTGGCGGTGATCTGCTACCAGATGCTGACGGGAAAGCTTCCCTA
The DNA here is from genome assembly GCF_054863005.1 of Bradyrhizobium sp. 25ACV. Taxonomy (NCBI): domain Bacteria; kingdom Pseudomonadati; phylum Pseudomonadota; class Alphaproteobacteria; order Hyphomicrobiales; family Nitrobacteraceae; genus Bradyrhizobium; species Bradyrhizobium sp. 25ACV. Next base: position 657,724 of record NZ_JAVAYO010000001.1, read on the forward strand.
CGGCGCCCAAATTGCCAGGATCCGGCGCAAGGCGGACGTGCGCAGGCTCAAATATCGCTCCGCAGACGACGACCGCAACGTGCCGGCCTGGATCGACGGCGCGCTCCGCCGCGCGCTGCATCCCGATCCCTACAAGCGGCACGAGGACCTGTCCGAGTTCGTCTTCGAGCTTCGCACGCCCAATCCAGCCTATCTGGACACGCGGATCACGCCGCTATTGGAGCGCAGCCCGCTGATGTTCTGGAAGCTGACCTCGGCCGCGCTCGCCTGCGCCGTTGTCGTGCTGCTGGCGCTACTGCACGCCCGCTAGGGCCGAAGCGTCAGCTTCTGGCGGTCATACGGGAACCTTATCGAGGTCTCCCCCCAATCAATCTCGGACACCTCGGCGCCGACTATCCGCCAGCGTGATAGCGCCTGCAGCCACTAGGACAATGATGATGACCGTGGCAAGCGCCTCCACCGAGGCCAAGGTGTCGTACCAGCTGTTCCAAAGCTCAAGCATGCGCTGGCCTCTATCGAGCGCCGCCCATCAGCGATAGAATACACTTTCTCAAAGTGACGCGCCTTCGCGCGCAAGTACAATGCTGCGTTTCGTCGCGTGCCTTTTGATCGCGCGGCAACGTGACCCATGCCGAGGCCTGAATAGCGAGCGAACGTAGCTTGCGGTCGCCGCATAGTGAGATCGCCCGCGGCTATGTCGAAGATTGTTGACCAACTGTGAAGTGGTTTACATCGTTGGGGGCTGGCTCGGGCTAAAGTGACGAAGGCTTCTTACTTCGAAGGAGGCATCCAATGCTCGCGGCAATCAAATGGAACTCCCGATATAACGCTCGCGAATGGGTGATGAAGGCCGGGGCGCTCGTCGTCCAACTCCGCGCACCGAATGCAAACCGACAGAGCGGTGAAAGTAAGTCAGGGCGGCCACTCTGGAAACAGTTCGACGACACCCATCATTGGGACTCGACCGCGGAGGAATGGGTCCCAAACCCTGATCGGTAATCGTGCAACGCATTGTGCGCACACCGGCCGAATTCCGAGACTTCAAGATCCCCGTCGCTGACGAGCCCATCTAGCGGTGAGGCCGCGTCTTCACGGACTGACGCACTCGGCCCTACGGGGCTTGATCGTAGGCCTGCAGGATCCTGACAAAATCAGCCATGCTGGATCGATCCTGGTTTTCAGCCATAGCCGCAATCTGAGTATTGGACGCGGGTCGGCTTCCCTGCCAGAACCGCATCAGGAGATCGGCGATGTTTCTCATGGCGTACTCTCTGCACCAACCATGGCAATAAGCATCAATTGAGCGACAAAGCTCCCGCTGGTTTGGGAGAAGGGCCGGCGGGCGCTACGCCGCCGGCCTTGTCCCGCAACTGCCGGCTCGCAGGCCGGTTCCGTTGCTTTTCACTCTGGATGCATCGGTAACACCAAGCACTTGGTCAGCGCCATCGCGCGCAGGTATGAAGTGACCATACCTAGGTAGACTTGGGCGGTGACTCGGGATCAGTCGACCAAGTGCCGGTTTAATCGCTGGTAGGTTGACGACTTCCAACTCCGAACGCTGAGGTCCGTTATTGTGCCGCTATCAGAAACACAGCGGACGTCGTACGCGCCCGGAGTGCCGCGGCATCCCGGCGGGCCATCAGGCCCGCTCCACAGCCTTCACACCGAGCGGCGTCGGCGCCATGCCGCCACCGGGCTTGAGGTGGAATTCGTAGGTCATCAGATGCCACTGGCCGTTCGCCTTGGAGCCGTCAGGCATCGCGGGATCGTTGCGCGGCTCGACCTTGGCGACGAGATCATCCTTGACCCCGAACACCACGTCGGAATCCAGATATTTGTCGCCGTCCATGAAGACGTGCGTGATCAGCGGCTCGTATCCCTTCGCGTTGACCAGGAAGTGCACATGCGCCGGGCGCATCGGATGACGCTTGGTCTGCACGATCATCTCGCCGACCGGGCCATCGGTCGGGATCGGATAGCTGCACGGCAAGATGGTACGGAAGAAGAAGCGACCGTCGTGATCGGTGATGAAGCGCGCCCGCGCCGAAGCGCCGACCTCGTCATAGTTCGGCTTCTGGGAATCGTAGAAGCCGTCGTCATCGGCATGCCAGACGTCGACGGGGACATTGGCCAGCGGCTTGCCATTGAGATCGGTAACGCGGCTCTGCACGAACATCCGCTCGCCGGTTTGATTGTTCGGCGAGATATCGGTGCCGTGCGCGGTGACCTTATGCTCGCCGACATAGAACGGGCCGAGCACGGTGGTCTGGGTGGCGCCCTCGCGGTCGCGATGGTTGACCGCGTCGACCAGCATGGAGACACCGAGCACGTCGGACAGCAGGATGAATTCCTGGCGGGTGTCGGTGCATTTCTGCCCGGTGCGGGTCAGGAAATCGATGGCGTGGTCCCATTCCTCGAAGGTGAGACCCGTCTTGCTCACGTAATCGTGCAGCGACTTCACCAATTCCTGGAGCAGGAATTTCGCGCGCGGATTGGGCGTGCTGTCGAAGCTTTTGACGACGGCCTGGGTGAGATCAGTCTCGTTGAACTGGGTCATGATGGTTTGCCCTGCGTTTTCTCATTGGCCCCGGGGGGCCTGGAGGCGTTCCAGGGGCCAGCCTACACCAGTCGGCCCGCTCGCGTTAAGCGCGAGCGGCTTGGAATGGGCCCGTCATTTGGCTATCAACGGACCGACAAAACTGCCCGGAGGAACTGATGCTCGCCCCCACCCCCGCCTCGCCCGAATCCGTCGGCATGTCCAAGGCCGCGCTCGACCGCATCGATGCGCATCTGAGGAAACGGTACATCGATGCCGGCCGCTTCCCCGGCACGCATCTTCTGGTCTACCGCCGCGGCAAGGTTGCGCACAGCTCGGTTCAAGGCTTTGCCGACGTCGAGCGCAAGCTGGCGGTCAAGGACGACACCATCTACCGCATCTATTCCATGACCAAGCCGCTCACCAGCGTCGCCTTCATGATGCTGGTCGAGGAAGGCCTGGTCGCGATCGACGAGCCCGTCGCCAAATTCATTCCGGAATGGAAGGATCTCGGCGTGTTCGTCGCCGGCACTTCGCCTGCCTTCCTGACCCGCCCGCCGTCCCGGCCGATGCTGATCGTGGATCTGTTGCGCCACACCTCCGGCCTCACTTACGGCTTCCAGCAGCGCTCCAATGTCGATGCCGCCTATCGCGCGGAGAAAATCGGCGAGGTCGAGAAGTCAGGCACGCTCCAGACCATGATCGAGAGCCTCGCAAAAATCCCGCTGGAGTTCTCGCCGGGCGAGGCCTGGAACTATTCGGTCTCGACCGACGTGCTCGGCTATCTCATCGGCAAGATCTCGGGAATCCCCTTTGAGCAATTCCTGAAGCAACGCATTCTCGAGCCGCTCGGCATGACCGACACCGATTTCTACGTCCCGGCCTCCAAGGCGCATCGCTTTGCCGCCTGCTATTCCGCCGATCCCGGCGGCGGCATGACCTTCCATGCCGGCCAGCGGCGCGAGGGCCTGACGCTCCAGGACGATCCGGCAACGAGCTCATTCCTGTCTCCGCCCTCCTTCATCTCCGGCGGCGGCGGCCTGTGCTCGACGGTGGCCGACTATCTCACCTTCTGCCGCGCCCTGCTCAACGGCGGCGAACTCGGCGGTATCAGGCTGATCGGTCCCAAGACGCTGGCGCTGATGACCAGCAACCACATTCCGGGCGGCGGCGCCCTGCCCGAAGTGTCGCGCTCGCTGTTCTCCGAGGCCACCTATAACGGCATCGGCTTCGGCCTCGGCTTCGCGGTGACCATGCGCCCGTCCGAGACGCTGATCGCCGGCAGCCCCGGCGAATACAATTGGGGCGGCGCGGCCACGACTTCGTTCTGGATCGATCCGGCCGAAGAGCTGATCGCGATCTTCATGACGCAGGTGCTGCCGTCGAGCGCCTACCCGATCCGGCGCGAGCTGCGCAGCATGGTCTACGCCGCGATTACCGAGAGCAATCTGTAACCAATCCAGCCGATCCCGCGGCCCACCGCCGCGGGATCGCGCCATCAGACGCTCATTTGAGCATCTCCGGCACGATCAGACGCGGCAAGAACAGCGACACGCTTGGCCAGACGATGACTGCCGCGAGCACGAGCAGCATCGGAATCAGCATGATGACCGTGTCCTTCAGCGCATAGCGCAGCCGCACGCCGGCGATCGAACAGGCGATCATCAGACACAGGCCGTAGGGCGGCGTCACCAGTCCGAAGGCCAGCGACACGATGGAAATGATCGCGAACTGGACGGGATGGAGATCGACAGACCTGGCGAGCGGCTCCAGCACGGTACCGACGATGACGATCGCCGGGATGGCATCGAGGAAGCAGCCCACCACCAGAAAGCAGAAGGAGATGAAGAAGCCGGCCGCAACAGCGCCCATGCCCCATGTCGAGACGTTGGCCAGCAGCTCCTGCGGGATCTTGTAGTAGGCGAGCAGCCAGCCGAACGCACTTGCGGTGCCGACGCAGAACAGCGCCACGCCGGCAAGGCCCCCGGTGTCGAGCAAGGCCTTGTACAATTCCCGTATCCCTGTCTCCCGATAGAAGAACGCAGAGAGCGCGACGGAATATAGCACCGCGACGCAGGCGGACTCGGTTGCGGTGAACCAGCCGAGCAGAATGCCCCCAACGATGATGAAGGGCGTCATCAGCGCCGGAATTGACTTCCAAATGGCGCATCGCATCTCGACCCAGCTTGTCTTCGGATAAGTCGGGTAGCCGCGGCGCACGGCATAGACGTGCACCGTCGCCATCTGCGCGCCCGCGATCAGCAAACCCGGCACGATGCCGGCCAGATACATCGCCGCAATCGAGGTCGAGATCAGCCCGCCCCACACGATCATGAGGATCGACGGCGGGATGATGACCGCCAGGACCGCCGACACCGCCGTGATGGCGATGGAGAACGAGAGATCGTAGCCCTCCTTGGTCTGCGCATCGATGAAGATCTTGGACTGGCTCGCCGCATCGGCGGTCGAGGAGCCGGAGATACCGGCAAAGAACACCGACAGCACGACATTGATCTGCGCCAGCGACCCCGGCCAGTGCCCGACCATCGAGCGCGACAGCGCCACCAGGCGGTCGGTGATGCCGCCGATGCTCATCAGGTTGGCCGTCAGCAGGAAGAACGGCACCGCGAGCAGGATGAATGAATTGTAGGCGTTGAAGGTTTCCTGCGCGAGCATCATCATCGAGAGATGAGGCTCGATCAGCAGAATCGGCACGCAGGCAAGGCCGAGCGCGAAGGCGACCGGCACGCGCACGATGAGCAGGCCGATGAAAACCCCGAACAGCACCATCGCGGCCTGTCCGGCAGAGAGTACATTGCCGCTCATCGCCCTGCCCCAACCAGAATGCGCATTTCATCGATGATCTGTTCACCCGCAAAGACGATCCACGTCATGCCAGTCACAGGCCAGGCGACGTGAATCAGCCAAAGCGGCAGATCGGCCAGTTCTGAAGTCCTGTTCCAGGCAAAGCGGGTGAACTCGAGGCCGGCCGATACGAACACCAGCGCCAGCGCCAGTACGCCGAGCCGCGCGAGGATTCGCACCGCGGCCTCCGACCGCCGCGACAGGTCAGGCCACACATCGACCTCGAAATGCTGCGCTTCGCGCACGCCGACCATGGCGCCGATCATGATCGTCCAGACGAACAGGAAGCGCGCCATCTCCTCCGTCCAGATGTAGGACGGAATGAAGGGCGTGTAGCGTGAGATGATTTGCAGCGTGACCGGAACAACCAGGACGCCGACACAGGCGGCCAGCAGGAATTCCAGCAGCTTCGCATAGGCCGCCGATACGCGGCGCCACAGCGACGGTGTGGACGGGACGGGCATTTCAGACATTGGGGCTCCGTGCAGCGGCTCATCCGCCAGCGCCGGGCAAGAAGCGGGGCTTGCCCGGAGATGCTGTCGGCGGACGCAAAGACCTCAGACGACGTTGATCTTCTCGAAAATGCCCTCCGCACCGATTTCCTTGGCGTAGGTGGCCATCACGGGGTCGGCGAGCTTCTTCATGGCGTCCCGCTCCTCGAAGGGAACGCGCTTGAGCTTGCCGGCCTTCTCGAGCGTGTCGAGCTTGACCACCTCCTCGCTCGATTCGAGCTGACGGCCGTAGTCGCCAGCCTCCTTGCCGGCCTTCATGATCGCATCCTGCAACTCCTTCGGCAGGGTCTTCAACGTCTTCACCGAGAAGCAGATCGGCCGGATCGATACGGCGTGCTGAGTCAGGTTGAGATGCGGAGCGACTTCGTAGAACTTCATCGCCTCGACGCCGGCCGCCTCATTTTCGCCGGCCGATATCACGCCGTTCTGGATCGCGTTGTAGATCTCGTTATAGGCGATCACCGTCGGGCTCATGCCGACCGCCGCAAAGGTCTTCGACCAGATCGGCGCGCCCTGCACGCGAACCTTGAGTCCCTTGAGATCGGCGAGATTCTTGAGTGGCTTGTTGGCGAAGATGTTGCGGATGCCGCCGCCGGAATAGCCGATCAGGACGACCTCGGCCTTCGCCGCGACCTCGTCGGCGATCGGCGCCAGGATATTGGCTTCGACGACCTTGTTCATGTGCTCGATGCCCTTGAACACGAAGGGTGCATCGATGAAGGGGGCCGCCTTGGCGAAGGTCGACATGTGAGCCGGCGAGACGATGCCGTAATCGACCGCCTTGCCCTGCGACATGTACTCGAAATACTGCTTCTCGAGGCCGAGCGAGGAGTTCCTGTGCAGGGTGAAGTTGACGGGCTTGCCGTAATACTTCTTCACCAACTCCTCGAACCGGAGCAGTGCCCGGTTGAAGGCGTGGTCGTCGTTGAACTGGACTGCGCCGTTCAGCGAGATCGGCGCTTGCGCCCTGAGGATCGACGGCATCCCAATCGTGGCCGCCGCAGTGGTCGCACCGATACCAGCGAGAAATGACCTTCGCTTCATCGTCTCCCCTCCCTTTGATGCTCCGGCCCTGTAGCCGGGCCGTGAGCGCAGCCGGTATGCGGCTGACGAAGGGGAAGCGTATGAAAAACGTCGGCCGGACGGAAGTCATTTCGCGTGCGCTGGAGGTACTCTTCGTCGCAGGGCTACGCCCGGCACACCTGTTGCACTGCAACTCGCGCCCCTGACGGCGCGGGCAGGCCATGGGCACGGTCGCACTCCCGGAGGAGGCCGGCCACGAGCGGACCTGTGCGCTGCCACGCACGGACCCGCTCGCCCGCTGCTGCAGGCCTAGTGCATATGCCCGATCAGATAGATGCCGCCGCCATCACCAGCACGGCCGGTACGGCCCACAAGATCAATACCGGCATTTGTCATCCTCCTCAGTTTGACGAGCAGACCTTCACGGTCTTCATGCCGCATTCAGCTTCGGTCCGCGATTTGTAGATCGTGCCCGACGGGCTGACGACGGTCATCATCGTGTCCGTCGGCTTCTTGTCGACGACGGCGCGACCGTGCCCGGCGACGTCGAGCTGGAGGCCGTGCCGTCCGATTGGGGTCCGTCGCTCACCAAGTATCGCTACCTGTATTCCGGCGATCGCGTGATGCTCGTGGACCCAGGCTCGCGCACAGTGGTTCAGGAAATCGATTGATCAAGTCGTGAGGCGGCCGGCCTGAAGGCGGTCGCCTGCCCGGACTTGACCGCATAACATCGCATCGAGAGGCCCGGATCGCCACTCCTGACCGCACTCCGCATGAGCTGACGCGCGGACATCCCGGACCGCGCTGCAACATCTCGTTTCCGAACCGCTCGCTATCTGTGAAATACATGGCGCTGCGCAAGTCCCGCACGTATGGTCTGCCCAAAATCATAATCCGGCGCCGCTGCGCCGGAACCGGGACGCCCGCGTTTGTCAAAGCTCACCCTGCCGGTCCGGCTCGCTCTTCTGGTGACGGGAACGATGTTGCCGCTGATCGTCTTTGCGGTTGGCATTGTGTTCTACAATTACAAGCAGGATCGAAGCGACGCGACCCGCCGGGTGCTGGAGAACGTGCGCAGCATGCGCCTCGTGCTCGACTCCGAGGTGCAGCGGATGACCGGCGGCTTGCAGGTCCTTGCACTGACGAATTCGCTGCGCAACGACGACTTCCAGAATTTCCGCCGTATCGCGCTCGGCTTCCTCGACCAATATGGCAAGGGCGGGCTGGTGCTGATCTCCGATCGCAAGGGCCGGTTGCTGTTCTCCTCCGCAACGGAAGACACCGCAAGCCTGCCGCCACGCGGCCATCTCGAGATCATCGAAAAGGTATTTGCGACCAGGTCGCCGCAATATTCCGACCTGTTCACCGGCGCGATCAACGGGCGGCAGGTGCTCACCGTCGAGGTTCCCGTGTTCCGCGACGGCGAGGTGATCTACGACCTCTGCTTCAGCCCACCGATCAGCATCTTTCAGGACCTGGTGGACAAGCAACGGCCCGACCGGCTCTGGACCGTGACTCTGCTCGACACCAAGGGCATCGTGTTTGCGCGCGCGCCGAACCCCAGCGAGACCTTTGGCAAGCGCGCCTCGCCCTCGCTTTATGCCGAGATGTTTCGCCGCAGCGAGGCATCGCTCCCGACGGTGTCGCTCGACGGCGTCGCTCTGGCCGCGGCCTACACACGATCGCGGCTGACGGGCTGGACGATCGCCGCCGGCGTCGACGAAAGCTCACTGATTGCGCCGCTCTGGCGCAACATCGCGATCACCAGCCTGATCGGCGGCATCCTGCTGCTGACCGGCCTGACCTTCGCGGTCAGGATGGCGACCACGATCGCGCGCGGCGAGATGCTGCACAATCTCCTGATCGATGAGCTCAACCATCGCGTCAAGAACACGCTTGCCTTGATGCAGGCGATCGCGGTGCAGACCTTCCGAAGCGCCAGCCGGGACGAGCGGACGAAGTTCGAGGGACGGCTTGGCGCACTGGCCGAAGCGCATAATTTGCTGAGCCAGGAGAAATGGGCGGGCTCTGAGCTGCGCGAGGTGATCGCCCGCGCGCTTCAGCCGTTCCTGATGAACAGTCCCGACCGCATCCGCATGGCCGGACCCGCCGTGCCGCTGTCGCCGCGGCTCGCCGTGGTGCTGTCGATGATCGTGCACGAGATCGCCACCAACGCCGCGAAATATGGTGCGCTGTCCAACGAGACCGGCCGGGTGACGCTGGACTGGGAGATCATCGCCGATGCCCCGAAACCGCGGCTGCGCCTGATCTGGACCGAGATCGGCGGACCGCCGGTGACCGCGCCGGTACAGCGCGGCTTCGGCTCGCGCCTGATCGAGCGCAGCGCACGCGACCAGCTCGGCGGCGAGGCCACGGTCGATTTCCTGCCGCGCGGCGTGGTCTGCACGGTGGTCTGTACGCTGGACGAGGCGCGGTGAGCGGGAGAGCAGAACTCCCGCGGCCAGCCTGGCAGACCATCACGAGAGCCGGGGAGCCCCCCTGGGATCGGCCTTCATGGCGGCCTGTACGGCATAAGCGCCGGGTCCATAGCAGGCGATGAGAGCAAGGGCGCCGAGCAGGCCGAGATTCTTCAGGAAGTTGATGGTCTGCATGACGACCGCGGCTTCCCGGCACGGCCCAGAAATTGTGGAACATCAGCGTCGCGGCGACGGTGAACGGAATCAGAGCCATCGCCGCCTGGCGCGCGAACAGCCCAAGCAGCAGGGCCATGCCGCCTCCGAGCTCGACCGCAATCGCGCCCGCGGCGAGAACGGCCCCTAACCCATCCGCTCCTCCCGGAAGCCTGCCGGCGGTCACGGCAAATGCCAGCACCTTTCCGACGCCGCTGTAGAGAAACAGCGGCGCGATCGCGACGCGCGCGAACAGGAGCACCCAGGCATCGAACTGGCCTGCGGCGTCAGTGGAACGAGTGGATATCGGCATTCGGGATCTCCTTCTAGTTTTTAGTTTTCGTCGGGGAAAGCGGAGGGATGATCCACATCACCCCCATCGATGGATCAACGCGCCTCGTCACTCCGCGGCGGCGACATCGGCCGTCGGCAGGCGCGTTGCAGCGGCAAGACCAAGCGATCCGATCGCCAGCGCGCCGACGATCGACGCTCCGCCGATCGCCCAGAACACGGCATCCGGACCGCCGGTGGCTTGCTGGAGGAGACCGATGACATAGGGGCCGAGGATCGCTCCGACACGGCCGATGCCGAGCTCCATCCCGACGCCGCTGGCGCGGAAGCAGGTTTCGTACGAGCCGGCGGTGAAATTGTTGAGGACGTGCTGCGCGCCGATGATGCAGAAGCCGGCAATTGCGACGATGGCGAGATTGACGCCGTGGCCGCTGACGAAGACGAGCGCCAGCACCGCGATCCCGCCGCTCAGCCACCATGTCGCCAGATAGCGCGGCGTCAGCGTAAAATTGCGGTCGGCCAGCATGGCCAGCGTGAGACCGCCGATGAAGGACATCGCCTGCATCAGGGCCCCGAAGCCGAACGAGGCGGCAAAGGTCTCGCCGCGCTTCAGCATCACCGTCGGAATCCAGCTGGTGAGACCGAAGATCGCGAACAGGCTGAGGAACGCCGTGACCCAGATGGTCAGCGAGACGCGGCGATAGCGCGGACCGAGCAAGGCACCGATCGTGCTCTGCGGCGTCCCGCCGCCGACCGCGGCGAATGTCGCAGTCTGGTAGACGGACGCCCGCTCCGGCCGCAATCGCGCAAGCAGTGCGCGCAGCTCCGGGACCCGCGACCTCGTGGCCAGAAATTGCGGGCTTTCGGGCAGGATGGCGTGCGCCACGAAGGTCAGCGGGATCGACAACGCGCCAACATAATAAAGGATCTGCCAGCCGTGTTGCGGCGTCAGGAAAACGCCGACGAGACCGGCGCAGACGCCGCCGAGCGACCAGCCCAGCGTCACGCCCCAGAGCGAGAACGTGTTGCTGACACGCTTCGGCGCAAGCTCGTTGATGAAGGTCGTGCCGAGCGGCAGCAGCACGCCGAGGCCGAGCCCGGTGACGAAGCGGAGGGCGCAGTAGCTCCAGAAATCGTTCGCCAGCACGGCAGTCAGCAGCGTGAAGACGTTGACGATCCACAAGCCCGCGAGCAGCGTGCCGCGCCGGCCGAAGCGATCCGCCACGCTACCGTGTCCGATTGCGCCGAACAGGAATCCGACGAGACCCGAGCTTACCAAAAACCCCGCCTGGCTTGGTGCGAGCCCCCAGGGCTGGACCACGTAATGGATGACATAGGCCGGATTGAAGGTGTCATAGCCGTCGAACAGCGTGATGAGCGTGATGAGAATGCCGAGCAGCTTGTGGAACGGGCCGATCGGAGCGGCGGACAATTCCTCATGCACGTCGATTTCGGACGAGATGCTCACGGGGTTCCTCCATGGAAATTGATGAATTGCTCTGCTCTGCGGCAGATTGAATTGAGGCCTTGCCGAGCCCGAACAGGGCGCACGCGTTGTCGCGGCCGATCTTGATGCGGTCGCCTTCGGAGATGGCAGCCGTGTCAAACCAGTCGGCGGCGTGGTCGATGTTCTCGAATGGCCAGTCGGCGGAGAAGAGGATGCGGTCGGCGCCGATTTCGAGCATCGCGTCGATCAGCGCCTGGGTGCGGAAATTGCCCGACGTGGTGATGTAGAAATTTTCCCTGAAGTAGTCGGCGATCTTGCGCCGTGCGGGATAGACTTTCTGCGCCCGCATCCACTTGTTGTGGTTATCGACGCGCCACATCGAATAGGGCAACCCCTCCCCCATGTGGCCGAGGATGATCTGGAGCCGCGGGTGCGCGTCGAATAGGCCGGATCCCATCAGGCGCAACGCATGCACCGCGGTCTCCTGCCCGAACGCCCAGGTTGGGCCGAGCAGCCAGCGATGCCCCTCGTAGATGGCCGCGTCCTTCGGCAACGGATTGCGCGGATGCAGGTAGAAGGGAACGCCGAGACGCTCGACCTCCGACCAGAACGGCCAGAACTCCTTGCGATCGTAATAGATGGCCTGATCGACACCGGCGAGCTCGCTGAAACCGTTGACGAGCGCGCCGCGAAAGCGAAGCGCGCTGACGCAGCGATCGAGTTCGCTTGCCGCCGCCTCGGGATCCTGCATCGGCAGCGCCGCGAGGCCGCGGAAGCGGTCAGGCCGTCTTGCGACCTGCTCCGCCAGAAAGTCGTTAGCGCGGCGCGACAGGTCCAGCGCCCGGTTGCGGTCGGGAATGGCCTGCACGGCGGGCGCGTTCAGCGACAGCAGCATCATCTCGATGCCGTGGGCGTCCATCTCCGCGAGCCGGCGATCGTGGATGTCGAGCAGCCGGGCCTTCAGCTCGACCCAGTCCTCGGTCGGCGCGAAGCCCGCGCTGTCCTGGACGGTCTCGTCCATCGCGAAATGCTCCTCGAGCGCAATCTTTCCCTGCATGGCGTCGTTCCTTCGGCTCCGCTTTCGGCGTTGACAAAGCAAAGCGCCTGATCCAGATACTTGTCAATGAGAAAGTTGCACTTGCAAATGATTGATATGCAAATATTGCATATGCGAAGGTTGACGCTTATTCCGGGCGGAGCTCTCCCGCCAGGACCCAAGCCCGGACCTAAACTCATGTACCGATTTTCGAATTCGCTTCCCTATCTGCTCGCCCGGCTGGGCGTGCGCATGGGCGACCTCTTCGCGCGCGTGATCCGTCACGAGAAGTTGACGCTTCCGATGTACCGCGTGCTGGCCGCTCTATCCGAGCAGGGTCACCCGCTGCGTCTCGGCGAAATCGCCGAGCTGACATCGGCCGACGTGTCTACCTTGTCGCGCATCGTCGCTGAGATGAGCCGTGCGGGCCTGTTGACGCGCGACCGTCCCGAAAACGACCAGCGCAGCCTCCAGGTCGTCCTGACGCCCAAGGGCACCGAGTTGGCGGGAAGGCTGATGCCGCTCGCCGCCTATTATGAAGAAGTCGTCACCGGCAGCATGTCCGCCAAGGAAGCGGCGGAGCTCAAGCGCGTGCTGGTCGAGCTCTACAAGAACATCGACCGGCTCGAGCAGGAAGTCGAAGCCGGATCGATCAAGGTCCCGCCGCCCGCGCGGCCGAAAGAAATCCGCGACGAGCGGCCCGAGGCGAAAGCCAGGACGAGCCAGCCGCGCGGCAGGACATCTAGAAAATAGGGAAACCAAGGAGAGGCCATGCGACAGGATCCCATCATCATTGCAGGCGGCGGCATCGGCGGGCTCGCGGCCGCGATCGCGCTGGCGCAGAAGGGTTTCCAGGTCACGGTCCTCGAGCGCGCGTCGCGCTACCAGGAGATTGGCGCCGGCATTCAGCTCGGTCCCAATGCATTTCACGCCTTCGATCGTCTCGGGCTCGGCGATGCCGCGCGCGCGATTGCCGTCTTCATCGACAAGCTCCGCCTGATGGACGCGATCTCGGCTGAGGAGATCACCCATGTCGATCTCGCCAGCTATTTCCGTAGGCGCTTCGGCAATCCCTACGCGGTGGTCCATCGTGGCGACCTGCACGGCATCTTCGTCCGCGCCGGCGAGGCGCATCCCAATGTCACGCTGCGAACCGACTGCGACGTAGTCGCCTATGAGCAGAACGGCACAGAGGCCTCGGCAGCGCTCAAGTCCAGCGAGCGCGTCACCGGGTGTCTGCTGATCGGCGCGGACGGGCTTCGCTCCCGCATTCGCCAGCAGATGGTCGGCGACGGCGCGCCGCGCATTGCCGGCCACACCACCTATCGCTCGGTCATCCCGACCGAACAGATGCCCGAGGATCTGCGCTGGAACGCGGCGACCCTGTGGGCCGGCGCGAAGTGCCACCTCGTGCACTACCCGCTTTCGGGCTGGAAGGTGTTCAACCTCGCGATCACCTGCCACAACGACCCCGCCGAGGCCTTCGCGGCGAGGCCCGTGACCCACGAAGAAGTCCTCGCAGGTTTTCGGGATGTGCATCCGCGCGCAAAGGCGATCATTCATCACGGAAGGGACTGGAAGGCGTGGGTGACCTGCGACCGCGATCCCACCGAACGCTGGATCGACGGCCGCGTCGTTCTGCTGGGCGATGCCGCGCATCCGATGCTGCAATATTTCGCGCAAGGCGCCTGCATGGCGCTGGAGGACGCGGTTTGTCTCGCTGATGCGCTCGACGAGACGCAGGACGACATCGCGCATGCGCTCGATCGCTACAGGAATGCCCGCCTGCTGCGCACCGCGCGCGTCCAGCTCCAGGCCCGGGAGCTCGGCACTCACGTCTATCACCCGGCCGGCGTCCATGCGCTGCTGCGCAATCAGCTGATGCGCGAGACCAGCCTGGAGCGCTTCTGCGAGAATCTCGCCTGGCTCTATGAGGACCCGTTCTCCGAGCGGCCGTCAGATGCGGCACCGCGAGTCGCGCAGTCCTGAGCCGATGTGGCTTACCCGGCCGGGCTTGGCTCTATCCGAACGTCTGCAGCGCCGGGAACGTTTCCAGCAACCAGATGCTCACATTCGAGACCGCGCCGGTGAGAAAGCCGATGCCGGTGATCACCATCAGGACGCCCATGGCGCGCTCGACATTGACGAGATGGCCCTTCATGCGTGCGAACAGCGCGGAGAACTGCTCGATCATCAGCGCGGCGATCAGGAAGGGAATGCCGAGACCGGCCGAATAGACCGCGAGCAGCCCTGCGCCCTTCGTCACCGTGGCCTCAGCGGCGGCGATCGAAAGGATCGCGGCGAGGATCGGGCCGATGCAGGGCGTCCAGCCGAAGGCGAAGGCGAGCCCCATGATGTAGGCGCCCCAGAGGCCGACCGGTTTGGGGATCGGCAGCCGTCCCTCGCGCATCAACAGGCCGATGCGCGTCAATCCGAGAAAGTGCAGGCCCATGATGATGATGACGATGCCGGCGAGGATCGACAACTCGGCCGACCAGGCCCGGATCAGCCCGCCGACCAGCGAGGCGCTGGCGCCGAGCGCGACAAACACCGTGGAGAAGCCGAGCACGAACAGGAGCGCCGACATCATGATCGCGCGCTTGGAGGCCGAGCCCTTCTCGTCGCTCTCGACATGCTCGATCGTGGCGCCCGTCAGGTAGATCAGGTAGGGCGGGACCAGGGGCAGGACGCATGGCGAGAGGAAGCTGACGAGGCCGGCAATCAGCGCCGCCGGGATCGAAACATTTTGCATGATGCCGTCTGAGCCATCTCAGGCACCGGTGCAGCGCGCCGGGAATGCGCGCGGCCCGGAGCCGAACCGGCTCTGGTGTAACCGATGCCGGAGAATGCGCAACAGAGGCGCACCAAACCAGGGCTCCTCCCGATGCCGCCTGCGATCACAGGTGCGGCATCGGGACGCGCACAAACCTCGCCAAAAAGCGAGATTCGGCGGCGCGGCTACTTCACCACGCGGAGCAGCGGACGCCGGGGCTGGTCCTGCGTCTGCTTGGAAGGGGACGGCGGCTCGCTCGCAGCGCTCCGCAGCATTTCGTCGCACAGTGCCTTGAGATCGGCACTGTCAATTCCTTTGAGTTTCATCCTGACGTCGAGGATGACAATGGACAGCAGCTCGGCCGACTCACGGCTGTCGCACGCGTTGAGAACCCTGCGGCACCCCTCGAGCGTTTCCAGCACCGACTGCAACTGTTCGTCTGAATGCGACACCGGCGTTCTTTCCGTTAATTCGGCCTGCGAGACGTGTTGGTGACGACCCCTTCGGCCCCCATGGAATACGGAGGATAGCACGAGGCCACCGCGCCTCTGAACCTGATTTCAGTGGGTTTCTGCCGCGGAACTGCGGTTTCGGCTAACATCGCCGCGCTGCGCCGTTGGCCATGGTCGAAACGGTCCGAGAGCAAACGCCCAGCGCGCTGTGATTGATCCATTGAGAGAGATGGCGCCGGCTTTCGCGCAAGCACACTCGTTGCCAACAGCGCCTGCAATCCCGCAGCCATTTCACGGCTCGCAACGGAACTCACGCCACACCCCTCATCCGGGCAATGGCCTGCCCGATTCCCAACTCTTGGCAGCACTCAGATACCACCCACCGGTAGTAAGGATGACGTTCAAAACTCGTCATCCCCCAACCCGCAGTGGTTGTGGTTTGCGCCAGATTCTGCCACTTTAGCCAACCGAAGGGAATTGTATGCAGTCCTTGGCGGAAAGGGGCGTTCCTGTGGCGGAACGCCCAAAAACAAATCTCAGCGGCCTCTCTGATTGGGATGCGGCCCGCATATTCCTTGAAGTCGTCCGATGCGGAAGTTTCCGATCGGCGGCCGAGCGCCTGTCGCTGTCGATCAACGCCGTGCGCCGGCGAATCGACGATTTCGAACGCCAGACCGGCACCACACTCTTCACCCGTGATGTCCATGGCACTCATCTCACCGATGAGGGCGCGCTCGTGGTCTCCGCCGTCGAGCGCATGGAGGCCGCCACCTTCGACGTGCTGCGCGCCAGCGATTCGATGGCCAACGCCCTGTCCGGCGAGGTGCGCGTCGCCGTGACCGAGGGGCTCGGCACGTTCTGGCTCGCCCCGCGCCTGGTCGAATTCCAGCAGGCCTATCCGAAGATCCTGGTCGACCTGCATTGCGCGATGCGCTCGGCCGACGTCTCGCGCCACGAGGCCGACGTCGCCATCCATCTGTCGCGTCCCTCGGCGCTCGACATCAAGCTGGTCCGGCTCGGTCGCATGCATCTGATGTTCTGGGCCTCCGAGAAATACATCGAGAAGCATGGCGCGCCGCGCTCGGCGGCGGAATTGATCAAGCATCGCCTGGTGCTGCAATTCGCCGACCAGCTTGCCGCCAAGGAATCCTTCGAGAGCTTCTTCCCGGGCGTATCGGAACGTGACCTTCTGGTCATGAAGACCAACGTCTCAAGCGCCAACTACTGGGCGGTCGCGAATGGCGCCGGCATCGGCGTCTTCCCGAGCTACGCCATTGCGCTTGGCGGGAAGTTGATTCCACTGGAGGTCGAGTTGAACCGACCGCTGGATATCTGGTTGTCCTACCATCCCGGTAGCGGCCGTATTCCACGCGTGCGGCACATGATTGATTGGCTGATCGAAGCTTTCAGTCCGGCTCGCTTCCCGTGGTTTAAGGAAGAGTTCGTGCATCCGCATGAATTCAAGGACTCGTATATGGGCGAACCCCTGACCCAGCTCTTCGGGGGATTTTCAACCGAAGAACAAAGGTGAAAACGAAGATGAAAGCAGCGGCGAAAAGAATGAAGCAGCGCAGTGCTGGCAAGCCGGACATCGAGCTTGGCAAGCGGATTCGTCTGCGGCGCGTCGAGATGAAGATCTCGCAGGCCGAGCTCGGCGAGAAGCTCGGCGTCAGCTTCCAGCAGGTCCAGAAATACGAGAAGGGCGTCAATCGCGTCGGCGCAGCTCGTCTGCAGCAGATCGCTTCCGCCCTCGACGTGCCCGTGACCTTCTTCTACGATGGTGACAACAAGGCGCGCGAAGTCGAGAGCCTGCTGTTCCTCGATTCGGCCTTCAGCCTCCGCCTGCTGCGCGCCTACAGCAAGATCAAGGACCAGACCGTGCAGCGTCAGTTGGTCTCGCTGATGGAATCGATCGCGGCGAACGAGAGCTGAGGCCGTCGACGGTCTGGCCTTTGCGGCCGATCTTCAATCCGCCGCGTCGCGGGGACGCGGCCGGATTGAACGATCATATTCCGGCTCGCGCGCTTGCGCGCGGCCTTTGCGGGGCGGCACGACCGCCCCTTTTTTTTGCGCGCGCGACACTCGGGACGACGCGCCATGCAATCCCGGTACAGGCGGATGCAGACTCGCCCACCCTGCCGCGGTTGACCCCGGAAGCGCCAGCGCAGCACATTGCCCCTCGCACATGACGAGCGAGCAAGCGATGTCCGACATATTCAGCACGACCGGTACACCCTACGCGGACGGCAAGATTCTCCAGCACACCACCGACGGCGTCGGCGTGATCACCTTCAACAATCCCGACAAGCGCAACGCGATGTCGCTGGAGATGTGGGAGGGATTTGGCGAGGCCTTGACGAGCCTGCGCGACGACGAGACGGTGCGCGTCGTGATCCTGCGCGGGGCCGGCGGCAAGGCCTTTGTCTCCGGCGCCGACATCAGCCAGTTCGAGAAGACCCGCCATAACGCGGCAGCGTCCGAGGAATATGCCAGGCGCAGCGCCGCCCAGCGCGCACTGCTCGCAGACTATCCCAAGCCGACGATTGCCTGCATCGAGGGTTTTTGCCTCGGCGGCGGCATGCAGGTCGCGATGCTCGCCGACATCCGCATCGCCGCGCACGGCAGCCAGTTCGGCATTCCCGCGGCCAAGCTCGGCATCGCCTATGGCTTCGACGGCCTGCGGCACCTGGTGTCGCTGGTCGGCCCGTCCTGGGCGCGGCTTCTGATGTACACGGGCATGCGCATCGATTCCGCCGAAGCGCTGCGCATTGGCCTTATCGAGCGCGTGTTCCCGGTCGACGAGTTCTGGGGCGAGACCATGACGATTGCCGAGACGATCTCGCAGAACGCCCCGCTCGCGATCAAGGCCGCTAAGATCACCATCGCGCAGGTGCTGAAGGATGAGAGTCAGCGCGACATGGACGCGATCAAGGCGATCGGCAATGCCTGCATGGATTCCCGGGATTTTCGCGAGGGCCGGCAGGCCTTCATGGAAAAGCGCAAACCGCAGTTCCAGGGGCGTTGAAGCTGAACCGACGTTCAGGAAGATTAAATTCCTCGTGCAGCTCCGCGCGGTAGCAACTAGTTGATCTGACGAAAGTTCTCCCGCCACAACGAGGGAGATCGCGATGACAATGAAATCTGCTGTTCTTGCTCTGGCTGCCATCGGCGGTGTGGCGCTCGCGTCGGGCGAGGCGCTCGCAGCCATGCCGAATGGCATCCCGCAGGCGGACAAGATTGCAAGCGGTCCGGCCGCTGACATCGATCAGGTGCGCTGGGTGTGCAACCCGTGGGGCCGCTGCTTCTGGCGTCCGAACTATTACGGCGCCTACGGCTATTACGGCGGCCCGCGACGCTTCTACGGCCCGCGCCCGTGGGGCTGGGGCCATCGCCACCACCATTGGCGCCGCTGGTGAACGACAAAGGGGCCGCAAGGCCCCTTTTTCTTTGAGATGAACCGGCGCCCGCGGCTCGACTGCTTTTCAGAGCGCCGCGAGCACCGCTTTCGTGATGTCCGCGGTGCCGTTGCTGCCGCCGAACTCCATCGGCTTGATGCCGCCCGCATAGACCTGATCCACCGCACGCTCGATCGTCTCGCCGGCTTCCGCCGCGCTCTCGACGCCGTGCTTGTCGGCGAGCCAGTCCAGCATCATCGCCGCCGACAGGATCATGCCGGTGGGATTGGCCTTGCCCTGCCCCATGATGTCGGGCGCGGTGCCGTGGCAGGGCTGGAACACGGCATATTTGTCGCCGATGTCCGCCGACGGCGCCATGCCGAGACCGCCGATCAGGCTCGCAGTGATGTCGGAGACGATGTCGCCGAACATGTTCTCCATCACCATCACGTCGAAATCCCAGGGACGCTTCACCAGCATGGCCGAGCAGGCATCGACATAGAGCCGATCGGTCTTCACGTCGGGATGCTTCTTGGCGATCTCGTCGAAAATGCCGCGAAAGAACGCGAACGCCTTGAACACGTTCGCCTTGTCGACGCAGGCAAGCGCGCCGGGCTTGCCGCGCGCCTTGCGCCGCTCGGCGAGGCGGAACGAGAAGTCGAACAGGCGCTCTGATGTCCTGCGCGTGATCACCATGGTCTCGCGCGCGTCCTCATCGGTGACGACGCCCTTGCCCATCGAGGCGAACAAGCCTTCGGTCGATTCCCGGATCACGACGAGATCGATGCCGCGCGCATCAGCGCCGACGATCGGGCTCGGCACGCCCGGAATGAGGCGCGCCGGTCGCACGCCGGCATAAAGATCGAAGATGAAACGCAGCTCGATCTGCGGCGCGATCTCGGTATTGTCGGGGTAGCGCACCGACGGCAGGCCGCAGGCGCCGAGCAGGATTGCGTCCGCCTCCTCGCACAGCTTGATGGTCGAGTCAGGCATTGACTTGCCGGTGGCCAGATAATTGTTGGCGCCGGCGGGTGCCTCGGTGAAGCGGAAGCGCAAATCCGATTTCTGCTCGATCTTGCGCAGCACCTCGACGGCCGGCGCCATGACTTCGGGACCGATGCCGTCACCGGCGAGCACGGCAATGTGGAAGGCGTTGTTTGCGGACATGGGGTTCCTATAGCGGATGCGTCATCCCGGGGCGGCTCGAAGAGCCGAACCCGGGATCTCGAGATTCCGGGTTCGGTCCTGCGGACCGCCCCGGAATGACAGAAGAAACTACGGCGTCAGCACCGTGCGCCCGACCACCGCGCCCTGCTGCAATTGCACCAGCGCGTCGTTGGCCTTGGCGAGCGGTGCCGTCGTCACCGGGATCGGCGGCACCTTCTTGGTGCGGACGAGGTCGAGCAATTCCTGCGTCTCGCGCAGGTTTCCGACATAGCTGCCCTGGATCGTCACGGCCTTGATCGGAATCAGCGGCAGCGCCCAGGTCGCGCCGCCGCCGAACAGGCCGACGATCACGAGCTTGCCGCCCTTGGTCAGGCAGTCGAATCCAAGCTGCGTCGTCGCGGCATTGCCGACGAGGTCGATCACGGCACGGATCGGCCCGCCCGCTTTCTTGGCGAGTTGCTCCAGCGCATCCGGCGCCTTGGGATCGACGGTGGCGAGCGCGCCGGCCTTCTCCGCCGCCTCGCGCTTCCTGGCGTCGATATCGACCATGATCGCGCCCTTGCCGCCCATGGCTTTCAAGAGCGACAGCGCCATCAGGCCGAGCCCGCCGGCGCCGAACATCACGATCGGCGTGTCGAAATGCTGCTCGACCTTTTTCAGCGCGCTGTAGGTGGTGACGCCCGAGCAGGCATAGGGCGCGGTCGTTGCGGGATCGAGTCCCCTGAGATTGAGCAGATAGCGCGGATGCGGCACCAGCATGTGATCGGAATAGCCGCCGTCGCAATAGACGCCGAGCGAGCGCGGCGTCAGGCACATGTTCTCGTCACCGGCGAGGCACGTCGCGCACTTGCCGCAGCCGATCCAGGGATAGACCAGCCCGACATCGCCGAGCTTCAGGTCGCCCTGGTCGGTCGGTTTCACGTCAGGGCCGAAGGCCAGGATTTCGCCGACCGTCTCGTGACCCATGGTCAGCGGCAGATTGATGCCGCGGTCCTTCAGCGACAGCGGCTTGCGGCCATGGCCGAGATCGTAGCCGCCCTCCCAGATGTGGAGGTCGCTGTGGCAGACGCCGGCGGCCTTCACCTTGATCAGCACCTGCGTGCCCGAGGGCTGCGGCGTCGCCTCGTCGAACTCCTGCAGCGGCGCCTTGAAATCGGCGACCTTGAAACTCTTCATCGGCGTTCTCCCGGCATGCTTGTCGTTGTCGCGCCACCATGCCATGGCCGGCGAGGCGAGACAAACCGGTCTTAGTTCAGGTCAGCGGATGATGGCAAGCCGCGAACTGGCCGGGCCCGACTTCGCGCAACTCCGGTATCTCCGCGCTGCATCGCTGATCTGCCCGCGGACAGCGGGTGCGGAAGCGGCAGCCGGACGGCGGCGCAATCGGCGATGGTGGCTCACCCGCCGCCACACTCTCGGCGGGACGCACATCCGGATCGGGCACCGGGATCGCCTGCAACAAGAGCCCGGTATAGGGATGCGCAGGATTTGCGAACAATTGCTCCGACGGACCGACCTCGCAGAGCCGGCCGAGATACATCACCGCGACGCGGTCGCTGACCGCTTTGACCACTGCGAGATCATGCGCGATGAACAACAGCGTGAGGCCGAAGCGTGCTTTCATCTCCTCCAGCAGATTGAGGATCTGTGCGCGGATGGAGACGTCCAGCGCTGAGACCGGTTCGTCGCAGACAATGAATTCCGGATTGAGGACGAGCGACCGCGCGATACAGATGCGCTGGCACTGCCCGCCGGAGAATTCATGCGGCAGGCGGCCCGCCACGAGATCAGGATCGAGCCCGACCGCAGAGAGCACCTCGTGAACCCTGCGCTTGCGCTCGGCGGCATCCTTGACGCCGGCGATGATCAGCGGCTCGGCCACGATGTCGCCGATGCGACGGCGCGGATTGAGCGAGGCGATCGGATCCTGGAAGATCAACTGCACGCGGCGGCGCATCTTGCGCAACGCCTCGCCCTCCATCGCGGTGAGGTCCTCACCGTCGAACAGCACGCGGCCGGATTTGGCGCGGCGCAATTGCAGCACGGCGCGCCCTAGCGTCGACTTGCCGCAGCCGGATTCTCCGACCAGCCCCAGCGTCTCGCCGCGCGCGACCGCAAGGCTGACACCGGACACCGCATGCACCGTCTTGTTGCCGAGACCATATTCGACGACGAGATTGTCGACGTTCAGCAGCGGCTCGGCGCGCGTGGCAAGCTGCATCATGCGCCAACTCCCTCCGTCATCTGGATCGGATGGAAGCAGGCATAGAGATGATCGGGCATCTCGGCGCTCTTCAGGTTGGGCTTGGCCTCATGACAGCGGCTAGCGGCATAGCGGCAGCGCGGCGCGAAGGAGCAGCCCTTTAGCGGTCGTGTCGGATCGGGCGGACGGCCCGAGATCGCGGGCAGCGGCGTATGCGGCGCGGTCTCCAGCTTCGGGATCGCCGCCAGCAGCGCCTCTGTGTAGGGCATGTGCATGCGCCTGAACAGCGCCTGGGTCGGGGCGCGCTCCACCACCCTGCCCGCATACATCACGGCGACCTCGTCGGCGCGGCCCGCGACCACACCGAGATCGTGGGTGATGATGATCATCGCCATGTGGCGGCGGCGCTGCTCGCGCGCGAGCAGATCGAGGATCTGTGCCTGGATGGTGACGTCGAGCGCGGTGGTCGGCTCGTCCGCGATCAGCAGCTTCGGTTCGCAGGACAACGCGATCGCAATTGCGATGCGCTGGCGCATGCCGCCGGAACATTGATGCGGATATTGCGCGAGCCGCTGCTCAGGCGCCGGAATACCGACAGCCGC
The DNA here is from genome assembly GCF_054863005.1 of Bradyrhizobium sp. 25ACV. Lineage (NCBI taxonomy): Bacteria > Pseudomonadati > Pseudomonadota > Alphaproteobacteria > Hyphomicrobiales > Nitrobacteraceae > Bradyrhizobium > Bradyrhizobium sp. 25ACV. The sequence continues at coordinate 680,656 of NZ_JAVAYO010000001.1, forward strand.
CAGCAGCTCGATGCTGCGCTTCCGCGCCGCGGGAGCATCGAGCTCGAGATGCTCCTGGATCGTCTCCATCAACTGCGTGCCGATGGTCAGAACCGGGTTGAGCGAGGTCATGGGGTCCTGGAACACGACTGCGAGATCGCGCCCGCGCAAGCGACGCAAGCGTTCCGCATCGAGCCGCACCAGATCCTGGCCGTCGAACATCACGCGGCCCGTGAGCTTTGCTTTTTTCGGTAGCAGCTGAAGCACCGCGCGCGAGAGCATGGTCTTGCCGCAACCGGATTCGCCGACGATGCCGAGGGTGCGGCCCGCCTCCAGCGACAGGTCGACGTGATCCACGGCGCGCAGATTACCGCGCGGCGTCGGCAGCTCGACCGCGACGTCCTCGATGGTCAAGAGCGGAGCGCTCACAGCGCCCCCTGACGCGGGTCGGTCAGCGCCCGCAAGGTATCGCCGACCAGATTGAAGGCCAGCACGGTGAGGAACAGTCCGGCCGCCGGCAGGAACGCCAGCCGCGGCGCGACGTCGAGGCTGTCGCGTCCCTCGCCGATCATGCTGCCCCAGCTCGCCATCGGCGGCGGCACGCCGAGACCGAGGAACGACAGCGCCCCCTCGACCACGATGGTGACGGCGACGCCGAGCAGGAAGAAGGCCAGCAGCGGCAGGATCACGTTCGGCAACAGCTCGCGCAGCAGGATGCGCGCATGGCTGGCACCTAATGCCTCGGCAGCGATCACGAATTCGCGTCGCGCCAGCGTCAACGTCGCGGCCCGCGCCACACGCATGAAGGCGGGAATGCCGAGCACGCCGAGGATCAGGGTGAGGTTGGGGACGGACTGACCGAGATAAGCCGTCACCGCGAGCGCGAAGATCAGCGGCGGAAAGGCGAGCAGCACGTCCATGCTGCCGACCACCAGCGTCTCAAACCGGCCGCGGAAATAGCCGGCGAGCAGGCCGAGCGCGCCGCCGAGCGTAAGGCCGATCATCGGCGCGATCAGCCCGACGGTCAGCGACACGCGCGCGCCAAAAATCAGGCGGGCGAGCTCGTCGCGGCCGAGTCCGTCGGTGCCGAGCCAATGCTCGCCGGAGAACGCGGCGCGGCGCTCCAGCATGTCCATGTCCACGGGGTTCTGCAGCGGCAGCACCGGCGCAAGGATCGCGAGCGCAAGGATAATCGCAAGCCAGGTGCTCGCGAGCCAGAACAGCAGGCCGAGCCTGCGCTTGCGGCCGACGGGCACGGGCGCCGCCTCGTCCTGCATCGAGAGCTCAAGCGTGGCCATGGCGGATCCTGGGGTCGAGCACGGCGTAGAGCATGTCGACGATGAAATTCACGATGACGAAGCCGCAGGCGACCAGCAGCACCACGCCCTGGAGGATGACCAGGTCGCGGGTGTAGATCGCCCCGACCAGAAGCCGGCCGATGCCGGGCAGCGCGAAGATCGATTCCACGATCAGCGTGCCGCCGAGCAGACGGCCGATATTGATGCCAGTCACCGTCACCAGCGTCAGCGACGAGGGCTTGAGCGCATGCACGAACAGGATACGCGCGGGCTTGAGACCCTTGGCCTTGGCGAGCGCGATATAATCCTCCTGCAAGGTCGCGATCATGTCGGAGCGCAGCACCCGCATGATTCCCGGCCATTCCGCCAGTGCCAGCGTCAGTGCCGGCAGCACGAAAAAGCGCAGATTGGCCAGCGGCGCCTCGGTGAACGGCACATAGCCGGTCGCCGGCAGCCAGTGCAGTTCGACCGCGAACAGATAGATCAGCAGGATCGCCACCAGGAAGGACGGCATCGACAGCATCGCGAACGCGCTGCCGGTCATGAAACGGTCGAAGGCGCCGCCGGCACGCGCAGCGCATGCGATCGCGACGGGAACGCCGATCACGAGGCCAATGAACTCAGCCATCAGCATCAATTGAAGTGAAACCGGAATGCGCTCGGCCACCGCCTGCAACACCGTCTGCCCGGTGCGGAACGAGCGGCCGAGATCGCCCTGCAAGACGTGACCGAGCCAGCTCAAATAGCGCCACCACAGCGGCTGGTCGAGCCCCATGTCGCGGCGCAGCGCCGCGACATTCTCCGGCGTCGCCTGATCGCCGAGGATGACGAGAGCGAGATCGCCCGGCAGCAGCGAGGCGATCAGGAATGTCAGCAGAGAGACGGCGAGCAACACCGGCAGCATGCCAAGCAGCCGCCGAACGACGAAGTTCAGCATCGCGCGTTCATTCCAGCCAGGTCCGCGAAACGTCGATCACGCCGTTGTAGATCTTGGGGAAGCCCTTCAGCTTGGCGCTCGACAGCGCGTAATAGGTGTTCTGGAAGGTCCAGAACCAGATCGCCTCCTTGTTGATCAGGCGGCTGATGGCGCAGTAATCCTCGGTGCGCTGGCCGAGGTCGGCAGTGACGCGGGCGTGGTCCAGCAGCTTGTCGAGCTCAGGATTTGAGTATCCGGCCAATGCCAGCGGGCTGCCGCTGCGGAAATTCGCGTACATCTGCGGATCGGGATCAGCGAGATCGACGATGCGCCACGGCGTCATCTGGAACTGGCGGGTGAAGGCGCGCGAGGGAATGGTGGCCTGATCGACCTGCTCGATCTCCATATTGGCACCGGCGCGTTTCCAGAACTGCTGGAGCACCTGGCCGATCATCCGACCGCGCGGCGTCGCAGTCACCAGCGTCTTGAACTCGACCGGCTTGCCGTAATCCTTGATCAGCGCCTTGGCCTTCTCGACATCGAACGGCAGCGCGCCGTCGTCCTTGCATTTGACCCAGGAGCCATCGCCATAGGGATTGGTCGCGGGCCGGCTCAGGCCGTTGCTGATCGCCTGCGACATTTTCGGGCGGTCGAGCGCCATCACCAGCGCCTGACGCACGCGGACATCGTCGAACGGCGCGACCTTGGTGTTGAAGGCGTAGACCTGCGCGCCCGAGCCCTTGTAGGTGTGCACCGTGAGCTTGGATTCCTTCTGCGCCCTCATGATGTTGTCGGCGTCGTTCTCGTCGTCCCAGATGATGTCGGCCTCGCCCGATTGCAGCGAGGCGAAGCGCGACTGCGCATCGGGCAGCGGCTTTAAGATGATGCGGTCGAGATAGGGAAGGCCCTTGTCCCAGTAGTTGGGGTTCTTCTCCAGCACCATGCGGTCGCCGGCGGTCCATGATTTCAGGATGTAGGGACCGGTGCCGACGGGATTGCGATTGTAATCGTCGCCCTTGGTCTTCCAGGCGGTCGGCGACTGAATGACGTTGTTGGAGCTCTGGATCGTGATCACCGCTGGCAGGTTCACCGAGGGATCGGTGAGCTTGTAGACGAGGGTGTTGTCGTCGGGCGCCAAGACCTCCTTGACGTTGGTGATGTAGAAGGCGCAGCGGCATTTGTTGGCCGGGTCCTTTTGCCGGTCGAAATTCTCCTTGAAGGCCTGCGCATTGAACGGTGTGCCGTCATGGAATTTCACGCCATCGCGCAGCTTGAAGGTCCAGGTCATGTAGTCGTCGGAATGAGTCCAGGACACCGCGAGCTTCGGCGCGGCTTCGCCCTTGTCGTCGAGCGTGGTCAGCGTATCGAAGATCGCTGCGGCCGCGGTGAAGGTGGAGGTGTCGTAGACGCCGACCTTGAGTGGATCGAAGCCCGCAATCTCCAGCTCCTGGCCGACGGTGATGCTGCCGCCCGGCTTCTGTGCCTGCGCCGGCCCGGCCAGCGGAAGGAGGGCAAATGCCGCAACAAGGAAAATCGGCGCGTGCTTGCGCGCTGCGGCAGCAATGTTCGTCATGGTTCCTCCCGGGATCCCTCGTCCGATGTTTCGGATCGTTGAATGACTGGGGACGAGATTGGCGACAAAAGCTCGCCACGGCAAGAGGAACGCGCGACAGATCACACGCCGCACGTGCGGCGTAATGGTGCTCAGCCTGTCGCGGCAGTTTTGCCTGTCGGAATTGATGCATCGTCGGCGAGGCTGATCTCCTCGCGCAGCGCATCCGTATGCTCGCCGAGCACGGCCATCGTCTTGGCCGGCGTGGTATCAGCACCCGACATCCGGAATGGCAGGTTGAGCACCTGAAAGGAGCCGCCCTCGTCACGCACCTCGGAGAGCGCCTGCCGGTGCGCAAGCTGCGGATCGGCCAGCGCCTCGGACACGGTGCGATAGGCCGACGCCGGCACGCCGGCAGCCCCTAGCGCTGTGAGACACGCATCGGTCGTGAGTTCCCGCGACCAGGCTTCGACGCCGTCCATCACCTCCGCCCAATTGTCGCGGCGCGCGGCATAGGTCGCAAAGCGCGGATCGGAGATCCATTCGGGGTGACTGATCACACCCATCAATCCCTGGAACGTCTTTTCGCTGGCGACCGTGATCATGACGTAGCCGCTTGCCGTCTCGGTCGGCCCGAACATCGGGCGCGGCGGCGGCTTCACGGCGAATTGTGCGCTCTGCAATTCGGTCAACGTCAGTGACAGCATCGATTCCAGCATCGACACGTCGATGTGCTGGCCAAGGCCGGTCACGGTCCGCTGATAGAGCGCCGAAGCAATCGCGCCGAAGCCATAGGTGCCGGTGACCACGTCGGCGTGATAGATGCCGCAATAATCAGGGCGATTGCGGCCCGGCTGGTAGGCCAGATGCGCCATATCGTAGCCGGAGGCCGCATGGATCACCGGAGCATAAGCCGGCAGCTCGGCCGAGGGGCCGGTCTGGCCGTAGCCCGAGATCGAGCAATAGATCAGCCTTGAGTTGACGGTGCGCAGCCTGTCGTAGTCGAGCCGCAGACGGTGCATCACGCCGGGGCGAAAGTTCTCGACCAGGATGTCTGATGTCGCGGCCAGCCGGCGCACCGCCTCCTTGCCGTCCTCGGACTTGAGGTCGAGCACGACGCTCTTCTTGCCGACATTGAGCTGGCCGAACGCGGTGCTGCATCCCTTGCGCAGCGGCGGCCGCGTTCGCATCGTCTCCCCGCCGTCGGTCTCGATCTTGATGACCTCAGCGCCCATGTCGGCAAGCATCCGCGCGCAGTGAGGACCGGCAATGGTGGTCGAAAAATCCAGGACCCTGAGCCCTGCGAAGGCTTTTGTCGTCGTCCCCTCATGCTTATCTGCTAGCTGCATGCCTGCTCACGTCCTTGGGTCTTAGGAACTCTCGAAGTTCTCTGTTGTTGATGCGCGACCCTAGAGGGCGGCGGCCGAGTAGGAAAGTGTTTACCGAACCGACGCGCCGCGTGGGTGGGCTTTAAGAATTCCCGGACAACTGGACCCGTTCTTGCATAGCATCGAACGGGATCGACAGAGGGCAGCTGTTCTTGAAGGTCTTGTTCGTCACCACGGAGATGGACGACTTCGTCCGCGTCGGCGGCCTTGGAGCCGTATCCGCTGCGCTGCCCCGCGCCCTTCGCTCCTTTACCGATATCCGGATCATGCTGCCCGGCTATCGCGACATCATCGAGCAACTCACGCATATTCAGATCGTTGGCCGCTGCCCGGCCTTCGCGGAGATGCCGGCCTGCTCGCTCGGACGGGCCGCGACCAAGGACGGCCTGCCGGTCTACGTGCTACTCTGCTCGCAACTCTACGACCGGCCCGGCAACCCCTATGGCGACGAGTCCGGGCGCGACTGGCCCGACAACGACATCCGCTTCGCGCGCTTTGCCTCGGCCGCCGCTGAGCTTGCCATGGGCAAGCTGGACAAGAATTGGGCAGCTGACCTGATCCATGCCAATGACTGGCAGGCCTCGCTCGTGCCGGCTTATCTCGCCTGGCGCGGCTCCAAGCTGCCGTCGATCCTGACCATTCACAACCTCGCCTATCAGGGCCTCTTCCCGAAGGACTCGCTGCGGCGGATCGGCGCACCGGAGAGCTCTTTCCACATCGACGGTGTCGAGTTCTACGACCAACTGTCCTTCCTCAAGGCCGGCCTCGTCTACGCCTCGCACCTCACCACCGTCAGCGGCACCTATGCGCGCGAGATCACCACGGCCGAATTCGGCTGCGGCCTGGAGGGCCTGCTCCGCCTGCGCTCGGACGCGTCCGAGCTCACCGGCATCCTCAACGGCATCGACGAGAGCTGGGACCCGCGCTCCTGCGCCCAGCTCGCCCAGCAGTTCGGCGCCGGCGACTGGGTCGGCAAGAGGGCCAATGCGGATTACGTCCGCAAGCAGTTTGGCTTGGCGGTGTCGCGCGGCCCGATGTTCGGCATCGTCGCGCGCCTCGTCCATCAGAAGGGCATCGACCTCGTGCTGTCGGCGGCCGACGAGATCGTCGATGCCGGCGGGCAGATCGTCGTCACCGGCTCCGGCGAGCCGGCGCTGGAGCAGGCCCTGATCGACGCGCATCGCCGCCGCCCCGACGCCATCGGGGTGGTGATCGGCTTCAACGAAGCCCAGGCGCGCCGCATCTTCGCCGGCAGCGATTTCACCCTGATGCCCTCGCGCTTCGAGCCGTGCGGGCTTAGCCAGATGTACGCCCAGCGCTTCGGCTCGCTGCCGATCGGTCACCAGACCGGCGGCCTTGCCGAAACCATCACCGACGGCGAGACCGGCTTCCTGTTCACGAGGCCCTCGCGCGAGTCCTTCCTCGGCGGTGTCCGCCGCGCGTTCTCGGCCTTCATGGCGCAAGACCAGCTCGACACCATGCGCCGCAGCGCCATGGGGCGATCGTTCTCCTGGAGCATCTCGGCGGGGACCTACAGCGCGCTCTACCGGAAGCTGGCATCGGTGTGAGGCGCGCCGCTCATTCTCCGTCATTGCAAGCGCAGCGAAGCAATCCAGAATCCTTCCGCAGCGACTGTCTGGATTGCTTCGTCGCAAGCACTCCTCGCGATGACGGTGCGGAAAAAGTGTGCGCCTCACTCTCCTCTCGTGCCCCGGACGCAGCGCGTCGCGCTTGCGACGTGGTGCGCTGCTGAGCCGGGGCCCATGTCTCGGCGGAGCTCGTGGCCTCTGGGTCCCGGCTCTGCGCCGCAACGCGCTATGCGCGTTGTGGCTTGTCCGAGACACGAGAAATCGGGCCTTTACCCCTTCCCGCGCACATCCATCTGCGACCGTCCGATCCAGGCGCGGTTGAGGCAGCGGGTCATCCAGTCGGGCTGCGGCTCGCCCCGCAAGCGGGCCTGGGCTTCCTGGTAGGGGCCGACATAGCGCAGCCGGTCCGGCAATGTCGGATAGATGCGCCGGATCCATCGCAGCGCGTTGTCGGCCGATCTGACCTCCCGCTCGCCGAGCTCAAACCCGAAGCCGGCGCGCAATCGTTCCGGCAGCAGGCTCGCCGTGAGCGCGCGATACCATCGTGGCGGCCGCAACCACGGTCGCGCGCCGCTAAAAATCTGCGCCGCGATCTCGCGCGCCGCCGGGCTCACGGTCAGCGTGTCCGACTGCGCCATCGCCGCGGTGTAGGCCGTAAAGCCCGACCAGTCCGCGGGCAGATCATCCGCCGTCAATCCGAACAATGCACCGAACGTCCGACTCTCGGTCCAGTAGCGCTCGCGCTCCTCCACCGAGAATGGCGGCAGAACCAGCTCGTGCGCCATCAGCGCCGTCTCGACCAGCGTCGCATGGACCCAACGCAGCGAGGGGATATCGTTGGCGCTGTAGCGCGAGCCTGCCGCAAAGGGACCGACCGTCTCGGGCATCTCTCCGACGATCATGCTGTGCCGCCGATGCAGCTGCCGGGACGAGCGCAAGGCACGGTCGAGTGAGCCGAACACCATGGCAAAGACGATGTCGAAGGTGCGATGGAAGCGGCCGATCGGATCGGCAAGGGTTTTCGAATGCTCGGCGATGGCGGCGGCGACCCAGGGATGCGCCAGTTGCAGCAACAGCGCGCGTCCCGCGCCGAGAAAGATGACGGCCTCCCGGTCGATCCGCCAGGTCAGCGTATCAGGACCGAAAACGCCCGCCACCGGTCCCGCCGCGTGGGCGCGGACCAGATCGAGCGTTGCCTCGAGATCCTTTTCAGCGACCAATTGCAAGCCTCGCGACGAAGACGCGGCAACAATAGCCCAGACCGTGCCGTCGGGAAATCGTCACTGCGCAAGACAATAACGCGCAAAGCCCTCACTCCGCCGCAATCGGCATCTCGTCCGTATGCTCATGCAGCACAACGCCGGCAAGCGGATCGAATTCGCCGATCCAGGGCTTGCGTGCCAGGACCGATCGCGTGTGAGCGTAACCAGCGTGCCAGCGCCGTGTGATCCCCGACGGACTGAAGTCGATATCCTTGGTATGGGTCTCGCGCTCGAGCTGCGGCGCCAGCAGCCGTACCACATGCATGCGGGTCGGACAGCCATAGCTCATCAACTCTCTCACCGCAGGATCGCTGCGCTCGCTCTCCGGAAGCCGTGCCGCAAGCTGGTTGATGACATGGCGCAGGCGATGGGCCTGCTGCTGGCGCGCAATCTGGCTCGAAATGCGGCTGGAATATTGCACGTCCTTGTGCCGGTTCAGCACCTCCGCGATCGTGTTCGGCTCGGCCCCGACGGGATTCCACAAATGCACGGAGAAGATCAGCGAATCCCTGCGCGGATTATCGTCGAACACCGCTTCCGTCGGCGTGTTCGACAGGATGCCGCCGTCCCAATAGAGCTCGCCGTCGATGCGCACCGCCGGGAAAGCCGGCGGCAGCGCGCCCGACGCCATCACATGCTTCACCGTGAGTTCACTGTTGCGGCTGTCGAAATAGCGCATTTCACTGGTGCCGACATGAGCCGCACCGACCGTCAGGCGCGGGGCACAGCGATTGGCGAGATCGAAATCGACCAGCTCGCTCAGCGTCTTCTCCAGCGGCGCGGTCGAATAATAGCCCGCGTTGTCGGCACCGAGCGGATAGGCATCGCCCGCATGCGCCAATGGATTGGGCCAGAAGAAGCCGCGAATGCCGCCGGTGACAGTCGACCAGTAAGCGAGCCTGTCGTTGAAGTCGGGAAAGGCACCGCCCAGGGTCCAGACCGGGGTCTGCTCCATCCGCTTCCAGAATTCCTTCAGGCGCGCAAGCCGTTGCTCCGGCACGTTGCCGGCAATCAGGCTCGCGTTGATGGCGCCGATCGAGGTGCCGATGACCCAGTCCGGCTCTATGCCGGCCTCGTGCAGCGCCTGGTAGACGCCCGCCTGATAGGAGCCGAGCGCACCACCCCCCTGAAGCACCAGCACGACCTGACCTGGGATATCCGCACCTTTGCCCTTCATGCCGTTCATGGTTCGCTCCTGGTGAGCCTGCACCGGCCGAATTTTCGTCGGACGCGGCGGCATTGTTACCCGCGATCATTTTAAGAGATGGCGGGATCTTTTGAAATGCCGGTTGGCTTCCAAGTCCATGCGTCCGTGCTATCGCGCGTGGGATGTCATTTCTGGCTCCGATCGGCTAGATTTGAGGTCGATTTCGCTGGGAGCCGATCCATGGAAATGCACCAGGTCCGCTATTTCCTCGCGGTGGCGCAGCTGCTCAATTTCACGCGCGCGGCCGAGGAGTGCAACGTGACGCAGCCCTCGCTGACGCGCGCGATCAAGCAGCTCGAGGCCGAGCTTGGCGGCGATCTGTTCCGCCGAGAACGGCCGGCCGCGCAACTGACCGAGCTCGGCCAGCGCATGCATCCGCTCCTGAAGCAGTGTTTCGACGCCGCCGCCGGCGCCCGCTCGCTCGCCTCCTCGTTCCGGAGCGGAGAGGTCGGCGCGCTCCGTATCGCTCTGACGCATTCGATCGATCTGGCATTGCTCATTCCGCATCTCAACGAGATCAGGAGGCAGTTCAACCGGCTCGAATTCCGCTTCCTGCGCGGGACGAGCCGTGAGGTCGGCGAGTTCTTGAAGAAGGGTGAAGCCGAGCTCGGCATCGCCGCCGAGATCGATGAGGCCTGGGACCGGCTCGACGCCTGGCCGCTGTTCACCGAGAGCTTCGAACTCGTCGTTGGCGACGGACATCGGCTGGCCGGACGCAGCAGCATCGAACTGGACGATTTGCGCTCGGAGCAACTGCTGAGCCGGACGTTCTGCGAGCATTCGCGCCGCATCTCCGCGAGCCTGCGCGAGCACGGCATCGAGCATGGCCACGAGATTTCGAGCGAGCGCGACCTGATCGAGCTCGTCGAAGCCGACATCGGCGTCGCCATGGTGCCGCACACCTCGCCCCTGCCGCAGACACTGACGCGTGCCGCCGTCGCCGGCCTGGACGCCCGCCGCACCGTCAGCCTTTACGGGGTCGCCGGCCGGCAACGCACGGCGGTGGCCAACGCAGTGATGCGCATGCTGCGCGGTGCCGACTGGCGGGAAATTGCAGGATAAGCCCGCGTCGCGAGCGCTCAGTTCTCCCTGCCCGCGCTCTCCAGTGCCGCGAGCAGATCGTCGATCTCCATGCGCTTGCGGAAATCGGGATCGACGAAGCGGGCCTTCACGATGCCGTCGCGGCCGACCACGAACACGGCCGGGATCGGCAGCATCCAGCCGTCATTGCCGTGGAATTTCGCCATGTCCTGATAGGACAACAGGTCCTGGATCTCGCCGCCGAGCCAGATCGCGAGATTGAGCGACAGCGCATAGCCGTTGTCGAGATCGGTCAGGATCGGAAACGGCGCGCCGGATTCAGCCTTGAGCTGGCGGGTAAATTCCTGCGTCTCCGGCATGACCGCAATGATCTGCGCACCCATGGCTGTGATGCGGTCGAGCGCCTGGACCACGGCGCGGACATTGAGCCGGCAATAGGGACACCAATGGCCGCGGAAGAACATCACGGCGAGCGGACCGCGCTCCAGCAGCGAAGGCAGCGTGACGAGACGCCCGGCGTCGTCCGGCAGCATGAACGGCGGCATCGCATCGCCCGGGTGAGGCGCGGTCTCGCCACCGCCGTTCCCGCCCAATCTCACCACCAGACGATCGACGGCCTCGCCATAGGCCGGAAACACCGCACGGCTGGCATCGGCATAGGCGCTGAGCTGCTCGTTCAGCGTGCCGTCCATGTCGCGGCAGCGCTGGAAGGCAAGCCTGAGCTGTTCGGCGTCGGCTGGCGAGAGAGCTGTCATCTTCTGCTCCGGCATTCGGCCAATATTAGTTTCCCGGTTCGGCCGCCCGCAAGGGGCGGCCGCCAGGGCCCGTTCAATTCACGTAGAAATTTCCGGTCGGATCGAGCCGTCCCGAGGTGGAGTACAGCGATCCGTTGCTCATGAAGAAGACGGTGTTGTCGGGCACCTTCTTGGCGTTCTTCATCATCGCCTCGTGGTTCTTTTCGGCCGGGGCCATGGCCATCGCCGACATCTTGCCGGGTCCGCCATAGACATAGGCCATGCCGGCCTTGAAGTCCCAGGCGACCTCCGAGAAGGCCGAGGTGGCGATGACCGCAAACGCGGCGGCGGCGATCAGGGTCCTGGACAATTTCGGCATTGGGGCTCCTGCGGATTGATGTGACGCCCACCATCGGGCGCCTTGCCATCGGACGCCGAATGCCGCGAAAGCGGAAATGCCGTTGGCCAATCGGATCGATAGCCGCCGCGCATCAACATAGCGCACCGCTATCGCATCGAGAGCAAGCCGGCATTTCAGGATCGACGCGATCTCGATGAAGCTTCCGTCATCGCCGGCGACCAGCGGGGTTGCGGCCAACACAGGAGATCTCCCCATGTTCAAGAGCCATGCCTTGTCGCGTCTGATCTGGCCAGGCCTTGCCATCGCCGCCGCGCTGACGCTCTCGGCACAGCCGGTCGTTGCCGGCGAGTGCCCGGCCGGTAAGATCAAGCCGAACGCCCAGCAGATGGTCGACTACAAACCCGTCGGCGTTACCGACGTCACGCTGGGGGCGATCGACCTCGGCAAGCAGCCGGCGCATATCGAGGGCCGCGAGCTGCGCTTCCGCAAGCTGACCATCGAGCCTGGCGGCATCGTGCCCTGGCACAGCCATGACGACCGCCCCGCTCTCATTTTCGTGCAGCAGGGCGAGATCGTCGAATACGCCTCCAACTGCGTCGATCCGATCGTGCACAAGGCCGGCGACATCCGCCCCGAGGTTCTCGGCACCTCGCATTGGTGGAAGAACCTCGGCAAGGACACCGTCATTCTCTATGTCGGCGACGTCCGCAAGGATCCCAACGACCACCACATGTAACGAGCACATTCCAGCCCCAGCGCACTCGTTACGAGATGTGGCGCCCGGAACTCCCCACTCCGGGCGCCGCATCCCCACAGGACAATCGCCATGACCGACCTTTCCGCGCCGATCAAACCGGTCGCGATGACGATGGAAGCGCACTCGCCGGGTCTCGGGCTGCGCTCGCTCGTCATCGGCCTGACCGCGTTCCTGACCGTTGTCGATCTCTTTGCAACGCAAGCGATCCTGCCCTCGCTGACGCGCCATTACGGCGTCACGCCGGCGGCGATGAGCTTTGCCGTCAACGCCAGCACATTCGGCATGGCTGCAGCCAGCCTCGTGATTGGCTTTCTCAGCCCGCATATCGATCGCCGGCTCGGCATCCTGCTCAGCTTGGCGCTGCTGGCGCTCCCGACGAGCCTGCTGGCCTCGGCGCCAAATCTTGTCGTCTTCACCACCTTGCGAGTCGCGCAGGGCCTGTGCATGGCCTCCGCCTTCGCGCTCACCCTCGCCTATCTCGGCGAGCAATGCAGCGCGATGGACGCCGGCGGCGCCTTTGCCGCCTACATCACCGGCAATGTCGCGAGCAATCTCGTCGGCCGGCTGATCTCGGCCGCAATTGCCGATGGCCTGGGCCTCGCCTGGAATTTCTATCTGTTCGCAGCGCTCAATCTGGCCGGCGCGGTGCTGGTCTATTTCACGATTCGACGCGTGCAGCCGATGCATGCGATGATGCCGACTGCTTCGCCGCTCAAAGCCACCATCGCGCATTGGCGCAATCCGCGATTGCGCGCGGCCTTCGGCATCGGCTTCTGCATCCTGTTCGCCTTCATCGGCACCTTCACCTTCGTCAATTTCGTTCTGGTCCGACCGCCGCTGTCGCTCGGCATGATGGATCTTGGCCTTGTCTATCTGGTGTTCCTGCCCTCGGTCGTCACGACCTTGCTGGCGGGACGGGTCGCCTCGCGCATCGGAGCGCGCCCGACAATCTGGGGCTCGCTCGCGGTTGCCGGCATCGGGCTGCCGCTGATGCTGACTGCGCGGCTGCCTGAAGTGCTCACCGGAATGGTGCTGGTCGCGGTCGGGACCTTCTTTGCACAGGCGGTAGCCACGGGCTTCGTCGGGCAGACCGCGACTGAGAACCGTGGCGTCGCCAGCGGCACCTATCTTGCGTGCTATTTCTGCGGGGGGCTCGTCGGCACAGCCGTGCTCGGCCGACTGTTCGATGCCTTCGGCTGGCACGCTTGCGTGACCGGCGTGGGCATAGCCCTTGCGGCCGCTGGTCTGCTCGCGCTGAACCTGAAGCGCTAGCGCTTGGCCGGCGCCTCCTGCGGCGGCTCGTCGTCGGCGATGGCGCGCCAGGCGGCACCGTCGAGATCGTCGTACTGGCCGCTCCGGAGCGACCAGAGAAAGGCGAGGAGACCGGCGCCTCCGAGCATCAGCGCCAGCGGGACCAGGATGACCAGGATCTCCATCACTTGATCTCCCGCGAGGTGCTGCGGGCGCGCAACGAATTCAGCATGACCAGGATCGAGGATCCGCTCATGGCCGCCGCCGCGATCAGGGGCGTCACGACACCGCTGATCGCAACCGGCACGGCGAGCACATTGTAGCCGATCGCAAGCCAGAGGTTCTGCCGCATCAAATGCAGCGCCTTGCGCGAGGCGTCGATGGCGGCAACCACCGGCGCCAGCGGCCGGCCAAGGAAGACGAGATCGGCGGTGGCCTGGCTCAGATGCGCGGCCGAGATCGGCGACATCGAGACATGGGCTGCCGCGAGCGACGGCGCGTCGTTCATGCCGTCGCCGACCATCAGCACCTTGGCGCCGCGCTGCTTCAATTCCTCGATCCGTGCGATCTTGTCGGCCGGCGTGACGCCGGCACGCCATTCCGCGATGCCCAGCGCATGGGCCGCCGCGATCACTGCCGGCTCCCGATCGCCGGAGAGAATCTCGATGCCGATGTTGCGGGCCTTCAACGCCGCGATCACAGCCTGCGCATCCGGACGCAGGCCCTGGCGGACCGAGAGGATGAACTTCTCGCTGCCCTTGCTGAACGCCACGATCGAGGCCTCGGGGTCGAGACGGGTGGCGTCCGCAACCAGCGCCTCGGCACCGCAGAAGGACGGACGGCCAAGACGAAGCTCGGTGCCGTCGACCACGGCACGCACGCCCTGCCCTGACTCTTCGACCGCGCCGACGACCGGCGATCTCGCGCTCGCAGCCTGCGCCACGGCGGCGGCGACCGGGTGATGGCTCGACAGCGCGAGCCGGCCGGCGAGCTCGAAGATCTCGCGGGGGATATCGGCGGCATTCATCACTTCGAGATCGGGCAGCGTCAGCGTGCCGGTCTTGTCGAAGATGACGTGGTCAGCCTCGGCCAGCCGCTCGATCGCATCGCCAGAATTCAGCAACACCCCGGACTTGAACATCGCGCCGGAGGCGATGGTCTGCACGGTCGGAATGGCAAGCCCCAGCGCGCAGGGACAGGTGATGATCAGCACGGCAACGCCGGTCACGATCGCATCATGCCAGGATGCGCCGGCGATGACCCAGCCGAGGATGGTGATGAACGCGGTCGCATGCACCACCGGCGCATAGAGCCGCGAGGCACGGTCGGCGAGCCGCATGTAGCGCGAGCGCGCCTGCAGCGCGTTGTCGAGCAGCCGCGTGATCTCGGCGAGCAGTGTCGCCTCGGAGGCCGCCGAGACCAGCACCCGCAGCGTGCCGGAGATGTTCATGGAGCCCGCATAGACCGGCGTGCCCTGCTCGGCCGTGACGTAGAGCGTCTCGCCAGTGATCAGGCTCTGGTCGATCTCCGAACGCCCCTCGATCACGGTGCCGTCGACCGCGCATCGCTCACCGGGCCTGAGCAGCACGATATCGCCGGGATGGATCGCGGCGACCGGTACCTGCGAGATCTCGTCGGGTCCGACGAACTTCGCGGCCGTCTCCGCCTTCAGCGCCGCGAGATTGCCGGCGACCGCACGGGTCCGCCGCCGCATGTTCTGGTCGAGGAAGCGGCCGACAAGCAGGAAGGTCAGCAGCATGATCGCCGCGTCGAAATAGGCGTGCTCGGCGTGGTGGATGGTCTCCACCACAGACATGCCGAGCGCCAGGATCACGCCGATCGAGATCGGCACGTCCATGTTGGTCGTCTTCGCCGACAGCGCGCGCCAGGCCGAGCGAAAGAACGGCTGGCCGGCATAGGCCGCCGCAGGCAATGCGATCAACGCCGAGAGCCAGTGGAAGAAGTCGCGCTGCTCGGGCAGCATGTCCGAGACGTTGCCCGACCACACCGGGATCGACAGCATCATCACGTTCATGGTGGCGAAGGCGGCGACACCGAGGCAGCGTAGCAGGAAACGCGACTCGGCGACCTCGGACGCTTCCGCGCTCTCGGTCTCGAACGGATAGGCCTTGTAGCCGAGTTCCTCGAGGCGATCGATGAAGCGGCCGGGGTCGAGCGTGCCCGCCTTCCATTCCAGTGCGACGCGGCGGTCAGTGAGGTTGACGCGCGCCAGCGTGACGTCGGGAATGGCGGACAGGCCGCGTTCGATCTTGGCCATGCAGCCGGCGCAGTGAACACCTTCGACCGCGAGATCGATGTGCTGGACGCCCTCGCCCGCGGCCCGGACGTAGTGCGAGAAATCCCGCGTGACGTGCATGTCGAAGTCCTTCAGTTCAAGATCACGCGATTACGGGACAGGAACACACGCGTCCCCCGCGCCTCGCCCTCGATCACCAGATCCCATTGCCCGGGCGCGACCGACGCGGCATTGCCGCGATAGAGGCCGATACCGGCTTCGGTGAGCTCGACGGCGAGATCGGCGCGCTTGTCGGTCGGCCGCTCCAGCCGGCCGCCGAATTTCAGTCCGGCGATCGGCTGGCCGCCGGCATCGCGTGCTTCGACCTGAAGCACGGCACCGCCGTCGTTGCGGCGCTCGATATGGGCGTTGACCTTCCATTTACGCGCGGTCTGGTCGTGCGCTGCCGAGATCTCGCGATCGTAGGTCAGGCCCGCGGCATAGGGGCTGTCGACCTCGGTGCCGGGCAGCGTCGCGATCGCGAGCTTCATCATGGTGACGTTGACGCCGATCACGAGGCCGAAAAAGGCGACCAGCATCAGGAAGACTTTGGTTCCGGTCAGCGGCTTCGGGGCGGATGCCATGGCTAACTCCAGAATTTTCTCAAGGCGAGACGAAATTGTCGGTGGCGGAAGCGACCTCGCCGAGCCCGATATCGGTGACGTGGAAACGGACGGGAACGGACTTCTCCGGATTGACCTCGGCCGGCGCGGTGACGAGCAGCCGCAGCTCGCTGGTGGAGTCGCGCGGGATCACGATCATCGGCCTATCAGGCGTCACGGAATCGATGCCGATGACGTGGATAGTCGCGTTGGCCGGGCCGTTCGCGTCGATCGCGATGACGCGGTCATAGCCGCTCTTGTTGAGCAGCCGCACCGTGTAGGCGTTGCGGATCGAGCCGTCACTGAGCTTGACCGCGACCGGATTGCGATCGTGCAGCACGTTGACGTCGAGCAGGCTGCGCGTCGCCAGCGTGTAGATCATGAAGCCGCCGATCGCCGCGATGATCGCGCTGTAGACGATGGTGCGGGAGCGGACGATGCGGTAGATCGGCGCCTTGCCTTCCTGGCGGCGATGGACGTTGATGTCGTTGTCGTAGCCGATCAGCCGCTTCGGCCGGCCGATCTTGGTCATCACGTTGTCGCAGGCGTCGATGCAGAGGCCGCACTGGATGCATTCCATCTGCGGCCCGTTGCGGATATCGATGCCGGTCGGGCAGACCGCGACGCACTGGTAGCAATCGACGCAATCGCCGACCTGCTGGCCGAGCGCGCGCAGTTCGGCGGCCTTCTTGACCGACGTACGCTTCTCGCCGCGGTCATAGCGGTAGGTGACGTTGAGCGCCCATTCGTCGGTCAGCGCGGCCTGGATGCGCGGCCACGGGCACATATAGGTGCAGACCTGCTCGCGCATGTAGCCGGCGAGCACATAGGTCGTCGCGGTGAGGATGCCGATCCAGATATAGGCGATCATCGGCCCCTGGAAGGTGACGAGCTCCTTCACCAGGGTCGGCGCGTCGTTGAAATAGAGCACCCAGGCGCCGCCGGTCCACCAGGCGATCAGCAGCCAGATCGAATGCTTGAGCACGATCTCGGAGATGCGCTCGAGCTTCATCGGATCGGACGACGCATCCTTCTTCATGCGCTCCCGCCGGTCGCCCTCGATCAGGCGTTCGACGGCATAGAACAGGTCAGTCCAGACGGTCTGCGGGCAGAGATAGCCGCACCAGATGCGGCCGCCGATGGAATTCATCAGGAACAGCGCCACCGCGGCGACGATCAAGAGGCCGGTGAAGTAGTAGACCTCCTGCGGCCACAGCTCGATGAAGAAGAAATAGAAGCGGCTGTTGGGAAGATCGATCAGCACCGCCTGGCTGGGGGCGCCGAGGCCGCGATTCCAGCGCACGAAGGGCAGGAAATAATAGACGCCGAGGCAGAACGCCATCAGGCCCCATTTGATCCGGCGGAAGGTGCCGTTGACGCTCTGGGGATAGACCTTCTTGTGGGCTGCGTAGAGCGGCCCGACGTCATCTTCCGATGTGAGGTCTTTGGGGTTCACGGTCTTGTTCATCGCCTGGAGCTTCTCGAAAAGGTGCGATTGAACCTAGACCCGACACCGCCGCGTCAGTTGATCCAGCGCAAACGGGGGCATTTTTGTTCACCCCCGCCTGCAGCGAGATCTGCTATTTTCCACCGCCCAGCGAATGGACGTAGACCGCCATTGCCTTGATGGTGGCGGGATCGAGCCGCCCTTCCCAGGCCGGCATGACGCCGGCACGGCCCTGGCTGATGGTCTCGATCAGAGCCGCCTCGTCGGAGCCGTAGAGCCAGATCTTGTCGGTCAGGTTCGGGGCGCCCATTTCCTGGTTGCCCTTGCCGCCGTCGCCGTGGCAGGCGACGCAATTTTCCGCGAAGATCTTCTCACCCTTGGCGGCATCAAAGCCGTTGCGGGTCGAAAGGCCCGACAGCGATCGCACGTAATTGGCAACCGTGACGATCTCGTCGCTCTTCAGCACGCCGTCCTTGCCGAAGGCGAGCATCTGGCCCTCATGGGTCTTGGCATGACCCGAGCGCGCCCCGAACTGGATGGTCTGCATGATCTGGTCGAGCGTGCCGCCCCACAGCCAGTCGTCGTCGTTCAGGTTCGGATAGCCCTTGGCGCCGGCCGCGCCGGAGCCGTGGCAAGGTGCGCAATTGTCGCCGAACACGGTCTTGCCCTTGGCGCGGGCGAGCGCCAGCAAGGCCGGGTCCTTCTCGATGTCGGCGAGCGAGGCCGCGCCCAGCGCCGCCATCTTGTCACCGCGGATCTTCTCGAGGTTGGCGAGCTCGACCGCGACGTCGGCGCGCGAGGAGTAGCCGAACATGCCCGTGGTATTGCCTTGGATCAGCGGCCAGGCCGGATACACGATCCAGTAGCCGATCGACCAGACGATGGTGAGGTAGAACGAGATCACCCACCAGCGCGGCAACGGTGTGTTGAGCTCCTTGATACCGTCCCACTCGTGTCCGGTCGTGGACTTGCCGGAGACGGAATCGATGTCGCTATGATGATCGGTCATGGTCTCTCACTCCTCCCGCAACGGCAGGTGCGCTGCTTCGTCGAAGACAGCCTTGTTACGGGGCCAAAATGCGTAGGCGATGATCGCGAGAAAGATCGCGACGAACACCGGGGTCCAGATCGTCGTCACGAGTTCGGACGCTAGATTATGGACTGACAGGATAGCTTTCATCGTTCATGCCTTCTCAGCGAAGATTGGCTTTCTCGTTGTAGATCTTGAAGTCGACCAGCGTGCCGAGCATCTGCAGGTACGCGACCAGCGCGTCCATCTCGGTCGGCGTGCCGGCCTTGCCGTCGAAATTGCGCACGACGGCTTTGGCGTAGCGCTTGTTGAAGGCATCGCCGCCGGAATTGTCCGGGTCGGCCTGGGCCTTCATGTCGGCGCCCGCGTTGGCGATCTGGTCGTCCGTGTAAGGCGTGCCGACGGCCTTCAGCGTCCGCATGTGGTCGGCGATCGTGTCCGGGTCGACCTCGGTCTGGCTGAGGAACGGATAGCCCGGCATCACCGACTGCGGCACGATCGCGCGCGGATTGGTCAGATGGGTGACGTGCCAGTCGTCGGAATACTTTGCGCCGACGCGGGCAAGGTCGGGACCGGTGCGCTTCGAGCCCCACTGGAACGGATGGTCGTACATGCTCTCGGCGGCGAGCGAGAAGTGGCCGTAGCGCTCGACCTCGTCGCGCAGCGGGCGGACCATCTGCGAGTGGCAGAGATAGCAGCCCTCGCGAACGTAGACGTTGCGGCCCGCCAGCTCCAGCGGCGTGTAGGGCCTGACCCCGTCGACCTTCTCGATCGTGCTCTTGAGGTAGAACAGCGGGGTGATCTCGACGAGACCGCCGATCGCGATCACCAGCAGGATGCCGACGATCAGGATGATCGAGTTCTTTTCGAAGATTTGGTGGCGTGTCCAGAACGACATGGTGGAGCTCCTCATTCCGCCGGCTGAAGAGCGACGGGCATCTGGACTTCCGCCTCGCCGACGCGAACGGTCATCCAGAGGTTATAGGCCATGATCAACGAGCCGATCAGGAACAGCCCGCCGCCGGCGGCGCGGATGATGTAGAAGGGATGCATCGCCTCGACGGTCTCGATGAAGGAATATTCGAGGAAGCCGAGCGAGGTGTAGGCGCGCCACATCAGGCCCTGGAGGATGCCGGACACCCACATCGCCGAGATGTAGAGGACGATGCCGAGGGTCGCGACCCAGAAGTGCCAGTTGACGAGCTTCAGGCTGTAGAGCCCCTTGCGATTCCAGGCCCACGGCACCAGGCAGTAGAGCGCGCCGAAGGACACGAAGCCGACCCAGCCGAGCGCGCCGGAGTGCACGTGGCCGATGGTCCAGTCGGTGTAGTGGCTGAGCGAGTTGACCACCTTGATCGACATCATCGGGCCCTCGAAGGTCGACATGCCGTAGAAGGCGACGGAGACCACGAGCATGCGCAGCACGGGATCGGTGCGCAGCTTGTCCCAGGCGCCCGACAGCGTCATCAGGCCGTTGATCATGCCGCCCCAGGAGGGCATCCACAGCATGATCGAGAAGGTCATGCCCAGCGTCTGCGTCCAGTCCGGCAGCGCCGTGTAGTGCAGATGGTGGGGACCTGCCCAGATGTAGAGGAAGATCAGCGCCCAGAAATGGATGATCGACAGCCGGTAGGAATAGATCGGCCGCTCGGCGCGCTTCGGGATGAAGTAGTACATGATGGCGAGGAAGCCGGCGGTCAGGAAGAAGCCGACCGCGTTGTGGCCGTACCACCACTGGAACATGGCGTCCTGGATGCCGCCCCAGGCGACGTAGGACTTCGAGCCGAACACCGAGACGGGAAGCGCGGGGTTGTTGCCGAGATGCAGAACCGCGATCGTCACGATGAAGGCGAGATAGAACCAGTTCGCGACGAAGATATGCGGCTCCTTGCGCTTGATGACGGTGGCAAGGAAGACGAGCAGATAGGTCACCCAGACGATGGTCAGCCATAAATCGGCATACCATTCCGGCTCGGCATATTCCTTCGACTGGGTGACGCCGAGCAGATAGCCGGTGCCGGCGATCAGAATGAAGAAATTGTAGCCCACCACGACGAACCAAGGCGCGAGGTCGCCGGCGAGGCGCGCGCGACAGGACTTCTGCACCACGTAGAAGGAGGTCGCGATCAGCACGTTGCCGCCGAAGGCGAAGATCACGGCGGAGGTGTGCAGCGGCCGCAGGCGGCCGAAGCTGGTCCAGGGCAGATCGAAGTTCAGCGCGGGCCACGCCAGTTGCGAGGCGATGATGAGGCCGACGAGGAAGCCGGCAATGCCCCAGAACATCGCCATGAAGGAGGAGAATTTGATCGGGCCCATGTTGTAGTTCGGGCGCCCGTTGATCTCCTGTGGCGGCAGCGCCACCGGACGGTCGAGGTAGCGGTTGACGATGACGAAAACCGCAGCGAGGCTCGCCGCCGCGCTGAGCGCGGCGTGGAAGGCGAACGGCGCATCGAGCGCCTTGGCCGAGGCGATCACGCAGAGGAAGGCGGTGACTGCGAACACGACAGCCAGGCCGCTTTCACCGATGGTCATGGATTTGGAAATGGAGGGCTGGCTCATGCGGATTCTCTCTGAAAGAACACAGCGCCAGAAACCACATCCACTCTCACCGGGAATTGATTGAAATCAAGAGCGGCACTTAAGTTCTTCGCAGTCGGCGATCCCGCTGGTTCCCTTCAAAATCTCGACGCACGAGCAGGCCGGCCCGGCGTGACGCGCAAGCGGGAATAGCCTCCGTATGATCACGGAGGCGACAATGAAATCGATCAGGGATAGTCCGTCAGTCGCGCGCCGTCGCCTTCAGCGCCGCGATGACATCCTCGCGGGCGATGATTCCGACCAGCTTCTGCCCACCGTCGAGCACGATGATGCTCCTGATGCGATGCTCCACCATGATCTGGAGCACGCGCGTCAGCCGCGTGTCGGGGCTGACGTAGATGAATTCGGGCGTCATGACGTCGCCGATCTTGCGGCTCATCAGGTCGTGATAGCGGGGCAGCATCTGGCTCGGCGTGAAGGCGAAGCACTTCAGGATGTCGAATTTGGTGACGATGCCGACCACCTGCCCGTCGTCCTCGACCGGATAAGAGTTGAAATCGTCGGCCTCGAACATCTCGCTGAGCTCGAGCAGGTCACGGTCGCGCTGCACCGCCTTGACGTTGCGCGTCATGTAGCCGTCGACGGTCTGTTCAAGAAATCTGTACACGGCGCGTCCTCCTCGATTCGATTCTGGCCGGCCGTCAGTGCGACAGCAGCACGCTGCGGGCGGTCTGCGTGACCAGATATTGGGTGACGCCTCCAAGGATCAGTTCACGAAACCTCGAATGACCATAGGCGCCCGCAACGATCAGTCCGGCATCGACGTCGCCGGCGACTTTCTCCAATTGCGCGGCGGCGGTTTCGTTCCGGGCGCCTTCGCAGATGCGCGCGGCCGCGGTGACGCCGTGGCGGGCTAGCCAGGCGGCAACGTCGGTGACGCCGGCCATCACGGCCGAGCGGTCATCATCGCGCTCTGGGATTTCAACGATGGTGACATCCCTCGCCTTGCGCAGCATCGGCAGTGCGTCCGCCACCGCGCGCCGCGCCTCGGGCGTGTCCTTCCAGGCCACAGCACGCTGCGCAGATCGAGCCAGTTGATTCGATCAGGCACCACCAGCAACGGTCGGCCGACCTGCATCACCAAGTCCCTGGGGCTTGCGAGCGAAAAGGCATCGGAGAAGGCCGGACTCTGCCCGCCGCTGACGATGATGTCGGCGCAGCGCGTCTGAGCCAGGACGAACCGCGTGGGAAAATCCGTGGCGCAGCGCCATTCCACGCGCCCGCCGCGAGTCCGGGTCGCGGCGCGGAATTCCGCCTCCAGATCGCCCAGACACCGCTTGACTGAGGCCTCCTCCTGATCGATCAGGCGCTGGGCCTCCGCACCATCGGTGAAATAAAGCGGCGGCGCGAACCGGGCTGCGGCGACCCCGACGATATCAGCCTCGAATCGTTCGGCGAGCTCGCCCGCGACCTGAAGACGCGCTTGGTTGGGCTGGTCGAGCGCCAGGCTGACCATCACCGTCGCGTATGTCATCGGAATTCTCCAGTGCAAAGACTTTGGTGAAATTTACGCCTGCCTCCGCACATCGGGATGAGATAGATCAAGGAGGGCGCCGGCGTCCGACGTGCCGTCAATCGGCAAGCCGACAGAACTTGCCTCCGGCCCGGCCTTAGGCGACATTAGGGGAGCGGTAACCGCGTCCGGTGCCGCCGCATCAGGATGAGGAACAACATTTGTCGCCGACCCGCGTAACGCACTCGCATGACGACGGTCGGGGCGAAAGTTTTCGCGTTCGGATCGAAGGGTTCGGCGTCGGCACCTGGGATCTCGACCTCGCGACACGGGAATTGGACTGGTCCGATACCGCCAGGGCTCTGCTCGGCGTCGAACCGGATCAGCCGGCGAGTTACGATCTCTTCCTGTCGCGGCTTCAACCGATCGACAGGGAGCGGGTCGAGAGCGCTATCAAGCGCGTTTCCGAACGTGGCGGCAGCTTCGACGTGTCTTTCAAGGTCGCGAACCCCTCAGGCAACGGGCAATGGATCCGCGCCCGGGCCGGACTCATTCGGGACGAAGCCGGCACGGCACGTCATCTCAGCGGCATCTTTCTCGACATCGACGAGGAAAAGCAGGTCGAGGAGGCGCTGCGCACGCGCGAGACCCACCTCCGCTCGATTCTCCATACTATTCCCGACGCCATGATCGTCATCGACGGCCACGGCATCATGCAGCTGTTCAGCACGGCTGCGGAGCGCCTGTTCGGCTGGTCTGAGCACGAGGCGATCGGTCAGAACGTCAGCATTCTGATGCCGGAGCCTGATCGCACCCGCCACGACGGCTACATCGCCCGCTACCGCTCCACGAACGATCCGCACATCATCGGCATCGGCCGCATCGTGACCGGCAAGCGCCGCGACGGCACGACCTTTCCGATGCACCTGTCGATCGGAGAGATGGAATCCGCCGGCGAGCCCTATTTCACCGGATTCGTCCGCGACCTCACGGAGCACCAGCAGACCCAGGCCCGGCTCCAGGAATTGCAATCCGAGCTCGTCCACGTCTCGCGACTGACCGCGATGGGCGAAATGGCCTCCGCGCTCGCCCACGAGCTCAACCAGCCGCTGGCCGCGATCAGCAACTACATGAAGGGATCGCGGCGGCTGCTCGCCGGCAGCACCGACGCGAACACGCCGAAGATCGAAAGTGCGCTGGATCGCGCGGCTGAGCAGGCCTTGCGCGCCGGTCAGATCATCCGGCGTCTGCGCGACTTCGTCTCGCGCGGCGAGTCGGAGAAGCGGGTCGAGAGCCTGTCCAAGCTGATCGAGGAGGCCGGCGCGCTCGGGCTCGCCGGCGCGCGCGAGCAGAACGTGCAGCTCCGCTTCAGCCTCGATCCCGACGCCGATCTCGTCCTCGCCGACCGCGTGCAGATCCAGCAGGTGCTGGTCAATCTGTTCCGCAACGCGCTGGAGGCGATGGCGCAGTCGCCGCGCCGCGAGCTCGTCGTCGCCAACACCCGTGTCGCCGACGACATGATCGAGGTGGAGGTCTCCGACACCGGCTCCGGCTTCCAGGGCGACGTCATTCCAAACCTGTTTCAGACCTTCTTCACCACCAAGGAAACCGGCATGGGCGTGGGACTGTCCATCAGCCGCTCGATCATCGAGGCTCACGGCGGCCGCATGTGGGCCGAGAGCAATGCATCGAGCGGCGCGACATTCCGCTTCACCTTGCCGGCGACCGCCGAGAACTGACTGACGAGAACCGATTCATGACCACCAAGGGACATATCTACGTCATCGACGACGATGCGGCGATGCGGGATTCGCTGAACTTCCTGCTGGATTCCTCCGGCTTCGGCGTCACGCTGTTCGACAATGCGCAGAGCTTCCTCGACGCCCTGCCCAGCCTCGCCTTCGGCTGCGTCGTCTCCGACGTGCGCATGCCGGGACTCGACGGGATCGAGCTGCTCAAACGGATGAAGGCGCAGCAAAGCCCGTTTCCGATCCTGATCATGACCGGTCACGGCGACGTGCCACTCGCGGTCGAGGCGATGAAGCTGGGCGCGGTCGACTTCCTGGAAAAGCCGTTCGAGGACGATCGCCTCACCACCATGATCGAGACGGCGATCCGCCAGGCCGAGCCCGCCGCCAAGAGCGAGGCCGTCACGCAGGACATCGCCGCCCGCGTCGCCTCCTTGAGCCCCCGGGAGCGCCAGGTCATGGAAGGGCTGATCGCAGGCCTGTCCAACAAGCTGATCGCCCGCGAATACGACATCAGCCCGCGCACCATCGAGGTCTACCGCGCCAACGTCATGACCAAGATGCAGGCCAACAGCCTGTCGGAGCTGGTCCGCCTCGCAATGCGCGCCGGCATGCTCAAGGATTGAGCCAAACCGGATTGAGGCAAGTCAAGATCGCTCCGCCCGGCTGTGCTAGCCAAGGCTGCATGATCGAGATCGGCTCGCACCCTCAACAGCTCCCTATGGCGTCACCGGCAAGGCCCACCGTCTACGTGGTCGACGACGACGCCGCCGTGCTGGGCTCCCTGCAATTCCTGCTGGAAACCGACGGCTTTGCCGTGCGAACCTTCAGGAGCGGCACCGCGCTGCTCAACGCCGGCGGCGCGCGCGGGGCGGACTGCTACGTGATCGACTACAAGATGCCAGGCATCAACGGCATCGAGCTCGCCGGCCAGTTGCGCGAATCCTCCCGCGACACGCCTGTGATCCTGATCACCGGCTATCCCGACGAGAACATCTCGGCCCGGGCTGCGACTGCGGGCATCAAAGACGTGGTTTTGAAGCCGCTTCTGGACGAAAACCTGGTCAAGTGCATCCGCCATGCCATCCAGGACCGTCCCCACACCTGACCTACGGGATTCTACGTAGGTAATCATCCTTAAGATATCGCTCGAAATTTCCGGATTGCACGATCCCGCGTAGCAATGCTCCATCACAACGGAGATGGCGCAGATGCTCACCCAGACCCTCAACACCCAGGCGATCAACACCCAGATTGTTGGCAAGATCGCCCCCGGCCATCCCGTCACCGACCAGTTCGGCGCCATCACCGGCCATGTCGGCCTCGTCGCCACCGAGTTCTCCTACCGCAAGGATGAGGAAATCTATGGCGAGGACGAGCCGGCCGAATATGTCTACCAGGTCGTGTCCGGCGCAGTGAGCAGCTACAAGCTCCTGTCCGACGGCCGCCGCCAGATCGGCGCCTTCCATCTTCCCGGCGACGTGTTCGGCCTCGAATCCGGTCCGGCTCACCGCCTTGCTGCCGAAGCCATCATCGACACCACCGTGCGCCTCGTGAAGCGCGCCAGCCTCGAGAAGGCCGCAGGCACCGACGTCCAGGTTGCCCGCAAGCTCTGGGCGATGACCGCCTCCGAGCTGCGCCATGCCGAGGACCACATGCTGCTGCTGGGCCGCAAGACCGCGATGGAGCGCGTTGCGACCTTCCTGCTCGAAATGGACCGCCGCCTCGCCGTTGCCGGCATGATGGCGTTGCCGATGTGCCGCCGCGACATCGGCGACTATCTCGGCCTCACTCTTGAAACCGTGTCGCGCGCGCTGTCGCAGCTTCACGCCCAGGGCATTCTTGGCTTCTCCGGCGCCCGCCAGATCGTGCTGCGCAACCGCCAGCGCCTGCAACATCTCGACGCCTGATCTTCCTCCTCCCTACCCACTTGGCCGGCCGAATGCGTTTCGGCCGGCCATTTTCTTTGGGCCGCGAGTCATGCCGTGCGCCGCGTCTCCGGCATCACGAAAAGAATCAGCAACAGGCCCGTCGCGGCAACGCCGGATAGCCCGATGAAGGCAGTCGCATTGCCGAACTTGTCGCTGACATAGCCGCCGAGCACCGTGCTCAGCGACGCGCCGATGCCGGTTGCGGTGCCGACGATCCCTTGGGCCAGATTGAAATGTCCGCTGCCGAAGGCGACGTCGGCCACGATCAGCGGAATCATCACTGCGAACACCGCCGCGGTGATGCCGTCAAACACCTGCACGGCGACCAGCAGATACGGATCGCGCACGGTCGCAAACAACAGGCCGCGAATAGCCAGCGCACCGAAACCGATCAGCAGCAGCGGCCGCCGGCCCCACGCTTGCGCCTTGCGCCCGACCGTCGGCGACAGCAGCGCCACGATCGCTTGCGGAACGACGATGCAAAAGGCGACGAGCACCGTCGCCCATTGGGCGGACCGCGCCGTCACAGCGCTCGCCATCAGCGGCATCATCGAGGCGTTTGCGAGTTGCAGCAGCAGCACGCTGAGCGCGAAGACGATGAGCGGGCGCTGCCGGATCAGGTGCCAGATGTTGGTGTCGCCGCGATCCGCCGATTCGCGCGGCATCTCGCCATGACAGCGGGCGATGTCGACCTCGTTCTCGCGGATGCGCGAGAGCGCGATCAGGGTGGGGATCGCGAGCAGGAAGGTGACCAGGAAGACCGAGCGGCTCGACAGCAGATAGCCCGCGGTGCCCATCACCGCCGCGGCAACGCCGTTGCCGAGGGAGGCAAAGCGCGCGTTGCGGCCGAGCCGCTCGCCGATCGCGAATGGGCCGACCAGACCAAGGCTGATCGCCGCAATCGCAGGCCCCAGCACGCAGCTCGCCGCCGCGTGCAAGGTGGCTGCGGCCACCACCACGGGAAAGATCGGCATCGCGGCATAGGCCAGCGCGCAAGCGCCGATGGTCGCGATCGCAAGGGCGGCGACCAGTCGCTCCGATTTCGCGGCATCGATGATCGCCCCGCCCGGCATCTGCCCGATCAACGCGACGATACCGCCGATCGACAGCACAAGGCCGATCTCGACCTGGGTCCATTTCTGGGTCGTCAGATAGACCGCGATGAAGGGACCGAATCCGGTCTGCACGTCGGCGAGGAAGAAGATGAACCAGTCGAGGCCGCGCAGGCTCTGGCGCGACGGCGCCGGAATGCTCGCGGCCGATAGCGCGGCGACGTTGTCCTGTTCGGCGCCGGCGTCACGATCTGCATGGTTCGGCTTCCTCGACAACAGCACAGGCGGTCAGCCCTCCCGGCACCTCACTGGATCGCTTGCAGCGGTTGAAGGCTGCCGGATGCGCCGAGCACGACGATCGGCGTGTCTTCCTTGTATTCCGGCGCGGCCGCGACCTGCGCCTTGGTCAATTCCAGCGTGATGCTGTCCTTCTTGTTGGCAATCTTGCCGAAGCGCAATGCGTTCCAGTCCACCACGATCTTGCGGCTGCCGACGCCGAGAAATCCGCCGAAATCGATGGCCGCGGCACGGACATGGCCGCCGCGATCGACGATGACGTCAACGATACGGCCCATGTCCTCATCCGCGGCGCTACGGACGTCGCGACCGAGCACGCCATGGGCCTCGCTCGCGCCGATGATGGTCACCGACGGCGGCGGCGCGGCGTCCTTCGGCGTGACCGGGACGGCCGAGGTCGGCGACGGTGCCGTCGGCGCTTTCGCCTCACTCTGCCCTGCAGGCGGCTCCTCTGCGGCGCGCGACGTTGGCACCGCCAGGCCCGCGACGATGGCTATGCCTAGGATCAACGCTCCGATCGCACGCATGACACTCTCCCTGCGCGCCGCTAGCGCGCCAGCACGATCGAGACCTGGATCTGGCCGCGCGTGCGCAAGACTTCCAGCGCCACGTCGTCGCCGTGGCGGCTGACGCGAAGATCGACGCTGGATTCGCCGAGCCTGAGATCGCGCAGGATCACCTCGTTGAGGAACGCCGGTAGATGCGGGTTGCGCAGACGAATCTCGCTGCGCGCCACGTCGAACTCGATGCCGAGCGCCGCCTCCAGCAGCGTGAACGGCGTCGCGCTGGCCCAGGCCTGCGGCGCGCAGGCGACCGGATAGAGCGTCGGACCGCGGCGCTTCTCGCGCCGGAAGCCACAGAACAATTCGGGCAGCCGGCGCAGGTCCATATAGGTGGCGGCGTCGAACAGCCCCTTGAAGACATGCGCGACCGAATGCTTGAGGCCGTAGCGCGCGAGCCCGAGCGCGATCAGCGCGTTGTCGTGTGGCCAGATCGACCCGTCATGATAGGACATCGGGTTGTAGCGCACTTCGCCCCGCGCGACGGTGCGGATGCCCCAGCCCGAGAAGAAATGCGGCCGCATCAGATCGGCGGCGACAAGGCGAGCACGGTCCTCGCGGATCATGCCGCTGAACAGCACCTGCCCGGCGTTCGAGGTCCGCACCTTGCAGGGCCGCTTCCTGCCGTCGAGGGCGAGCGCGTATGTGCCGAGCTCCTCGCACCAGAATGCCTTCTCGAAGCGCTCGGCCAGCGCCGTGGCTTCGGCCTCGAGCTTGCGCACGCGGTCCAGCTTGCCGAGCCGCTGCGCGCAACGCGCGGCGAGCAGCTTGGCGGCATAGACGTAGCCCTGGACTTCGGCGAGCGCGATATTGCCTTCCGCAAGCTGGCCGTCGGCATGGAAGATCGCGTCGTAGGAATCCTTCCAACCCTGGTTGGCAAGTCCCTTCTCGGTGGCGCGCTGGTATTCGACGAAGCCGTCCTTATCAGGATCGCCGGGACCGTCGATCCAGGCCAGCCCCGCCTCGATCGCCGGCCATAGCTCGATCAAGGTCTTCTCGTCGCCGGTCCGTTCGACATAGCTTCCGGCGAGCAGGACGAACAGCGCGGTCGAATCGACGCTGCCGTAATATTGCGCGAACGGCACCTCGCGCAGCGCCGCCATCTCGCCGCCGCGCATCTCATGCAGGATCTTGCCGGGCGCGGCATCGGCGAGCGGATCTGTCGCCTTGGCCTGGAAATGCGCAAGCCGGCGCAAGACGCCCTTGGCGACGCGCGGATCGACCCACAGCATCTGGAGCGCGGTGATCAGGCCGTCGCGGCCGAACGTCGTCGAGTACCAGGGAATGCCGGCATAGGGATAACGCCCTTGCGGCGTCTCCGTCATCAGCATGTTGAGGTCGGCCATGGCCTGGCACAGCACCTCGTTGAAGATGTTGTTCGAGGTCTCGATGCTGGCGGCGCCCATCGTGGACTGGCGCATCTCGCGGCGATGGGCGAGCAGGCCCCTGAAGAAGCGTGCGGGCTTCTCCGCGACCGGCCGATTGCAGGATACGGCTACGAACAGCGATTTCGATTCATGCGGGTCCAGCTCGATCTGCCAGGTCGCGGCATTCACCGACAGCCGCGTCGGACGCGGGTCGAAATGCAGCCCCGTGGTGCGCTCGGTGTCGTCGAGACCGCGATATTCGAACAGCACGTCGGTCGGCCCAAGCAATTTGCTCGTGCCGGTCCCGCGCCGCGGGCGCCGCTCGCCGCGGACCTCGAACAGGTCCGCAAAGTCGTTGTCGAACAGTAGCGTCAGCTCGAAACTGGCCCGTCCGTCGCCGTGGTTCTGCACGCCGATGCGCTGATAGGCCGTGCCGTGCCACAGGAAGATCGTGCGCACGATGTGCAGCAGGTCCTTCTGGAAGACGAGGCGGCCCTGACGATAGATGTCGGGATTGGTGAGATCGACGGTGAGCGCCGAATTGTCGTCGCGCAGGTTGGAGCCGAGCAGCAGCGGCTGGAGATCCTCGAGCACGAGCTCCAGCCGCGCCAGATAGCGGGTGTCGTAGTGAAACAGGCCGTCCGGCCCGCCGGCCGACGCGCCGATGTCGCCATGGCTGTCGAGCACGATGAAGGTGTCGTCATGTTTCAGGGACCGCCGCGGCCGCGCGGCGGGCCCCGTCATCGGAATGTAGAACGTCTGCTCCGCGACGGCCTCCACCGTCTGCGATACGGAGACGATCTTGGTTACGGCTTCGGCTGCCATGAGCTGCTCCCCTGCGGCTTGATTCGAAACGCAACCAACGCGAACGCGACTGCTGGGTTTACGCGGCGAACTTCGCGAGCCGGCTCATCTCCTGCGTCACCAGCTCACGGTAGGGACCGTGACCCTGCATCAGTCGGTCGGGCGCGCCGTCCTCGATGATCTTGCCGGCCCTCAGCACCACCACGCGGTCGAAATTGCGCAGCGTCGCCAGCCGATGCGCGATCGCGATCACCGTGCGGCCGCGCATCAGGCGCGACAGCGCCTCGCGGATGGCCTCCTCGGATTCGCTGTCGAGCGCGGCGGTCGCCTCGTCCAGCAGCAGGATCGGCGCATCCTTCAGGAAGGCGCGCGCGATCGCGATGCGCTGGCGCTGGCCGCCGGACATCTTGACGCCGCGGTCGCCGACCATGGTATCGAGGCCCTCGGGCAGGCTCTCGACGAAATCGCAGCGCGCCGCGATCGCCGCGCGCAGCACCTCGTCATCGGTCGCGTTCGGCCGACCATAGCGGATATTCTCGCGAATGGAACGGTGGAACAGGGAAATGTCCTGGGGCACCACGGAGATCGCCTCGCGCAGGCTCTGCTGCGTAACCTTCGAAATGTCCTGGCCGTCGATCGTGATGCTGCCCTCGTCGGTATCGTAGAAGCGCTGCAGCAGCGTGAACAGTGTGGACTTGCCGCCGCCGGATTGGCCGACCAGGCCGACGCGCTGGCCGGGCTGGAGCCGCAGGCTGAAGCGCTCGAAAATCTTCTCGCCGCCGGGATAGCCGAAGGTGACGTTATTGTACGCGATCGCGGCGCCGCTCTTGACCAGGGGTTCCGCCTCGGGATGATCACGCAATTCGTGCGGCACCAGCAGCGTGGCGATCGCCTCGGTCAGCCGCGCAACGTGCTGGGTGACATCGACCAGCGCCACCGCAAGGTCGCGTGTCGCGCTCAGGATGGAGATACCGAGCGTACAGACCAGCACCACGTCGCCGGTGGTCGCCTCGCCCTGCTGCCAGAGCGTGACTGCCCAGGCCATCAGCGCGATCGTCAGAAGCACGGTCACCGCGGCATGCAACAGCCGCAGCTTTTCCAGATAACGCAGGCTGCGGCTTCGAGCGGTCAGTTCCCGGCTTACCGTCGCGTCGAACCGCTCGTGCTCGTGGCCGATACCGCAGAAGGCCCGCACCAGGGGCATGTTGCTGATGACGTCGATCATCTCGCCGTCGACCACAGCGGCCTTGTCGGCGAAGTCGTCATGCAGCGGCTTGCCCGCGGCGGCGAGACGGAACATCGCAACCACCATGCCGCCGGCAATCACGCTCAGGCCAAGCGCCATGTAAGGACTGACGGTTCCAATCAGGGCGATTGCCGCAATTGTGGCAATGCAGGGCGGCAACACGTTCCAGACGAACATGTTCTCGACCGTGAACACCGCGTTCGAAGTCGCGGTGATACGGCTCGTCAGCATGCCGGGCATCCGGTCCGAGAAGTAGCTGGGCGCGTGTCCGGTCAGATGACGAAAGATGTCACGTCGTAAATCACCCGTGACACGAACGAAGGTGAAGCTCGCCGTCCAGCTCGCGATCCGCCACAGGAAGTTGTCGGCGGCGATCAGCGACATGAGTAAAATGAATGCCAGCCATACGCCACCGCCTTGCGAAGGACCCGCAGACAAGGCGTCGACAAGGGATTTGACCCCGTATTGGGTGCCTACGGAGCAGGCAACCGCCGCGACGACCGCGGCCAGGATCACCAGATGCGATGTCATTCGCATCCGAAGATAGCGCAAGACAAAGGCAAATGGCCTGCGCGCGTATCCAGAAAGATGATCCATATGGCTATCGCCCCGTTCTGCTGATCTTCAATTTTGTTACTGATCGACTGAACATCGACCAGTTCGCCTCGGTTCCCGGGCAACCTCATCACGACATGCGGATGCGGACGATCTGCGAAGATGTGATGGCATCATCGCGACGAACACCGGACGTGTCGAATAAGTAACGTTTGGAGGAAGGAACTTCGCAAGTGCGGGAACGTTCCCTTGGCTGGCATTGCCGGTGCCGACAAGCGGGGGCTTTCTACGATCATGATCGCACAAAGGAGATGGTGAGATGCGCATCGCGCAGGTTGCTCCGTTGACGGAGGCTGTTCCACCCAAGCTGTATGGCGGCACCGAGCGGGTGGTGCATTGGTTGACGGAAGAGCTGGTGGCCCTCGGGCACGACGTGACGCTTTTCGCCAGCGGCGACTCGCAGACATCAGCCAAGCTGGATGCGCTGTGGCCCAAGGCGCTCCGTCTCGACGGTTCCGTACGTGACCCCAATGCACTGCACATGGTGCTGCTGGAGCGTGTGCGGCAAAAATGTGACGACGAGGAGTTCGACTTCCTCCACTTCCATCTCGACTATTATCCGTGGTCGTTGTTCCACCGCCAGCCGACGCCATTCCTGACCACGCTGCACGGCCGGCTCGACCTGCCGGAGCATCAGCCGGTGTTCAACACCTTCTCGAAGATGCCCGTCATTTCGATCTCCAATGCGCAGCGACGGCCGGTGCCGCAGGCGAACTGGGTGACGACGATTCATCACGGTCTTCCGGAGAATCTGCTGACGCCGAAGCCGGTGAAACAGGAATATCTCGCCGTGCTCGGCCGCATCGCGCCCGAGAAGGGCGTCGACCGCGCCATCAAGATCGCGACCCATTGCGGCATTCCGCTGAAGATCGCGGCCAAGGTCGATCGCGCCGATCAGGATTACTACGACGAGCTGATCCGGCCGATGATCGAGAACAATCCGCTGGTGGAGTTCATCGGCGAGATCAGCGATCACGAGAAGTCGGACTTTTTGAGCGGCGCGCTCGGCCTTCTGCTGCCGATCGACTGGCCGGAGCCGTTTGGCCTCGTGATGATCGAAGCCATGGCCTGCGGAACGCCGGTGGTCGCCTTCAACCGCGGCTCGGTGCCTGAGATCATCGACGAGGGGCTGACCGGCTTCGTCGTCGAGGACGTCCTCAGCGCAGCCGGCGTCGTCAATCGCCTTCCGCAACTCGACCGCACCGCGATCCGCAAGCAGTTCGAGACGCGTTTCACGGCGCGGCGAATGGCGCTGGATTACCTCGCCGCCTATCGCAGCCTCGCCGAGGAACAGTCGCCGCGGATCAAGCTGGTGAGCAGCGCGGAGTAGCGAGGCCCACCCGCAACTCACGTGTCCCGGACGCGCTGCAACGCTCTTCGCGTTGCGGCGCAGAGCCGGGACCCACGCGGCAGGGCATGCTCTCGGAGGCATGGGCCCCGGCTCTGCAGCGCTCCGCTGAAGAAGCGCTGCACTGCGTCCGGGGCACACCCTACCTCACCACCGCCCGCTTCGGCTCCACGATCTCGAACATGCGCGGGAATTCGTCCATCAAGCCCATCAGCTCGGCGAGCTTGATCGGGTTGCCCGACAGCTTGACCTTGCCGGCAGCCACCGCTTCCGGAAAGCTCGTCAGCTTGGCGATCACCTCGTCAAGCGTTGCGCGCGCCAGCGTGAAGCTGGCATCGGCGCCCTCTGCCTGCACGCCCTCGGTATAGGTCAGCGCGCAGTTCTCCAGATTAAGCTCGAAGGTCTCGCCGGTATCGGAAAAACTCCAGTTCAGCACGATGTGCTTTCCTTCCGCCTTCGGACCGTTGAGGCGGATGCCGAGCACGTCCCAGAGCTGCGAGGTGCGCAGCGCCGCCAGCGTCTCGCGCGGCATCGGCGGGCGCGCCGGCACCTTCGGCATGCCGTGGCGCAATTCCTGCGCGCCGAACAGATAGGCGTTGCGCCAGGTCGCGCTTTCGGCGGCGTAACCGAGCTGCTCCAGCGTGTCGGCCAGCAGACCGCGCGCCGCCGCATTGTCAGGCTCGGCGAAGACGAGATGGCCGAGCACTTGGGCGACGAAACGAAACTCACCCTTGTCGAAATCCGCACGCGCCCGCGCGAGGATCGCATCCGCCCCGCCCATATACTCGACATACTTCTTGCCCGACTCAACCGGCGGCAGCGGATCGAGATTGACCGGGTTGGCGTCGTACCAGCCGAGATATTTCTGGTAGATCGCCTTCACATTGTGGCGGATGTGGCCGTAATAGCCGCGGCCGTGCCAGGCGCCTTCCAGGCTCTTCGGCAACTGGATCGTCTCGGCGATCTCGGCCGCGGTGAGGCCGTGATTCATCAGACGAATGGTCTGGTCATGCGCGAATTTGTAGAGGTCACGCTGCTGCCGGATCATCGTGCCGATGCGCTCAGCTCCCCACACCGGCCAATGATGCTGGCCGCACATCGCCTCCGCCTTACCGTCCCAGAGTTGCAAGGCCTCGCCCAGATATTTTGACCAGGCCAGCGCGTCGCGCACGTCGGCACCGCGGAACGGCAGCAGATTGTGGAAATTGTGCGTGCAGTTCTCGGCGAGGTTCAACAGCTTGTAGCGCGGGATGAAGAAATGCATCTCCGCCGGTGCTTCGCTGTTCGGCGCCATCTGGAATTCGAATTCGACGCCGTCGATGACGCGCCTGTCGCCGGTCGCCATGATCAAATCGGTCGGCCGCAGCAGCGCGACTGATCCTGCCGCCATCGACTTGCCGAGCCCGCAATCGACCTGCCCCCGCGCCCCCTTGGCGAGCAGCGG
Source organism: Bradyrhizobium sp. 25ACV (assembly GCF_054863005.1). Classification (NCBI taxonomy): domain Bacteria; kingdom Pseudomonadati; phylum Pseudomonadota; class Alphaproteobacteria; order Hyphomicrobiales; family Nitrobacteraceae; genus Bradyrhizobium; species Bradyrhizobium sp. 25ACV. Next base: position 715,829 of record NZ_JAVAYO010000001.1, read on the forward strand.
CCCGAACTGGTATTGCGCCCGGCGCAGCATCGCGGGGCCCGCGATGATGTTCTCGGAGACGGCGTGCTCCATGAACAGGTTCGGAGCGATGATCGGCACGCGGCCGGTTGCGAGTGCGTCTTCCTCCAGCACGCCGCGCGCGCCGCCCCAATGATCGGTGTGGGTGTGGGTGAAGATCACGGCCGCAACGGGCTTCAGGCCGCGATGGGTAAAGTAAAGATCGAGCGCGGCGCGGGCGCCTTCGATCGAGGTCAGGGTGTCGACGACGATGACGCCGCTATCGCCCTCGATCAGCGTCATGTTGGCGATGTCGAGCCCGCGTACCTGGTAGACACCGGGCACGACCTCGAACAGGCCGTGCTGCATGTTGAGTTGCGACTGCCGCCACAGGCTCGGATTGACCGTGGGCGGCGCCTGTTCGGTGGACAGGAAGCCGTAAGGCTCGAGGCTCCAGACCGTCCGCCCCTGTGAGTTCGTGATCGCCGCATTCTCGATCGTGCCGAGGAAGCCGCGCGCGGCATCGTCGAAATCCCGCGTGTCGGAAAACGGCAGCGCATTCAGCATCGCCGTCTGCTGCGCGATGACGGACGGCGTCGCGTCCTTTGGTTCGCTGCTGGGTTCTGTCATATTTGCTCCTCCCCGCCGGTTGCGCGGCATCTAACCGCATCTCGCAGGCGATTACTATCGGCGATGGAGGACGCGTAGCCCGGATGGAGCGAAGCGCAATCCGGGAATCTATCCGCTGATACGGAGGCCCCGGATAGCGCTACGCTCCATCCGGGCTACGACACGTCCCCTCTTCCGCAAGGGAAAGGGGACGGCGAATGCTACATCCCCAACAATCGCGGCAGCCACAGCGACAGGCCGGGCCAGTACGTCACCACCACCAGGAATCCCAGCATCGTCAGCAGCCATGGCCAGACCGCGACCGTAAGCTCGGTGATGCCCATCTTGGCGATGCCGGAAGCGACGTAGAGGTTGAGGCCGACAGGCGGATGGCAGAGGCCGACCTCCATGTTGACCGTCATCAGGATGCCGAAATGGATCGGGTCGATGCCGAGCTTGATCGCGACCGGAAACAGGATCGGAGCCATGATCAGGATGATCGAGGACGGCTCCATCACGTTGCCCGCCAGCAGCAGCAGCAGGTTGACGAGGAGCAGGAAGCCGATCCACCCCAAGCCCTGGTCGATCATCCATTGCGCCAGCGCTTGCGGCACGTTCTCGTAGGTCATCAGGAACGAGAACAGGACGGCGTTGGTGATGATGTAGAGCAGCATCGCCGAAAGATTCGCGGACGACAGCAGCACCCGCGGCACGTCGCTCAGCTTCAGGTCCTTGTAGATGAACACGGCGACGATGAAGGCGTAGACCGCACTGACGGCGGCAGCTTCGGTCGGCGTGAACAGGCCGCTGTAGATGCCGCCGATCACGATCACGATCAGCAGGATGCCCCAGATCGACTTGCGGAAGGCATCGAAGCGCTCGCGCAGCGTTGCCTTCGGCATCCGCGGATAGTCGTTGCGCCAGGCCCGATAGAATGTGGTGGCGCCGAGAAGCGTGGCCAGGACCAATCCCGGCACGATGCCGGCAATGAACAGCTTGCCGACCGAGCTGTTGGTGGAGACGGCGTAGAGGACCATCGGGATCGACGGCGGAATCAGAATGCCGAGCGAGCCCGACGTCGTGATCACGCCCGCGCCGAACCGCTTCGGGAAGCCTTGCGCGACCATCGCCGGCAGGATCACCGAGCCGATCGCCACCACGGTCGCCGGCGACGAGCCGGAAATGGCGGCAAACAGCGCGCAGGCGACCACCCCCGACAGCGCGAGACCGCCGTACCAATGGCCCACCAGCGAGGTCGCGAAGGTGATCATCCGCCGCGCCACCCCGCCATGGGTCAGGAAGTTGCCGGCGAGGATGAAGAACGGGATCGCCATGATCTCGAAATTCTCGATGCCGGTGAACAGCTTCAGCGCCACCGATTCCGTTCGCACGTCGGTCAGCGTGAACATGAAGCTGAGCACGGTGAGACCGAGCGCGATCGAGATCGGCATGCCCGTCAGCATCAAGGAGAGCAGAAGCGCGAACACGATGAGGACGCGCAAGCCCTGCGGCAGCGTGATGACATGGCCCGCATGCGCGAAGCAAAGCGCGACGATCAGGACGGGCAGCAGCATCAGGATCCAGCCGAGCGGGCTGCGCTCGTCGCGGACGACCTGACTATGCGTGACCGGCGCCGGATGCACCGGATCGGCCTCGACGCCCTCGACGCCCGCCATGTCGTGATGCGGCAGCTCGCCGGTGCGGTGGAACGACCAGGCGACCTGCAGGAAGCGGAAGCACATCAGACCGGAGCCGAGCGGGATGGTGAGATAGACCATCCACATCGGTGCTTCCAGATCGTTGGACTGCTGGCCGGTCTGCCACATCTGACCGACGAACGCGGCGCCGAAATAGGCGACGATGGCGGTGAAGAGAGCGCCGCACAGCAGACCGAAGGTGATGACGCGCCGGCGCGATCCGCCGGGCAGGATGTTGACGAGCACGTCGACGCCGACATGGATGCCGGTCCGCACGCCGTAGGCGGCACCGAACTTGGCCATCCAGATGAACATGTAGATGCAGAGTTCCTGCGCCCAGGACAGATCGAGGGCGGCAAGCCAGGTGAACGTCGCGCGCGCCGGGACGGCGAGGAAGGTCAGGTTGCGGGCTTCCGCCCATTTGGCGAGGTCGATCGACAGCCCGGCGCCGTAGCGGTGCAGCACGGCGACGAAGATGAGCGACGTCGCAGCCGCGATCATCGTCGCGATCAGCCATTCCTCGAGATGATCGAGCACACGATTCAGCACACGCAGCAACTTCGTTCCCCCAGGATTGGCTCGTCCATTCAAGAGCGAAACGGCCGGGAGTGCGATCACCCCCGACCGTTGCTATTGTTCTTGTTAGGGCGGCCGTCAGTTCATCTTGACGTCGAGTTCCTTGGCGACGAGGTCGAGCACTTCCTGCCCGACCCGGCCCTTTGCCCATTTATACGTCGGCTGCATCGCCTCCTGCCACGCCTTGCGATCGGCATCGGTCAGGTAATGCAGATTGGTTTTGCCTGTCTTCTTGATCTCGGCCAGCGCATCCTCGTTCTCCTGGCGTGCGATCGAATTGGTGTAGTCGGATGCCTCCGCCATTGCCTTGTCGAGCTGGGTGCGGATATCGGGCGGCAGGCTCGACCAGAACTTCGAATTGACGATGACCGCATATTGCAGATGCGCGTGATAGGAGACGGTGATGTCTTTCTGCACCTCGTAGAATTTCTGCGTCCAATAATTCGACGCCGTGTTCTCGCAGCCGTCGACCACGCCGGTCTGGAGCGCCTGATAGACTTCCGAGAACGCCATGATTTGCGGGATCGTGCCGACCAGACGGAAGTACTGGTCGGCGACCTTTGATCCGGAGATGCGGAATTTCAGGCCCTGGAAATCCGTCGGCTTCACCAACGGACGATTAGAAGAAACCATGTGGAAGCCGTTGTCCCAATAGGCGAGCCCGGTGATGCCCTTGGCTTCCAGCTTCTGGAACAGCCACTTGCCGACCGTACCCTTCATCGCATTGGAATAGGTCTGGTCGTCCTTGAACAGCCAGGGCAGGTCGAGCGCCTCGAACTCCTTGATGCCGAGCGGGGCGAATTTCGCGGTCGAGGGCGCGAGCATCTGCACGGAGCCGAGCTGCAGCGCCTCGATCTCTTCCTTGTCCTTGTAGAGCGTGGAGTTCGGGTAGATTTCGACCTTGACCTTGCCGTCGGTGTATTTCTCGGCGAGCTCCTTGAACTTCAGCGCGCCTTTCCCCTTCGGGGTGTCGTTGGCGACAACGTGGCTGAACTTGATGACGATCGGAGTTTGGGCCTGCGCAGCGGCAGGGGCCAGAATCAGCGCGGCCGCCGCGACCGCAAGAAGCAGTTTGCGCATGAAGACCTCCCAACAACCTCGACAAACCGGGTGCTTTTTTGTTTTCCGGTTTGAGTAGTGGCAGCAATCCGCAGGCCGAACAACTAGACCTAAGCCCAATTTGCCGCAGCCAAGCTATCTTGACGAGCGTTGTCTACGCAACCCGGCACCTGCTTCCGTCCAGGGGAACGAGCGCTTATGTCGCATTGCGGCAGTGCATCAGCTCTTGCGCTGCGCGACCATGAAAAGGCGGCGGAACGGGAACAGGGTCTGCCCCGCCGCATTCTTCGGATAGGCCCTCGCAACCCGCGCGCCATAGGCGGCTTCGAATGCGATCTTCTCCTCGCCTGCGAGCACGTCGAGATAGCGCGTCAGCCAGGTCCCCTTGGTCCATTCCTTGACGGGGTTCTCGCCTTCGAGCACTTGCAGATATTCGGTCTCCCAGATGTCGATGTTGGCCGACATCGGCGCAAGAAGATCATGATAGAACGCCGGCCCCTCGACCGGCGGCGGCGTCACGAGATGCTCGAGCTTGGACCGCCACGGACCATCAAGCGCAGTCTCGCCGATCAGCACATGCGACGGCGCCAGAAAGTTGCGCGGCATCTGCACCGCAAGCATGCCGCTAGGCTTCACCTTCTCCATGACCGAGGGAAACAGCGCCGCATGATTGGGCAGCCAGTGCAGTGCGGCATTGGAATAGATCAAGTCGTATTGCCTGGCCGGGCGCCAATGGCCGAGGTCCTCGTGGGACCATTCCACATCGGGTGCAGCCTTGCGGCCGGCGGCAACCATCTCGGCGGAGCCCTCGACGCCGGTCACGCTCGCCTCCGGCCAGCGCTCCTTGATGAGTTTTGTCACGTTGCCGGCACCCGCGCCGAGATCGGCAATCTCGCGCGGGCCAAAATCCGGAATCCGCATCAAGAGGTCAACGGCGGGCCGGAGCCGGTGGCCGGAGAATTTCAAGTATTGCTGCGGATCCCAGACCATCGCTCAACGCCTTCTTCTTTTTCGTGTTTCCTTCAAGGTCGCACTTGGTTACCACTGCTCGTCCCGCTCAGGCAATTCGCAAGGCGCGCGGGAAGGGCAGGAAACGAACAGCAATAAGCAAGAACCAAACAAGAGAGCGTGTCACAATGGACCTCGGGCTCAAATCGAAAACCGCTGTCGTCACCGGCGCGAGCATCGGCATCGGCCGCGCCATCGCCAAGGGCCTCGCCGCCGAGGGCGTGCGCGTGGTCGGCGTGGCGCGGCGCACCGATCTTCTCGTCGAGCTAGTGAAGGAGGTCGATGGCGGGCTGATCACGCCGCTCGAGCAGGACGTCATGGCCAAGGACGCGGCGGAGCGGATCGCGGCCTTTGCGGTGAAGGAGCTCGGCCATGTCGACATCCTCATCAACAATGCCGGCGGCAGCCGCCCCCTGCCGATCGATGCACCCGACAGCAAATGGGACGAGGCGATCGCGCTGAACTTCACCAGCTACCGCCGCATCGCGCATGCGTTGCTGCCGCAGATGATCGAACGCAAATGGGGCCGCATCGTCAACATCACCGGCAAGTCCGAGCCAGAAGGCCTCAACGCGGCGTTCGCCGCCAAGGCCGCCGTGCACGCCTGGGCCAAGGGCCTGTCGCGCGAGATCGGCGAGCACGGCATCACCATCAACTGCATCCCGCCCGGCCGCATCATGAGCGAGCAGATCCGGCGCAACTACGCGCCTGATTATCGCGAGCGCTTTGCGGAGGAGGAGATTCCGGTCGGCTATTGGGGCGAGCCGGAAGATCTGGCGGCACTGGCAGTGTTCCTGGCCTCACCGGTGGCGCGCTACATCACGGGCACGGTGATCCCGGTGGATGGCGGCCTGCGGCGGTATCAGTTCTAGGGTTGGCCTCCTGAATCCACGGCCCGCGAACGCACGCCACGTCCTGGTTTGCCGCCGGACCTCACGGTTTGACGTAGCTCCAGCCCTGCTCCTGCAGCTCCATGACGCGGACGACGCCGGATTTGACGATCGTGGCCTGTGGAATCAGGCTTATGTCCTTGTTCTCCGCCTTGCGCATGTTTTCCTGCGTGTTGCCGCAAGCTTTAAAGGAGATTTCGGGATGGCTCATCGCGAGCACCTCGATGCGCGGCTTTACCGGCGAGGTGTCGTCGCGCAGCATGTGAAGGCCGGGACCAAAGGTGACGACCTCGATCGACACCGGTTCACCGAGATCGCGATAGTATTGCGCGACGTTGCTCGCATTGTTGAGCGTGAGGTTCATCATCGCAGGCTCGTTGGAATTGACCTGCAGTATCAGCCGGTGCGGCTTTTTCGCGCTCTCGGTTTTTGTAGCCTGAGCCATCTTCGTGTTGTTCGCAGGATCCTGCCTGATCGCGTGATTCTGCCGCGGCTTGCTCACCTGCTTCTGGCCACCCGGATGCTTCGGGGTGCTCGCTTGGCTCTTCTCGCGCGCCTGCGGGATCCACTGGTGGTCCTGCTGCGCCCGCGCGCTTGGTCCGACCAGAAGCCCTATCGTCAAGCCGCCGATGATTGCCATCACCAATTTTGGAGTTATCATCTCGTGTCTCCCATTTCCTGGCCATCACCTACCCGGTCTGGCGACAGCATGTGGCCATTTGCATGCTGCGGCCATTTTCTTGCGCACGTTTTCGAATCCGCTGAGCAGGAATTGTCCGCCTTGCGCCGGGCCAGTGCGGGTGAAAAGGCTCACAACGATTTGACCCTCGTCGGGTAGTGAGCTCAACAACTTTACGACGTCGCCTCCGAAAGCGACGCCGGAGCCGAACGACGGCGACGCTGCCGTGAATTGCATTGGCGTATCCGCATTCAGCCGAAAGGATATGACGTATTCGCTGGCGCTAAGTGACAGCGCCGGTCCGGCGACGATGACTTCCGTGCGGCCTCTGCGGCAGTGGATTGCGAGCTGCATCGCGGCGCCATCCGAGCTGCCGACAGAAGTGGCGGTGGCGGTGACGACCGGCAGATAATCGACTGGCGAAGTCGTCTCGCTGACGATCCAGTCAGTATCCCGGCTACTCCGACTGGACGGTGGAATCTTGCGCGATACGTCTTGCAGACATTCCAGCCGGGCTTGTCCCTCCATCGCCGAACAAGCCCTAAGTGTTTCCATGGGATCGCTCGTACTTTGCGCGTAGGCGATACCGCAGGCGACGTTGAAGGCGACAGCGAGCGGCGGCGCGGCAGTCTTCATGGCCTCGCCTGTACGCTGCGCGCTTTGCGATCCAGCCATTCCTGCGCGGCTTGGAAACGGGTGAGACCCGGGACGGATGCCGCAAGATTGATCGACTGCCATTTCGGATCGAAGCCTGGTGCCTGCAGGCGATCGATGCGCGAGAACAGGTACTCGACAAGGCGAGCCACGCGTTGATAGCGATTGGAGCCCGGCGACCAGTTGAAAGCGACAAGCGCTGTCGGGACCGCGATGGTCGAGATCCGCTCACCCTGCTTGATCAGGTTGGGATACTCATTGGCGTCCAAGGTCGCGGGCAGATAATAGTCCTCGAACTTCTTGTCGTAACCGATCGGGAGGAACTTGAATCCAGCCTCCCAGCGACCCTTTACGAAGGCGTCGACGGGTTTCGAGGTGATGAACACCACGGCCGACATTTCGCCTTTGCGCATCTGTTCCAGGGCAACCTGATGCGGGATGAATGTCTTTTCGACATCGATCCCGAGACGGCTGAAGATGAGTGGTCCTGAATAAGCGGCCGCGGTGCCCAGGGTGTTGAAGTTCACCTTCTTGCCGACAAGATCCTGCAGGCTTGTGATTTCAGGCCGCACAAAGATGTGCAGCTCGGATGGGAAGAGATTGAGCAGATAGGTTATGCGGCTTTTGATCTGCGGTGCCTGAATCTTATACTCCTCGAACGCGTCGGAATTGATGATGGCAGTATCGACGCCGCGCAAATAGAGCAGCGCATTCAGATTGTCGGTGGCCCCACGGGTGACGATCGGCAGGAGATGCAGGTCTGCTCCGTCGTCGACGACGCGAGCCATTTCTGCGGCGAGGCGGATCGGCGCGCCCTCGAGCAGGCCCCCGGCGAGCCCGACCGTCCAGGCGTTCATCCGGTCCTTTTCGTTCTCTTTCGGAAGCGGCCGTCGTTCGAGCTGTGCATCGGCCTTGGCATTTCTCGCCGTTTGCGCTTCCAGGCAGGCCGTTTGAAGCATCATAGCGACCGGCACCAACCAAGTGAGCAGGAGCAACGAGCGTGACTTTGGCGCCTTGTTCATGTCGTTCCCTTCCGGCTCAGCCACCGCAAGCTTTCGTCTCTCGGACTGCAAGAAGCCCACTCTCAGGGTCGCAACGCATCCAGCCGTTCCTTTGCTTCGCGAATTCCGCCCCTGTGTGCCTTCGCGTAGAGTTCGCGCGCCTTGGCCGCTTCGCCGCGAGTTCCATAAGTACCCCAAGCGGATAGAACCGCCGGATCATAGGTCTCGGCGAGCATGAAACTTGCCCGCGCAATGTCTTTCTCAGCCGCGAGCTCGAGTACAATGCGTGCTGCACCAATATTTCCCTGATCGAGCAGCGCCCTGGCACGCGGGATCAAACGGGCCTCCGCCTCGTTCTTGACTGCGTCGGTCGGTGGCGCCGCCACTTCCACGCTCCGCGTCGCCGGCGAGACCGGGGCGGCATTTGCTCGCTCGGCGAGGACGCGCTCATGGGTGGAGCGCCGTGCAAGGTCTCTCTCCCTGGCCTCGGTTTTGCTCAGCTCCTGTTTCAGCGACTGCCGCAGTTCACTGATCTCTCGTTCGGCTGCCTGTCTCTGCTGCCGGGTCGCATTTTCGGCCTCGCGAAATTGCACGTTGCGGGTTTCGATCTCCCGGCGCACTTCGGCAAGTTCGCTCTCCAGCGCAGCGGCGTGCGCCTGAGCCTGTTCGAGAGCGCGGCGTTGTTGATCGGCATCGACAGCTGCTGCCTGTGCTGCTTTGGCTTCCGTGACGAGAGCGGCGTTCTTTTCCTGCTCTTGCTGCAAGGATTGCCGCAGTTCCGCAATCTCCGGGCCCGCCGCCGGGCTTTGCTCCGCGGTCGCAGCTTCCGTCATAGGCAAGTGGCGAGGCATTCCGGCGAGTTCGCTCGCGAGCGCGGCGGCGCGCGACTGCGCCTCGTGGCGTTCCTGCTCGGCGCTCGCCGCCGCTGCCTGTGCGGCGTTCACCTGCCTTGCGCGGACGGCGCTATTTTCCCGCTCGCGCTGCAGGGACTGCTCTAGTTCTGCGATCTCCCGCTGCGCCGCCTCTCTCTGCTGCGCGGCCACATCCTCCGCCTTCCGCGATCCTGCGTCGCGGGCATCGATCTCGCGGCGGAATTCGGCAACGTCGTTCGCGAGCGCAACGTTGCGCGCTTGCTCCTGTTGCAGCGACTGCCGCAACTCGTCCGCCTCAATTTTTGCCGCCTGCGCGTGCTGGACCGCCTCGTCAAGTTCCCTGCGCGCCCCGTCCAGTTCACTGGCGCGCGCATGACTGTGCAAAGCATCTCGATCGGGCCATGGCTCAGGCTGCACCATCCCTGCCGGCACCGTGTACGTCAGGGCTCCGCTCGCTTCGCGCTGAAGGAGCGCTTGCGACCCCGCCCCTATTTCCGGCCGTTGGTCGAGGCTGAGGGCACTCTCGCCGCCGATTTGCGTCGTTTCCGGAATCGCTCGTGCACCGAAAGTGTCGAACACACCCAGTAAGGCCGCTCCAATCAGGATCGCGGGAAGCAAAATGACACCCGCTCCGAGCGGAATGCCCAATGGCCCGCCCTCCGGGTCACTGTCCTCAGTTTCGGAATACCAATGGGTCGGCTCAGCGTTGATTGGAGCGCCGTCTTTGGAGACCCATTTGCCTGCTTGAGGCGACCAGCGAGCCACGTCAACAGCCCCGGTCACATCTTCCACCCAGATGTCTTCTCCGTCCCTGGGTGCAGTATCAATCGGTCGGCGCATCGATCACGCCTCTTTAGATAACGGCTAGAGCGGCGCGCTTGCTCCGCCTGTTTCGCAGTCCGGCATGGAAGAAAATCCCTTAGATCAAAATGGCTTGGCAGAAATCATACCGCAATTAAATATTTAAATAAATTATATATTTTGAACGAAATGCGGAGTCAAATTAAATCAGCCTGGTACGGCAAGGGGGCGTCAAATCAGGCGCGCTTGTTTCCTGTTGGCATCGTCTTCATCGCGCAGTCGGGTACGTTGCCGCCCACGGTGAACCAAAGCTCGTACATCGTATGGAATATGGGCAGGGCACGGCGAACATGCGAAGCTGACGGCGTTTTCGCAGCGTCTCGGAGCTGAGGAGTGACCGATGCGCCTTGCATTGCCCTATTTGGGAATTGGCGTCTGTTTGTCTCTTGCGACCTGGTTGGCGTTGGGGCTTGTATTCGAGTGACGGTTTTCCACCACGAGCGTTGATCTCCACGTCACTTAGCCCGCCGGTTTCTTACCAGCCGTCTTGCCGCGACCTCGCGCCGACAACAATGTCGGCGACAGCGCGCCGAGCATCTTCCTTGCCTTCAAAGGCGGCCAATCGTGCTCGTGAGAGGTGCGCGCACGATCACTGACCCGCCGCCGGCTTCTTCAACCACCACCTGCGGATCAACAGGTACTGCATGGCGCAAGTCGCCCCTCCCGTGGCAGCGAGCCACGCCATGAACGCGCAGCGACACCCATCGACGAACGTTCAGCACTCAGCACGATGAGTTTCGCAAATGCTCTGCCATTCTGCGCGTTAGACGCTCGGGAAGGCACAACTCGGTTCCGCAAATCTGCGCCGTTCTGAGGCCGGAACGCCAAGTCCGCCAACGCGTTTATCTCCCATATCGAAGGAGAAGATCATGAGCGTTGAAGGCAAGATCAAGGAAGGCGCCGGTTACATCAAGGAAGAGATGAACGAGCATGGCAAGGATCCCGAGAGCCAGCGCAAGGCTCAAGAGGGACGCGATCTTCGCAATGAGGGCCGCATGGAAGACGGCAAGCCCCCGAAGACCACCAAGCCCGGCACCGGCCACTGATACGATCTCATCCAAACCGCCCCCGGCTGATGTCGGGGGCGGTTTTATTTCGAGGTAGAAAGCGCGCGCCAATCAGACCCGCGCCGACGGCCTTTCCTTCAAACCCGCCAAGCCTGCCCAAAACATCAGCGATGTAATGGCCGATGGGCATGGCCCCCCGCTCTATCCATCAGGGAACATGGTCTGCATCCCGCCGTTGCTCCAGCCCCACTGGAGGAAAGTTCATGTCCAAGACATCGCTCGCCGAGATCGCGAAGGAAATGGCCGACATCGATATCGCCATTCTTTCGACCCACACCGAGAACGGCGAAATCGCCAACCGTCCCATGAGCAACAACGGCGATGTCGCCTACGACGGCACGTCTTATTACTTCGCCTATGAACAGACCCGCACCGTCTCGGACATCCAACGAAATCCGAAAGTCGCGCTCGGGTTTTCGTCAGAAGCGGGCCTCTTCTCGAAGGGGATCTACGTCGCCGTCGAGGGAACGGCCGAACTGATCCGGGACAAGGCGGCTTTCCAGCAGCACTGGACGAGCGATCTCGACAAATGGTTCGACCACGGCATCGATACGCCTGGCATCGTGCTGATCAAGGTCAAAGCCAACCGCATCACTTATTGGAAGGGCCGTGAAGAGGGTGTGGTTGCGCTCTGATCGGCTCCGTGACGGTGCGGCGATTCGTTGATTGGTTGTTCCGGAGCCGCGAAACAGGTGCCATCACCATCGCGCAGTGGCCGAATCTTCTTCTTTGGATCGTTATCGTTGCGGGCCTTCTGCTTTGGATCTGGCCTTCCTCAGGCAAAGTCAGCGCCGGCTTGACGATCGTCATGAAGGGCGGACTCGTCGTCTGGGGCGCCGACGAGGTCTTCCGCGGCGTGAATCCCTGGCGGCGCTGTCTCGGCGCTGCCGTAGTCGTCTATGAATTCATGACGCTTCTGCCGTGAACCCACGTATTTCAGTCCATCACCTGATCGGCACCGATCAGAAAACTTTCGGGGATCACGTTTTGCCCGACGGGTCAACTTGATCGCAGCCGCGACTGCCGTCGCAAGGCGGTACAAAAATCCCTTGTCAATCAAGGGGACTTCTACTGTGCATGGGGTTGTTTTTCGACTTTTTGTCTTGGACCCCGAGAAAAATGTACAAGCACCGCTCACTCCGCCTGCAGGATCTCCGCAATCGCCGCCCCCGCCGCTACCGTGCCGAGCTTGCCGCCGACGTCCCGCGTCGCCCTGCCCTCGCCAATCGCCTTCGCCACCGCCGCCTCGATGGCGTGCCCGGCCTCTTCATAGCGGACCGCACCAGTCTTCTCGCCGTGCCAGGCCAGCAGCAGCGCGGTCGACAGGATCAACGAGACGGGATTGGCGACGTCCTGTCCGGCAATGTCGGGCGCGGAGCCGTGCGCGGCCTGCGCCATCGCGTAGCGCTCGCCGACATTGAGCGAGCCGCCGAGGCCGAGGCTCCCCGAAAGTTCGGCGGTAAGATCGGACAGGATGTCGCCGAACATGTTGGTGGACACGATGACGTCGAAACGATCGGGACTGCGCACCACATGCGCCATCATGGCATCGACCAGGATGTCGTCGACGCTCAGTCCTGCATAGGCCTTCGCCGTCGCGCGGCAGATCTCGAGAAACATGCCGTCGCCGATCTTGAGCACATTGGCCTTGTGCACGATGGTGAGGTGTCTCTGCCGCTTCATGGCGAGCCGGCATGCGGCATGCGCGATGCGCTCACAGCATAGGCGTGTGATCCTTCGCAGCGAGATCACCACATCAGGCGTGACCAGCATCTCGCCATTGCCCTGCTCCAGGTTTCGGTCGGCGTAGAACCCCTCGGTATTCTCGCGGACCACGACGAGGTCGAAATCACCAAGGCGGCCGGGCCGCCCCGCATAGGTGCGCGCGGGCCTGATATTGGCGTAGAGGTCGAGGTTCTTGCGGAAGTACCTGGACGGATTGATCTCGCCACGCGCCTCGTCCTTGAAGTCGAACGTCGCAGTCGGACCCAGGATCAAGCCGTCAGCGGCGCGGACGATGTCGAGCAACTCGGGGCGCACGGTCGTGCCTGATAGCTTCAGGCTCGCATGTCCGACTGCGTGCTCCTCGAGGCGCAAATTGAGCTGGAAGCGCTCGGAGGCCGCGCGCAGCACGCCCGATGTCGCGGTCGTGATCTCGGGTCCGATGCCGTCACCGGGCAGAACGACGATTTGCATGGCGACCCCCTGATTTTTGCAGCAGCGGCGCGATCGTACGGCAGCGCGAGGCGGCATCGCCCCACCTTCACGCATACACAGCATGCAAGCATATGCCTGTGGAAGGCGGCCCCACCGTAGTACATGCGAAATGACCGATTTGAGCCGCGCCGCCGGAGCCACGCGCCAACGCAATGACGATCACGTTACCTGCCGCCGCGCGCGAGCCCGACCACACCATCTCTGACGGCCTCCCCGCCGCGCAGCGGCGCTGGGCGATCGCCGCGATCTTCACCGCGCTGGCGATGGCCTCGCTCGACACCGCGATCGCCAACATCGCCCTGCCCGCCATTGCCGCCGATCTGCATGTCTCGCCGGAGCAGTCGGTCTGGGTGGTCAACGTCTACCAGATCGCCCTGGTGGCGACGCTGCTGCCGTTGGGCGCGCTCGGCGAGATCGTCGGACACCAGCGCATTTATCTCGGCGGCCTCATCCTGTTCACCATCGCCTCGCTGCTCTGCGCGGAGGCTTGGTCGCTGGACAGTTTGCTGGTCGCGCGCACGCTGCAGGGGCTGGGTGCCAGCGGCATCATGAGCGTCAACACCGCGCTGGTGCGCTTCGTCTATCCCGGCCGGATGCTGGGCCGCGGCTTTGGCCACAACGCGCTTGTGGTCGCGACCGCCTTCACCTTCGGCCCCACGATCGCCTCCGCCATCCTGGCGATCGGCCCGTGGCCGTGGCTGTTCGCCGTCAACATCCCGTTCGGCCTCGTCGCGATCGGCATCGGCTTTGCGATGCTGCCGAAGACGCCGCGGGCCGATCACGGCTTTGACTTTCTCGGCGCGCTGCTGGCCGCCGCCTGCCTCGGCCTGTTCATCACCGGCATCGGCAGTGCCGCGCATAATCTGTCGCCGATCGTCGTGGGCATCGAGCTGGTCACGGCCCTCGCGCTCGGCTTCATCCTGACGCGACGTCACGCCGATCACCCGGCGCCGATGCTGCCGATCGACCTGTTCAGCCGGCCGATGTTCGCGCTGTCGGCCGCGACCGCGGTGTGCTCCTTCGCCGTGCAGGGCCTCGCCTTCGTCTCGCTGCCGTTCTATTTCGAGGACGTGCTCGGGCGCTCGCAGGTCGAGACCGGCTTCTTCATGACGCCGTGGCCGCTGGTGGTCGGCATCATGGCGCCGATCGCGGGACGCCTGTCCGACCGCCATGCGGTTGGCCTGCTCGGCGGCATCGGCCTGGTGCTGCTCGGCCTCGGCATGGCGCTGCTTGCGACGCTTCCGGCCAACCCCGCCATCGCCGACATCATCTGGCGGATGGTGATCTGCGGCATGGGCTTCGGCTTCTTCCAGGCGCCGAACATGAAGGCGGTGATGTCAAGCGCGCCGCCGCATCGCAGCGGCAGCGCCTCGGGCATCGTCGCGACCGCGCGCCTGACGGGACAGACGACGGGGGCGGCCCTCGCGGCGCTCTGCTTCGCGCTCGCCGGCCACGACGGGGCAACCGTCGCGCTGGCGCTCGGCGCCGGCTTTGCCGCACTCGGCAGCGTGATGAGCTTTCTGAGGCTGGCGGTGAAGTAGACCGAACGCATTTCCGCGCCTCATCGGCCGGCCTGCCTTCACGGAGCCTTTTGCGCGATGGGACGGCTCACGATTGCCGCGGCATCGAGCGGCTCGCATTTGATCGTCCGTGTCAGCCTTGGCGGGCCGTTCCAGCCCGCGGTCTCGCGCAGAGGCGCAAACGTGCCCCCTTGCGGGGTCAGGATGATCGGCTCCGACTTCAGGCAGAGATCGGGAAATGCGAGGCCATGGCCCCCGCCTGGGCTGAACCGCCCAACCAGCGTCTGGGAAGCCTGCATCCGCGTCGCCGGGGAGGCCCGCATCGTGCGGTCGGGGTCGAACGCGCGGTAGCACGGCCAATCGGTGTGGTTCGCTTCGAACTCATAGACGATCCGGCATGCCGCGCCAGCCGATTTCACAAACGGCGCATCCGACGGCGCGGCCGCATCGCGTTCGAAAACCAGGGTCTGCAGCGTCAGCACTTCGCTCGTCGCGCGGGACACGTCCGGCTTGCCCGGCTCGATCGCTATTTCCCCACGCGAGAACACCAGCTTGGTCCTCGGTCGCGCCTCCTTGGTCTCCAGCACCAGCATGGGTCTCTCCGCCCACGAGCGGTCCAGGTCCACCTCACCGTTGCCCATCGTCAACAGCACATTGCCAACGGAAGGGTTGTCCCTCGCGAAATCGATCGTGCGAAGGTGCACGCTCGACTTCGACGCCTCGAGGCTCAGGAATCGCAAATCGTCGGCCTTGCGCGTGATCGGCATCATCGGATCGAAGCGATCGTCGATGTTGAACCGGACGATCTTCTTCAGCTTGGCCGAGAGAGGCCCTTTGGCGGCGAGCGGCGGTGCCACGTCGATCACAAGCAGGGCACCGCCGGGCGAAAAGCTGTTGCCGAAGGCGCGCTGCCAGGCGGCAGTCAGCAGCGAATCCGTCCGCTGATCGATGTCCCGCGCGAAATAAATCTGCTGTCCGGCGCGAACCAGCGGAAAGTTCTGAAATGCACCGAGCGCCGCGCCCTTGCGAACCTCCGGTTCGGGGAAGGTGACGCATTTGGACTGGTCGTCGCCTCCGGACTCCTCGACCTTCCTGGATGCAGAGCGGGAGCAGAAGCTCAGATGCTGCTCCTTTGTCTTCTGTGTGCTGATCGACGTCGCGTAGACGAGATCCGGACTTCCGGGCACTTCCATCGGAAGCGGAGAGGTCGCGAACATGTCGACCTCCACCCTGCTGAGCGACGGGCCCGCATCGACCGAGCAGAGATCCCGGGTCGGCAGGGTATTGGTGAGGAGACGCGCCGGATCGGCGCCGACGATGCAGGACATGCTGTCCTGCGGGTTGTTCCGGCTCATCCAGATCAGATGGTCCTTGCCCGCTCCGTCGACCAGGAGATGCGGCGCCGCGTGTCGACGGCGCGGCGGCAACCAGACCGGCATGGTTTCGGACAGCATGGGCTCCCGCTTGAGCAGCGCTTCCGGCAACCGCGTCACGCCGAGCGAGCGCAACTCGGCGCTGACGGCGTTGGGATCGGTCGTCCACTCGAGAACGGGAACACTCGCGCAGGTGATGCAGGTCACCGCAAGATTGGAGCGGACGTTCTCGAACATGAGAATGACCTGATCGGGGTCGCTGCCGTATTTGGCCGGCGCGGCCGCCTTGAACGGATGATCCACCACACGGCTGACCAGAAATCCGTTCGACCGCGACGGGTCCGAATCGAACTCGAAATAGGTCGATCGGTCCCAGCCGCGATAGGCGTCGTATCCGCCGAGGCTCACGCCCGCTAGAACCATCTTGGAGTCGGTCTGACAACGCGCCGCGCTGCTCTCCTGGCTGCCGTTTCGTATGTAGAGACAGAGTCGAAAAGCCGCGTTCTGCAGAATGCGATCGCAATCGTTCTGGTTATAGCCGTAGGTCGCAAGGCCGTGGCGATAGCACAGGTCATGGAAGACGCACGCCTGCCTGAAGCGCTGCAGGACGAGATGGCGCTTTTGGTTGGAATCCCTGCCGCCGTCGAAAAATATGTTGGCCCAAGGCGGCAGGCTGCAGTTCAAGCCCTCGCCGCTGCCACCGATGGTACTGACGACGTCCGGCCCCGATTGAAAGGCCGTGACGGTGGCGGGCATCTCACCGTCGGTGATGTCGTCGACGTTCTTGTAGATGGAATCGGCGATGAAGGAAGGCAGATACGCGAGGACCAGCACCGCTACGACAATCAGCGCAACAGACCAGCGGATCACCTTCTTGAACATGGCCCACCCCCGCTAAAGCTTTTCCGGCGATGACGTCGGTCGCAATGGCAGACGAGCACTGAGCCTCGCGGGCAAATTCAAATGCCCGCGCGGAACGTCGAGACGCCGAAATCGCGGCAGGCCCGGTGTCGTCCTGATGACGATCAGCTTGAGGTTGTCCTGCTGTCAAGCGGGGATCTCACACATGACAGCCAGTTTGATTGCCGATGGCACGCCGGGCAGCGCATCACAGCGTCGTGGGCGGTTCCATCGCTCCCGATGTCAGGCCAGATGTCGAGCCTCGGTCGCGCCCGCAGCCACGGCTGGACTCGGCATTTGCTCGTCCAGCGCCGCCAGGCGCGAATCAATGGCGGCGATGACCTTGCGCGAGAACGGTCCGAGATGGGCATAGGCTGCGATCATCTGCACGGCAATGCGCGCGGATGTCGTGTCGCGCTTGGCGCAGTTCATGAAAGTTTGCCACAACGGTCCACGCGCCTCGGGAAGGGCGGTGACCACCTTGTGCACCGTCTCCATCGCACCGAGCTTGGCGCGGATATCGCCTTCGGCGAGCTCGTGGCGCTGCCGGGACCGGTCGAGCAGCGTCATGAGGCGGTCGACGCGTCCTGAATAGGCAGCCGGGCTGTAGACGTGCTCCAGCACCCGCTTGTAGTCCGTCAGGATGTCGCGGAGCGGGCGCACCGGATCGAAATTGATTCCAGCCGTGCACTGATCGGCGCCGATGGTCGGCGCCACATCGTGGCCCGCGTGGAGCCGGCCTTCGCGCTCCAGGCGGCGCGTCAGCTGCGTGTTCGGCAAGGCATAGAGTAGTCCGACCATGCTGACGGGAATCGCCGCTTCCTCGATGAAATCGATCATGGCGTCCGCCATGGAGACCTTCTCATTGTCGAAGCCGACGATGAAGCCAGCGGTGACGAGCATGCCGGCGGCGTAGATCTTGTGGATGCTCTCGGCGATGTTGCGCCGCGTATTCTGCTTCTTCCGCATCGCGACCAGCGTTGCCGGATCCGGACTCTCGATACCGACGAAGATGGCGAAGAAATTCGCAGCCCCCATCAACTCCAATAGCTCGGGATCATCGGCCAGGTTGACCGAGGCTTCGGTCGACAATTCGAACGGATAGCCGTGGGTCCGCTGCCATTCTGCGAGTTTCGGCAGGAACTGCCGCAGCGACTTCTTGTTGCCGATGAAATTGTCGTCGACGAAGTCGAGATGGCCGCGATAGCCCATCTGATAGAGCCTCTCGAGCTCGACGAACATCTGCTCGATCGTCTTGGTCCGCGGCACGCGGCCATAGAGCTCGATGATGTCGCAGAACTCGCAGGTGAAGGGACAACCGCGCGAATACTGCACACCGAGATAGAGATAGTCCTCGAACTTGAGCAAGTCGAAACGCGGCACCGGCGTCTTGGTCACGTCCGCCTGGAATTTCGGTGCGGTGAAGGTACCGCTCCGCGCGCCACCCTCCCAGGCCGCAATGAATTCGTCGATGACGCTCTCGGCCTCGCCGAGCACCCGGAAGTCGGCCCGCTCATAGATGTGGGGGCTTGAAGTCGGGTCGGGACCGCCCACGACCACCGGCTTGCCTGCGGCACGGCAGAGCTCGATCAGGCGCAGCGTGTCGGCCTGCTGCGGCATCATCCCGCCGGTGAAGACGACGTCAGCCCAGGCGAGATCCTCGTCGTTGAAGGGCGCCGTGTTGCAATCGATCAGCCGGACCGTCCAGCTTTCGGGCAGCATCGCGGCAACGGTGATCAGGCCCAAAGGAGCGGCCGGGCGCTTTACGCCCAATACCTTGCAGGATTCGCCAAAGGTCCAGAAGGACTCTGCCGAGAACAGCGGGTACAGCATCAGCACGTTGGGACTCGGCACGTTCATGGAACTCCTTCTGGCATCGGCGCAGTGTATCAAAGCGCCTGCGTCTTGCACCCCGGCAAAAGGGACAAACTGTCGCCGTGCCCTCGACCGGCCATGGAACCGGCCTTCACAGCCGGGCGTCGCCTCAGACCCATGGATTGGCGCCCGCGGAAGGTCGACCGAATCAACCATGATGGAGGGCGAGACAAAACACCACCCTCCCCACAATCTTCCCTCGGCGGCGTAATTCTTCGCATTTCACCCCTCGGACTGTTGATTTGAACAGTTCCAGTTTGCCGGACACATTGCGCCCCTGAGTTCAATCGGTGGATTGGGCCAATCAGGGGACTGCGATGGCAAACCTAACAATCAACGGAAAAACCTTCACTCTCGACGTCGAGCCGGATACGCCGCTGCTCTGGGCGATTCGCGAGAATGCCGGCCTGACGGGCACCAAATATGGTTGCGGCATTGCACAATGCGGCGCCTGCACCGTGCACATCGAGGGCGTCGCCACCCGCTCCTGCGGAGTCTCGGTCAGCGAAGCCGAGGGCAAGAAGATCACCACCATCGAGGGGCTCGCCTCCGGGGATACGCTGCACAAGGTACAGGAGGCCTGGATCGCCCAGGACGTGCCGCAATGCGGCTATTGCCAGAGCGGCATGATCATGGCGGTGGCGGCGCTGCTGAGCGAGAAGCCGAAGCCGACCGACGCCGATATCGATGAGGCCATCACCAATATTTGCCGCTGCGGCACCTTCCAGCAGGTGCGCGAAGCGATCCACACGATCGCAAGCGCGTAAGGAAATCCCTACATGAACAAGCATGTCTCGCCGCGGCTCAACCGCCGCGCCTTCGTCATCGGCACGGCCGCGGTCGGTGCCGGCCTCGCCATCGGCCTCGACCTCCCCTTCGGCGGCCCCGCCGTGGTTCGCGCCGCCGACGGCTCGCCCGAGATCGGCGCCTGGGTCGTGGTCAGGCCCGACGACACCGTCGTGATTCGCATCGCCCGCTCCGAGATGGGCCAGGGCTCACTCACCGGTCTCGCCCAGCTCGTCGCCGAGGAGCTCGAATGCGACTGGACCAAGGTCACGACCGAATATCCGACACCCGGCCAGAGCGTCGCTCGCAAGCGCGTATGGGGCGATTTCTCGACCGGCGGCAGCCGCGGCATCCGCTCCTCGCAGGACTATGTCCGCAAGGGCGGCGCCACCGCGCGCGTGATGCTGATCCAGGCCGCCGCCGACGCCTGGAAGGTGCCGGCCTCCGAATGCGCGGCCGCGAACAGCGTCATCACCCATACGCCGTCCGGCCGGACCACCACCTACGGCAAGGTCGCCGAGGCCGCCGCCAAGCTGTCGCCGCCGGCCGAGGTCAAGCTGAAGGACCCCAAGGACTGGAAGCTGATCGGCAAGGGTGTGAAACGGCTCGACACCGTCGACAAGACCAACGGCGCCATGATCTACGGCGCCGACATCAAGCTGCCGGGCATGCTGAATGCCGCGATCAAGGATTGCCCCGTGTTCGGCGGCAAGCTGAAGAGCTTTGACGAAGCCAAGATCGCCAGCATGAAAGGCGTCAAGAAAGTCGTCAAAGTCGGCGATACCGCGGTCGCGGTCGTTGCCGACACCTGGTGGCACGCCAAGACCGCGCTCGAGGCGTTGCCGATCGTCTGGGACGAGGGCGACAACGCAAAAGTCTCCAGCGAGTCGATTGCGAAGTGGCTGGCCGAAGGCCTCAACAACGACCAGCCGGCCTATGTCGGCAACAAGAACGGCGATGCGAAGGCCGCGATTGCCGGCGCCGCCAAGAAGGTCGAGGCCGTCTACTCCTATCCCTACCAGAACCACGCCACGATGGAACCGATGAACGCCACCGCGCTCTACACGGCGGACAAATGCGAGGTCTGGTGCGGCACGCAGAATGGCGAGGCGGCATTCGCAGCGGTGCTGGAGGCCTCCGGCCTGCCGGCGGACAAGTGCGACGTGCACAAGGTGATGTTAGGCGGCGGTTTCGGCCGGCGCGGCCAGACCGACTATGTCCGCCAGGCCGTGATGATCGCCAAAGAGATGCCGGGAACGCCGGTCAAGCTGTTGTGGTCGCGCGAAGAGGACATGGCGCATGGCAGGTATCACCCGATCACCCAATGCAAGATGACCGGCGCGTTCGACGCTAACAACAATCTGGTCGCGCTACACTACCGCCTGTCCGGGCAATCGATCCTGTTCTCGCTGCGCCCCGAAGCGCTGCAGAATGGCATGGATCCGGCCGCCTTCCAGGGCGTCGCCCAATCCGGCGAAGCCGCGTTCGGCTATTCGGTGCCAAACCTGCTGGTCGAGCACGCGATGCGCAACCCGCACGTTCCGCCGGGCTTCTGGCGCGGCGTCAACGTCAATCACAACGCGATCTACATGGAATGCTTCATGGACGAGCTGGCCCAGGCCGCAGGCCAGGACCCGCTCGAATTCCGCCGCAAGCTGATGAGCAACCATCCCAAGCATTTGGCGGTGCTCAATGCGGTCGCCGAGAAGATCGGCTGGACGACGCCGGCGCCGCAGGGCGTCTATCGCGGCATCGCCCAGGTCATGGGCTATGGCAGCTATGTTGCCGGCGCCGCCGAAATCTCGGTGACCGATGGCAGCAAGATCAAGGTGCATCGCATCGTCGCCTCGACCGATCCCGGCTACGTCGTCAATCCGGCGCAGGTGGAGCGGCAGATCGCGGGCTCCTTCGTCTATGGCCTCTCCGCGCTGTTCTACGGCGGCTGCACCGTCAAGGACGGCAAGATCGAGCAAACCAACTTCGACACCTACAACTCGATGCGCATCAACGAGATGCCGAAGGTGGAATCGGTGATGGTGCCGAGCGGCGGGTTCTGGGGCGGTGTCGGCGAGCCGACCATCGGCGTCGCCGCGCCGGCGGTTCTCAACGCGTACTTCGCCGCCACTGGCAAGCGCATCCGCTCGGTGCCGCTGCGGGACCAGAACATCACCTTCGCCTAAAAGCAGCCGCGGCGGTCCTATCGGCCGCCGCGGCATTCTACGGACAAGATTCATGAATGCGCCGGTGACACGGCGGAATGCCGTTCTCGGCATCACTGCCGCGGCCACATCGTTTGCCGTCCCCTCGATCCTCCGCGCGCAATCGGCAGGCCGCATCGTCGTGATCGGCGGCGGCTTTGGCGGCGCGGCCTGCGCGCGGGCGCTCAAGCGCGCGCAGGCGGGCTTGCAGGTGACGCTGATCGAGCCGAACAAGACCTTCACGTCGTGCCCCTTCAGCAACGAGGTGATCGCCGGCCTGCGCGAGATCGAAGCGCAGCAGTTCGGCTATGACAGGCTCGCCGCCGAGGGCATCACCGTCGCCGCTCAGGCCGCTACGGCCGTCGACGCGCAAAAGCGCAGCGTGACGGCCGCCGATGGCACCACGTTTGCTTATGACCGCCTCGTCCTTTCGCCCGGCATCGACTTCCACTTCGAAGCCCTGCCCGGCTATGACGCCGCATCGGAGAAGATGCCGCACGCCTGGAAAGCCGGCGCGCAGACGCTGCTGCTACGCCGGCAGCTGCAAGCGATGGCGGACGGCGGTACGGTCGCGATCGCAATCCCCGCCAATCCCTTGCGCTGCCCGCCGGCGCCTTACGAGCGTGCCAGCCTGATCGCGCATTATCTAAAGACGAACAAGCCACGGTCAAAAGTTCTGATCCTCGACGCCAAGGACAATTTCTCCCAACAGCGGCTGTTCGAAAAGGCGTGGAAGGAGCTCTACGGCGACATGATCGAGCGCATCGCGCTGTCGCAAGGCGGCCGCGTGACCTCGGTCGATCCGGCGACCATGACCATTGTCACCGAGTTCGGCAACTACACGCCAGATGTCGCCAATGTCATTCCGCCGCAACGCGCGGGACGCATTGCCGAGATCGCAGGCGTGGCGGACCACACCGGCTGGTGTCCGATCGATCCCGTGACCTTCGAGTCGAAGCTCGTCAAGAACATCCATGTCATCGGCGACGCCTGCCTCGGCGGCGGCATTCCCAAATCGGCCTCGGCCGCAAGCGCGCAGGGCAAGGCGTGCGCCGCTGCCATCGTCGCTTTGCTCGCGGGCCGAGCACCCGAGACGCCACGGCTGACAGGCGTCTGCTACAACACCGTCGCGCCAGGCTATGGATTTTTGCTTGCAGGCAATTATCAGCCGAAAGGCGACATCTTTGCCGAGGTCGAGGGCGGCGCGACCAGCCCGGTCGATGCCCCGCGCGAATTGCGCGCCCGCGAGGCGACCGAAGCCGAGCGCTGGTTTCAAACCATCACGGCGGACACCTTTGGCTAAATCCTCCATCCATGGCGTGGCGCTGATCGCTGCCAATCTGGCCTTCGTCAGCGTTGCGCGCGCGGACGAACTCGCCTCCTACAAGGTAGCCGGCGACGGCATTGTGGAATCGCTCACGGGCACGCCAGGCGATGCCGTGCGCGGCCGCGCGCTGGTGCTGGCGCGCACCACGACCTGCATCCTCTGCCATTCCGGTCCCTTCCCGGAAACGCGGTTCCAGGGCGATCTCGCACCTGACCTCACAGGCGCCGGGAACCGCTGGTCGGTGAGCCAGTTGCGGCTTCGGCTGGTCGATGCGGCCCGCTTCAACCCGGAGACCATCATGCCGTCCTATTATCGCAACGATGGCTTCGTGCGTGTCGGACGCAATTTCACCGGCAAGCCGATATTGTCGGCGGCGGAGATCGAGGACATCGTGGCTTTTCTTGCAACGCTTCGCGACTAGGACTGTTCATGCCAACCACGCGACGACAATTCTTGAGCCTCGCCGGAGGCATCACTGCCGCCGGGACGATCCCGATCGTCACCCTGCGTCCGCTTCACGCGACGCCAGCGATGCTCAACACCGCGATCCGCAACGCCGTCGGCGAAGCGCCGATTCGCACCGGCAAGGTGAAGCTCGACATTCCGCCGCTGGTCGAGAACGGCAATACGGTGCCGGTGACGGTGAGCGTTGCAAGCCCGATGACCGCTGACGACCACGTCAAGAGCATCCACATCTTCAACGAGAAGAACCCGCAGCCGAACATCGGCAATTTCTATCTCGGCCCCTCCTCCGGCCGCGCCCAGGTCGCGACCCGCATCCGCCTCGCCGACACCCAGAAGGTGGTTGCGATCGCCCGCCTGTCCGACGACACGTTCTGGCAGGTCGCCGTCGACGTGGTCGTGACGCTGGCCGCCTGTACCGAGGAGATGAACTGATGGCCGCGCTCATCAACGTTCCCGCGAAGGCCAAGCGCGGCGACGTCATCGAGATCCGCACGCTGACCTCGCACATCATGGAAACAGGCTTCCGCCACACCGTGGACGGCAAGCTGGTGCCGCGCGACATCATCACGAGCTTCACCTGCCGCTACAACGGCGCCGAGATCTTTCGCGCCGACCTGTTTCCGGCGATCGCGGCCAATCCTTATCTGTCGTTCTTCACGATCGCCAGGGAAAGCGGCAAGTTCGAGTTCGAATGGATCGGCGACAACGGCTATTCGTCCACTGCGTCGGCGTCGATCACTGTCGAATGAGCGTTTGGCACGCGATAGCAGCAGCGGCGTTGTTCGCCGCAGCCCCTGCCCTGCTCGCCGGTGAAATCCTGCCCGACGCGCGCCGGTCCGGCTACTCCTTCATGGGCCCGGACACGCGCGCCATGCAGGATGACGACACCTCCAATCCGGGCATGCTGTTCGTGCTCGACGGCGAGGCCCTCTGGACGAAGAAGTCCGGCAGCGCCGAGAAGGCCTGCGCGGATTGCCATGGCGATGCACGCAGCAGCATGAAGGGTGTTGCCGCACGCTACCCGGCCTTCGACAAGGCGCTCAGTCGCCCCGTCACGCTCGACCAGCGCATCAATCTCTGCCGCACCAATCATCAACAGGCGTCGCCATTGCCTTACGAGAGCCGCGAGCTCCTGGCGCTGTCCGCCTTCGTTGCCCATCAATCGCGCGGTGTCGCGATCACCGCCGGCGACGATCCGCAAGCAAAGCTCTTCGCGGAGCAAGGCCGCGACCTCTTCATGCAGCGGCAGGGCCAGCTCAACCTCGCCTGCACCAATTGCCACGACGACAATTTCGACAAGCGCCTCGCGGGCGCGCCGATCACGCAAGGACAGCCGACCGGCTATCCGCTCTACCGCCTGGAATGGCAAACGCTGGGATCGCTGGAGCGGCGGCTGCGCAGCTGCATGAGCGGCGTCCGCGCCCAGGCCTATGATTACGGCTCGCCCGAGCTGGTCGCGCTCGAGCTCTATCTGATGTCGCGCGCGCGCGGCCTGCCGATGGAGACGCCGGCCGTGCGGCCCTGAAACGAACGCGGCCGGCATCGGCCGGCCGCTTTACGGAAGTCCGCGCCGTTACCTACTCCGCCGGCGCGGCGGACATCTCGGGATGCGCGGCATAGTGTTCGCCGGCGCCGAGCTTGCTGGCCGCGAACAGGCCGGCGGCCATCGCGGCGTAGGCGAGCGCGACAGCGGGCGTGACACCGAATCCACCGCCAATGCCGACGGCCTCGCCATGCATGAAGCCGAAATAGGTCAGGACCGCACCGACCAGCGCGAAGCCTGAGGCCTTCTCGAAGTCGCGCTCGATGATGAAGACGCCGATCGCGCCCAGGATGAGGCCGCCGAGGATGGAGCCGCCGCCCATGACCTCGAGGCCGTGATAGAACACACCCTGCTGCGGCAGCGCGGCGATCGCAGCAGCCTTCACCGCGTCGGCCTTGTCGGCCGCCATGCCGCCGACGGTTGCCGCCGCATTCATGGTCGAGCCGAGCATCGTGTCGATCTGCAGCTTGGCCCAGGCGGCCAGATGCGGCGTCAGCGCCAGCACGATCGCGGGCGCGTGCTTGACCGGCGTGGTCTGAAACGCCTGCGCTCCGATCAGCATGCCGATATAGAGCAGGATCGGCGAGATCGCGACCACGGGCACGAGCGCCAGCAGCACCGAGATGATGCCGAACCAGGCCAGCACGATCACCATGATGCCGGTTGCGGCGGAGTAGCCGATGCGGCCGCCCATCGCTTTCCAGCCGGGATGGCCGATATAGACGGCGTTGATGAAAGGATTGCCCATCAGGCAGCCGATCAGGCTGACGACGCCGTCGGCCGTGAGCACCCGCGTGGTCGGATATTCGTCGCCGGCGGCTTCCGCGCTCTCGACATTGTCCATGGCTTCGACGAGGTCGTAGATGCCGAACGGAATGGCGGTGACCAGGATGATGCCGAGGAATTCGAAGCCGGA
Source organism: Bradyrhizobium sp. 25ACV (assembly GCF_054863005.1). Taxonomy (NCBI): domain Bacteria; kingdom Pseudomonadati; phylum Pseudomonadota; class Alphaproteobacteria; order Hyphomicrobiales; family Nitrobacteraceae; genus Bradyrhizobium; species Bradyrhizobium sp. 25ACV. The sequence continues at coordinate 741,919 of NZ_JAVAYO010000001.1, forward strand.
GAACACGTAGCCCACGGCGGGAATCGGCACCGAGAAGCCGAAATTGGCGAAGGCATCGCCGACGCCCTTCACGCTCAAGCCGCCGAGACCGAGACCAAACAGGTTCGAACCCCAGGCGATGATCATGCCGACGGCAATCGCGACAAGACCGGCGGGAATGCCGCGCCAGTATTTCACGCCGCCGAACCAGCTCACCAGGATGATGGCGAAGCAGACGAGACCAATCTGCGGCGTCATATACATCTCAAGCGCCGGGCGCATCGAGATGAAGGTGACGGAAACGCCGGCAAGCGTGCCGAGCAGCGCCGCGCGCGGCGTGATCTTGCGGATGAACGGCGCGATGAAGCCGCCGATCATGAGAATGAAGCTCTGGAAGAACACCCAGACCAGGCCGGCCGACCAGCCCTTGAGCGGGTCACCGGTCTTCAGCGTGATCGGCAGCATGATCACGAAGGTGACAATGAACATGTGCGGCACGCTGACGCCCGAGGGCAGCGCGCAGACGTCGTTGCGGCCGGTCTTCTGCGCCAGACGATAGGCGAGGTAGGCGTAGTAGAAGGTCGAGAGGCACATCATCAGCCCGAGCGCGGGCAGGATGCGGCCGAACACCAGGCTGTCCGGCATCTTCAAAACGAAGCGGAGGAGCCCCGTGAGCACCAGCATGTTGACGAGGATGTTGGTGCCGAAGCCGAAGAACGCGTTCCAGTCGCCCGATGTCCATAGTGCCGGCCTGAACTCGGACGTATTGATCTCAGACTTGCCGGTCGTCCCCGTCAATGTGCTCATGACAATACCCCTATGTGGTCGAAACCTTCATTGCCTCCAGAACCGCGGCCGAGGTTGCGACCCAGCCGAAGATGCCGCCCTGGGCCTTGATCATCTTCAGGCCCATCTCGTGAAACTCGGGGAAGTAGGACGCGCAGCCGTCCGACATGACGACGCAGCGGTAGCCGCGGTCATTGGCTTCGCGCACCGTGGTGTTGACGCACACCTCGGTGGTGACGCCGCACACCAGCAAATTCTCGATGCCGTATTTCTCCAGCACGTCGGAGAGCTCAGTGGCGTAGAACGCGCCCTTGCCGGGCTTGTCGATCACGATCTCGCTGTCGAGCGGATAGAGTTCGGGAATGATGTCGTGACCGGCTTCGCCACGGATGAGGATGCGGCCCATCGGGCCGGGATCGCCGATGCGCAAAGACGGCGCGCCGCGCTCGACTTTCGCCGGCGGCGCATCGGAGAGATCGGGCAGATGGCCCTCGCGGGTGTGGATCACCAGCATGCCGGTGTCGCGCGCCGCCGTCAGCACGGTGCCGATCGGCTTCACCGCGCGCGCAAGCTGGCTGACGTCGTTGCCGAGCGTCTCGCCGAAGCCGCCGGGCTCCATGAAGTCGCGCTGCATGTCGATGATGAGAAGCGCGGTGCTCGGCCAATCGAGCTTGATGGGCTCGGGCTCGGCGCTGATGACGCCCAATGTCGACTTGCTCGAGTCCAGCATGACGCCCGCCCCTCGCGAGAACTCTCTTTGCCGGAGTTCTGCAAGCGCCGTGCCATTGTGTACAATTGCGGTGGAGCGTGGGCGGCGAGAGAATTTGAAGTGCGCTCAGACGGTTAGGACGCAGATCGACGTCTGCTCATTCCCTGTGCGACGGCTTCGCGAAGAGCATTTGCCTAAGGGATGAGCGGCCGATTGGCAGCATTCTTCCCTTCTCCCCTTGTGGGAGAAGGTGGCGCGAAGCGCCGGATGAGGGGTCTCTATCCGCGCGTACCATAGTCAGCGTCACCGCGGAGAGAGACCCCTCACCCGTCTCGCCGCTGCGCGGCGAGCCACCCTCTCCCACAAAGGGGAGAGGGTGCAGTCATCACCCCTACGCCCCATACAGCTGCCGATACTCTTCCTCGTACGGCGCATAGGAGTCCTTCATCGTCGCCATGTTCAGCAGCATGGTGGCGACCATGCTGCCCGCCTTGTCGAACACACGCGTCCTGGCCCAGGCGCTTTCCGTGCGGCGGCTGCCGGAGAGCGCGACGATCTCGCGCTCGACCGCGTACTCCTCGTCGACGAAAAGCGGGCCCTTGATCAGCCGGATCTCCTGGTCGGCGAACAAGCCGACGGCCGGCCCCTTGGCCGGCAGCGGATCGTCCTTCGAGCGATACTGGAACAGCACGCTCAGCATCTCCATCGGGATGATGGGCTTGCGCCACGGATTGTCCGCGCCGGAATAATAGGACGAGTTCTCGGTGATGACGGCGAGCTTCTGCCTGAGGGAGAAGGGATAAAGGTCGCCCATGGTCTGATCGAACGTCATGCGGACCGTCTGCCGCTTGCCGGTCTGCGCCACCTTGACGTCGCGCAGGATCACGGGGTCGGCGAACGGCTTGAGCTCGGCGAGGCGCGCCTCCAGCGCCGTCGCTGCGTGCGGCTCGCCGACGGACGCCGAGCCGCGCAGCACCTCCGTGCCATCGCGCTTGACCATTTGGATTTGGCACTGGCTTGTCCCGGGCAGTGGCTTCGACAGGATCGCCTGCACCTCCTCACCTTCATAGCACACGCTGCGATAATGCGCGGACAGGCAGCCGGTCTCGAACCAGGCGCGTCCCCACAGCTGCGCGCCGAGCGGGGCGAACTGGCTGAAATGCGTCGGGCCCTCGATGGTGCCGCCCTTGAAGCCGAGCTTCTGCGCGGTGGCGTCGTCATGAATGGACGCGTGCGCGTCGTAGGTTTGCGCTTGCAGCATCTGACGCGGCTGGCGCCACGGTCCGATCAGGGCCTCGGCCGTCGCTGTGATCTCGGTGTCGAATGCGCTTGCAGCCATGATGTTCTCCACTGGAAGCCATGACTAGCAGGAGCGCCACGGATGCGGCCAGCGATATTGACTTCGCGGGCCCATGCTCTTGACTGCGATCTTCCGCTTCGCAAAGCCGCAAACCTCCCGCGGCGCAAAATCCCTCGCCGGATAGTACAACGAGGACTGCCGAAATGACGCTGTTGCAGGTCGAGCTGGACGACAAATACCGGCTCGAATCGAAGCGGATCTTCCTGTCCGGCACGCAGGCCCTGGTTCGATTGCCGATGTTGCAGCGCGAACGCGACCGGCTCCAGGGCCTCAACACCGGCGGCTTCATCTCCGGCTATCGCGGCTCCCCGCTCGGCATGTACGACCACGCGTTGTGGCGCGCAAAGTCGCACCTCCAGCAGCATGACATCGCCTTCGTCCCGGGCCTGAACGAGGATCTGGCTGCAACCGCGGTCTGGGGCAGCCAGCAGGTCGGCCTGTTTCCGGGCGCCAAGGTCGATGGCGTATTCGGCATCTGGTACGGCAAGGGCCCCGGCGTCGATCGCTCGGTCGATGCGCTCAAGCATGCCAATGCGGCCGGCACCTCGCTCAACGGCGGCGTGCTGGCGCTGGCCGGCGACGACCACGGCTGCCAGTCCTCGACGCTGGCGCATCAGAGCGAGCAGGTGTTCGCGGCGGCGCTGATCCCCGTGATCAATCCGGCGACGCTGCAGGACTATCTCGATCTCGGCCTCTATGGGTTCGCGCTGTCGCGCTTCTCCGGCTGCTGGGTCGGCTTCAAGGCGATCAGCGAGACCGTGGAAAGCTCGGCGTCGATCGACAGCGACCCTGAACGCATCAAGATCGTGCTGCCCGAGGATTTCGAGATGCCGCCCGGCGGCCTCAACATCCGCTGGCCCGATCCGCCGCTGGATGCCGAGAGGCGCCTGTTCGGGCCGAAGATGGCCGCGGTGCAGGCCTTCGCCCGCGCCAACCAGCTCGACCGCATCGTGCTTGATTCAAAGCCGGCACGGCTCGGCATCGTCGCCACCGGCAAGGCCTATCTCGATCTGCGCCAGGCGCTCGCCGATCTCGGCATTACCGACAAGGACGCGCAGGATCTGGGCCTTCGCATCTACAAGGTCGCGATGACCTGGCCGCTGGAGGAGAGTGGCGCCAAGCGTTTCGCCGAGGGTCTGCAAGACGTGCTCGTGGTCGAGGAGAAGCGCGGCTTCATCGAAGACCAGCTGATGCGCATCCTCTACAATATCGATGCGTCCAGGCGCCCGACGATCACAGGCAAGCGCGACGAGCGCGGCGCGCCACTGCTGCCGAGCGAAGGCGAGCTGACGCCGACCATCGTCGCCTCCGCGCTGGTGGCACGCTTGCGCAAGCTCGGCCATCATAGCCCGGTGCTGGAGCAGCGCCTCGCCCGGCTCGAGACCTTCGACAATCCTGTCACCACCAGCACGCAGATCAAGCTCGCGCGCACGCCGTTCTTCTGCTCGGGCTGCCCGCACAACACCTCGACCCGCGTGCCCGAAGGCAGCCGCGCCATGGCCGGCATCGGCTGTCACGGCATGGCCCTGAGCATGCCGACCCGCCGCACCGATCTGATCTCGCATATGGGCGCCGAGGGCGTGAACTGGATCGGGCAATCGCCCTTCACCACCGAGACGCACATCTTCCAGAATCTTGGCGACGGCACCTATACGCATTCCGGGCTTCTCGCCCTTCGCGCGGCTTCGGCCGCCGGCATCAACATCACCTACAAGATCCTCTACAACGACGCCGTCGCGATGACCGGCGGCCAGCCCGCCGAAGGCGCCTTCAACGTCGCGCAGATCGCGCATCAGGTCTGGGCCGAGGGCGTCAAGCGCCTGGCCATCGTCTCGGACGATCCGGGCAAGTACCCGCAAGGAAATTACTTCCCGCAAGGCGCGACCATCCACCACCGCCGCGAGCTCGATGCCGTGCAGCGCGAGCTGCGCGACATCGAGGGTCTCACCGTCGTGATCTACGACCAGACCTGCGCCGCGGAAAAGCGCCGCCGCCGCAAGCGCGGCCTCTATCCCGATCCCGCCAAGCGCGCCTTCATCAACGAACTCGTCTGCGAAGGCTGCGGCGATTGCTCGCAGGCCTCCAACTGCGTCTCGGTGCAGCCGCTGGAGACCGAGTTCGGCCGCAAGCGCCAGATCGACCAGTCGAACTGCAACAAGGACTTTTCCTGCGTCGAAGGTTTCTGCCCGAGTTTCGTGACCGTGCATGGCGGTTCGCTGAAGCGCATGAAGACCTCGGCGGTCGATTCCGGCCAGCTATTCGCCGATTTGCCGTTGCCGCCCGCACGCGAGCTGGACGCGCCCTACAACATCCTCGTCACCGGCATCGGCGGCACCGGCGTCATCACCATCGGCGCCCTGCTCGGCATGGCGGCCCATGTCGACGGCCGCGGCTGCTCGGCGCTCGACTTCACCGGCCTGTCGCAGAAGAACGGCGCCGTGATGAGCCATGTCCGCATCGCACGGAGGCCCGAAGACATCTCCGCGGTCCGCATCACCACGGGCGGCGCGGACGTCATCCTCGGCTGCGACATGATTGTCTCGGCCGGCCCCACCGCGCTCAGCCGCGCCGAACGTGGCGTGACCAAAGCCTATATCAACGCCGATCTGCAGCCGACCGCGAGCTTCGTGCAAAATCCCGATCTCGACTTCGAGATGGGCACGATGCAGACGGTGCTGCGCGACGCCGTCGGAGACAAGAACCTCGATATCATCGATGCCACCGGCATTGCCGCCGCGCTGATGGGCGACAGCATCGCGACCAACCCCTTCATGCTCGGTTTTGCCTTCCAGAAGGGCGCGATCCCGTTGTCGCTGGAGGCGCTGCTGCGCGCCATTGAGATTAACGGTGCCGCAATCGAGATGAACAAGCTCGCCTTCACCTGGGGGCGCCTGGCCGCCCACGACATGTCGCGAGTGCGCAACGTGCTCCAGTTCAAGAGCCGGGCGTCGGCGCCGACGAAGTCGCTCGACGACATCATCGCGACCCGCACGGAGTTTTTGACCAGCTATCAGGACAAGGCCTATGCCGACCGCTATCTCGCGGCCGTCGCCAAGGTACGCAAGGCAGAAACATTCGCCTCGCCCGCGTCAACCGAACTGACCGAGGCCGTCGCGAAGAATCTGTTCAAGCTGATGTCCTACAAGGACGAGTACGAGGTCGCACGGCTCTACACCGACGGCAGCTTTGCGAAGAAGGTGTCGGAGAAGTTCGACGGCGACTTCACCCTGAAATACCATTTGGCCCCGCCGATCTTCGCCAAGCGCGACAAGACGACGGGCCGGCTGCAGAAGCAGGAGTTCGGCGGCTGGATGATCCATGCCTTCGGCGTTCTCGCCAAACTCAAGTTCCTGCGCGGCGGCGCCTTCGACCCGTTCGGCCGCACCGAAGAGCGCCGGACCGAGCGCAAGCTGGTTGAGGATTATCTCGGCATGATCGATCAGCGGATCGCGAGGCTGAAAGCGGAGCAGATCCCGCTGCTGGCAAGGCTCGCGAGGGTGCCGGAGACCATCCGAGGCTTCGGCCACGTCAAGGAGGCCAACATCAAATTGGCGGAGGCTGAGAAGGCGCGGCTGGAAGCGGAGCTGGAGAACAGCCGTTTTGCGGCGGCGGCGGAGTAGCGAATGGTCGCACACTCTTTCCGCGCGTCGTTGCGACGAGCCCTTGCGACGAAGCAATCCAGAGTCTCGCCACATACTCAGTGTCATCGCCCGGCTTGCCGCCTTCGCTGAAGCTTCGGCGTGCCAAGCGCTCGTGTGGGCCTCGGCGTAGCCTTGGCGGAGCCGGGACCGGGCGATCCAGTACTCCGAGGCGTTTGTGATTGAACCGATGGGCCGCGGCGTACTGGATGCCCCGCTTTCGCGGAGCATGACAGCGGTGGAAATAGCTAAACCGACGCCGACACGCCGGCAGCGGTCTCACGTGTGACGCTCCCCTCCGCCAAATGCTTTCCTGCGATATATCCAAACACCAGCACCGGCCCCAGCGTGACCCCCGGCGCCGGATAATTCCCGTTCATGATCGAGCCCATGTCATTGCCGCAGGCGTAGAGGCCCGCAATCGGCGCTCCGTCCGCGCGCAGCACGCGGGCCTGCGCATCGACCTTCATACCAATCGCGGTGCCGAGATCAGCCGGATGGATGCGCATCGCGAAGAACGGCGCGCGGACGATCGGCGCAACGCAGGGATTGGGCTTGTGGCTGATATCGCCGAGATGGCGCTGGTAGATAGTGCTGCCGCGGCCGAATTCGCCATCGCGCCCCTCGTTCGCGCCTTCGTTGTAGCTCGCGATCGTCGCCGCCAGCACCCGCGGTTTGATGCCGATCTTCGCCGCGAGTCCCGCGATATCAGGCGCCTCGACCAGCTCGCCGCTCGCCACATAGCGCCGATAGCTTCGCGTGAACGGCTTGATCCGGCCGAGGCCGTAAGCCCACAGGAACCGGCGGTCGCAGATCAAATAGAACGGCCGGTCCGGATCGCCATCGCCATGACGGAGCATGGCGAGCACGAACTCGTGGTGGGACAGCGCCTCGTTGACGAAACGCCGGCCCACTGCGTTGATCGCGATCACGCCGGGCTTGGCGCGGTCGGTCACGGTATGCGGGAAAACGCCGCGACTTCCGTCCCTGCGTCGGAATAGCGATGCCGGCACCCAATAGGCCGGGCTGGACGCGTCCGTGTTGAGCGCGGCACCGGCCGTGGCTCCGAGGCGAAGTCCATCGCCCGTCGCCGAGGTGCTGGCCGCCGAGATAAAACCGGCGCCAGCCGGGAAGAAGCGTTTGCGCAAGCTCGCATCGTGCGAAAAGCCGCCGGTCGCCAGCACCACGCCGCGGCGCGCTGCGATCGGCCGGTCGCGGGAGCCATGACGGATCACCACGCCGCTGACGCGTTCGCCCTGCATCAAGAGGTCTTCGACGTCGACGCTGAAGAAAACTTCAACCTGCCGCGCCAGCAGCGAAGCATAGAGTTGCGCGGCAAGTGCGTTGCCGAGATGCAGCGACGTGCCACGCGGGCTGCGCAGCCGCTGCAGCGCATATCGAGAGACCAGCCGCGCCACACGCATGGTCGAGCGCAGCGATTTTCCAACGCTGCGCAGGTGCGGAACGTCGACAGGATCGACCATCATCCCGCCGAACAGCGTGAACTCCGGCAGCGGCGGCCGCAATCGCGCAAGAGCCTCGCCCAGCCGCGCGCCATCGAAACCGACCGGCTCCAGCACGCGGCCGCCAGCCGTTGCGCCCAGCCGCTCCGGATAACAATCCGGACAGGCCTTCACCGGCTGAAGGCGAACTTCCGTGTTGGCTTCGAGATAGGCGATCGCCTCGGGCCCGCGCGCGAGGAAGGCGGCGCGCAGGCCGGCATTGGCGGGCTCGGGCACCGTGCTCGACAGATATTGGACCGCATCCGTGACGCTGTCGGAGAGCCCGGCCTCCTTCATCCTGGCATTGGCGGGGATCCAGACCATGCCATCAGACCAGGCGGTGGTGCCGCCGACGAACGCGGTCTTCTCGATCACCAGCACGCGCTGGCCTTGCGCAGCGGCCACGGCCGCCGCCGTCATCCCGCCGGCACCAGCGCCGATGACAATGACGTCGTAGGTCTCATACGCCGGCATCATGCGGCGAGTGTCCAAATGCGAGGCATGACACCGTCATACCTCGCCTCGCCCCTTCGGCGCTAGCGCCGCGGCTTGCGCTCGATCGGGTCGATATCGATCGCCCGCAGGCGGCCGAGCCGCAGCACGTCCATGGCCAGGCGCCTGCCGATCCGGTCACGATCGAGCACGCGGATCAAATCGTCGACGCCGTTGATCTCGACGCCGTCGAGCCTGATCACGACGTCGCCGGGCAGCAGGCCCGCCTTCGCCGCCGGACCATCCGGCTCGATCTGCGCGAGCAGCGCGCCCATCTTGTTTTCGATGCCGGCCAGCACCGCATGCCGCCTCGGCACCGGCGCGGTCTGTCCGGCGACGCCGATATAGGCGCGGCGGACATAGCCGTGACGGATGATCTCCGACAGCACGAATTGCGCGGTGTTGCTGGCGACCGCGAAGCAGATGCCTTGGGCGCCGTTGATGATGGCGGTGTTGATGCCGATCACCTCGGCATTCGACGACAGCAGCGGGCCGCCGGAATTGCCGGGGTTGAGCGCGGCATCGGTCTGGATCACGTCCTCGATGGTGCGCCCGCTGACCGAGCGGATCGAGCGGCCGAGTGCCGAGACCACGCCGGCAGTCACGGTCGATTCGAAACCGAGCGGATTGCCGATCGCGATCACGAGCTGGCCGCGGCGCAGCGTCTTGGAATTGCCGAGCGCGGCATAGGGCAAGTCACGCACGCCATTGGCACGCAAGAGCGCGAGGTCGGTGTCGGGATCGACACCGAGCACCTGGGCTTCGCCGACATGGCCCTCGACGTCGCGCAGCCGGATCTCCTTCGACGTGCCGACCACGTGGCTGTTGGTGAGGACGAGGCCATCAGGCGAGATCACGATGCCCGAGCCGAGTCCGCCGCGCTCACAGCCGTTCGGCACTTTTGGTCCGGTCTCGACGCGCACGACCGCAGGACCGACCCGATCGGTCACATCGATCACGGCATTGGAATAGGCGTCCAGCAGCGCCCGGTCGTCGACCGGGGCAGAGGCCGCCGACGGTGCGTCATCGACGATATCTGAGGTGAAATCCAGCATGGCAAGAGTCCTTGAAGGCTCACACAGATGGTAGCCTTTGCCCGGCCGCGCAAGGTGCCAGCCGGGCGCGCAGGGCTGGACTGCCCGGATGGCTAGGGCGCCCGCCTGAGCGTACCGGCCCTCGCCTTCACCGGGTCGAGCAGCGACCAGTCCCCATCCGGAAGCACATGGCCCTTCGGGAATGGCGCCCGCAGTTCGATCCCCAGCGAACCCAGCACGCGGTCGTCGCGGTAGTAGCATTGCAGCACGACGCGGACGAGCGTCGCGGCGGCGACGCCGCCGTGTTTGCGAAACTCCTGCGCCACCGCATCGCGCCTGGTGGCATCGAGCTCGGCCAGCGGCGCTCCTGCCAGCCGCGCCAGATCATCCAGCGCGGCCACGACCAATTTGGTATCGCGGCCAAGCGTTGCGAGCATATCTGCCTGGATCGCGGGGTCGTCGGCGCCGGGCACCTTGTACTCGTCGCTCGCGGGAACGATCATCGCGGCGATGCTGCGGAGGTCGTCGCGTTGGGCGCGCGTGAGATTGTCTGCGGACATGGCGGCCTCAGTCGAACAAATTGGCGAGGCGCTGCTTCATCTGGTCGGCGATGTAGAGCGCGAGGGCCTGGATGGTGGAGGTCGGGTTCACGCCGCCGGACGTGACGAAGATGCTGCCGTCGACGATGAAGAGGTTCTTCACGTCGTGCGTGCGGCCCCATTCGTTGACGACGGATTTTTCGGGGTCGGTGCCCATGCGCGCGGTGCCGAGCAGGTGCCAACCGCCCCAGGGGATCGGCGAGTTGATGCAGATATCGGTGGCGCCCGCGGTCTCCAAAACCTCCCGGCCGCGCGCCAGCGCATGCTCCATCATCTTCCGGCTGTTCTCGCTGATGGTGTAGTCGATCTTCGGCGCGGGAATGCCGTGACTGTCTTTCAGGACGGGATCGAGCGTGACGCGATTATGCTCCTCCGGCAGGTCCTCACAGATCGCGGAGAATCCGAGCCGATGGCCGTTCAGCTTGCGGAAGACGCGGTGATGATCCTCGCCCCAGGGCAGAATGCCCTTTTGCTCGCTGACGACAGCCTCGAACACCGGTCCGGCCCCGCGCACGAACTGAACGCCATAGCCGCGCACGAAGCCGCGCGAGGGGTCCGTGTCATACCACTCCTTGCTCCACAGGCAGGTCGGCGGCGCGCGGTTGCTATCGGTCGGTTCTTTTACATAGCCGTAGATCTGTGCGTAGGGATGGAACATCAAATTCTTGCCGACGAGGCCCGACGAATTGGCAAGGCCGTTCGGAAAGCGCGAGGACGCCGAATTCAGCAATAGCCGTGGCGTGCCGACGCCGTTGCAGGCGATGATGACGACATGCGCGGGCTGGAACTGCTCGATGCCGTCCTTGTCGTAATAGACCACGCCCGAAGCCATACCGCTCTCGTCGGTGGTGATCTCGCGCACCCGGCAATGCGTGCGCAGCTCGACGCCGGCGCGGATCGCCTGCGGCCAATAGGTGATGTCGGTGGAGGATTTCGCGCCTTGCGCGCAGGCCGGCGTGCAATGGCCGAGATTGATGCAGCGCGCCCGGCCCTCATAGTCCATCGTCGCGACCGTCGTATCCGACGGCCACCAGTGCCAGCCGAGCTTGTTCATGGCCTTGCCGATGATGGCGCCGGACAATCCGAGCGGCTGTTGCGGCATCGGCGGATGCGTCAGCGGCGACAGCGGATCGCCCGATAGTCCCGACGTGCCCATGATCCGATCGTTCTCCTCGAAGAACGGGGTCAGCGTGTCGTAATCGATCGGCCAGTCGTCGGCGACGCCGTCGAGCGTCCTCACCTTGAAATCGGAGGGATGCAGCCGCGGCCAGTGCGCGGTGTACATCACCGTGGAGCCGCCGACCGCATTGTAGTTCACGACCTTGATCGGCGAATTGTCGTCGTTGATCGGATAGTCCTCGGGCCGGCCGCGCACGTTCGGGCTCGACGACCACTCGCCGTAGAACTTGGCCTCCCAATCGCGGCCGGTGCTGGGATATTCCGCCGGGTTCATCCAGCCGCCCTGCTCCAGGCAGAGAATGTGCATCTTGGTCTCGGCCAGCGACCACGCCACCGCCGCGCCCGAAGCGCCGGCGCCGATGATCAGGACGTCCACGGGGTCTTTCATCGCAACCTTTTCCTCCCGCCCTCGCCGCTTCCCGGGCGATTCGGCCTGCACAGTCCGCAAGGCCTGCGAACGATAGGGTCAGAGCAGGCGGGGAGTAAAGCCGCGGGGCCGGAATGTCGCACTTCGCAGGGTGCAGACCATTGGTATCGCCACATCCGGATGCTAGGAACAGGCGCACGAGCAATCGATAGCGAGACCGTATGTCCTTCCGAAATGTCTTTGCCGCCGCCCGCGCTTTTGCGCTCGTTTTGTTTTTCGCCTTGTCCGGAGTCCTGGCGTCTTCCGAGCCGGCTTCCGCGCTGACCGCCGCCGCGACAGTCCGCGACGGCAACTCCATCCAGCTTGGCGACGTCACCTACCGGCTCGACGGCGTCGACGCGCCCGAGCTGGACCAGGTCTGCATCGACGACCACGCCGATTCCTGGACCTGCGGCATCGAGGCTCGTGACCAGCTGGCGAAGCTGATCAACAAGCGCTCCGTGCGCTGTGACGATGTCGGGCCGGAGAAGAGCTTTGGCAAACGGCACCGCGCGATCTGCACGGCCGAGGGCGACAAGGCCAGCTTGAACGAACAGCTGGTCAAGCTCGGCTTTGCCGTCGCGCGGGAGCCGATCAAGGCGAACGTCAAGCCGGCCGTGGCCGAGGCCAAGTCAGCCGCCGCCGGGATCTGGAAGGGCTGTTTTGTTGCACCGCAAGACTTTCGCGCGGGCAAGAAGGACGGCGCACTGCTGGGCGCCGCCTGCCGCCCGGACCGCGACAAGGAAATTCGAGCCGTGCTGTTCCCGGAGGAGCTGACGATGCCGCCGAGTTGCAGCATCAAGGGAAAGCTCGCGGTGCGCGCACGCGTCACCGGCAATATCGGCATCTATCATTTGCGGGGTTGCCCGAGCTACCCGGCGACCACCAAGCCGGACCGTTGGTTCTGCTCGGAGGACGACGCCCAGGCCGCCGGCTTCCGCAAGGCCTACAATTGCCGCCGGCCGAAGTGAATAATTCCCTCACGCATCCGTGAGTAGTACTCCATGACCGTATTGATCCGGAATTGAACTCCTTCGCGAGTTGCTGCACTCATAAAGATACGCAAGCGCTTGCGCGGGCGTTTCCTTGGCAGAAATCCGGCTCCGGCCTGATTGCCTTGCTTGGGCGTTTCCTCCCTAGACTTGGGCCGCTTGTCACAACAAGCGGCTCTTCTTTTTTGGGCGGTCCTTTCACTGCATCCGCATGATCTGGTCCATCGGCGGCATGTTCGCATTCAGATGCGCCATGATCCAGACCGTGCCGCCCACCACCAGGAAGACCACCAGCAGGCCGAAGGCCAGCGCCAGCACGTTGTTGGTGTTGTCGGGGCCGGTCGTGATGTGCAGGAAGAACACCAGATGCACCCCCATCTGCGCGATCGCCAGCACGATCAACGCAACCGGGATGGATGGCTGCCAGACCAGATCGGTGCCGGCGATGAAGAACGACGTCGCCGTGAGCAGCAGCGCCAGGACAAGGCCGACGACGTAGCCGAGAATGCGGGTGCCGACACTGTGTTGCTCTTCCTCGCCCGGCGCGAGGTCGTGGTCGGTCCGCGCGTGGCTCTGATCGCTCATGCGGCACTCCCAAGCAAATAGACGACGGAGAACACCCCGACCCAGACGATGTCGAGCGCATGCCAGAACAGCGCAAAGCACATCATCCGGCGCAGAACGTCGGCGCGAAAGCCTTTCGCGAACACCTGGGCCATCATGGTGAGGAGCCACAGCACGCCGGCCGAGACATGCAGGCCGTGGCAGCCGACCAGCGAGAAAAACGCGGTCAGGAACGCGCTGCGCGACGGGCCATAGCCGCGCGCGACGAGGTCGGCGAATTCGCGGAATTCGATCGCCAGGAATATGAGTCCCAACAGACAAGTCACGGCCATGCCGAGATAGAACCAGAACCGGTTGCGCACATCGGCCGCAATGCTGGCCATGCCGCAGGTGAAGCTCGATAGAAGCAGGCAGACCGTCTCGATCGCGACATTCCGCTGCTCGAAGATTTCCGAGCCCTTCGGGCCGCCGGCCGTCTGGCCAGACAGCACCGCATAGGCCGCGAAGAAGCAGGAGAACATCACGATGTCGGAGAGCAGGAAGATCCAGAAGCCGTAGGCGGTCACGATCCGCTTCGAAGCGGGTCCGGGATGCTCGACGACGAGCCCGATGTGATGGGGATCGGCATGCGCGTGGCCGGCGGTCGCAGTCATCGCCATCAGACTGCCCCCGCCATGCTGATGAGGCCGCGTCGCTCCTCGAGATTGATGCGGTCGATCGCGGCGACCTCCTCCGCCGGAATGACGTATTCGTCATGGTCGCGCCAGGCGAACACGACGAAGGTCGCGAACGCGCCGAGGCCGCCCAAAATCACCATCCACCAAATGTGCCAGATCAGTGCAAAGCCCATGATGGTGGCAAAGAACGCGCAGACGAAACCGGTGGGAGAATTCCGGGGCATCTCGATGTCCTGATATTCCGGCCTGTCGCGTTCGAGCGATTGCTGCTGGGCATGGACTTTCATGTCCCAATAGGCGTCCTCGCCGCGTACATCGGGATTGAAGGCGAAGTTGAACACCGGCGGCGGCGACGAGGTCGCCCATTCCAGCGAGCGGCCGTCCCAGGGATCGCCGGTGCGGTCGCGCAGCGCCTCGCGGTTGCGGATGCTGACCACGAGTTGCACGATCTGGCAGATCACCCCGATCGTCAGCACGGCCATGCCAATTGCTGCAACGATCATCCAGGGCCTCCACGCCGCGACGTCATAGTGCTGCATGCGCCGGGTCATGCCGAGCATGCCGGCAATGTAGAGCGGGATGAAGGTGATGAAGAAGCCGAGGAAGGTGAACCAGAACGCCAGCTTGCCCCAGCGTTCGTCGAGGCGGAAGCCAAACGCCTTCGGAAACCAGTATTCGAAGCCGGCGAAGGCGCCGAACAGCACGCCGCCGATGATGACGTTGTGGAAGTGCGCCACCAGGAACATGCTGTTGTGAAGCATGAAGTCAGCCGGTGGCACCGCGAGCAGGACGCCCGTCAATCCACCGACGATGAATGTCACCATGAAGCCGACCGCCCACAGCATCGGCGTCGCGAAGCGGATGCGGCCGCCATACATCGTGAACAGCCAGTTGTAGATCTTCACGCCCGTGGGCACCGCGATGATCATGCTGGCGATGCCGAAGATCGCATTGACGTCGGGCCCTGCCCCCATCGTGAAGAAATGATGCAGCCAGACCATGAAGGAGATGACGCAGATCGCCATGGTCGCGAGCACCATCGAGCGATAGCCGAACAGCCCCTTGCCGGAGAAGGTCGAGACCACCTCGGAGAAGATGCCGAACGCCGGCAGCACCAGGATGTAGACCTCCGGATGTCCCCAGGCCCAGATCAGGTTCATGAACATCATCACGTTGCCGCCGGCTTCGTTGGTGAAGAAGTGGAAACCGAGGTAACGGTCGAGCAGCAGCATCGCGAGCGTGGCGGTGAGGATCGGGAAGGCCGCGACGATGAGAAGGTTCGAGGCCAGCGTGGTCCAGCAGAACATCGGCATGCGCAGATAATTCATGCCCCTGGTGCGCAGCTTCAGCACCGTGGTGACAAGGTTGATGCCGGCGACCAGCGTGCCGACGCCGGATATCTGCAGCGACCAGGCGTAATAGTCGACGCCGACGCCCGGCGAATAGGACAGTTCCGACAGCGGCGGAAAGGCGAGCCAGCCGGTGCGCGCGAACTCGCCGATCACGAGCGAGAGATTGACCAGCAGCGCACCGGTCGCGGTCAGCCAGAACCCGACCGAGTTGAGCGTCGGGAAAGCGACGTCGCGGACGCCGAGCTGCAGCGGCACGATCAGGTTCATCAGCCCGATCACGAACGGCATCGCCACGAAGAAGATCATGATGGTGCCGTGCGCCGAGAAGATCTGGTTGTGGTGCTCCGGCGGCAGGTAGCCCTGCGACTGGTAGGCGACGGCCTGCTGGATCCGCATCATGATGGCGTCGCTGCCACCGCGCAGCAGCATCACCGAGGCCAGCAGAATGTACATGACGCCGATGCGCTTGTGATCGACGCTGGTGATCCATTCGCTCCAGAGATAGGGCAGATGCCCCTTCACCACGACCCAGGTCAGCACGCCCAGGATCGCGACCAGCACCACTGCACCCGCGACCAGCGGAATGGGCTGATCGAACGGAATGGCCGACCAATCGAGCTTACCGAGCATCATGGCCTCCACTGTGCGGACGGCCTGCATCGGAGAGCAGCTCCGGCCCCGGTCCCGGCGGAATGTGCTGGGTCGCGATCAGATCGAACAGGCGGGGATCTTCCAGGCGATAGATCGGCCTGCCCTTCTCGACGCCCTGCTGCATCAGCTTCTTGTAGCTGTCCTCATTCAGCACGGCATCGGTCTTCGCCGTGGCCGCCACCCACTCCGGAAAGGCGAGCGGCGAGACCACGTTGACGTCGAACATCATGTCGGGAAAGCCGTCGCCGGAGAAATGCGCGGACAACCCCTGCAGCTTGCCTTCGTTGTCGGCGCGCAGGTTCAGCTTCGTCACCATGCCGTTCATGGTGTAGATCATGCTGCCGAGCTGCGGGATGAAGAACGTGTTCATCA
Source organism: Bradyrhizobium sp. 25ACV (assembly GCF_054863005.1). Lineage (NCBI taxonomy): Bacteria > Pseudomonadati > Pseudomonadota > Alphaproteobacteria > Hyphomicrobiales > Nitrobacteraceae > Bradyrhizobium > Bradyrhizobium sp. 25ACV. Next base: position 758,211 of record NZ_JAVAYO010000001.1, read on the forward strand.
CGCTCGACGACGTCAGCTGAAAGTTCAGTTCGGCGCCGGCCGGCACGGTCAGCGTGTTGACGGTGGCGATGCGCTGGTCCGGATAGATGAACAGCCATTTCCAGTCGAGCGAGACCGCTTGGATCCGCACCGGGCTTCCGGTCCCCGGCACCGGTGCTGCGGGATCGAGCTGATGCGAGCCGATCCAGGCGACGCCACCGAGCAGGATGACGGTGAGCGCAGGGATCGCCCACACCACCATCTCGACCCGGCCGGAATAAACGAAGTCAGGCTGGTAGCGCGCTTTTGGATTCGAGGCGCGAAACCAGAACGCAAAGCCGAGAATCGCGAAAATGGTCGGCACCACGATCACGAGCATGATGAAGACGGAATCGACCAGAATGGTGCTGTTGGCCGCAGCCACGGGCCCTTGTGGGTCGAGCAGATTCATCGGCAAGCCACTGGCGGTTGGGAAGCCCCGGGACACAGCCTAGCGCGGGAAAGGCTCCGCAACAAACGCTGCGAGGTCAGAACGGTTCCTGAACCGCGAGGGCCAGCCATGCGCGTTGGGCCGGCGCAACATGCAATTCCATGCGATGTCAATGACATGAACGCAAAAGCCGCACCCTTCTCTCCGGTCGGGGCGATTGCTAATCTGCACGAAAATAGCGAGAAGTCCGGGATCAGGGAGTGAACCGAGATGCGCTTGAAGGACAAGGTCGCCATCGTCGTCGGAGCCGGGCAAAGTCCCGGCGAAGGCATGGGCAACGGCCGCGCCACCGCGCTGACCTTTGCGCGCGAGGGCGCAAAGGTCTTGTGCGTCGATCATCATCTGGAATCGGCGCAGGAAACGGTGGCAATGATCACCGCGAAACATGGCACCGCCGCGGCCTTCAAGGCCGACGTCACGAAGTCGGCCGACATCAAGGCGATGGTTGAGGACGCGCAGTCGCGCTGGGGCCGGATCGACGTGCTGCACAACAATGTCGGCGTCAGCCTGTCCGGCGGCGATGCCGAGCTGCTGCAACTGACCGAGGAAGCGTTCGACCGTGTCGTCGCCATCAATCTGAAGAGCTGCATCCTGGCGGCAAAAGAAGTGATCCCGATCATGCGCGCGCAAGGCAGCGGCGCCATCATCAACATCTCCTCGATGGCGGCGATCACGAATTATCCCTATGTCGCCTACAAGGCGACGAAGTCGGCGATGATCGCCTTCACCGAACAGCTCGCCTACCAGAACGCCGGATACGGCATCCGCGCCAACGTCATCCTGCCCGGCCTGATGAACACGCCGATGGCCGTCGACACCCGCGCCCGCGAATGGCACAAGACCCGCGCCGAGGTCGAAGCCGAACGCGACAGCAAGGTGCCGCTGCGCAAGAAAATGGGCACCGGATGGGACGTCGCCAACGCGGCGCTGTTTTTGGCGTCGGATGAGGCGAACTTCATTACGGGCGTGACGCTGCCGGTGGATGGTGGGGCGAGCGTGAGACGGGGGTAGGTCAGGCGAGCGCCTTTCTTACCCTCCCCTGGAGGGGTGCACCGTCAGGGCGGCGCGTGCGTGACCCGCCAGATCGTGCCGTTGCCGTCCTCCGACACCAGCAGCGATCCATCCTTCGCCAAGGCCACTCCCACCGGCCTGCCCCACACCTCCGTGTCGCTGACGACAAAACCCGTGACGAAATCCTCGTACTCGCCCGTCGGCTTGCCGTCCTTGATCCGGATGCGGATCACCTTATAGCCGGTGCGCTTCGACCGGTTCCAGGAGCCATGCTCGGCCGCGAAGGCGTCGCTCTGATACTCGGGCGGAAACTGCGTGCCCTGATAGAAGGCCAAGCCGAGCGAGGCCGAGTGCGGCTGCACCAGCACATCGGGGATTGTCACCTTGTCCTTGATATCAGGCCGCGCACCGGCATGGCGTGGGTCCTCATTGCCGCCAATATAGAACCAGGGCCAGCCGTAGAATGCGCCTTCCTTCACGCTGGTCACGTAATCAGGAACGAGATCGTCGCCGAGGCCGTCGCGCTCGTTGGTCGAGCACCAGGGCAGACCGGTCTGCGGCTGGATCGCAAGGCCGACGCAATTGCGGATGCCAGTGGCGTAGATCTTCCGCTCCTTGCCATCGGGATTGAAAGCCAGCACCGCCGCGCGTTCGGTCTCGCTGGCCCAGGCTGCGCCGAGCGGTTGCGTTTTCGCCCACGCCTCCATCCCGCCCGGCGGCGTGCCCATGCCTTCCGCAACGTTGCTGAGCGAGCCGACGGAGACCAGCATACGCTTGTTGTCGGGCGTGAAGACGATGTCGCGGGTGGAATGACCGCCGTCATGCGGCAGGCTCGGCACGATCGTCTCGGCCTTGCCGCGCGCCTTGAGATCGCCGGCCTGATAGGGAAAGCGGACGACGCTGTCGGTGTTGGCGACATAGACCCATTGCGGATTGTCACCGTTCGGGAAGAAGGCGATGCCGAACGGCTGCCTCAGTCCGCTGGCAAACACCTCGTTGGTCGCGAGCTTGTTGCCCTCCCCGGCACGAAGCACGCGTATGGTGCTGGCCCGCGTCTCCGCGACAAAGACGTCGCCGTTCGGCGCCACCCGCACGATGCGCGGCGCGCGCAGGCCTTCGGCGAACAGCTCGATCTTGAAGCCCGCCGGCACCTGGAGCGCAGCCTCCGGCGGACGCGGCACCACGCGCGACGAGCTCGCAATCGACCGCGTCGCGCCGGGCCTGACCAGATCCTGCGGCCGGATCAGCCTGACCGTGCCCGGCTTGTCAGCCTTCCAATCGCCATAAGCGTCCTTGCCCTGCAACACCGGCTCGGCCTGCGCACCGGTAGCAATCAGTAGCCCCGCGGATATCGCGACGGACAAAATTCTGCTCTTCAAATTGTCCTCCCGGCCTGCGATCTCGAACATCGATACCACCGCGACAGGTCGAAGCTCTGCCGCATCCCACGTCAACCGATGCCCGCACGATGTGCATCAGCTGCGCCCATCGTACTGGAAAACACCGCAGATAGGTGCGACACATTGTAAGGGCGGGGGTTGCGGTCATCAAAGCTGCGGCATCGCTGTCGCAATTGACGGGATGATCATGTGGGGATCCATCATATCGGAATGGGCGAGCCTGCTGCTGCGCTGGCTCCACGTCGTGGCGGCGATCGCCTGGATTGGCAGCTCCTTCTATTTCATCGCCCTCGACCTCAGCCTCAGGCCCAAGGGCAACCGAACGAGTGACCTGCCCGACGGCGTCCAGGGCGAAGCCTGGCAGGTCCATGGCGGCGGCTTCTACCGGATCATGAAATATCTGGTCGCTCCAAACCAAATGCCGGACGAGCTGACCTGGTTCAAATGGGAGGCCTACACCACCTGGCTGTCCGGCTTCGCGCTGATGGTGGTGGTGTATTATCTCGAGGCCGATCTGTTCCTGGTCGACAAGTCGATCCTCGACCTCACGCCGTTCCAGGCCGGCCTGTTCAGCCTCGCAAGCCTGGCACTGGCGTGGCTGCTCTATGAAGCCGCCTGCCGTACCGGCCTTGCCCAGCGCGAGCTGCCCTTCGCCATCGGCGGCTATCTGTTCCTGGTCGCGCTGACCTATGCCTTCACCCATGTGCTGAGCGGCCGTGGCGCCTTCAACCAGATCGGCGCGATCATCGGCACCATCATGGTCGCCAACGTCTTCGCGCTGATCATCCCAAACCAGAAGAAGATCGTGGCCAGCCTGATCGCGGGACAGACGCCGGATCCGAAGCTCGGCAAGGCCAGCAAGGAGCGCTCGGTCCACAACAACTACCTGACCCTGCCGGTGGTCGTGCTGATGATCAGCAACCACTATCCCCTGCTCTACGCGACAAAATTCAACTGGATCATCGTCGCGATCATTCTGGGGCTGGGGCCGGTGATCCGTCACTTCTTCAACGAGCGTCACGCGGGGCGGAAATCGCCATGGTGGGTGTGGGGCGTCGCGGCAATCGGCGTGATTGCGATCCTCTTCCTTTCCGCCGCAGGACCGCGCGAGGTCAAGTCCGGCGCACTGCCGACACAGCCGACCCTTGCCGCTGTCGAGGAGATCGTGACGTCCCGTTGCAGCATGTGCCACGCCGCCGAGCCGGTCTGGGCCGGCATCGTGACCGCACCGAAGGGCATCCTGCTCGATGCGCCCGAGCACATCCAGCGCAACATTCGCCTGATCGGCCGCGTCGCCGCCTGGTCCAATGCAATGCCGCCGGGCAACATCACCGAGATGACCAACGAGGAGCGCGCCATCCTCGCCGCCTATATCGAGCAGGCCCGCTGAGGCCGTCATGCGTCGATAACGCGTTTCGCGGAATGAAATTCCGCATCTCCCACTGAATTGAAAATGACTTGACCGCTTATCCGGCGTAGACAGGGACGGCGGCCGCTGGTGCGGTCCAACTCAGTTTGCATTCGGGGATAAGAACAGTGGCCCTCAAAAACGTCATCGGTATCGACCACGCCGTGGTCATGGTGAAGGATCTCGACAAGGCCGCCGAGAACTATCGCCAGCTCGGCTTCACCATCTCCCCGCGCGGCACCCACAGCGCGCATATGGGCACCGGCAACTACACCATCATGTTCGACCCCGACTATATGGAGCTGCTCGGCGTGCTGGTGGCGACCGAGCACAATGCGCCGGCCCGCACATTCGTCGAGCGGCACGGCGAGGGTATCGAGCGCATCGCCTTCACCGCGGTCGACAGCGCCGCCGGCGCGGAGGAGATTCGCGCGCGCGGCCTGACGCCGATCGGCCCCACTGATTTCGAACGCCCTGTCACGCTGCCCGATGGTACGATCTCGGCGGCGAAATTCCGCACCTTCATGTGGCCGACCGCGGAGGCGCCGGGCGGCGTGCGCATCTTCGCCTGCCAGCACAAGACCCGCGAGACCGTGTGGATCCCCGAGCTGATGAAGCACGCCAATGCGGCCAGGCGGATCAAGCAGACGCTGATCGCAACGCCGGAGCCGGCGAAGGATGCCGCCCATCTCGGCCGGCTGATCGACCGCGAGCCGAAGGCCGAGGCCGACGGCGCCGTGACCGTGCCCTCCGGCGGCGAGCGCGCCGATTTCGTCTATCTGACGCTGGACCAGCTCGGAAAGCGCTATCCCGGCGTCCCGCTCGCGGGCCTCTCCGAGCGCGGCGGCGCGGCGCTGGTGCTGGTCAGCGGCGATCTCGCGGCAACCGAGAAGGCGCTGGGGTCGGCCGCCGTGCGGAGCGGGGCTGCGCTCTGTGTGCCGCCAGCCAAGGCCAACGGCACCCTGCTCGCCTTCATTGCCGCCTGATTTGAACTAGTTCTTCAACGCGTGTTTACCCGGCGGCTCTAGGATTCCCTGCAATCCAAGCCACCGGGGCCCGACGCATGTTCAAAGAGGGATCGCCGATCGCCTATGACGCGCCGGCCGAACTGAAGAAGTGGCCGTCGCTGAAGGGCGAGAGGCAGAAGGACCGAGGTCCGCCCTATCTCATCTACAACGGCACGCTCGCCGACTGCGTCCGCCAGCTCATGGGCAAGCCGATCAAGGGCATCTCGCTCTACGACATCATGACGAAGCCGCAAGCGGCCTTCGATCAGACCGTGCTGTCGCCGGGCGATGCCGCCGAGATGGCGATGCGCAAGGATTTCCCCAAGGACTAAGCAAGGACTAATTCGCAGCGCGCCTGCCGGCCGTATTGCCCTTCTGCTTCGAGGAAGATTCCGTCGGCGCATCGAGGAAGACGACGGGCGTACCGCGCTTGGTGTTGTCGCCGAGCGTGCGGGCGTCCCAATTGGTCAGCCTGACGCAGCCGTGGGACGCCGACTTGCTGACCCTGTCGGGCTCCGCCGTCCCGTGGATGCCATAGCCCTGCGCCGACAGCCCGATCCAGTACGATCCCACCGGATTGTTCGGGCCCGGCTTGATGTCGAATGGCTCCCTGGATTTAACGCTCTTGAACTTGTACTCGGGATTGTAGTGGTAGGTCGGCTTCTCGTTGGTGCTCGTGACCTTGAGTGTGCCGCTCGGCGTCGGACGATCCGGGCTACCGATTGAAGCTGGGTAGAACGCGAGCAGAGCACCACTCCCGTCGAACGCTTTGAGCGTCCCCTGTTTCTTGTCGACCTCGAGACGTGCAATGCGCGGCAGCTCCTTTCGCGCGGAGACATTCGCAACGACGATCGTCTCGTCGGCCTTGTCAAAGGATTTTCCCGGATTGAGCGCCTTGAGCAGATCCGCGCTCATGTGGAATTTCTCGGCGAGCCCCTCGAGCGCGCTGGTGTAGCTCAGCGCCTTCAGCGACCTCATCTGATCGAGCCTGGCCGGCAGCTCCTTCAGGAAGGGCCCTTTTACATCGGCCTCCTCGATCTTGTAGTCCACGACGATGGACCCCTCGCTCGCTGCCGTCAGCTTGTCCCAGAGTTCGGGCGCAATTGCCTTGTCGGATGCGATACCGTTCTGCTCGGCGAATGCCTTCAGCGCCTTCTGCGCGTTCTCGCCGAGCTTGCCGTCGATCTCGCCGGGCGAGAATTGCGCACGATCGAGCAGGACCTGAAGCTTCACCACCGATGCGTTGAGCTTGTCGGTGGCCGGCTGTTTTGCGGGCCGCGCGGCATCATTCACCGCTTTCGCATCGAGATTGCCCGCGAGCACCGGGCAGACGAACCACAGCGACATCACCGCGCCAAGCATCCATCGCATCATGATCGCTCGTCCAATTCGCAAAATAGAGGTCCGCGAAACCGCGGGAAGTTTCTGTTTGGGAACACCGTAGTAACACCGAAGGAACCGACGAGACCGCAGCTTTGCCGCAATCGAACGGTTAAGAACTCCTTATCGCCGGCGCACCGCTGGCCGTTCATCACACAGTTCGAGGTTGTCTCCGCAAATGCGATTTGTCATCGCGGCTTGCGCCGCGTTCATGATTCTGATGTGCGACCTCGATCCGTCGGCGTCCCGGCAAACATCAACTTTCGACCGCGCCGTTATTCAGAACAATCAGGCCTCCCCACTTGTTCCAGTGGTCGAACTCTTCCTCGCAAGTGTGCAGGCCATCGAGCTCGCCAACGCGCGTGCCGCCCATGAGCAGGTGATCGAGCCGCCCCGCGCGGACGAGCCAGCCCTACGGGCGCCGGTTTCCCCGACCGAGCGATTTTGCCACGCGCTTCGCGAGGCCGCCGAGGCCAGCGGCATTCCCGTGCCATTCTTTGCCCGCCTGCTCTGGCAGGAGAGCCGCTTCAAGTCCAACGAGGTGAGCCAGGCCGGCGCCCAGGGCGTGGCGCAGTTCATGCCCGGGACGGCCGCCGAAGTCGGGCTCGACGATCCCTTCGATCCCATGCAGGCGCTGCCTGCATCGGCAAAATTCCTGCGCAAGCTTCGCGACGATTTCGGCAATCTCGGCCTCGCCGCGGCTGCGTATAATGCCGGTCCCGGCCGCGTTCAGAAGTGGCTCGCCAAGGAGAGCGAGCTGCCCCGTGAGACGCGCGACTATGTCCGCATCATCACCGGCACCAAGGCTGAGGACTGGACCGAGCGGTCGGAGGCGCTCGCGATCAGGATCGACCTGCCGCGCGAGGCGCCGTGCGAAGGCATCGGCAGCCTCTCCAAGGCGAAGGATGTCGCCTGGGTCCCGGTCAACCTGACACCCTCGGTCGCGACCATCATTCGCAAGGCCGAACAGCTTGCGGCGCGCCTGTCGACAAACCGCGCGCACAAGCGATTCGTATCCCTGCTCCACAAGAACGCCTCGGCCCGTGGCAAGGCGAGGAGCATGATTGCAGTCCGCGCGGCGAAGGGCACCAAGGCTCGCGCCATCCGCATTGCAGCGCGCGAACGTTCGGCGATCTGACGCACAGATCGAGAAGCCGCCCGATTGGCGGCTTCCGACGGCTGCGAACTAGTCGATCTCCTCGATCACGCGTCGTTCGCGAGGCTCGATGACATAAGTCCGGGTATCGCGATGGATGTAGCGGTACTCCCGCAGGTCGGGCGCATCACGGTAGACCGTGCTCGGAAATTCCTCGACCTCGACACTATCAGGGACGCGATCGCCGACATGGATCTCGGTGCGTGCAGTGCTTCCGGTGGTCTGCCGTTCGCTCCGGCCTTCGGGACGAGCTTTCGCATGCTTGCGGATCGCATCGCGATCGCGGTCGGAGAACTTGCTGGCGGTACGCTCGCGGGTGGTTGACGTCGTCGTTGCCGTGGACTGCCCCGAATAGGGTAGCACCGTCACGATCTTGTACGTCGCCGGATCGACCACGACGATTTCATTCTTCACCAGCGCGAAGCTGTAGCCGCGATATTGCGGCACGACCTCGACCACGTCAGGCGGCAGTGTCGACAGATGCACATCGCGCGGCACCACCGTGCCGACATTCAGCGAGAAATTGACGCTGGTCAGCGGCCGAACGTTCAGGCGCGAGATCGAGGTGCTGATCCTGGTCTCCTGCTGGCGGTTCAGATTGACGTTGGTCTGCGCAGCCGCCTGAGAGTTGGTTCCGGACCGCTCGCCCTGCGCCTGATTGCCGGTTGGCGCAGTCGGCGCCTGCTGAGCCTGGTTGGTCCCGGATGCAGCGGGCGCCTGCTGCGCCTGATTGCTATTGGCCGGCGGCGGATTGGACCGATCCTGCGCCTGGTTCGTGTTTGCCGGCGGCGGGTTGGCGCCCTGCTGGGTCGCGGGCTGGTTGCCGGTCGTGTTCGAGCTTGCCGTGCCGCTCTGCGGCCGCGAGGTGTCCGTGCTGTTCGCAGCATTGGACGTGCCCGATCCGGAATTGGCAGCCCCGGAGGACGGCGCGGTGCTCTGCGTCGTCTGCGCCGAAGTTCCTGTCGGCGGTGATTGCTGCGGCTGCGATGTGGTCTGCTGCGTGCCTGCCGTGCCGGATGGCGAGGTCGTCGCTGGCGCCGTGGAATGTGATTGGGATTGCGGCGTCTGCTCAGACTTCGTGGTCATACTGGGCGATTGCGCGAAGGCGGCGTTCGCCAGCACCAGCCCCAATGCGGTGGTTGCCAACAGGCGGATCATGGTTCACTCCCTTTTATCAAATGAACGTTGGCTACTAACCTGCGCTAAAACGGCCGGTTCCACTTTTTCCCGAGACAAAGCGGACCGCTTCTGTACGGAACCTGCGATGCCATCGAAGAGTGCCGGGACCATCGCCTATCGCAAACGCCGGGCGATCGAGATCCTTCTCGTTCATCCCGGCGGTCCGTTCTGGCGCAACAAGGATCTCGGCGCGTGGTCGATCCCCAAGGGCGAGTATGCGGACGAAGAAGATGCGGAGGCCGCCGCGCGACGGGAATTTGCCGAGGAGCTGGGATTCGAGCTGTCCGTGCCGCTGATCGCGCTTGGCCAGGTCAAGCAGCGCGGCGGCAAGCTCGTCACCGCGTTCGCCGCCGAGCTCGATATCGACGTGCACAGCATCCGCAGCAACACGTTCGAGATGGAATGGCCGCCGCGCAGCAGCAAACGGCAAGTCTTCCCGGAGGTCGACCGTGCCGAGTGGTTCACGCTCGAGGAGGCGCGAGAGAAGATCAACGCGGGACAACGCCCGCTGCTCGATCGGCTGGCGCAGCTGACCGGCGGCGAATAGCGATGGAAGCAGGTGCGCTCCCTACTCCGCCTTGATGTCCGCGGCTGCGACGACCTCGGCGAGCTCCTTCGTCTCCTTCGCGATCTTCGCGGCGTACTCGGCCGGGGTCAGCACGCTGACCACGCCCTGCGAGCCGAGCTTCTCCGCGACCGCCGGATCCTTGGCGGCCGCGGCGATCTCCCGATGCAGCGTCTCCAGGATCGGCGCCGGCGTCGACTTCGGCATGAAGAAGCCGACCCAGAACGAGATGTCGAAGCCGGGGAAGCCTGCTTCCGCGACGGTCGGCACATCCGGCAGTGAGGGCAGCCGCTCGGCCGACGACACCGCGAGCGCGCGCAACTTTCCGGCCTCGACCAGCGGCACGGCGGAGAGCGGATCGAACACGGCCAGCACCTCCTGGGCGAGGATGCCAACCTCGGCGGCCGAACCGCCGCGATAGGGCACGTGGATCAGCTTGATGCCGGCCTTCTGGCTGAGCAGCTCCATGGCGAGATGGGCAAGGTTGCCGTTGCCGCCCGAACCGTAAGCCAGCGCGCCGGGTGCCGCCTTCGCCGCGGCGACGAGATCGGCGACGGTCTTGATACTAGCCGTCTTCGGATTCTCCGGATTGACCACGAGCACGAGCGGTGCCGACACGACGGTTGTCAGCGGCGCGAAGTCCTTTTCCGGATCGTAGCGGATATCCCTGAACAGCGTCTTGTTGAGCGTGATGGTGGACGAATTGCAGGCGAGCATGGTGTAGCCGTCGCCGTCCGCACGCGCGACGCCCTCGGCTGCGATCATGCCGTTCGCGCCGGCGCGGTTCTCCACCACGAAGGGCTGCCCGAGTTTGTTGCCCAGGCGATCGCCGATAATGCGCGCGACAACATCGACCGGACCGCCGGCGCTGAAGCCGACCATGACCTTGACCGGCCGCACCGGATATTTCTGCGCCATGGCCTGCGTCGACAGCGCAGAGGCACACAATCCGGCGACGACGGCGAGCAGACGGGCGGTTCGTTGCATTGGTTCTCTCCCCAGACATCAGCAGCGCCGCTTGTGCAGGCTTGTTGGTGCGACGCATCCGAAGAACATGAATAGCGGCCGTCCGGGATTTCGCAATCGCGTTTGCTCGCCGGCATTCCGCCGCGCGGCACGTGCGCATCGCTTGCAAACAAAAAATGCGAAAACAACCCCATGCACAGTAGACGGCCCCTGTCGGAACAAGGACTTACGCCAGGCAGAGTCGTTCGGATTGTACGAAGTCAATTTTGACTCGTCGGGCAAAACAGGGGCATAATGCCATCATCGCGATCCGCGTGAGCAATCGGCCTCCACAGCCATGTGGGCCTCGCTTCGATCGCGAACAAGCCCAGCATCGACAATTTGAATACGCAACCGCCGCACGGCAACCGAGAGGGTCGGCTCGCACCAGAGAGGCCTGCTCGCGCGTGCCGTGGGCTCAAAGGAGACATCGACATGACAACAGCCATGACACGCAACAGCACGACGCCAATCGTCAGGTACGGCAGCAGGCCCACCCCGCGGGTCAAGCTCACCGGACAACGGATCGCAATTCAGCATCCGGACGCGGAGACCGGCGAGCACTTGATGGGCGAGGCGCTCGGTGCCGCCGATCAAGACGCTCTGCATGGCATCCTCAAGCAATTGATGAAAGCCAGCGTGATCCTGCAGAAGCCCGATGAGAATAATCTCGCCTTCATGATCTCGATGGTGAAAAGCATCGCGCCGCGGGATTCCCTCGAGACCATGTTGACGGCGCAGATGGTGTCCGTCCACGTCGCGACCATGCGCTTTGCCTGTCGCCTCGCCTTCGCCGAAGGCATCCCGCAGCAGGAAGGCGTCGCACGCACATTGACCCGGCTGGCCCGCACCTTCGCAGCCCAGATGGAGGCTCTCAACCGCCATCGCGGCAACGGCGAGCGTCCGATTACGGTGCAAAATCTGTCGGTGCAGGACGGCGGCAGCGCGATCGTGGGGAATGTCGCGCAGCATGCCCATCTCAGCGTCGCCGAGCCGGGCACCGCCATCGACGCGGGACCGGTCCCGTCCCGCAACGTCGGCGAACGCGAACACGACCGGGCCGAGGCCATGCAAGGCGCCACCGCATGAGTGCCGGTCACATCCGCAACACGCGCGCGATGGCGGCGAGCCCGCGCTGCGGCGCCGGCACCCGCGGCGGCCTCGCCTGCCGCGCGCCGGCCGTGCGCGGCAAGCTCCGCTGCCGCATGCACGGCGGCGCGCCCGGATCGGGCGCGCGATGGGGAAACCACAACGCGCACAAGCATGGCGCCTTCACAAAGGAGCGGATCGCGGAGCGAAGGGCGATCCGGGAACTGCTCGATGAGGCAGGAAGACTGCTGAGGGAGATGGCGTCGGGCGGCCTGCCAGCGAGGGAGCCAACTGGGTAGTCCAAAAGTGCCGTTCGTGCGCTACTAGCGGTCCACTCGTCGATATCATCTAAAAACGAAGCGGTAGCTCTTCTCGGACAGAGCATCGATACTCGAATAGAATTCGAGCCGAAATTCCGTCAGGTCTTCGCCGTAGCCCACCTCGAATGGAATCGGCGTACTGGAGTTGGCTGGAAAGCGGATCATATAATTGGTTTGCGACCCCTTGCTGAAATCGAAGGCGCCGGTTTGCCAGAACGCCGCCGGCTCCGTCGACGGCAAGGCTTTGTCGGCATCCGCATAAGCGTGAAACGGTTGGCCAAGCCTGTCCGCCATGGCCTCAGGCAAGGCGCTGGACGTGTGGGCTTCGTTCCACTGGGGCACGCTCCCGCTGAACGGACGATCTCTCAACAGAGGTGGCGACATATAATCCGGTTTCGCAGACGTCGATCTTTCGGTGTGCCAACCTCCTCCGCGACTCATCTTGATCTTGTCCCGAGTTCGCCTCGCGAACGTTCGGTAGGACTTGATCAAGACGTATGCGGGGGCAGCGTCGCTGGACGCTGGCGGAAACAGGTAGAACTGGATTATTCCGGTGAAGCGTCCGTCGTGATCAAGACGGCTGCACCCTTCTTCGACAGAAGCGGGCCCAAAGCTCGATCTCAGAGCCAGGATATTGGCCCGAACGTGGCTCAAGGCAGCAACCGGCGTCGGACGCGAGCAAGCGTCCTGGGCCACCGCAGTCCCGGCGATCGCGCAGAGCGCAGAACTTACTGCGAAACGGACGAGAGTATTCACGAGCCGGCACCCACACTGACGGGTCGAGCTGCGGCGGAGCCGGCTGCCGGATCAGGGCTATCCGGCTTCGGAACACCACCGGGCGGCGTTTGTTGGTCGAGCGCTGCGACGGAAATCTGCGTGACGAGATAAGTCCATAGGATGGGAAGCACGATCGCCACCGCGCGAATAACAGCTTGCGGAATCGTGTCTTTGAAGAACGCTTCGAACTCCACATTGGCGATCGAGATTGCGAAAACTGCGAATGAAGCAGTGAGAAAAAACGTGTGGAACACCGACTTTGCCTTGGTCACGAACCAGAAATAGAACGGACAAAGGCAAAGCACGGCGACAAAAGTCCAGAAGACATACGGAGCTGCCTTGTCGTTGGCTTGAGCCACTAGCGCGACTTTTGCGCTGAGGAACGCGGCGGTCACGTCGCCGGGCAAGAGCTTTGCAAGCCGGTCTTGCGGCGTATCGCCGCTCTTGGGTGCTTCAGGTGGCGGATTTGGCACAGATGGTCTCCCGGTACGCCTAGAGAAGAGCAATGGGAAGCTTGGAGTTGATCGCGTCCTTCAGGGTCTGAATCACGCTGTCGATGAACTTTTGCACCTCGTACAGCACCACTTGAGAGCTGAACGCAAAGCCCTGAATCAGCAACAGCCTGGCCGTTTGGGCATGGGCCTCGCCATCGGTAACAGACATATCTCCGGATGCGACCGCCTCTGCTATGTCGACCAGACTTTGGGCATACGCCTTCGTATACAAAGGTGCGCCGCTCTTTATCTTGTCCCAGGTTTCTCCACCGCGTAGCGACGCGGCATCCAATATCTGCTGGATGATCGAATTGACGTCGGTTGCCATATTGCTCCCCTGACTATTTGCTCGGCTTGTTGATCAAGAAGACCTGAATGGCTCCAAGAATTGCTCTTTGGAGCTGGCCTCCCGATATCTTTGCCTCTGCGCGTGAAAGCGCTCCGCCGCTCTTGTGATCCGCCTCCAGCTGGTGAACGAAATTGCGGACGATAAAGAGCTGAACCTCTCTGCAATCGAACTTTTCATACCCTGCCGGAAGCGTGGCCGGATCGGCTAATGTCGCCTTAAGAGCGTCGTTTGCAGGGCATCCAACGCTGGCGCGCGAGAGCTGGGCTCTTGCATCGAGACGATCGAGAAGGTTGTAGGCGCTCGCATAATACGCCGCGGCTTCCTTGGACACATATGACTGCTCAGCCGCGCCGGCTGACGCCGACGCAAGAAGCTTGGCCGTATCGTCCGAAAACTTATTCAGGCCCTGATCGAACGTATCGTCATAAGGCGCAATGAGCGTGCCACAGGCAGCGAGCGTTAGAAAAAGAAACGCGGCAATAGTCGAACGCAAAAATACGACAGACATACTCCCCCCGAAGTTGCCCGGATGACAGATGATCCTTTTCGTTAAGGAACGGCCCCAAGCGAAGTATGCACAACCATTGAGGGAAGAGCAACTGTTGTAAGCGGATGCTTACGCGCGCCAATAAGCTGCCCAGGACGGCGGCAAGGCGATTGTGGGGAATGTCGCGCAGCACGCGCATCCGATCGTTGCCGAGCCGGGCCCCGCGACAGACCAGGACTGGTCCAGTCCCGCGAAGCCGGCGAACACCAGTATAAATCGGCGGAGGCCATGCAAGGTGCGACGGCGTGAGTGCCGGTCACATCCGCAACACGCGCGCGATGGCGGCGAGCCCGCGCTGCGGCGCCGGCACCCGCGGCGGCCTCGCCTGCCGCGCGCCGGCCGTGCGCGGCAAGCTCCGCTGCCGTATGCACGGCGGCGCGCTCGGATCGGGCGCGCGATGGGGAAACCACAACGCGCACAAGCATGGCGCCTTCACAAAGGAGCGGATCGCGGAGCGAAGGGCGATCCGGGAACTGCTCGATGAGGCAGGAAGACTGCTGGGGGAGATGGTGTCGGGCGATCCGAGGGATCAAACCGCTTAGCAGGCGCGATCTCCGGCTGAAGCAGGCCGTCGCGCCTTGAATGCCGGCATCCCGAGCCCCGCAGCAAGATCAACCGCAATCGGACTGTGTCGCGAAGGACCTGCAAAGGCTGCCCGGCTGCGCAACCGGCGTCTGGCCACATCACCGGGTGCCAGCCGAAAAGCTAGCGCGGCGCGTCTGTCGGATCGACTGCGGAAATCTGCAGCCCTGCCTCATCCAGCGCCTGGGCAATCTGCTTCGCCAGCAGCTTGGCCTCTTCGGTCCCGATCTGCGCGTCGGGATGTCCCTTGAAGAACGCGCAAATGGTCGTGGCGATGATGGTATTCACCTGGTGCAAATCATCCATTTGATGCACGCGAAGTTGCGAACGGATTCACCCGGAAGAGGTGGCGCATCGCGAACGCACAAGAAGAACGGTCAACGCAAGCCAAAGAACGACAGAATGGCTGCGATCACGACGACTAATCCTATCAGGTAAATCAGGCCGTTCATCGGAGTTCTCCTTTTTCGATCGGGTAACTGAATCTATCCGGAGGACGTGAGTCCACCCTTGAGTCCATCCTTGGCGCTGCTCTGCTCCACGAGCTCGAGCTTTTCGAGCTGAACTTCCTTCTCGATGGCCGTCAGAGAGTTGCCGATCCTTTCGACGATCCTGACCAGATCGGCATCGGAGATCTTGAGGCGCTTTCGAACGGACTTGACCTGCTTTGCGTTCGCAAGATCAAGCGTCGTGCGAATGACCCGTGGCGGCCTTGAGCACAGCATGAGCAGGTCTCCTATCTAGAGTAAGAGCGATGATGTCCGTTTTGTTCCGATTCTTCCCGAACAGCGCGGGCGGAGAACTTCGACCGCGTCGGAAGCCCATGCACACAAGCAGAAGTTGACCTAGGCGGCTCCGCCCCTCGATCCGTTGCGGGCCGATGCGTCGCAGCGCCGGTCGTCTCAACCTCGCGGCGCGCTCGCCGCGCCTCGAACGGTTTCGAAGTTGGCGGGCTGCAGCGCGGCTCGTCTCTCCGCGATGGCGTTGCTCAACAGGCCGAGCACCAGACCGAATGCTGCGAGCTCCTCTTCCTCGATCGCGCCGTCGTCGTAGCATTCGAGCGTTTCAGCTATGATGGCGTCGGCCTCGCGCTGCAGAGCCACAAGCTCCTGGTTCGATCCCGCAGTTCGCGCACTGGACACCATGGCCAGGATTCTCTTGCGGTGGTCGTTGGTTTCCTCTCTTTCGTCGCGATTCAAATAGCGACGCAACCACGCGGCGGCCGAGCCGATCCCGGAGAGAAGCAGCAACCCGAACCAGAAGAAATCGCCGTATCGGTCGAGGAAGGTACGTTCGTTGCCGTCGATGACAGCCGCCGCTCCCCGATGCACCGGCAGCTCCGTGTCCTTGTCGACATCAGGCTTGATAATATGCGCAGCACCCGGGACCTGTCTTGCAATCGCCTGGCGAACGGCAAAGAGCTGGCGGAAAAAGGCGGCGACTGTCGTTTCAGGCAGGGACTTTCTCGCGACGATGAGGTGGCTGACGCTGACCGTTTCAACCTTGTCACCCGGCCAGGCCGGATCCGCATTGAAGACGCTGGGCGGAATTTCCTCCGATTCATACCGCGGATGCTTCAGGGCGATCGCTTCCGATGTCTCGATGGCGAGAAACTTCGGCTCGCCGCGCAGGCGCGCCGTTGCAGCCACGGCATCGGACGTGATTTTGCTGTCGAGCGGCCCGACCGCCATGAATGCATCGATGGTGAGATCGCGTGCCAGCTCCTCGGTCTGGTCCGTGCCGAAATGTGTCACGACGACCTTGTCCGCCTCCACTCCGGAGGCGCTCAGGATGACGCGTAGCAATGCGGCGTTTACCGGGGTCCGGCCGATCACGCCGACGCGGCGCCCTGCGAGATCGGCGACCTCCTTGATTCTCGGCGAGGGCTTTCTTTTCGAGCTCTTGCCGGCAGGTCCAGACGGAGCCCACAGCACGACGAAGTTCTTGCGCACGACGGCGACGGTCTGTGCCTCGGCGGGCATGTCCAGATCGCCGCGGCCGACGGCAAGGTCGGCCTTGCCCGCCCCAAGCAGGGCGAGGGACTCCACCGCCCCGTCGGTTTTGACGGGAAGCAGCCTGACAGTTCGGCTTTCGCTCGCGAAGGTGTCGGCCATCGCCTGAATGACTTTGTAGTCATCGCTGCCGGACGGTCCAACGGCGATCCGGAGAGTGTCCGGCCGCAACGCATAATAGAGCGCGCCGGCTGCGGCGGCAAAAATGAGAAATCCAACGGCGAGGACCAACAGTAAGGAATTGCTCCTTCTCCGCTCGCGGCGGGCCGCTTCACTGGTCGTTTTACTCGTACTCTCGGACGAAGACATGGCCGCAGCCAACCGCAGATCGTGGTTCTCCCTGCTCCGCAGGATACCACGTTTTCCCGGGAACAATCTCTGGCAGCCGGCCTGGTCCGTACCGCGAACGGTGACGAGGATCGCGATTGCGTTGGTTCGGCCCAGGGCGCCGCTTCAGTTCATGGCGTTGCCTTTCAATCGTGTAACGTTTCCGTGCCTTTGCGGCTCCCGCAGCAGCGTGCGGGTTGAAAAGCTGGCGGGCCCGGAACTTCCCGAGCCAGCACCACTTTGAATTCAGCAAACGGAAGAATTCGCCATGGCCTCCGAAACGGAACTTAAATTCCGCGTTGCGCCGCAAAAATTGTCGCCAGTGTTGCGGACGGGCGGTTTGAGTGGGCGGCGCGGCGACCAGTCCGAGCAGTCGCTCGTGTCGACCTACTACGATACGACCAAGCACAAGCTCAGGCGCCATGGCCTGACGCTGCGCGTCCGCAAGATCGAGGGGCGCTACGTGCAGACCGTGAAAGCCGGCAGCACGGGTGGCGTGAAGCGGGGCGAATGGGAGCACGAGGTTTCCGGTGCACGTCCCGACCTGAACAAGACGGGACACACGCCGCTCCGGGATCTTGCGACGCGAAAGCTTCCTCGCAAGCTGAAGCCGGTCTTCCAGACCGACATTCATCGCCTGGCTCAGGCGCGACGCGTCCGGAAGAGCCAGATCGAACTAGCGGTCGACCGTGGCCGCATCAGCGCCGGCCACCGGTCGCGGCCCGTCGCCGAGTTGGAGCTGGAGCTGAAGTCCGGGCATGTCGCGGACCTGTTCCGCCTTGCCCGCGATCTCGAACGCAAAACCGGGGCGGAGCTCGATCTGCGTTCGAAATCCGAGCGCGGCTACCTGCTCGTCGCGGGCAGTGGCGGCGGCGCACAGCACGCCGAGCCGATCGCGCTGGATGACGGACTCTCACCGCGCGAGGCGTTCCGCGTCATCGCGCATTCGACGTTGCGTCAGGTCACCGCGAATGCCGATCCGGTGCGTGAGATGGACGCCGAAGGGATTCATCAGATGCGGGTCGGCCTGCGGCGTCTGCGTGCGGCCATCTCGCTGTTCGCTGATATCCTTCCGCGGACGAGCACCGCGCGGATCAAGGCCGAGCTGAAATGGCTCACGAGCGAGCTGGCGCCGGCGCGTGAAATCGACGTATTCCTGAACGAGAGCATCCGGCCGATCACCGAACGGGACGTGCCGCGACGCGGCGCCCGCGCGATCCGCAAGAGGTTCTCCCGGCAACGGGTGGCGGCATTCGAGCGGGCACGCGATGCGGTCATGTCGGCGCCTTACCGCCGCCTGCTGATCGACGTGATCGAGTGGATCGGAGGCGGACGGCCCCACGGCGATGATGACCGTTCGATCGCCGCTTACGCCGCGGAGTTGCTCGACCGGCGCATCAGGAAGGCGCGAAAGGAGGGCAAGCGCCTGCACGATCTGGATCCGATGCGGCGCCACAAGCTGCGGATAAAGATCAAGAAGATCCGCTACGCCGTCGATTTCTTCGAAAGCCTCTACGCTGATCGCGACCGCAAGGAGCTTGCAGCCCTGTCCGACCGCCTGAAGCAGATTCAATCCGCGCTCGGATCGCTGAACGACTTCATGGCGCACCGCGAGCTGGCAACGGAGGCGGCGCTGACGGCGCCGCCTGCGCACCGCCGCGCCCAGGCCTTCGCATCGGGCGTCGTCGTCGGCCAGGAACGCGAGGCCGCTGACGGCCTGATGAAGGACGCAACGAAGCAGCTGAGCAGGTTGCGCCGGCTGCGCGCGATGCCGAGCGCGCGAGCGTAGGAGGGCCGGCATGGCAACTGACATCGCTTGGGTCGGCAACTGGCGAAATCAGTTCGGCTCCATCTTGCCCATCACTGACGATGCGAACCGTCAGCAAAAAGGGGCCCGCGAACGGCGACGATCAGCAACGTCGTGCTCGCGCGGGCCCTGAGGTAGCCGACGACGAACCGCCGGCTGCCTGTATCTCGTCTTTCCGCGCGCTGATCCCGAGACGCCACAATCCGGAATGAGGGGGTCGCGCTGCCGCCATTGGCGCCCGCCTCGTCATCATGTACGCCCATCCAAACCTTCCGGGACGGGACGCCCATGGCCACCACCGACGACGCGGGCACCGCCACCCGCACGCTGATCTTTGCACTTCTCGCGCTCGCCTGCGGCCATATGCTCTCGACCTTGTTGCGCACTATTCCCGCCGTCAGCCTCGACCTCATGGCCGCGGATTTCCACATCGAGCCGCAAGCCCTCGCCAGCCTCACCTCGATCTATCCTTTCGCCTTTGCCGCAGCGCAGATCCCGGTCGGGGCGGCGATGGACCGGTTTGGCGTGCGGCCGGTGTCGCTGAGCCTGCTCGCGGGGACCGTACTCGGCGCGGTGGCGTCGGGCTTTGCCACGGGGGCTGCGAGCTTTGCGGTCGGGCAGTTCATGCTGGGCGTTGCCACGTCCGGCATGCTGATGTGCCCGATGACGCTGGCGGCCAAGCAATTGTCGGCGGGCCGCTTCGGGCTGTGGTCGGGCGCGATCCTCTCGATCGGCAATATCGGCATGCTGCTGTCGTCGAGCCCGCTCGCCTTCGTGGTCGACGTTTACGGCTGGCGCGCCGGGTTCTGGATGTCCGCGGCTGGCGGCGTTGCAGTCGCGCTCGCCGTGTTCGCGCTGGTGCCGCAGCAGCCGGCCGAGCACAAGGACGATTCCTCGCCGTTGTCACAGATGATCGAGGTGCTCAGGCTCGGCCTCTCACGTCCCTTACGCGGGCTGATTGCGCTCGCGCTGGTGTCGCTGGCAACCTCGCTGGTGCTGCGCGGCCTGTGGGGCGGACCGTGGCTGATGGACGTCAAGGGCTTGTCGCGGGTCGAGGCCGGCAATCAGCTCGGCGCGTTCACCCTGGCGATGATCGCAGGGCCCCTGTGCATCGGCATGATCGATCGCAGGCTCGGCCGGCGCCGCGCGCTGGTGGCAGGCTCGCATATGGCCGGGGCGCTGTTGCTGGCGCTGATGGCGCTCGGGGCGCCACATTACCCCGTGTCCGTTTTGTTCGGCGTGCCCGTGATGCCGCCGCAATACGACCTCGTTCTGTTTGTGCTGATCGGCCTTGCGACCTCCGCCCAGCCGCTGCTGTTCGGGATGTCGCGGCAGCTGGTCGACGCGCAGACTACGGGCAAGGCGCTGGCGGCCGTGAACCTCGCCTTCTTCCTCGGCGCGGCGCTGGTGCAGTCGGTGACCGGCGCGGTGGCGGCGCTCGCGGGATTGCCGGCGGTGCTGCTGTTCATGGCAGCGATGCTGGCAATCGGCGTGCTGGTCTTCCTGGCCTATACGCTGCCGCTACGCGGGACGGGCTGAGCGCTTCGCTCAACCCCATCCTTCCACGCTCTCAGAGCGCTCCCGCGGCCGAGCTCAGTACCTGGCGACGACCGGCCCGCCGAAGCGATAATTGACCCTGAGGGCCGCTTGCTCGACGGTCAGCCGCGAGCTTGACGTCCCCGTCGCGAAAACGCCGCCGAACCCATCGGGAACGGTGAAGGCGACGCTGCGGCGGCCGAAGTCGGTGTAGCGATATTCGCCGGCCAGGCTCCAGTTCGGGGTGAACGCCCACTCGATGCCTCCGCCGACGGTCCAGCCCCAGCGCGTGGTCGAGCCGTTCGTTGCCGTGAACGTTCCCGCCGGAATGCCGATACCCGGGCCGTTGACGACGGTGGTCCTGGAACCGCCGATCTCCGCAACGGCGGCGCCGCCGGTGACGTAGAACAGCGCCCGGTCCACCGTGACGCCGGCGCGGCCGCGGAAGGTGGCCATCCAGTCGATGTGACCGAAATCGACCGTCACCGTCTGCGTCACCGGCGGCGCAAATGTCGGAGCGCCGAAGGTACGCGACGCGCTGCCGCTGCTGCCGTTCAAGCCGGTGCCGACCACGTCGGCTTCCACGCCGAGCACGAACTGCTGGACCTGCCAATTGTATCCGATCTGGCCGCCGCCGATGACACCGCTGTGGCGGCCGTCACCGGGAATGGTGCCCCTCTGTTCGGGAACAATCGTCAGCACGGGTGCGACCGGGGGCGGCACGCCGAAAGCGGGAAACAGCGGTCCGAAATCGCTGTCACCGCTGCCGGGAGTCCAGGCGCCGCCGACATTGGCGCCGACATAGAAGCCGGTCCAGCTGAAGATCTGCGCAGCGACCGGCACGGGTCTCGCCTTGACTGCCATATCCGCGGCATTTGCCGCCACGACACCGAACAATAAGGCACTACCCGCAACGGCCGCGATCCGCATCGTCGTCCCCAACATTTCGGCAAGTGTCGGCGTGCCGCGGCGCCAAGAAACACCCTTAAGTTAGAAGCGAATCGCAGCCGACGCTGTCACCTGACAGCAACATCCGGACACATTGTGTTCGCGCGACGCGACGCCGCCTGCGGGACCATGCGCGCATGGCAACGCAGCTCCGTCCTTCATGCGTCGAGGCCGCCTTGCACAACGGCGTGCTGCAAGGGATGCTAGCAAGCATCGCGCATCAAGGGAATGAACTCATGCCTGTCGACACTAAAGCCGCCACCGACCGCCTCATGCGCTTCCTCGCCGTCGAGGGCGTGACCGGACAGGAGGCGGCGATCGGGCGAGAGATCACCGCCGCATTGAAGGAGAGCGGCGTGGCGGCGAAGGCGATCCGGCTCGACGATGCCAACACCCGCATTCCCGTGCCGACCGAGACCGGCAACCTGATCGTCGACCTGCCCGGCCGCGGCGCGCTGCACAACCAGCCGCGCATCATGTTCATGACCCACATGGACACCGTGCCGCTGTGTGCCGGGGCCAAGCCGAAGAAATCGGGCCGCAAAATCGTCAACTCCGCCAAGACCGCGCTCGGCGGCGACAATCGCTGCGGCTGTGGCGTGCTGGTGACGCTGGCGGCCGAGCTCGAGAAGCACAAGCTCGACCATCCCCCGATCACGCTGTTGTTCTGCGTGCGCGAGGAGAGCGGGCTCTATGGCGCGCGCCATGTCAAGCTGGACGAGCTCGGCTCGCCCGTGATGGCCTTCAATTATGACGGCGGCTCGGCCTCCAACGTCATCATCGGTGCCGTCGGCGCCGACCGCTGGACCGTCGAGATCATGGGGCGCGCCTCGCACGCCGGCGTCGCGCCCGAGCGCGGCATCTCCTCGACCATGATCATGGCGCTCGCGCTTGCCGAGGTGAAGGCCGGCGGCTGGTTCGGCAAAGTGGTGAAGGGCAAGCGGCAAGGCACCAGCAATGTCGGTCCCGTCACCGGCGGCGAGGGCCGCCCCGCAGGCGACGCCACCAATGTCGTCACCGACTACGTGCATGTCCGTGGCGAAAGCCGCAGCCATGACGGAAAGTTCTTCAAGGAGATCACCAAAGCCTACAAGGCCGCGTTCGAGAAGGCGGCCAAGAAGGTGACGAATGCGCAGGGCAAATCCGGCAAAGTCAAGTTCAAGGCCGAGACCGACTATTATCCGTTCCGCATGAAGGACAGCCAGCCCGTCATCAAGCGCGCGGTCGAGGCTGTTTCCGCGGTCGGCGGCACGCCGAACGTCCGCACCGCCAATGGCGGCCTGGATGCCAACTGGATGGTCCGCCACGGCATTCCGACCGTGACCTTTGGCGCCGGCCAGAACGAGGCGCACACGATCGACGAATGGATCAATCTCGACGAATACGACCGCGCCTGCGCGCTGGCCGTGCAGCTTGCGACGATGCGGTGAGGCAAGGGCGGAGGGTGGGTTAGCTAGCGGCTGCGCGAAGCGCAGTCCGCTGGCGTAACCCACCTCTTTACTTTCCGCGCCGACAGAAGTGGTGGGTTACGCCGAGCACATGCGCTTTGCGCATCTGCTCGGCTAACCCACCCTACGAAACAAAAACAAAAAGGGAGGCCACATGCCGCACATCGCAAATATCGAGACCGGGCTCTACCGGATCCCCCTCCCCGTCACGCTCTCCGACTCCACGCATGGCGAGATCGCGGCGTTCGAGCTGATCACCTGCCGCATCCGCGATGCCGACGGCGCCGAGGGCGTCGGCTACACCTACACCGTGGGCCGTAACGGCGGCGCCGTCGCCGACATCCTCAAGCGCGAGATCCCGGCACTGATCGAAGGACGCGAGGCCGACGATACCGAGGCGATCTGGCATCACGTCTGGTGGGCGCTGCATTATGGCGGCCGTGGCGGGCCCGTGGTGCTGGCGCTCTCGGCGCTCGACATCGCGCTGTGGGATTTGAAGGCGCGGCGCGCCAAGCTGCCGCTGTACCAATTGCTCGGCGGATTCGATGCGCGCGTGCCGTGCTATGCCGGCGGCATTGACCTCGATCTCTCCGTGGAGGCGCTGCTCAAGCAGACCGACGGCAATCTCGCCAAGGGCTTTCGCGCCATCAAGATGAAGGTCGGCCGGCCCGATCTCAAATCCGACGTCGCGAAGGTCTCCGCAATGCGACAGCACCTCGGCGACGGTTTTCCGCTGATGGTGGACGCCAACATGAAATGGACGGTCGAAGAGGCGATCCGCGCCGCCCGGGCCTTCGTTCCCTACGACCTCACCTGGCTCGAGGAGCCGATCATCCCCGACGACGTCGCCGGCCACGCGCGCATCTTGCAAGCAGGCGGCGTTCCGATCGCGGCGGGCGAGAATTTGCGCTCGCTGTGGGAGTTCAAGAGCTACATCGCCAGTGGCGCGGTGTCCTATCCCGAGCCTGACGTCACCAATTGCGGCGGCGTTTCCGCCTTCATGAAGATCGCGCGGCTGGCAGAGGCCTTCAACCTGCCCGTCACCAGCCACGGCGCGCACGACATTACCGTGCACCTGCTCGCGGCCTGCCCGAACCGATCCTATCTGGAGGCGCACGGCTTCGGGCTCGACAAATATATCGCGCACCCGCTGGTGCTGCAGGAGGGCAAGGCGCTGGCTCCGGACCGACCCGGGCACGGCATCAGCTTCGACTGGGCGGGGCTGGCGAAGCTGGTGCCTTAGACTCGGTGTCCTAACCTCTCCTGGGAGAGGTCGCGCCGAAGGGCGCGGGTGAGGACTTTCTCCTCGTTGGGAATCCCACCGCGGAGGCACCCCCACCCCGACCCTCCCCCCGCAAGCGGGAGAGGGGGCGCATCTTTTCCCGCGGCACCGTCGAACCTGATCTCACGCCGACGAAGCGCGTTGCTGCACGCGAGGCATTCCAAGGCGCTTGATGCGGGGCGCGGATAATCCGCTATGGTGGCGGCAACCAACACTTTGCGAAAGATCCCCCCGCCTTGACCCCCGAGCTGCACCAGAAACTGACCGCGTGGCGCCGGCACCTTCACGCGCACCCGGAGCTGTCGCTCCAGGAGAAGGAGACCGCCGCCTTCGTGCAGGACAAGCTCACCGAGCTCGGGATTCCCTTCGAGGCGGGCATTGGCGGCCACGGCATCGTCGCGACCTTGACGCGCGGGCACGCACGCAGCCGCGTCGGCTTGCGCGCTGACATGGATGCGCTGCCGATCACCGAAGATACCGGGCTTGCCTACGCCTCCAGGACATCAGGCGTGATGCATGCCTGCGGCCATGACGGACACACCGCCTCGCTGCTCGGCGCCGCTGCGCTGCTCGCCGCTGACAGCAGCTGGAGCGGCACGGTCGATTTCATCTTCCAGCCGGCCGAGGAAGGCTTTGGCGGCTCGCGCGCGATGGTCGCGGCCGGACTGTTCGACCGCTTTCCGATGGAACGGGTGTTTGGCTTTCACAATTGGCCGGGCCTTGCCGCCGGCACCATCGCCGTGCATGACGGCGTCGTCATGGCCTCCGGCGGACGCATCACCATCACCATCGAGGGCCATGCAGGCCACGCCGGCATGCCGCATCTGACGCGCGATCCGGTGATGGCGGCGGGCCATCTGATCGTGGCGCTGCAATCGATCGCCTCGCGCAGCGTCGATCCGCTCGACACCGCCGTGCTGTCGCTCTGCACCATCGAGGGCGGCACCGCGCCGAACCAGATCGCCGGTCGCGTGACCATTCGCGGCACGCTGCGGTACCATCGCGAGGCAGTCAAGCACGTCATCCTCGACGGCATCGAACGGACCTGCGCCGGGATCGCGACCAGCTTTGGCATCAAGGTGACGCCCGAAATCGTCTGGGGTGTCGGCGTCGTGGTCAACACGCCTGATGAGGCCGCCCTTGCGCGCATCGCCGCCGAGAAGGTGCAGGCCGAGGTGCGGCGCGACCTCGCGCCCAGCATGGCCGGCGAGGATTTTGCCCACTATCTCCAGCAGCGGCCGGGCGCCTTCGTCTGGATCGGCAATGGCGAACTGCGCGACGGCGCCGAGCTGCACGGCCCGCGCTACGATTTCAACGACGCGATTCTGCCGGTGGCGTCGAGCTGGATGGCGGAAGTCGCCAAGGCGGCGCTGGCGTCGAACTAGTTCACGAAATCTCGCGCGGCAGCTTCCAATCCGACCGCGGCGCGAAGTTCTCCTCGACGGGCGCCACGTGATATCCGGCAGGGAGAAGCCGGCCGCCCTCCTCGTCTGCGACCGGAACGTCGGTCACGAGGCCTTCGATCAAGGCGGCTTCCCACACCTCCTTCTCGGTCGGAAAGGGATCGCCGATCTGCTTGTTGCCTTCGAACAGCGCGTACATCGGTTCCGGTCCTTGCGTTGGCGGGTTCACCAGCAACGTATCGGCTGCCTGGACGTTCCTCTCCGGCAAAGGCAACGGAGGGCACGGAAACAATGGCGCGCGTTCTGGTCGGAACTTCGGGCTGGCATTACGACTCCTGGCGCGGCCCGTTCTTTCCTGAAGGCGTGACGCTGAAGCAGCAGCTTAGCTATTACGCCGGACAGTTCGACACCACGGAGCTGAACGGCGTGTTCTACCGCACGCCGACGCCTGAAGCGGTGAAAGGCTGGCGCGAGCAGACCGGCCGCGATTTCGTGTTCGCCTGGAAGGCATCAAAATTCATCACGCACTGGAAGCGCCTGTCGGAGCGCTCCGTCAACAGCCTCGAGCTGCTGGAGGACCGCATCTCACGGCTTGGCGGCAAGGCCGGCCCGATCCTGTTCCAGCTGCCGCCGCAATTCCAGGCGGATGCGGACCGCCTCGCCTCCTTCTTCAAGCTGTTGTCGCGGAAACGGCGTTACAGCTTCGAATTCCGGCATCCGAGCTGGTATCAGCCGCGCATCCTCAAAATGCTGGCGGACGAGAACATCTCGCTGTGCCTATCCGACCATCACGATGCACCCGCGCCATGGAAGCGCACGGCGGATTTCGTCTATGTCCGCGGGCACGGCCCGGGCGGGCGCTATCACGGGCACTATACCAGGGCGGCGCTGGCGCAATGGGCGAAGCGCATCAAGTCGTGGAAGCGGCAAGGCTGCGACGTCTATGTCTATTTCGACAACGACCAGAAGAGCGCGGCACCCGCGGACGCCAAGGCGTTGAAGCAGCTGCTCTAGATGACACGGCTTTGCCGAAGCGCCGCGATCGCAGCCTCGTCATAGCCGAGTTCAGCGAGGACGTGATCGGTGTGCTCACCGAGCGTCGGCGGGCGGCTCGCGATCTCGCCCGGCGTTTCCGACAACCTGACGGCGGCACGCGTCACCGGGGCGGGCCTCGGCAGGCCGGGATAATCGACGTCCTGCATGAAGCCGGCGGCGCGGATGTGCGGATGATCCAGCGCCTGTTGCGGTGAGAGGACCGGCCCGGTCGGGATCATGGCCTGGCCCAGCGCATCGACGGCTTCCTGCGTGGTGCGCCCGGCGCACCAGCGCGCCATCCGCTCGCTGATGATGGCGCCGTTGTTGCCGCGGCTGATGTCATCGGCAAAGCGAGGATCGTTCAGCCACACCTCCTCCTCGCCCATCAGCCTCGCCCAGCGCTTGAACAGCGGATGTCCCGTGACCTGGCACAGCACCCAGCCGTCCCGGGTGCGGTAGATGTCGGCGGGCGCTGCGGTCTGGCCGAGATTGCCCGTCGGCACGCGATTGACGTTGATGACAGCCTGCTCGATCAGCGTCGCGTTGGTGAAGGACAGCGCGGTTGCGAGCAGCGCGCCTTCGACGACCTGCCCGCGCCCTGATTTGCCGCGCTCGATCAGCGCGGCGAGCGTGCCGAACGCGCAGTGCAGCGCGGTGCCGAAATCGACCCAGTTCACCGCGGCGCGGTACGGCGGCTCGCCGGTGCCCGTCATGTAGACCGATCCCGACATCACCTGCCCGACGCCGTCGAAGCCGACCCGGTCGGACCAGGGGCCCGGCCCGCCGAACGCGGTTGCGGTCGTCAGGATGATGTCGGGCTTGATCGCCTTCAAGGACTCGTAGTCGAGCTTCATCGCGCGCAGGGTTTGCGGCGGCAGGTTGGCGACGACGACGTCCGCGGTCGCAACCAGGCGGCGCATCACCTCCTGCCCTTCCGGCTTCATCGGATCGAGCGTGATGCACTTCTTGTTGCGGTTGACCTGGAGGAACAACGCGCCCTCGCCGCCTTCGCCGACCGGCGCGACGAACCGATCCTCGCTGCCCTCGCGTTTCTCCACGCGAATGACCTCGGCGCCGAATTCGGCCAGCAATGTCGCGCAATAGGGCCCTGCGATATAGCGCCCGAAATCGAGCACGCGCACGCCCTCCAGAACTCCTCCCATCGATTCCTTCCCTGCGCCGTTTGCCTGGTGTTTTCGCCAGATTACAGGGACTGGCTGCCACGGCAAGATCGCAGGGCGCATGGGCCTTTGCCGCCGGGCCCGCGGGCCCGCAACCAGACGATCGGCGCGAGCTGATCGTCTCGCTGACCCCAGCCGGTCGCGCGCTTTATCGCAAGATCGTGCCCTACGCGCTGGCGCGGGAGACGAAGCTGCTTGGGGCGCTAACCGCCGAAGAAGTGGCGGTGCTCGACCGGGTCGATGCGCAAATTGTCGGCGGCGTTGGCGTAGCTTCTTCCCTTCAGCCCCACTTCATCTCGCCCTTGGCGACCTTGGAGCCGATATCGAGCGCGACGCCCATGCCGAGATTCGGGAAGCGCGCTTCCATGGCCGCCTTCAGCGCAGCGCTGTCAGCGGCCTTCGCCAGCTCTTCGTCGAATGCGAGCAGATATGTCCTGGTATGCTCGACAGCGGAAAGATCGACGGCGACGCCCGCTGCCATGTGACCGGGCACGACGAGGGACGGCTTGCGAGCCGCGATCTTGTCGAGGTTGGCGATCCAGGCTGCGCGCTGCTCCCTGGTCGGGGTATCGGCGGTCCAGACATGCACCCCGGAGAAGATCATCACGCCACCGAACACGGCATTCAGGGACGGAACGAAGACATAGCGGCGGTTGGCGAGACCTTCGGCGTTGACGATTTCGATCGCCTCGCCGTCAACACCAAGAGAAGCCTCGTCGAAAGCTTCCGGCAGCACGACATCGGCAAGCGTCTGCGGACCGTTCTCCTTGAGCTGCGGTCCCCAGACGGCGAGCTTCTTCTCCACATTCGCCTTGATGGCCGCGAGCGTCGCGGACGCCGCCAGCACCTTGGCATTCGGGAAAGCCTCCCGCACCGGCTTCAGGCTGAAATAATAGTCCGGATCGGATTGGCTGATATAGATGGTGGTGAGCTTCTTGCCGCTCGCCTTGATCGCCTCGACGAGCGCGCGTCCGTCCGGATAGGAG
This sequence comes from Bradyrhizobium sp. 25ACV, assembly GCF_054863005.1. Lineage (NCBI taxonomy): Bacteria > Pseudomonadati > Pseudomonadota > Alphaproteobacteria > Hyphomicrobiales > Nitrobacteraceae > Bradyrhizobium > Bradyrhizobium sp. 25ACV. The sequence continues at coordinate 786,914 of NZ_JAVAYO010000001.1, forward strand.
AAGCCGCCGTCGATCAGCACCGCCTCGGTCGGACCGGAAAGCAGGACGGGCGCACGGAAAAATCCGTTGGGGCCTGCGGGAAAATGTTTCCAGCTCAGCTTGGCCTCCGCGGCATGACCGACGTCGGCGGCTGCGAATAATGCGGCAGCACCCGCGGCAAGGCTGGTCTTCATGATCTGTCTCCTCGACAACATGGCTCTCTCCATCGAACTCTGCAGGGAAAATCGGTTTGGGTGATCAGGCGGCACGGAGTTGTGCGGCCAGCAGATCGAACCGCCCGAACAGCATGCTGCCGTCGAGCAGCCTCCGCCCGACGCCCTCGCCGACCACCAAGGCCGGCACGCCACCGGCCCCAAATCGCGTCATGTCGGCGCGCGCGGCCGCGATCCGCGTCTGGTAAGCCGCGATCAATGCCTCGTCAGGCGCCCGCACGCGCCGTGCCGCATCGGTCAGTTGCGCGCCCTCGAGCACGTCGGCGACGATTTGAAGGCTGGAATTGTCGCGGCCATCGACATAGCGGGCGCGCTGCAAGAGCTTGAGCGCCTCGAGCTCACGGATGGGGTCAGTGAGACCCACGGCGACGACGCCAAGGGTCGCCGCCGCCGAGTCGAACAGACTGCCGGTATTGCCGAGAATGCCAGTGCGATAGGCCTCACTGAACGGCTGGCCGGTCAACCGCGCGATGCGCTGGTCGTTCTGCCAGGCATAGGCGGCAAAATGCTGGTCCATGGTCCGCGCCGCAGGGCCCGCAAACAGGCCGGTCGGTGCCAGCACCAGCGTCACATCGCCGTGCGCGGCAAGCTGCTCCAGCACCGGCGAGGCGCCGTAGCACCAGCCGCAGAGAGGGTCGAAGAGATAGGTGATTTGCATGATGTCGGGCCGCCAATGTTCGATGCAGAGAAACCTAGCGGCCGATCATTATTTGATAAATATCAGATAATGGTACATATTGTTTGTTATTAGCTAACAATGGCGACAACCGCGTGGAAGCGATCAACCTCAACCGCCTCGCTTATTTCGCAGCCGTGGTCGATGCCGGCTCGTTCACACGCGCTGCCGAGCGCCTCGGCATCACCAAGACCGTCGTCAGCCAGCAGGTCGCACGGCTCGAAGCGGAATTGAAAACGGCCTTGCTGCTGCGGACCACCAGGAGGGTCGAGCCGACCGAAGCCGGCCGGTTGCTGCATGCCCGTTGCGTCATGATTCTGCGCACGGCGGAAGATGCCGTGGACGAACTCGCCCAGACCAACGCCGAGCCGATGGGCATGCTGCGGATCGCCGCGCCGAACGACTATGGCGCAACGATGATCGCGCCGCTGGCGGCGAAGTTTGCGCGCAAATATCCCGCTTGCAGTGTCGAGCTGATCCTGTCGGACACGCGAACGGACCTCCTCGCCAACCAGATCGACCTGTCGATCCGGGTCGGCTGGCTGAACGATTCAAGTCAGCAGGCCAGGCGGATCGGATCGTTTCGGCAATTGCTGGTGGCCGCGCCGGACGTGGCCGCGGCGTTCCGGAGCAAGACGCCCGACGCGCTTGCGGCTCTGCCGTTCATCGCCAACGGCGCGCTCGACGAGCCGCTGGTCTGGCGCTTCACCAGACGCGATATCGACAGCCGCACGATCCGCATGCGGCAGTCGATCTCGATCAACACGACGCCTGCGGTGCTGGGCGCAGCCCTCGCCGGCGGCGGGCTCTGCGTGTTGCCCGACTATTTGGCCGCGGAGCATTTGAAATCCCGTCGGCTGGTCCATGTCCTGCCGTCCTGGAGCTTGCCGACCGGCGGCATCCATGCCGTGTACCCCGCAGCCCGGTTCCGGCCGCCGAAGATCACGGCGTTCGTGGCCATGCTGGTGCAGGAAGGCCGCACGCTCGCCAGCAAATTTCCGGAATGAAAAAATTTCCGGAATGACACATGCGCGCCTGTTCACGCCGCCGATCGATCCGGCAGGCCGCCCCGCAGGGCGTCAAGCAGGCGCTGCTCGCGCTCGATCCGGGCGCGGTAGAGCTCGCGTTCGCTCTCGCTTCTGGCACCGGCCAGCAACACGCGATAGTGCCCGATTACTTTCTCGCTGCCGCTGATGAGGAGGTTGCGGACGTCACTCATCGTTCCGCTCCGGTCGTGGCAATCGGCGATGGCGAGTTCGGAACGGTGAATGCGGCCGGGAAGGCATTGGCGGCGAGAGCCTCGAGCGCGGTCTGCTCCTCGGCGAGGCGTCGTTCGATAAACTGGCGCTCAATGTCCGACAGCTCAGTCTTGAGCAAACGTCGATAACGAGAGAGGTTGTTGCGGTGCGCGCGGATACGGGCGAAATCCTGATCGAGCATCGTCGTCACTCCTGACGGTCTTTCACGGTCCTTTTCGAATTAGCGGTGTCGGAAGAAGCATCTTCCGGCGCAAAAAATATTCAGACCTGTTTTCCTGTCAAGACCCTTCTCGCCGCTTCCCGGACGCCGCCCGGGGGCCACCGAAAAAATTTTGCGCGTCCCTCTTGCAAGGGCCTTGCGGCGCTCTAAGTCGTTTTTCGCCGCGAGAGCGGTGTGCCGGATGCCCGATCGGGTCCGGCGCGGGCGCCGGGCCGGGTCTTCGGATCTTCCCGATTCCTGACTGGCGCTCCTTCGTATCCATCTTGCTCTTTGGAGGACTTGGTATGAGGACCACCTTTGACTTCGCGCCGCTGTGGCGCTCCACCATCGGCTTCGACCATCTGGCCGACCTCGTCGACAGCACGCTGCGCCAGGCGGGCGAGGACAATTATCCGCCCTACAACATCGAGCGCTCCGGCGAAGACCAATACCGGATCACGCTGGCCGTGGCGGGCTTTGGCGTCAACGACATCAGCGTGACCGCCGAACAGAACGCGCTCACCATCGAGGGCCGGAAGCCGGACAGCGCCACACGCGAATATCTCTATCAGGGTATCGCCGCGCGTCCGTTCCGCCGCGTGTTCAATCTCGCCGACTACGTTCAGGTCAAGCAGGCCGCTTTCCAGGACGGTCTCCTGGTCATCGATCTGCTGCGCGAGATTCCGGAAGCCATGAAGCCGCGCCGAATCCAGATCACGGGTGCTGCGTCACAGCAGATCGAGCAGAAGAAGGCGGCTTAGGCCAGTCGAACGCGTTTGACTACGACGACCATGGCGGATGGCGACCGGATCGCCATCCGCCGATCGAACATCCCTTCGAAAGGAGTGTAGAGGGAGACGAGAGATGACCAATGCCAATGCGACCTCCGGCGGGCTCGGTGCGCTGTTCCATCCCGCTGCGCATTATGCTTCGCCTAGCGCCGTCCTCGACGACGGCAAGCTCTCGACGGCGGAGAAGCGGATCATATTGTCGTCGTGGGCCTCGGACATGTACGCCGTCGAATCCCATCCGGCGCTGCGCGAGATTCCCGGCATGGATCGGCCGATCCGGCTCGCGGACATCCTCGCCGCGCTGCGCCAGCTCGATGACGACGACGACCCGCCGCCCGGCGGCGGCGTCCCGATGCGGCTGCGGCGGCCCTGGGCCGCCGCAACGCCGTCATCGAGGACCAGCCAAAGGATCTGAACAAGGCCGGCTTGGCTTTCCAGTATCAAACCGACACGAGATCTCCGGTTTCCGCTGCACGTTTGACCGCGTCGATCACTCTGAGGGTCTTCAGCCCCTCGCGCCCGCTCACCACAGGCTTGGCCGTGCCGCGGATAACCCCACAGAAATTGGCGATCTGCAGGCCGAGCGGATCTTCCTTCTCGTAGCTCAGCCGCTCGCGCTCGATCGGCGCCCACCAGCTGGCCTTGCTCGGATGATGCCATAGATCGAGTTGCGGAATAGCCAGCGATGCCCTCGTGCCGCCGATGTGATAGCACGTCTCCTGCGCATGACTGTACGCCGGGTTCTCACCGGCGGTGAATTCCCAGCTCCAGGGCGACTGGATGGTATCCGAGACGTTGACCGTTCCCAGCGCGCCGCAGACGAAGTGCAGGATCATCACCGCTGTCTCTTCGACCGCATTTCCACGCAGTCGATTGGATTGGGCAGCTTGTACAGCCGCGATATCCCCACACAGGTACCGCAGCAGGTCAACATCGTGAATGAGATTCAGAAAAACAGGCCCCGCCCCTTTTTCGCGGCGCCACGCCATATCGAAATATTCGTCCGGCTTGATCAGCCAGAACATGCCATGGACCGACACGATCTGGCCAAGGCGACCGCTCTCGATCTCCGCCTTGGCGCGTTGGATCATCGGATTGTGGCGGCGATGATGGCCGGTGAGCAGCGGCACCCCCGCCCGCTCGGAGGCTTCGACCAGGACCTGTGCAGCGACGACGTCATCCGCTAGCGGCTTCTCGATGAGAGCCGGGAGGCCCGCAGCGATACAATCCATGCCGTTGGCCACGTGCATCCGATTGGGGGTGGCGACAACCACTCCCTCTGGCCGGTTCTCGGACAGCATGTCCTGCAAGGATGGAAACCAGTCCACCTTCAGCGAAACCGCCAACTCTCGGGCCGCCGGCGTCGGATCGACGATCGACGACAGCACCGCCTCCGGCCGCGCGAGAATGTGTTCGATGTGTCGCTTGCCGATGAGACCCGCTCCCATCACTGACAGGCGGACGGGTGCACTCATGCGAGACTACCCCTTCTTCTCATCGAGCAGCTTGGCCACACGACGCAAGCCGAGCAGATAGCCCTGAGTACCGAAGCCTGCGATGACCCCATCAGCTCGTTTGGACACAAACGAGTGGTGGCGTAATTCCTCGCGTTTGTGCACGTTCGAAATGTGCACCTCGATCACTGTGCCCTCGAACGTGTTCAAAGCATCCAGGATGGCGACCGACGTATGGGTGAAGGCCGCCGGATTCATCACGATACCGGCGGCCGTCTCGCGCGCCTCGTGGATCCAGTCGATCAGCTCGTATTCCCTGTTCGATTGGTAAAAGCGCATCTCCAGTGCAAGCTCCCCGGCCAGCGCCCGGCAATCCCGCTCCACGTCCGCAAGCGTCTCGTGACCGTAGATGTGAGGCTGGCGCTTGCCAAGCAAATTGAGATTTGGCCCGTTGAGGACGTAGACAAGACGACTCATGGAAGAACTCCGTTCAGTGATGGGCAAGGATCTCGCCGAGGAACTGCCTGGTGCGGGCGTGCTGTGGATTGCGGAAGAAAGCGTCGGGCGCGCCTTCCTCGATGATGTGCCCTTCGGCCATGAAGATGACACGATCGGCAACCTGGCGGGCAAAGCCCATCTCGTGGGTGACGCAAATCATGGTCATGCCGTCGTTGGCGAGGCCAATCATCGTATCGAGCACCTCCTTGACCATTTCAGGATCGAGAGCCGAGGTCGGCTCGTCAAACAGCATCACCTTGGGCTGCATACAGAGCGCACGCGCGATCGCGACACGTTGCTGCTGGCCGCCCGAAAGCTGAGCCGGATATTTCTCGGCCTGGTCACCGATGCGTACCCGCTCCAGATATTTTCGCGCGGTCGCCTCTGCCTCGGCCTTGCCGATGCGGCGCGCGCGAATGGGGGCGAGCATGCAGTTCTGCAACACCGTCATATGCGGAAAAAGGTTGAAGCTCTGAAAAACCATGCCGACGTCCTGACGTACGACATCGATCGCCTTGATGCTGTCGTCCAGCCGATGACCGTTCACCACAATACTGCCCTGCTGGATCGCCTCCAGGCGGTTGATACAGCGGATCAGCGTCGACTTGCCCGAACCGGACGGACCGCAGAGCACGATCTTCTCGCCCTTGCGCACGGTGAGATCGACATCGCGGAGAGCTTGGTACCCGCCGTACCACTTCTGCACGCCCTTCATTTCGATCAGGTTCTGGTCCTGCATGCTTGCCTCCGCTGTCGGGCGGCGGCCAACGCGGATCGCGCGTCGACCGCTCGCAGGGACTACTGAACGGTGAAAGGGACGCCGGGGACCGAGTCGGGGAAAACCGGGACCGGCACCTTCATCCATTTGGCGTAGAAGGCGGCCAGCTTGCCGTTCGATTTGATCTGGTCGATGAACTTGTTGACCGTCTCGTTCCACTCCTTGTCTCCCAGGCGCGTACATGCGCCGTTGTATAGAGCGGAGAAATGAAGCTTCGGTTCGAACCCGAGTTCCGGTTTCGCGGCATTCAGACGCTGCGGGTAAAACAAGTTCGCACCGACGGCCTGGACCTGGCCAGAGAGCAGTGCCTGTATCGTGGCCGCGTCATCGTCGAATCTGCGGATTTCGGTCCCGGACGGCGCGTTGTTGGTGACCTGCGTATCTTGCGTCGAGGAGCGCGGGACACCGATGACATATTTGCCCATATCGGCATTGCTGTTGATCGGCGTTGCCTGGGCCGCGACGAGCGTAATCTCATTGGCGACATACGGCTTGGAATACTGCACCGCCTTCGCACGCTCCGGCAGCATAGCCATGGTCGCGAACAGGATGTCCACACGGCCCGTGGTCAGTGCCGGGATACGATTGGCCACGGCCAGAGGCGAGAACTCGGCCTTCACGCCAAGGAATTCAGCGAAGGCACGCCCCATGTCAGCGTCGATGCCCTCCTGCTTTCCCGAGCTGTCGACAAAGCCCCAAGGCGCATTATCGCCCTGAATGCCGATGACGACGACACCCTTCTTCTTCACGTCTTCCAACGTAGCGGCCTGCAATTTGCCCGCGGTGGCGACAGCTGCCAGTGCGAGTAGCGCGATGCCGAGCTGGTGGCGAGTGATCGAAAATAGCATTTGGTGTTCTCCTCCTCCTGGTGATGACTGTATTTGATTGGGTAGGTGCGCCGTTCCTACCTTTGATTGGCCAGGGCGAGCCTGGCCTCCATCCGGCTGCCCCACCATGAGAGTGGCCAGCAGAGGATGAAATACATCGCGCCAACCACGCCGAAGACGAGCAACGGCTGGTAGGTCTGGTTCGATACGATTTGACCGGCGCGGGCGAGTTCGATGAAGCCGACAATGGCGGCAAGCGAGGTGCCCTTGATCAGCTGCACGAGATAGCCGATGGTCGCCGGCAGCGAGATGCGGATCGCCTGCGGCAGCACGATGTCGCGCATGCGGGAGGAATAATGCAGGCCGAGCGCCATTGCGGCCTCAGTTTGACCGCGCGGTACGGCCTGTATCGCGCCGCGCCAGATCTCGCCGAGGAAGGCGGAGGCATTCACGGTGAAGCCGATCGCCACCGCGGCGAAGGCGTCGAGCTTCAGCCCGGTCAGCGCCAATCCGTAATACACGACGAAAAGCTGCAGCAGCAGCGGAGTGCCCTGGAATATCCCGATGTAGACGCTGGTGATCCATTCCACGCCCTTGTGACCACAGGTGCGTAGCAATGCGACGGCGAGCCCCGCCGTGCAGCCGCCTGCGAATGCGACCAGCGTAAGCAGCACGGTCCATTGCAGACCACGTAGCAGGAAGCCGAACTCCGGAAGGCCAAAATGCGGTGTCATGATCCCTCCTCAGCGTGTCGGATAGGAGAAGAAACGGTGAGAGATGACCGCAAAGCCCAGCATCAGCAGCCAGGAGATCGCGAGATAGAGGAAGGTGACGGAGAAATAGACTTCGAAACTGCGGAACGTGTCGCTCTCGATCCGCTGCGCAACCGACGTCAATTCGTAGGCCGATACCGCCGAACAGATCGACGAAGTCAGCGTCAGCATGATGAACTGCCCCGTGAGCGACGGGTAGATCGCGCGAAGCGCGGGCTTGAGTACAATGAAGCGGAACACCTGTCCTTTGTGCAATCCGAGCGCGTAGCCGGCCTCAACCTGTCCTTGGTGAACAGACTGCACACCGCCCCGGATGATCTCGATGGCGTACGCGCCTCCATTCACGCCGAGTGCGATGATGGCGGTGGCGGTCGGATTGAGCTTCAATCCGATGAGCGGCAGTGCAAAGAACAGAAAGAAGATCTGCACCAGGAAAGGCGTATTGCGCACGATCTCGACGAAGCCGATCACGATGGCACGCAACCAGGCCATCTTCGAATCGCGTGCCGCGACGCCGGCGACGCCGATGATCATCGCCAGTGTCATGCCGGCAAGCGCCAGCCCCAGCGTGCCCACGCACCCCCACAGCAGCGCGGGCATGGCATGCCAAACCACCGAGAAATCGAGCGTATAGCCCATCTTGCGTTTCCTCTCGGGCGTTGTGCGTGCCGCTCGCCCATCGGCCGGGTGTCACCCTCCCAGGGATGCGAAAGTTGAGAAGAAGACGTCTGGATCGGGTGAAATACCCGTGAACAGGCGGAATGCTTCGGTGCCCTGGAAGATCGCCATGCCACCACCGTCGACGGTGCGGCAACCGAGGGCGCGCGCCTCGCGCAGCAGTGCGGTTTCCAGCGGGAAATAGACGATCTCGGCGACCCATAGATCGGGACGCAGCAAGGCCGTCGGCAGCGGCGTGCCCGGATACTTCTCCATGCCGATCGGCGTTGCGTTGACGATTCCGTCTGCGGCCGCCACGGCCGTTGCAACATCCTGGCCGGCCTTTAAGCGTCCTTCTGCAAATCGGGAGGACAATCCGTCCACCACGCTCTGCGCCTTGGCCAGGTCCAAGTCGACAATGATCAACTCCTGCACGCCGAGTTTCATCAGCGCAAAAGCGACTGCCGCGCCTGCGCCGCCCGCGCCGAACTGGACGACCCGACCGAGTGATGCGCCTTGCATGTTGCGGCGAAAGTTCTCGGCGAAACCGAACCAGTCGGTGTTGTGGCCGGTCATCCGGCCATTCCTGACGACCACGGCGTTCACGGCGCCAAGCGCCTCCGCGTCAGTCGAGAGCTCGTCCAGGAGTGGAATAATCGCCTGCTTGCAGGGATGGGTCACATTCAGCCCGTCAAAGCCCATCCGCCTCGCGGCCATGAGCAATTCCGGCAATGCCTCCGCACCGAGCTTCAACTCGGACAGATCGATCTTCTTGTAGAGATAGCGGATGCCAGCGGCGTCAGCGGCCGCTTCGTGCATGGGCGGCGTGCGGGACGCAGCAATGCCGCTGCCGATCAGGCCGACGAGGAAGCTGGGTTTGGGTTGAATGCTCGGCATAGTCCGTCAGCGCAATGGAAGGGTCAGCTCGGCGATGACCTGAGCCGTGCTAGGTCGAACGCCGCGCCACCAGGCAAAAGCTTCTGCCGCCTGCTCCACCAGCATGCCGACGCCGTCGGCGAGCTTGGCGACGCCTTCGGCGCGGGCCACGTGCAGAAAGGGCGTGAGCCCCTTGCCGTAGGCAAGTTCGTACGCCAGCTCCGCACCGCGGAAGACGTTGCCCGGAAGTGGCGGCATCTCACCTCGCAGGCTGGCCGAGGTCGCGTTGACGACGACGTCGTAGCCTTCGGCAAGATCGGCCAGTTCAGCATAGCCGCTGACGATCAGGGGACCACAGCCGGCAAACTCTTCGGCCAAAGCCACAGCTTTCGACAGCGTTCGGTTGACGAGAACCAACTCGGACGGCTCTTCGCGCAGGAACGGCAGCAACGCGCCACGCGCCGCGCCTCCAGCGCCGAGCATCAGGACGCGCCGGCCCGCCATCTTGACGCCGAGATTGACGGTGATGTCACGGACGAGGCCGATTCCGTCGAAATTCTCGGCAATGATCCGATCGCCGACGAACTTCAGGCAGTTTGCGGCGCCAGCTCGCTCGGCGCTCTCCGAAAGCTCGTTTGCGTACTCGAAGGCATCGAGCTTGAACGGGGCGGTGATGTTCAACCCCTTGGCACCCTCTGTCCGGAATTGATCAACGCGTCCGTTGAAGCCATTGAGGGGGCCCTCGATCGCCTCATAGACGAGGTCCTGTCCCGTCATCTTGGCGAAAGTACTGTGAATGAGGGGTGATTTGCTGAAGCCGATCGGATTGCCAATCACCGCATAACGATCGCTCATCGCTCACTCCTGCACTGCGACTTCGTTGTACAGCACGCCGTCGCGCACCATCGCGTCGACGGTTTCGGCCGACAATCCCAGCGACTCTGCAATGCGGCGATTGTCCTGGCCGAGCAGCGGCGCCGGAGTGCGCACCGTGGTGTCGCAGTCGGAGAAGCGGAAAGGCAGGTTCGGCAACGTCACCTTGCCGAGCACGGGATGCTCCTGCTCGACCAGCATGCCACGCGCGTGGATCTGCGGATCCTTCACGACCTCTTCGATGGTCTGCACGGGAGCGGACGGCACACCTGCTTGCTCGAGTGCCGCCAGACAGGCATTTCGAGACGGCTGTGACAGAGTCCAGTTGCGCACAATCTCCATGGCCTCGGCGTAATGGGCGTTGCGCGCAGCAGGCTTGGCGAAGCGTTGGTCGGATGCCAACGCGCTCCCGCCGATCAGCGTCGCCAATCGCCGCCAGGCATCATCGACCTGGGCGGCGATGACGAGATTACCGTCCTTGGCCGGAAAGACGCCGTAGACGGTCGAGTCCGGCTGTCCGCTGCCGGTCTGCTTCGGCATATCGGCGCCGTCGGAGAGGAAGTAACGCTGAACCGCATAATCGTGCATCGAGACCATGCAGTCGTACAGCGCCAGATCGATGTGTTGGCCGCGGCCGGACGATACGCGGCCGACCAGCGCCCCATTGATGGCTGCTACGCCGTGGATGCCGGTATACATGTCTGCCAGCGGCATCCGCAGCAACGGCGGAGCTTCACCGGGAGTGCCCAGTTGCGCCAGTGCACCCGACATCGCCTCCGCGATCAGACCGAAGCCCGGACGGTCGGCATAGGGACCGGTGTGTCCGTAGGCGGAGACCGAGCAGTAGATCAGTCTGGGATTCCGGGCCGACAGCGCCTTGTAACCGAGCCCGAGGCGCTCGAGTGCGCCGGGGCGGTAGTTCTCGATGAAGACATCGGCCGTGTCGACGAGCTTCATCATCATGTCGAGACCGCGCTTGTCGCGCAGGTCGATGCAAAGCCCCTGCTTTCCCATGTTCTGCTGCAGGAAGTAGCCGGATTGCCCGTCCTTGAAATATCCGTGGGCGCGTCCCGCATCGCCTTCCCTAGGGCGCTCCACCTTGATGACTTCCGCGCCCATCGCGGCGAGGCAACGGCCCATGAACGGGCCTGCCAGGAAATGGCTGTAGTCGATGACGCGAATGCCTCTGAGCGGCAGATCTTGGAGCGGCAGATCTTGCGCGGTCATGCCTGCTCTCCTGCGGCGTTGTTCTTCGGGCGCATCGGAATCATCAACCGATGCTCGCCTAGCTGCACGACTTCGCCGCGCTGATTGATCAGCTCCGAGGGCAGCACAACGATGCCCCACCCATCACGCTTCGTGGTGCGCATCGAGCCGACACGGAACTTCACGTGCACGGTGTCGCCGAGCTTGATCGGCAGCTTGAAATCCCACGTCCAGCCCAGCGACATCCCTGGAAGGAAGCGGTAGTCCGCACGGGTCTTCAAACCGTCGGCCAGCGACAGACCAAACAGCCCGTGCGCGACGCGCGTGCCGAATGGTGTGGTCTTGGCGTATTCCTCGTCGACATGGACCGGGGTAAAATCACCCGTCAGCTCGGCATAGGTATTCACCATTGCTTCGGTGACGGTCACCGAGGGGGTGACGCATTCGTCACCGACCTTGGCATCGTCCCAGTAGTGCTCATCGATCATGTCGCGTTTTCCCTAGGCCCGTGGATTGATCGCCAGGGCGGCTTCCACAGCGCCTGCGCTGGCTTGCAAGATCTCGACGTTGAGCCCGCCCGGCAGTTCGAGCCAGTTCGGCCCCGCGGGCAACGCCCTGGCGCCCCAGGCGGCGGCGCGGGCGAGCACGCCTTCGTAGTCGTCGACCATGATGCCGAGATGGGCGAGACGCCCCTCCGGTCCGACAAAATTCGGATCTTCGATGAGTTGCACGCTTCCGAGCACCCACACCTGGCGCGGGCGCGCACCATCGGCGGGTTGCTCGTCGCGAATGGCGAGACCAAGCACCTCGCGAAAGAAGTCGACGTGACGATCAATGTCCGGCACACGGATCGCGACGTGCTCGATATAAGCGCGAGGCAGCGACATCGTCTCAGCTCTTTCCGGGATAGTCGCTGCGGGCGTATTCGAGCCCTTTGACCAACGCGACGAGGGTAGAATTGACCGGGGTCGGCACGTTGAGCTTTGCGCCCCAACGGACGACAGAGCCGTGAATGTAGTCAACCTCGGTCGGATTGCCGGACTGCAAGCTCTGCAACATCGACGTCTTGAACTCGGGCGGCAGACCGGCGGATGCCATTGTCCAGGCGCGGAGCGGGTCGGTAATCGAGATCTTCACGCCGGCCGCCTGCGCGACCGCGATGCCCTCTGAAATCGCTGCCAGCGCACACTCCTCCAGGATGGGGAGCGAATAGAGGCCGCCATAGGTCAGGCCGGTAATGGCCGTAACGCCGCCGCCGGCGACATTGATAAAAAGCTTGTCCCACATCGTGCCCAAGATGTTGTCGCTGAGCAGCATGAGAATGCCGGCACGATTGAAAACCTCGGAGATTCGCTGCGCGCGTTCCGTCAAGCGTCCGTCAAGTTCACCGATGATGGTTTCCTTGCCGATGACCCCGGAGCGAACATGACCGGGGCCAAGCAGCACGCCACCAACGTAGGTCTTCCCCGCCATGACCCGGTCACGACCAACTTCCTCCGAAAGGATGTCTTCGTGACCAAGACCGTTCTGAAGCGACATCACAACCGTCTGCGGCCCGATGATCGGCGCTGCAGCGCGGATCGCATCCCGCGTGTAGTAGGATTTGACAAGGACGATGACGAGGTCGGCCTCTACGCCGACTTGGGCCGCGGAGGTGCAAGCGGCGACCTTCACGATGGTTTCGGCGTCGCCTTCGAGCATCCGAAGGCCCGCGGCATTGATGGCGTCGACATGAGCCTGAAACGGATCGATCAACCACACCTCGGCACCGCCGCGCGCCAGCGTGCCGCCGATGGTCGAGCCCAAGGCTCCCGCTCCAATAAAGCAGATCCTCATCCAACGCTTCCCCGCGCGCCCTTCTTGGCGCTGGAAGCGTGGTAGCAGGCCGATCCATATTAAGATATGATATGATCTTTATATCCATTATTGTGAATCGCAATGACGCACGCGGATAATGTCGAGACCAACCTGCTGGACCCGCGCCTGCTGAGGCTCTTCGACGCGTTATTCACCACGGGCAGCGTCACCAAGGCAGCAGAAAAGCTCGGTCAAAGTCAGCCGACCATCTCGATCTGGCTGGCGCGACTGCGTAAGGAACTGGACGATCCGCTCTTCATCCGGTCGGCGGAGGGAATGCTGCCAACGCCGCGCGCCGAGGCTCTCATCGGCACGGCGAGGCAGGCCCTGGAAACGCTGCGTCGTCTGGCTGAGCTTCGCACCGACTTCGATCCCACAACCGCAAAGCGCCGTTTCGCGATCTGCATGACGGATGGAAGCCACGTCACGCTGCTTCCGTCCATCCTCGCTCACATCCGCCGCGTCGCCCCGGGCGTTCGTATCGAGGCGACACAGATCGGCGCGGACACTCCACGGATGCTGCAATCCGGTGAGGCCGATCTGGCCCTCGGCTACATCTCGGGTCTCGACGCCGGACATTTCCAACAGGCACTTTTTCCGCAGGATTGGGTCTGCTTGGCGAACGCCAAACATGCCCGGATCCGCGACCGTATCACCGCAAAGGATTTCAGGCGCGAGGCCCACGTCCTCATTCGCTCCGGCACTGGACATCAGTTGCTCGCGACCGCGCTACAGGAGCAGCGGCTAGTCCTTGACGTGGCGCTTGAGCTACCCGGCTTTTTGGGACTGCCCGCAATCGTGGGGACGACCGACCTGATCGCCACCCTGCCAAGGCACATTGGCGAAACGCTGGCTCACTATTACGGACTGCGCGTGCTCGACTGCCCGCTGGCGATCGCCGGCTTTACTGTGAAGCAATATTGGCACGCCCGCTTCCATCACGACCCGGCAAGCCAATGGCTGCGTGGCATCTGCGCGGAACTTTTTCAACAACAGGAGGTGCGGGGTCTGCATCCTTCCAGTCGGCCAAAGAAACGAGGGCCACGCAAAATGCGGTCGCAGTGAAGCGCTTATTGAGACAGTTTTCGGCTCTTCGCTGCCAAACGATCGAAGCCGAACCTCCGTCTTGCGCAAGACAGCAGCTTAAGCTTCTGGCTGGGGCGGGAGGGATCGAACCTCCGAATGGCGGAATCAAAATCCGCTGCCTTACCGCTTGGCTACGCCCCAACAGGCGACCTGGGGCCGGCGGAAGAACTGGCTACCGCAGATTCCCTTGGTCGCAGCCGGTCTATAGGGAGCGGCGCAGCATTTCAACCGCCTGGAAGGGCAAAATACCACAGCCCCGGGATCGGCCCCGCTACACTCTCTATTATGGGCCCGCGACGGCCCCGTTCTGACCGCCACCGTCCGGCCCCTCCCGCCCCATTGAGACCTCCCCCATTTCATGGGAATAGGGCGCCAAGACCTGTCCACGGGAGTGAGCCATGACCTACCGCGCGCCGATTTCTGACATGCTGCTGTCGCTCAATCACGGCGCCGGCCTCAAGGCTGCCGTGGAGGCCGGTCATTACGGCGATTTCGACGCCGACATCGCCGCGGCCGTGCTGGAGGAAGCCGGCAAGTTCGCAACCGACGTCCTGGCCCCGCTCAACAAGGTCGGCGACGAGCACGGCATCAAGCTCAGCGACGGCAAGGTCACGACCGCGCCGGGCTGGCCCGATGCCTACAAGCGCTGGACCGAGGGCGGCTGGAACGCGGTGTCCGGCCCCGAAGATTTCGGCGGCCAGGGCCTGCCGATCGCGATCAATGCGGCCTGCACCGAGATCTGGAGCGCCTCGAACCTCGCCTTCGGCCTCTGCCCGCTGCTGACGGCGTCGGCGATGGAGGCGCTGGACGCGCATGGCAGCAGTGAGCTGAAGAAGATCTATCTCGAAAAGCTCGTCTCCGGCGAATGGACCGGCACGATGCAGCTCACAGAGCCGCAGGCCGGCTCCGACGTCGGCGCGCTGCGCACCCGCGCCGAGAAGCAAGCCGACGGCACCTATCTCATCAAGGGGACGAAGATCTTCATCACCTATGGCGAGCACGACATGACCGACAACATCGTCCATTTCGTGCTGGCGCGTCTGCCCGATGCGCCCGCCGGCACCAAGGGCATCTCGCTGTTCCTCGTGCCCAAGTTCATGGTCAATGCAGACGGCTCGCTGGGGCAGCGCAACGACATCTATGCGAGCGGCGTCGAACACAAGCTCGGCATGCATGCCTCCCCCACCTGCACCATGACCATGGGCGATCATGGCGGCGCCATCGGCTTCCTCATCGGCGAAGAGAACCAGGGCATGCGCTGCATGTTCACGATGATGAACCAGGCCCGCCTCGGCGTCGGCCTCGAAGGCGTCGGCGTCGCCGACCGTGCCTATCAGCAGGCTTTGTCATATGCGCAGGAACGCAAGCAGGGCCGCGCCGTCGGCAGCAAGAGCGAAGGCTCGGACGCGATCTTCGTGCATCCCGACGTCAAGCGCATGCTGATGCGGATGCGGGCGCAGACCGCCGCCGCGCGCACCATCTGCTATGCGACCGCGGTCGCGATCGACGTCTCGACGCGCGCCAGGGATCCCAAGGTGCGTGCCGATGCCGCCGCGCGCGCAGCGCTACTGACGCCGATGGCCAAGGGCTATTCCACCGACATCGGCAATGAGGTCGCCTATCTCGGCGTGCAGGTGCATGGCGGCATGGGCTTCATCGAGGAGACCGGTGCGGCCCAACATTATCGCGATGCCCGCATCACCGCGATCTACGAAGGCACCAACGGCATTCAGGCGATCGACCTCGTCACGCGCAAGCTCGCGGCCAATGGCGGCGCTGCCGTCTGGGCGCTGCTCGACGAGCTCGCAGCGACGGTCAAGAAAGTCGAAGCGTCGAACGATCCGGCTTTTGGCACCACGGGCGTCAAGCTGCGCGAAGCGCTGGAGGCCTTGACGCGCACCAGCAAATGGCTGCTGGAGCGCGTGACGTCCGCGCCGAACGAGGCGCTTGCCGGTGCGACACCCTATTTGCAGCAGTTCGGCTCGACGCTCGGCGGCTGCGTGCTCGCCTCCGAGGCGCTTGCCGCCAAGGCCGACGGCAACACGGACGCCGCGCGCTACGTCTCGCTCGCACGCTTCTTCGCCGAGAACATCAGTGTGCAGGCCGGCGCGCTGGAGCGCACCGTGACCGAGAGCGCGGAATCGGTCGCGGCGGCGGATGCGGTGCTGCTGGGGTAAGGAGGCTTACTGCCAACCCGTCATCCTTCGAGGCCTCCGCTTCGCTCCGGCACCTCAGGGTGACGGGGATAGATTGTGCGACTCTCCCGCTCCTCTCCCCGGCCGCCACAACACGATGCCCGCCGCCACGAGATCCAGCACGACGCACATCGCAAACGCCATCGTGTAGTTGCCCGTCAAACTCCGCACGAGGCCGACGATGCCCGGACCGAAGGCGCTGACGACGCCGCTGATCGAGGTGCCCAATCCCATTGCGGCGGCGAAGGCGGCGGCGCCGATCTCGCGCTGGATGATCAGGGGCGGAAACGTGATCATGTTGCCGATCGAGAAGCCGTAGACGGCGCAGCACACCAGCAGCACGGTCGGGCTCGTGCT
This sequence comes from Bradyrhizobium sp. 25ACV, assembly GCF_054863005.1. Taxonomy (NCBI): domain Bacteria; kingdom Pseudomonadati; phylum Pseudomonadota; class Alphaproteobacteria; order Hyphomicrobiales; family Nitrobacteraceae; genus Bradyrhizobium; species Bradyrhizobium sp. 25ACV. Next base: position 803,488 of record NZ_JAVAYO010000001.1, read on the forward strand.
CTGCACGAGAACGAACAGCGCCGCCGCCTGGCTCGTCATCGACGCCGCGCAGGCGAGCCTGGGATCGAGCCGGTCGACGAACAGGCCGAGCGACAGGCGGCCGACCACCGCCATCGCCGCCATGATGGTGACCGCGCCTCCTGCGGCCGAGCGGCCGATCAGCGGCTCGAGAAACGTCACCTGGTGGATGATGAATCCCATCTGCGCCAGCAGCGCGATCGCGATCGGCAGCACCATGGTCCAGAACGCCGCGTTGGCGAGCAGCGTCTTGCGGGAATGGCTTGGCGCGGCCGCGCTCTCACCGGAAGGGCGTCCGCCCGAAGCCGGCGAGGTCCCGGCAGGCCAGCCGATGAAGGTCACGACCACTGGCAGCACCAGCACCATCATCGCGAGCGTGGCCGCCAGCATGGCGGAGCGAAATCCGATGCTGCCGGTCAATGACAGCAGCAGTGGAACGAGGATGATGCCGCCGCAGGTCGCGCCGTTGAATGCGAGGCTGAGCGCGAGCCCGCGCCGGCGCTCGAACCAGGAGTTCAGCACGGTCGCGATCACCACGGTGCCCATGCCGGTCCAGCCGACCGACATCAGCGCATAGGCGAGATACAGCTGCCACGGCGTCTGCATCAGCGCCAGCAGCACCGTCGAGGCGCCGAGCGCCGCCAGGCCGCACAGGATCAGCGACCGCAGGCCGATGCGCGCGAGCAGATCGTCGGTGAAGATGACGAGGACGGAGGTCAGGAGAAACGAGAACGTGCTGGCCGCGGAGACCAGCGTGCCCGGCCAGCCATGGGCGCGCTGCAGCTCGGCGAGATAGACGCCCTGCCCATACAGGCCGAAGCCGAACATGAAAAAGGCCATCAGGAAGCAGGCCAGCACGACGCGCCAGCCGCGGTAGTGCAGCGAGGATTCGTCGACGCGGGTTGCGGCAATCATCAATCGGGCAATCGGGTCACATGGAACCGCGCGGGATCGTGCGCCACAACCACCGGTTTTTCAAATGAAACATTGTAGCCAATTGTTGCGGCGCGTTGGCGCCGAAAAGGTTGACTCAGCGCATTGGCACGCCTGCGGGATCATGTAGGCTGATACTCGGCGAGACTCGCGAAGCGGCGAGCATCGCGGCGAGCGCAGGGGGCTCTCATGCCGAATGGCAATATCGTCGTCACCGAAGAGCGCGGAACGCGTGTCATCACCCTGCGCCGCCCGGGCAAGAAGAACGCGATCACCCAGGACATGTACCGGGAGATGAGCCACGCGATCGACACCGCGCAGAACAACCCCGATATCCGCTGCATGATCATCACCGGCGGCTCCGGCGTGTTCACCGCAGGCGATGACATCGACGATTTCATGCACGCCGACACTGCGCGCCCCGAGACGCTGTCGGAAGGCGCCAAGTTTCTCTATTCGCTCGCCCTCAACGTCAAGCCGATCATCGCCGCCGTCGACGGCGCCTCGATCGGCGTGGGCACCGTGATGCTGTTTCACTGCGACTATGTGCTGGCCTCGAACGCTGCGACCTTCTCCGCGCCCTACATCCATCTCGGGCTGGTGCCGGTCGGCGCCGCCAGCCTCTTGATGCCGAACACGATGGGATATCAGCGCGCCTTCGCGATGCTGGTGATGGGGCGGACTTTTTCCGCCGCGGAGGCGCATGCGGCAGGCTTCGTCAACACCGTGGTGTCGCCCGGACATACCGAGGTCGAGGCGCGCAAGGTGGCGCGCGACATCTGCCGGCTGCCGGCCGAGGCGGTCGCAACCTCCCGCAAATTGCTGCGCGCGCCGGCCGAAGAGCTCACCCGCCGCATCGACCAGGAAGGCCATCTGTTCGGCGAGCGACTCAAGTCGGAGGAAGCGGTGGCGGCGTTCAACGCGTTTGCGAACCGGAAGAAGAAGTAGCGGGCTCTCTCCGCGAGCCCGGTATCGTAGGGTGGGCAAAGCGAAGCGTGCCCACGTCTTAAGGCTTGGGCACGGCGCAAGTGCGCCTTTGCCGACCCTACGAGGCCGTAGTCGGGGACAGACCCTCTCATCCCGTACGGTCACGACAATGCTTCGTGAAATCTTCGCGCGGACCGACTAATCTTGTTCCATGCGATACCGATCCATCCTTGCCGCCCTCGCCCTCATCGCCGCCCTCCCCGCCTCGGCCCAGATCGCCGCGCCGGTCGAGCTGCGCGTGCTCGCGATCAACGATTTTCACGGCAATCTGCGGCCGCCGCCGGGCGGCATCCGCATCGCCGATCCCGAGGACGGAGCCAGGAAGGTGATGGTGGCGGCCGGCGGCGCCGAATACATGGCGACGCTGGTGAAGCAGCTGCGCGAGGGGCACAAGAACACGATCTTCGTCGCCGCCGGCGACCTGATCGGCGCGAGCCCCTTCCTGTCGGCGATGTTTCACGACGAGCCTTCAATCGAGGCGCTTTCGCTGATGGGTCTTGCGATCAGCTCGGTCGGCAATCACGAGTTCGACGAGGGCAAGACCGAGCTGCTCAGGATGCAGAACGGCGGCTGCCATCCGGTCGACGGCTGCCAGGGGCCGCATCCGTTCACGGGCGCCAAATTCCGCTATCTCGCCGCGTCCACCATCGAGACCGCGACGGGCAACAGCGTGCTGCCGCCCTACGATATCAGGGAATTCGACGGCATTCCGATCGCCTTCATCGGGCTGACCCTGAAGGAGACCGCGGGCATCGTTTCACCGTCGGGCATCGCCGGGCTCGAATTCCGCGACGAAGCCGCGACGGTGAACGCGCTGGTGCCGCAGTTGAAGGCGCGCGGCGTCGAGGCGATCGTGGTGCTGATCCACCAGGGCGGCGAGCCCGCCGGCGACTACAATGAATGCCCTGCCATTACCGGGCCGATCGTCGACATCGTCAAGAAATTCGACCGCGCCGTCGACGTCGTCGTCAGCGGCCATACCCACCGCGCCTATGTCTGCGACATCGACGGGCGGCTCGTCACCAGCGGCGACAAATACGGCACGCTGGTCACCGCGATCGATCTCAAGCTCGATCCTGTAACCCGCGACATCGTCAGCGCCAAAGCCGAGAACGTCATCGTCGCCAATGCCTCGCTGGCGAAGGACGCGGAGCAGACCGCGCTGATCGAGGCCTATGATCGGCTCTCGGCGCCGATTGCCAACCGGCCGGCCGGATCGGTGACGCAGACGCTATCGCGCGTGCCGAACGAGGCCGGCGAAAGCGCGCTCGGCGACATCATCGCGGACGCGCAGCTTGCTGCGACCAGGGACGCCAAGGATGGCAGCGCTGTCATCGCACTCACCAATCCGGGCGGCATCCGGACCGACATCGTCCCGAAGGAGAACGGCGCGATCTCCTTCGGCGATGTTTTCGCCAGCCAGCCATTCCGCAACCGCCTCGTGACGATGACGCTGACGGGCAGTCAGCTCAAGGACATGCTCGAGCAGCAATGGCTGGACCCGAAGCGGCCGCGGATTCTCCAGGTGTCGAACGGGTTCAGCTATGCCTGGGATGCGTCGAAGTCATTCGGCGAGCGCGTGATCGCCGACAAGATGACGCTGGGCGGCAGACCGATCGAGCAAGCCAGCGGCTACCGCGTCACCCTCAACGATTACCTCGCCGTCGGCGGCGATGGTTTTACCGTCGCCAAACAAGGCACGGCGCCACAATATGGCGGCTACGACGCGGACGCGCTGTTCGCGTTCTTCCGGGCACACGGCCCGATCGGCCCGCTGCCGCTGAGCCGCATCCTGCGCGTGAATTGATCCGGATCAAACGGGCCAGAACCGGACGACCCTTTGCCATTCCCGTTCAAACGCATAGATTGGGATTTGCATTGCGTTTTGGCGCCGGATGCGCCAAGCGACGTCGAAAGCCCGGATCCATGAGGCCGACCTGATGAGCACGCTTCTCCTTTCCCACAAGGCCTGCCTCGACCATGTCACGCCGCCAGGACACCCTGAAAGGCCGGATCGCCTGCGTGCGGTGGAGGAAGCGCTGTCGCATGAGCGCTTCCAGTTCCTGGTGCGCGACCAGGCGCCGGAGGGTGATCTCGATCTCGTCACGCTGTGCCACAACGAGCACTACGTCACCGAGCTGCGCCACATCGCACCGAGCAGCGGGCAGGTCTATATCGACGGCGACACCTCGATGTCGCCGGGCACGTGGGAAGCGGTGATGCGCGGCGTCGGCGGCGCGGTGGCGGCGACCGAAGCGGTGATGGCGGGCGAGCATCGCAACGCCTTCGTCGCGGTGCGCCCGCCCGGCCATCACGCCGAGATCGGCAAGCCGATGGGCTTCTGCTTCTTCGACAATGTCGCCATCGCCGCGCGCCACGCGCAGCGCAAATACGGCATCAAGCGCGCGGCCATCGTCGATTTCGACGTGCATCACGGCAACGGCACGCAGGACATCTTCTGGTCGGACCCGACCGTGATGTACTGCTCGACGCACCAGATGCCGCTGTTTCCGGGCACCGGCGCCACCGGCGAGCGCGGCGACCACGACACCATCGTCAACGCGCCGCTCGCCTCCGAGGACGGCGGGCCGGAATTCCGCTCCGCGTTCGAGAATTTGATTCTGCCGCAGCTCGAGAAATTCAGCCCCGAGCTGCTCATCATCTCCGCCGGCTTCGACGCGCATTATCGCGATCCGCTGGCCTCGCTGAATTTGCGCGCGGAGGATTATGCCTGGGTGACGCGCAAGCTGATGGATCTCGCCGACAAGTCCGCGGGGGGGCGCGTTGTTTCGGTGCTCGAGGGCGGCTATGACCTGCAAGGACTGAAAGAATCTGTTACGGCGCATGTCGGCGCCCTGATGGGCGCCTGACGACGCCCGCCACATTAAGCCCGCAAACCGCCTTCACTGCAAGGAAAGCGAATCGGGCAATCGGAAACGGATATGGCCGAAAATACCCAAGTCGACGTCTCCAGGCTTACCTTCGAGCGCGCGATCGAGGAACTCGAAACGATCGTGAAGCGGCTCGAGGACGGCAAGGTGCCGCTCGAGGAATCCGTGACGATCTACGAGCGCGGCGAGGCGCTGAAGCGCCGCTGCGAGGAATTGCTGCGCCAGGCCGAGGCGCGCGTCGACAAGATCACCACCGATGCCAGCGGCCAGGCCACCGGCACCGCGCCGCTGGACGTGCAGTAGGAAAGCCGAGACTTTCCCGCCCAGTCTTCTGAGGGCAGGCCCCGAAACGTCATCACGGCAGCGTGGCTGCCCGCATCGATTTCACGATCGCACAGCGCTATCCCGCTGAGCAGCGCGGTTCCGTGCACGCGGATCGCTGCCGCCCCTTGCGGAAATCCGTCCTTCAGGACCAAAAAAAGAGCTCATTCAGGCGAAAAAGCCTGCCAGGGGACCCGGCTAGGCTGGAACCCATTGTCCCGGGCCACGGTTAACCACTCTGGCCCGCCGGTTGCATCTGCATACCCCCAATCGGTCCTGCGGGTTGGCTTTGGCCCAAGCTTTGGTGTAAAGCTGCGCGGAGTGTGGCTTTTTGCAAGCCTTGCGTGGGCAGAGAATTCCGACGACAAGCGCTTCAAACTGCTAATGAAATTGGCTGGGACGGACGAAGCCGATCTAAGTGACAGGGATCACAGAGACTGAACCGGAGCGCACTTAAGCTTACCTAAGCTTGAAGACGGGGCCTTGCCCCATGCAGGTGGCTCCGACGGTTTGAGGACTCGCGCTGCGCCGATATTGTGCAAACCCATCGCGCACCGGAATGACCTTCCGGCGCTGACAAATTGGAAATCGCCGTGAACGCATACAGTAAAACGCCGCTTCTCGACACCATCCGGACGCCGGACGACCTGCGCAAGCTCAAGATCGAGCAGGTTCGCCAAGTCGCCGACGAGCTGCGGCAGGAGACCATCGATGCCGTCTCGGTGACCGGCGGTCACTTCGGCGCGGGCCTCGGCGTGGTCGAGCTCACCACCGCGATTCATTACGTCTTCGACACGCCGCGCGACCGGCTGATCTGGGACGTCGGCCATCAGGCCTATCCGCACAAGATCCTCACCGGCCGGCGCGACCGCATCCGCACGCTGCGCACCGGCGGCGGCCTGTCCGGCTTCACCAAGCGCAGCGAGAGCGATTACGATCCGTTCGGCGCGGCCCATTCCTCGACTTCAATCTCCGCCGGCCTCGGCATGGCGGTGGCGCGCGACCTCTCCGGCGGCAAGAACAACGTTATCGCCGTGATCGGTGACGGCGCGATGTCGGCCGGCATGGCCTATGAAGCCATGAACAATGCAGGTGCGATGAACTCGCGCCTGATCGTCATCCTCAACGACAACGACATGTCGATCGCGCCGCCGGTCGGCGCCATGAGCGCCTATCTGTCGCGGCTCTACTCCGGCAAGACCTATCGCACGCTGCGCGATGCGGCCAAGCAGATCAACAAGCGCCTGCCCAAGATCATCGCCAACCGCGCCAACCGCGTCGAGGAATATTCCCGCGGCTTCATGATGGACGGCGGCACGCTGTTCGAGGAGCTCGGCTTCTACTATGTCGGCCCGATCGACGGCCACAATCTCGACCATCTGCTGCCCGTCCTGAAGAACGTGCGCGACATGGAGACCGGCCCGATCCTGGTCCACGTCGTGACGCAGAAGGGCAAGGGCTACGGCCCGGCGGAAGCGTCCGCCGACAAGTACCACGCCGTCGTCAAGTTCGACGTCGCAACCGGCACCCAGGCCAAGGCCAAGCCGAATGCGCCGGCCTACCAGAACGTGTTCGGCCAGAGCCTCGTCAAGGAAGCGCAGAAGGACGACAAGATCGTCGCCATCACCGCGGCGATGCCGTCGGGCACCGGTGTCGACATCTTCAACAAGGCCTTCCCCGACCGCACCTTCGACGTCGGTATCGCCGAGCAGCACGCGGTGACCTTCGCCGCCGGTCTTGCCAGCGAAGGCTACAAGCCGTTCTGCGCGATCTACTCGACCTTCCTGCAGCGCGGCTACGACCAGATCGTCCATGACGTCGCGATCCAGAACCTGCCCGTCCGCTTCGCCATCGACCGTGCCGGCCTCGTCGGCGCCGACGGCGCCACGCATGCCGGCTCGTTCGACAACGCCTATCTCGGCTGCCTGCCGAACATGGTGATCATGGCGGCGGCGGATGAAGCCGAGCTCGTGCACATGGTGGCGACCCAGGTCGCGATCGACGACCGTCCGAGCTCGCTGCGCTATCCGCGCGGCGAAGGCCGCGGCATCGAGATGCCCGAGGTCGGCATTCCGCTCGAGGTCGGCAAGGGCCGTGTGATTCGCCAGGGCAGCAAGATCGCCCTGCTCTCCTTCGGCACCCGCCTCGCCGAATGCGAGAAGGCGGCCGATGAGCTCGCAGCCCACGGCCTGTCGACCACGATCGCCGACGCGCGCTTCATGAAGCCGCTGGACACCGAGCTGGTGCTCAAGCTTGCCCGCGACCACGAGATCCTGATCACGATCGAGGAAGGCTCGGTCGGCGGCTTCGGCTCGCATGTCGCGCAGTACCTGACCGATCAGGGTGTGCTCGACACCGGCATGGTCAAGTTCCGCTCGATGGTGCTGCCCGACGTGTTCCAGGACCACGACACGCCGGCCGCGATGTACGGCCGCGCCGGTCTCGACGCCAAGGGCATCGTCGCCAAGGTGTTCGAGGCGCTCGGCAAGGACGTGAAGGCCGAGACGGTCAAGCTGGCCTGATTGCCGAACGGACGCTGCCCCTTACCTCTCCCGCTTGCGGGAGAGGTCGGATCGCGCAAGCGATCCGGGTGAGGGGGTTCTCTCCTCCTGGGGGTTCTCGCTCGCGGAGACACCCCCACCCCAACCCTCCCCGCAAACGGGAGAGGGAGTAGAGCACGCGCTGCGGCTCGCACCTCGATCCAATCTTGTCCGGCTGTGACGCCATGAAAATCTATCTGGCAGGCCCCGACGTGTTCCTGCCGGATGCAATCGAGATCGGCCGGCAGAAGGTCGCGATCTGCGATCGCTACGGGCTCACCGGCCTCTATCCGCTCGACAACGCCATCGACCTCACGGTGCCCGATGCCGCGCGGCAGATCTTTTGCGGCAACGAGGCGATGATGGACGCGGCCGACGCCATCATTGCCAACCTCACCCCGTTCCGCGGCGCCGGCGCCGATCCCGGCACCGTCTACGAGCTCGGCTACATGGCCGGCCGCCGCAAATTCTGTCTGGCCTATTCCAACGACGGCGCCGCCTATGCCGACCGTGTCGGCCGCTTCATGGAGGTCACCTCCGAGGACGGGCGGCTGGTCGATGCGCAGGGGCTGACGGTCGAGGATTTCGGCCTCGTCGACAATCTCATGATGATCCATGCCCTGGAGCTGCACGGCTGCCCGCTGGTGACGCCGGCCGCGATGCCGATCGACGTCTGGCACGATCTGGCCGCGTTCGAGACTTGCGTCCGGATGGCGGCCGCGCGATTGATCGCTACATAAGCAGATCAATCGTTCCAAGAAGAGTCCCAAGAGAGCGTGATGTCCCCTGCCCGCAAGCGCGCAGATGTATTGCTGGTCGAGCGCGGCCTGTTCGAGAGCCGGGCGCGGGCGCGCGCGGCGATCGAGGCGGGCCTCGTCACGGCCGACGACAAGCCGGTCGCCAAACCGTCGGAGACGATTGCCGAGGACGCCGTGATCCAGGCCGAGCCCGCGCACCCCTACGTCTCCCGCGGCGGCGTCAAGCTCGCCGGCGCGCTGGAGCGGTATCCGATCGAGATCGAGGACCATGTCTGCCTCGACGTCGGCGCCTCCACCGGCGGCTTCACCGAGGTACTGCTGGCGAACGGCGCGAGCCTGGTGTTCGCCATCGATGTCGGCACCAGCCAGCTGCATCCCTCGCTGCGCGACCATCCCAAGATCGTGTCGATGGAGGAGACCGACATCCGCAGCTATGAGGGCAAGCGGCTGCCGGCGCGGCCCGATGTCGTCGTCATCGACGTCAGCTTCATCTCGCTGAAGACCGTGTTGCCGGTGGCGCTGTCGCTGGCGGCCGCGCCGATGAGCCTGCTGGCGCTGATCAAGCCGCAATTCGAGGCTGACAGGAAGCACAACAAGAAGGGCATCGTCCGCGACGCCGCCGTGCACCGGGAGATCTGCGACGACATCGCCGCCTTTGCCGCTTCGCTCGGCTGCACCGACATCGAGATATTCCCCTCGCCGATCACGGGCGGCGACGGCAATATCGAATTCTTCCTGGGCGCGCGTCGTGGTTGAGCGCATCAGGATCGATCATGTCGGCCATCGCGGCGACGGCGTCTGCCTCGACGCCGGCGAAGCGATCTACGTGCCCTATACGCTTGGCGGTGAGACCGTCGAGGTGGATCACGTCGTGGGCAACCATCCCGACCGCCGCAAGCTGCTCGCGGTCGATGTGGCAAGCTCGGAGCGCATCGAGCCGTTCTGTCCGCATTTCGGCGTCTGTGGCGGCTGCGCCATCCAGCATTGGGCGGCCGAGCCGTATCACGCCTGGAAGCGCGGCATCGTGGTGGAGACGCTGGCACAGGCCGGCATCGATTGCGAAGTGGCGCCGCTGGTCGACGCCCATGGCGCCGGCCGCCGGCGTGTCACGCTGCACGGCCGCTTCGGCACGCATGATATCCTCAAGGTCGGTTTCTCCGCGACGAGCTCTCATGACGTCATCCCGATCCACCGCTGCCCGATCCTCGATCCCGCGCTCCATGGCGCGCTCGATGCCGCCTGGGCGCTCGCCGAGCCTTTGACGTCCAGAATGCCGGTGACCAAGCCGCTGGACATCCAGGTCACCGCCACCGCCAACGGCCTCGATGTCGACGTGCGCGGCTCCGGCCCGCTGCCGACAGCGCTCGTCACCGCGCTCTCGCGCGTCGCCGAGCAGCACCGCCTGGCGCGGTTGACGCGGCATGGCGAATTGGTGCTGCAACGCCTGGCGCCGACAATAAAGATGGGCCGCGCAGAGGTGACGCTGCCGCCGGGCTCGTTCCTGCAGGCGACCGTCGCGGGCGAAGAGACGCTGGCAGCGCTCGTCGCGGAACGCATCGGCAAGGCCAAGGAGGTTCTCGACCTCTTCTGCGGCGTCGGGCCGTTCGCCTTGCGGCTCGCCGAAAAAGCGCGCGTCACCGCCTATGATAACGACGCCGGCGCTGTCGCAGCGCTGGCAAAAGCCGCGCGCACGCCGGGCCTGAAGCCGATCAAGGCCGAGCCGCGCGATCTGTTCCGCCTTCCCCTGGTGCCGCCGGAGTTGCGCGATTTCGATGCCGTGGTGTTCGACCCGCCGCGCCAGGGCGCACAGGCGCAGGCGCTCAAGCTCGCCGCGAGCAAGGTGCCCGTCGTGGTCGCGGTGTCCTGCAACGTTGCGACATTTGCCCGCGACGCGCGGCTGCTGATCGACGGCGGCTACCGGCTGGAGGCGGTGGTGCCGGTCGATCAGTTCCGCCACACGCCGCATGTGGAGCTGGTGGCGCGGTTCAGCCGTTGAGGTCGGGCCGCTATGCTGACGGCTCGAATTGCGGCTGCCATCGCAACAAATAGGACTGCAGCGAGCGCACCGCGATCGCCAGCAGGATGCCGACGAACATCATGACGAAGATGGCGACCATCATCTCGCTGGCATTGGCGCGCGCCTCCGCTTCGATGATGAGCTTGCCGAGGCCGCGCTCGGCGCCGATGAACTCGCCGACGATGACACCGATCAGCGCGAAGGACACCGCCGGCAAAAGCGAAGCGAACACCCAGGCGAGCGCGGACGGGATCACGACCGTACGCAGCACGGTGAACTCGCTGGCGCCGAGCAGACGGGCGGCAGCGATCTGGTCGCGGTCGACCGCCCGCGTTCCCTCGAACGTGTTGAAGAACACCACGAAGAACACGACAAGCCAGGCGGTCGCGATCTTGGAGAGATCGCCGAGGCCGAAGATCAGGATGACCAGCGGCACCAGCGCAATGCGCGGTATCGAGTTGAGCGCCACGATGTAGGGTCCGAACACGCGGGCAAGGAAATCCGAACGGCCGAGGACCAGGCCAGCCGCGATGCCGCTCGCAGAGCCGAACAGAAAGCCCCACCAAGTATTCTTCAGCGTGACGAGCGTGGCGAGCCACAGATTGTTGTCGTTGCCCCTGATGCAGGCGGCAAAGCCGCCGGCGTCAGAGAAGCAGCCGAGCCGCAGAAAGCTCTGCCAGATCAGCGACGGCTTGGCGACGAAATAAGGATCGAGGATTTTGGGCACGTAAGCCCTCGGCAGCAACGCCTTGCTCCATTCAAAGCCCCACTGCCAGATGACGAGCACGGCTGCGAGAATGGCCAATTGCCAGAACAGGATCACAATGCGGCTGTTGGACATGGTCAATCGGCCCTGGTGCGGCGGAATTCTTCGCCGAGGGAGTGCCAGATGTGAGAATAGAGGCGACCGAATTCGGCGCTCTCGCGCACGGCCACGGGGTCACGCGGCCGCGGGATGGCGACGTCGAAGTCCTCCTTCAGTCGCCCGGGCCGCGCCGAAAGCAGGATGATGCGGCTCGCCAGCGTCAGCGCCTCGCCGAGATCGTGCGTCACGAACAGCACGGTCTGCCGCTCGCGCTCCCAGATCTCCAGAAGCGTCTTGTGCATCTCCAGCTTGGTGTGGGTGTCCAGCGCGCCGAACGGCTCGTCCATCAGCAGGATCTCGGGCTCCAGGATCAGCGTGCGCATCAAGGCGACGCGCTGGCGCATGCCGCCGGACAGCATGCGTGGAAAGCTTTGCCCAAACCCCGAGAGCCCGGCCTTCTCGACCGCCGAAGCGACGCGGCTGGCGCGCTCGGTCTTCCGCAATCCCGCGATCTCCAGCCCATAGCCGATGTTCTGCTCCACGGTTCGCCAGGGAAACAGCGTATCGCGCTGGAAGACATAACCAACCCTGGGGTTGACCTTGCCGGTCTCGACCGTGTCCTGATCGATCAGGATGCGTCCACCAGAGCGCGGCAACAACCCCGCGACCATGTTGAGAATGGTGCTCTTGCCGCAGCCGGATGGACCCAGCAGCGCAACGAACTCACCCTGCTTGACCTCGAAGGAGACGTCATCCACCGCCACGAACTCGCGGCCGGACGCGTTGAAGCGCTTGGCAAGCCCCTGCACGGCAATGCGGACGCGCGCTGCCGCTGTGTGACCTTCGTCGCGCGCGAGCGCAAGGCCCTGGCCCGGCGCGGCGATCATTTGTATTTCGCCCTGGCCGCCTGGAGGAAGCTCATGTCGACGGCATCCTCGTATTTCGTCTCGGGAATATCCGTGCCCTTGCGATACCAGGGCTTGGCGCCGCGTTCGAACGCGGGCTTGTCGATGACACCGTCATAGGCCCAGGTCGACTTGTCGAACCCGAGTTCGGCACTGACCGCGTCGGGATCGATGCCCGAGAAATATTTCGGCGCGACCAGCGCCTGCACCTCCGCGAGCGGCGCCGCTTTCACGAAGGCCATGGCGCGGTAGATCGCATTGACGTAGGCCTGCACCAACGCCTTGTCCTGCTCCACCGTATCCTGGAGCGCGTAGATCACGAGCACGGGCAGCGTGCCGCCGAAATCCTTCTCGAACACGCCCGGCTTGGACGTGTCGTAAATCGTCTTGCCAAACCCTTTCTTCTCGACCTCGACGATCCAGCTCGGCGGCGCCATAATGGCGTCGAACTGCTTGGTCTGAAGCGAGGGGAACATCGTGTTGGTCCCGCCGCCCGCGACCCAGTTCACCTTGTCGCCGAGCCCGCGCGCTTCGAACACATAGGTGCCGAACACCCAGGTGCCCGAGCCGATGGCGGTCGCCGCAACGATCGGCTTGGCGCCGTCGGCGCGCTTGTACTCCGCGAGCTTCTCGACCGAATTGATGCCGCTGTCGTGGAGGTCCTGCCGGACCATGATGTTGGCGTAGGAGCACACCATCTCGGTGGCGAGCAGGATCTTGCAGGGCTTGCCGCGCGCGCCGAGCTGGAGCGGGTGGCTGGCATCGCCATGCGCGAACAGCGCCTGCCCTGCCGCCAGCGTCTGGCGTCCGAACGTCCCGGCATTGCCGGTGATGAGCTTTGAATCGAGTCCTTCGTCCTTGAAGTACCCCTTCAGCTCCGCGATCATGCCGATGGCGTACACCGGCGACACCGGTCCGAACGCAAGGGAGACTTGCTTGCTCTGCGCAAGCAATCGTCCCGGCAACAGCGATGCTCCGGCCAGTGTGGAGCCCGCGATCAGCGCCTGGCGCCTGGTAATGCTCATGTGCTCCTCCCCCCTCGTTTCTTGTTCGATCACGCCGATCGGTCAGGACGGCGCGAACTTGATCGTCCCTGCTTGTCGCAGCGCCTCGATGTCTTCCGGAGACATGCCGATCTCGCGCAGGATCTCGCTGCTGTGCTCACCGATCCCAGGTGGATCGTAGCGGTTGGGCAGGCGCCTTCCGTCCATGGAAATCGGTAACAGCGGCGTCTTGGCCTCGTTACCGTCGGGCAGCCTGATGTCGATCAGGCCGCCGGACTGGTTGAGATGCGGATCGTCGAAGAGATCGCCGGGCTTGTTGACCGGCGCGTAGGGCAGATCAAGCTGCTCGAGGCGCGCGGCGAGATCGGCCTTGTCCCATTGCTTGAAGATCTTCGCGATTTCCGGGATCAGCCAGCCGCGATGATCGACGCGGTCATTGCTCGTCGCAAACCGCGGATCAATGAGCCAGGCTTCACGATCGAAGGCACGACAGAACGCCTCCCATTGCTCCTCGCCGACGATGGTCACGAACAGCTTCGATCCGTCCCTGGTGTCGAAGAGATCGTAAACCGGCCACGGGCTGTCCTTGATCGAATAGGGAATCGAAGGCTGGCCGCTGACCACCTCGCACATCATGGCCTGCGCCATCAGGAACACGTTGTTCTCGTAGAGCGCGCTCTGGATGTAACGGCCTCGGCCGGTGCGCTGCCGCTCGGCGAGCGCCGCCTGGATCGCGATCACGCCGAACATGCCGCCCATGACGTCGTTGACCGAAGCCCCGGCGCGCATGGGACGATCGGGCAAGCCGGTCATGTAGGCGAGGCCCCCCATCATCTGCACGACCTCGTCGAGTGCGAGGCGGTTCTCGTAGGGTCCAGGCAGATACCCCTTGAGCGAACAATAGATCAGGCGCGGTGCGAAGGCCGCGACGCTCTCGTAGTCGAGGCCGATCCGCTTCAAGAGGCCCGGCCGGAAATTCTCGATCAGGACGTCGCTGTTCTCGATCAGCCTGCGTGCGATGTTCTGGCCTTCCGCGGTCGACGTATCCAACGCTATGCTGCGCTTGTTGCGGCTGTAGGTGGCGAAGAAACCGGCGGCTGGGCCCTTGAAAGTGCGGGTGCGGTCGCCCTTGGGCGGCTCGACCTTGATCACGTCGGCGCCGAGATCAGCGAGGATCAAGCCGCAACTCGGCCCCATCACCATCTGACTGAACTCGATGACGCGAAGCCCGGCGAGCGGGCGAAGCTCCGATGCCGTCTCACGCGCAACCGAGGTCATGCCGCACTCCGCAGGACTTTGGGAATACCCGCCTCGTGCAGATGCCCCGTCAAATGTTTTGCCGGGATATGACGGGCGAGAATCTCGCGCGTCTGCATCAGACGGTCGAGGTCGATGCCGGTGGAGAGGCCCATGCGTTCCAGCATGAATACGAGGTCCTCGGTGACGATGTTGCCGCGCGCACCGGGAGCAAAGGGGCAGCCACCGAGGCCTGATACGGCGGCGTCGAAACGGCGGATGCCGGCTTCGAGACCGGCGACGGCATTGGCAAGGCCCGCGCCGAGCGTATCGTGCAGATGCAGCCGCAACGTCATTTGCGGCCCGATCTCGCGCCGCACGGCTGCAACGATCTGGCCGATCAGCTTTGGGGTGGCGTAACCGACGGTGTCGGCAAGCCCGATCTCGTCGGCACGGGCCTCGGCAAAGGCGCGCGCCACCCGGCACACGGCTGCTTCGCTCACCTCACCTTCCAGCGAGCAGCCGAAGGAGGTGGAGATCGCGCCCATCAGCTGCGGCCGCTGGTCCGCCGGACGAGAGTCGATCGCGGCGCGAACCGCGCGAAATCCTTCGATCTGCTCATCGACCGTGCGGCGCACATTGGCCTGGTTGTGCGTCTCGCTCGCCGAGATGACGAAATA
Source organism: Bradyrhizobium sp. 25ACV (assembly GCF_054863005.1). Taxonomy (NCBI): domain Bacteria; kingdom Pseudomonadati; phylum Pseudomonadota; class Alphaproteobacteria; order Hyphomicrobiales; family Nitrobacteraceae; genus Bradyrhizobium; species Bradyrhizobium sp. 25ACV. The sequence goes on from NZ_JAVAYO010000001.1 coordinate 818,583, forward strand.
GATGGCGTCGACACCGGCGGCGATGGCGCGTTCGGCGCCCTTCACGTTCGGCACCAGCGCACCGATGGTTGCCGATTTGTGCGTGAGCGCGTGCGCCATCACCGTATCGACGTCGGCGAATTGCGGCACGACCTTTGGCGGCACGAACGAGCCGGCATCGATCTCACGCACGCCGGCAGCAGCTATCGTGTCGATCAACGCGCATTTGGCTTCGGTCGGAACGAAGATGTCGAGATTCTGCAGACCATCGCGGGGAGCGACCTCGCAAATATGGACATCCGGCGCGCGTGCCATCGGGTTCTCCCTGGGTCGATTGTATATTGTTGCATAAAAGAACAATCCATGGGACAGTCTGTCAAGCCCTAAACTTTGCGTGCACTGCAATGACTGCATCCGACAGTTCCCGACAGCGCGGCACCCGAACCGACGGTTCCGAACGCGCCGAGCACCTCGCCGGCCTCATCATGGCGTTCGCCCGGCGCGAAGGCATGAAGGCCGGCGACCGCTTGATCGAACAAAGGCTTGCCGACGCGCTGGACCTTTCACGCGCGCCGATCCGGCTCGGCCTCAAGGCTCTGGAGGCCGCGGGGTTGGCGCGCGGCGAGCCGCATCGCGGCTTTGTGCTGGCCAAGAATCCCACCAGCGGCGCAGCCCAACCGGCGCTCGCGGCAGTCAGGCGCAACGAGCAGGTTTATGCGTCCGTCGCAGGCGACGTGCTCGCGAGCCGGCTGCCGACCGACGTTACCGAGGCGGAGCTGATGCGTCGCTATGACGTCACGCGGGCCGAGCTGCAGCGGCTGCTCGACCGGATTGCTGCCGAGGGCTGGATCGCACGCCTGCCGGGCTATGGCTGGCGTTTCGCAGAGACGGTCTCAAGTCCCGAATCTCAAGCACAGGCCAAGGCGTTTCGTGCGGTGATCGAGCCGGCAGCAATCGCGCAGCCGGGTTTTGCCCTGCCGCGGGAAGTGATCGTACGTCTGCGCGAGCGCCAGCAGCGCGTCTTCGAAGGCGAACTCGAGAAGATGACGATCGGGGAGATCTTTCACTCCGGCTGCGAATTCCACGAAGACATCATCCGCGGCGCCGGCAATCCTTTCTTCCTTGAAGCGCTCAGGCGCGTGAACTCGATCAGACGCCTGTTCGCCTACCGCAGCTTCGCCGACCGCGACGGCATGCGGCGTCACGTGCGCGAGCATCTGCGCCTGCTCGACATTCTGGAAACCGGGCGTTATGCCGAAGCGGCGGAACTGATGGCCAAGCACCTGCAACGGCCGCTGGTGGCGGGCTTGTCGTGATGCCCAAACCAGGATTGCGTGGCCCCGTCATCCGAACGTGATCGATGCGATCCTAACGCCGAAGGCCGCTCAGGGCCGGCGACTCGCCGGGCAGCATGTTCGACCTGATATCGCTGTCCATGCGACCCGAGTCCTGCTGGATGAAACCGGCGCCGAACGACAGGCTGAGATTGGACGTCGGTTTGAACTCGACACCCGCAAATGCGCTGGTGCCGGGGGCCCCGCCCGAGGTCAGCGGCGCCACCGAGCTGCCGATGCCATTGCCATATTTCAGCGTGTCGAAGCCGGCAAAGAACGTCACGGGCAAGCCGCCGGCTGTCTTGGTGGTGTAGCCGAACTGCGTGCTGTCATAGGAGAGCGCGCTGAAATTGCCGGCAAGTCCGTTCTGACTAAGTCCGCTCTGACTAAGTCCGGTCTGACTGAGCCCGCTCCAATTGAGGTTGCCGCGCTGGCTGCCGACGAAGAAGCCGTTCGCAAAATTAGTGCGCCCGCCTGCGTCACCGGCATTGAAGCTCGGAAAATTCCCGTAAGGATCGGAGCCCTGGCCATCGCTGCCGCCAAAGCCAAACGGTCCGCCCGGTATGACATACCTCAGCGGTGCAACTTGCGCATCAACGGAGGTGCCGCCGAGCCAGAGCACGGCGAAGATAGCTGCAAGACCGCATGAAGTTGCAAGGCGAGACATTCAGGTAACCTTCGAAAACCTCGCAAATCATACCCTCCGGCGATGAGGAATGCCAGCGAGGCTGCGCCGGCGTCGCCTCAGCCGGGTTCCGGGATACCCATGCCGAAGGTGAGCTGATTGCCGTCGGCATCAACGATGTCGAAATCGCGCATGCCGTAATCGCGATCCTCCGGCTGGTTGATGGGCCTGGCACCACGGCCGGACAATTCGGCATAGAGCTGGTCGACGTCGCGGACGAAAATGCAGAGGCCGCCCTGCCCGGGCAATCGTTTCGTCCTGGCCGCTGCCAGCAGATGCAGGGCGACCACGTCGCGGCAGAGGCAGGCATAGGACAAGGGCGCACCATATTCGAAGGTGACCTCGAACCCGAGCACGTCGCGGTAATAGACGAGGCTCGCGGCGATGTCGGAGACGACGAAAACGGTGGCGGAGCCGGCCATCATGGGATGTTCGTCGGTCATCTGTCCTCTCCAAGTCGCGAGCAATCTCCCGCACGCAGCCTAGCATGCGCGCCCGAGGTCTTGCACGGGTCGCGCCGCAACGTAAGCTGATCCCGCATCTGGCGGAACGGGCCGAATGTCTGGCGCGGCTGATCGGCGATGGCGCCCTTGCGCCCGCCCGCGAAGTCTTGCGCAAGATCGAGCGGCAGTTGAAGGTGCTGCCCCAACGAAGCATGGAGAACTCGGTGACCTCTGACAATCCCGTCGCGTACGAATGCGTTGGCAACATCGCCCGCATCACGCTGCGCCGCCCGCCCGTCAATGCGCTGAACCTCGAGATGATCCGCGCAGTTGTCGCAGCCTTGCGCCGCGCTGCGGACGACGACGGCGCACGCGTGGTCGTGCTGGCGAGCGCAATTGCAAAACGTTTTTCGGCGGGCCTCGACCTCGACATCCTGCTTGGCAGATCCGGCGCCGAGATCCGGGAATTCCTCCAGGCGCTCTATATCGACCTTTACGATGCACAGTACGGGCTCGGAAAGCCCTCGATCGCCGCGGTCGGCGGTGCGGCGCGCGGCGGCGGCATGACCATGGCGGTGTCCTGCGACGTGGTGCTGGCAGCCGAGAGCGCGACGTTCGGCTATCCCGAGATCGACGTCGGCGTCATTCCCGCGATCCACTACGCGCATCTGCCGCGCATCGTGGGACGACACCGCGCCTTCGAGCTGCTGTTCACCGGCCGGGTCTTCAGCGCCATGGAAGCACGCGAGCTCGGCGTGGTGAACCGCGTCGTCGCGGATGCGGCGCTCGAGGCCGAGGTGGCGAAGCTCGCTGCGCAGTTCACCGGCAAATCGGCCGCGGTGCTGCGGATGGGGCGGGCCGCCTTCATGCGCCAGATCGATCTCGACTATCGCCGCAGCATTGCGAGCGCGGTGGACGATTTCTGCAACGTCGCGACGTCGGATGAGGCGCAGGAGGGCTTGAGGGCGTTCGTGGAGAAGCGGGCGCCGAAATGGTGAGGACAGCAGGGCCCCCGCGCGTCGGAAGCGCTGCGCGTTCAGGCGGTCCTGTCGACGGAGGACGATGAATCGGCCGGCGGATATTTCGTCACCGGCACCATGAAGGATTTGGTGCCGACCTGGTAGATGACATTGCCGTTCTGCCCGTCATCGGTCGCGATCTGCGTCTGCCCGAACATGATGACGTTCTTGTAGACGTAGCCGGTGCCCTGGCGCGTGACGCCATCGGTGGTGACGCTGACCTGCGCTTCCTTGCCATTGACCGCGAGCACCTTGAAGCTCGCGCTTTTGCCGTTGGCGCTGGAATAGCCGCCCCAACTTCCCATGAGACGGCTGTCGGAAGCCGGCGGGGCCTGCTTCTCGAGATTCGCGGTCTGCTTGCCAGCGCCCCCGAAGGAGAACAGCATCACCATGTTCTTGCCGTCCTTGGTGCCGACCGTGACCCCGCCGAAGGTGATGAGCGTGCCCTGGACCTCGGCAAAGCCGCGCTCGGTGTGCCCGTTATGGGTGTACTCGACCTGCGCCCGGGCACCGCGGATGTTCACGACCTTGAAGCCGACGGGCTGGTTGTTGCCCACCCAATTGCCCTTCCAGTCGCCGACCAGAGCACTCTGGTGATACAGGCGCTCGTTGGCGGGCGAAATCTGGTTGGTGCTCGATGAGATGACGGCCATGTGATTGCTCGGAAGACGGGCCCGACAGACCCGCTTCGTTCGGCTTCAGCGATATCGGGACGCCGACTGGAAACGGACAGAAACCGACCGATTAGGGCCATGCACCGGTTAACGAGCCGTTAAGTTCAACTGCCGGTTGGATGGGCAAAAGGTCTCAGCCGGGGGGCTTCAGCGCCCCCAGCGGTCCGACCAGATCTTCTCGCCGATCAGGCAATTGACGCGCGGCTCCTTGTCGGCGACCCGCATCACGGGGCGCTCCGGCGTGCGGCCGGCGACCTCCATCAGCAGCTTGGTGCGGATCGCCTCCTTGAACTTGTCACGGTCCTTGATCGTGATGACGAAGGAGCCCGGACCGCCGATGACGCAGTCCTCGTAATAGAAATCGAGATTGTCGATATCCATGGTCGAATAGGACGGCTCCTTGACCATGATCGGCAGGCCGTTGATGACGACGCCCTTCTCCAGCGCAGCATCGCGCGCCACCGTGACGGGGCCGCCATTGTTGTTGGGGCCGTCGCCGGAAATGTCGATCACACGGCGCAGGCCCCGATAGGGATCCTCGTCGAACAGCGGCATCGCGAACGTGATCGCGCCGGAGATCGAGGTGCGCGAGGCGCGCCGGATCGGCGTCTTCATGATCTCGGCCGCGACCGCATCCGCCGTCTCCGGCCCGTCGACCAGCCGCCAGGGGATGATGATCTTCTGGTCGCTCGAGGCGGCCCACTCGAAATAGGTCACCGCGATCCGGCCGTTCGGACCGAGCTTCAGCGCCTGAAGAAATTCCTTCGACTGGATTGCCTGCGCATAGCCTTCGCGCTGGATCGCGAGCTCGTCCATGTCCATGGAGTAGGACACGTCGACGGCGAGGATCAGCTCGACGTCGACCGTCTGCGCGTCCCTGTCGGCTGCAAGCCGCTGCGGCTCGTTCTTTGGCGGTTCGAATTTTGGTCCTGGTGCCGCGATGCCCGCGACGTCCCCTCCGGCAAACATGCCGGCAACCAGCACAGCCCCGATCGAGAACAGCAAGCGCATCGCAGTCTCCCGTCGTATGACGCGATGGTGACATGCAATCGCCGAGCCGCAAAGGGCGAAGATCGCTTGCGCTTCACATTCGAGTTAGGAAGCTGCGGGTTGGGTATGTGCACGCCCTTGCGCAAGGCTGCCGCCGTGTTGCCGCGCTCGCGCCGCTGGAACGCGCCAGATTGCTCGCATCATCGGGCTCGCGATGCGCAAAGCCCGAACGACGAGCCGCGGGACAGAGCGTCCCGCCTACTTGTCCGGCACGATTTCCATGCTAGGTTGGCCACACAGATGGGGATGGAGTCCCCCGATAACCGCCCGGCGGCCTTGAACCCGAATCTTGGACCGTGATGGGCTGATGACTCCTGCTTGAGGAGGGGCGTTCTTGGGCCTCTGCCTTCGGCGGGAGCATGGACAAACCCGCCGGTGGCGGGTTTTTTGTTGTCTGGCGACGAAAGCCGGGAGAACGCGAAGGAGACGGCGAAGACGTGACGACGACGACACCGAATGCTGCGCGTGCGGGGCTGCCCAGGGGGATCTGGGTGCTCGGCTTCGTGTCGATGCTGATGGACATCTCCTCCGAGATGATCCACGCGCTCCTGCCGGTCTATCTCGTCACCGTGCTCGGCGCTTCGACGCTCACCGTCGGCTTCATCGAGGGCATCGCGGAGGCGACGGCCTCGATCACGAAGATCTTTTCCGGCGCATTGTCCGACTGGCTCGGCCGGCGCAAGCTGCTCGCAGCGCTCGGCTACGGGCTCGCAGCCTTCACCAAGCCGTTGTTCCCGCTTGCCCCCAGCGTCGGATGGCTGGTGGCCGCGCGCTTCATCGACCGCGTCGGCAAGGGCATTCGCGGCGCGCCCCGCGATGCGCTGATCGCCGATATCGCACCTCGCGGCCTGCGCGGGGCGAGCTTTGGCCTGCGGCAGTCGCTCGACACCATCGGCGCCTTCGTCGGACCGCTCGTGGCGATCGGCCTGATGTGGTGGACCGCCGACAATTTTACCGCGGTGTTCTGGGTGGCGGTGCTGCCGGCATTCCTGTCCTTCGGCTTGATCGCGTTCGCGGTGAGCGAGCCGGAGCCGGATCCGAGCCGGGAGCCTGCAGGGAATCCGCTCAATCTTGCCGCGATGCGGCAGCTCGGCGCGGTCTATTGGCGCGTCGTGGCTGTCGGCGTCGTCTTCACCCTCGCGCGCTTCAGCGAGGCCTTTTTGATCCTGCGGGCACAGAACATCGGGCTCAATGCAATGTGGGTGCCGGCGGTGCTGGTGCTGATGAACATCGTCTACGCGCTGTCGGCCTATCCGGCCGGCGTGCTCTCGGACCGGATCAACCGGACCGGCCTGCTCGCGCTCGGGCTCGTCTTCCTCGCGTGTGCCGATCTCGCGCTGGCGCTGCTGCCGAGCCTTGGCGGCCTCGCGCTCGGCGTCGCGCTGTGGGGGCTGCATATGGGACTGACGCAAGGATTGCTCTCGGCCCTCGTCGCCGACGCCGCGCCGCCCAGCCTGCGCGGCACCGCGTTCGGCTATTTCAACCTGTTCACCGGCCTTGCCTTGCTGGCCGCGAGCGTGATCGCCGGCGCGCTGTGGGACGCCTATGGTCCGGCAGGAACGTTCTTTGCGGGGCTCGGCTTCGCGCTGGTCTCGCTCGTGGGCCTCCTGGCCGTCGGCAACGGTCTGGCAGCGGAGGACAAATGAGGATGGGAGGTCGTTCATCGTGCTGAGCGGAGCAATCGCGATCATGGTCGGCAGCGTGCTCGGCGGCTGCGCGCGCTATTTCTTGTCTGGCGTGATCGCGCGGCGGCTGGGCGAGACGTTTCCGTGGGGCACCATGACCATCAACGTCACCGGCGCCTTCCTGATCGGTATTTTCGGCGCGCTGGCGACCCATCCCGGCTCGGCCTTCGCCACGCCCAATCCGTGGCTGTTCGCGGTGACGGGATTTCTCGGCTGCTACACCACGGTGTCCTCGTTCAGCCTGCAGACCCTGACACTCGCGCGTAACGGCGAACCGATGCATGCGCTCGGCAATATCGTGTTCTCGGTCGGGCTCTGCCTTGCCGCCGTCAGCTGCGGTTTCCTCCTTACCGACGGTCTGGGAGGATAGAGGCCGATGAACTCTCCCGCCGAGCGCTGGCGCACTGCGCTGCTCTATGCCTGGGTTGCCGCCGGCAGCATCGTAGGCGGCCTGACGCGCTATCTCGTCGGGCTCGCGCTCGACACCGGGCCGGGCTTTCCCTTCGCGACGCTGTTCATCAACGCCACGGGCTCGCTGATCATCGGCTTCTACGCGACGCTGACCGGCCCCGACGGCCGCATGCTGGCGCGGCCCGAGCACCGGCAATTCGTCATGACCGGGTTCTGCGGCGGCTACACCACCTTTTCGACCTTCAGCCTGGAGACCTTCCGCCTGTTCCACAGCGGCATGAAATACACCGCGCTGGCCTATATCGCGGCATCCGTCATCTGCTGGCTGGTGTCGGTATGGGCAGGGCATATGATGGCGAGCCGCTACAACCGCTTGGCGAGGAGCTGACCATGCAAATCCCCAATCAGGCAGTTTCGCTCCGGATCTTCATCGGCGAGAGCGACCATTTCGACGGCAAGCCGCTTTATGAAGCGATCGTGATGACCGCGCGCGAGCGGCACCTTGCCGGCGCCACCGTGCTGCGCGGCCCCATGGGCTTCGGCAAGTCGAGCCGGCTGCATACGTCGAAGATCCTGCGGCTGTCGGAAGATTTGCCGCTCCTGATCGAGATCGTCGACAGCGAGGACAACATCAACGCATTCCTGCCCATCCTGGATGGCATGATGTCGAGCGGGCTGATCACCTTGGAGAAGGTGCAGGTCCTGCAATATGGTGCGAAGGCTGCAAGCTGATCGCTGCGGCAGGGAACCCGAGCCCGCGGTGTCCGGGAGGCGGAATGAACAACACTGTCACCAAGCCGAAGACGCGGACCAAGACCAAGGTCGAGCGGCCGAAGCTGCACAAGGTCATCCTGATCAACGACGACTACACGCCGCGCGAATTCGTCACCATGATCCTGAAGGCCGAATTCCGCATGACCGAGGATCAGGCCTACAAGGTGATGATCACCGCGCACAAGCTCGGCGCCTGCGTCGTCGCCGTGTTCACCAGGGACGTCGCCGAGACCAAGGCCACCCGCGCCACCGATGCCGGCCGCGCCAAGGGCTATCCGCTGCTGTTTACGACGGAGCCGGAGGAATAGGGCGTCGTTTGCCCGCTTCCGGTCAATTTTATCGATCCCCGCTACCACAGGTTCAATCTCCTGTGTCACCACCGTGAGATGACAGTTGCACTGCGCAAACAGCTCGCGCTCAAGCCGGCCCGCCCAGAAACCTCGTTCGGTCCGTTCAAGCTCCTGCACGCCCTGCCCTGGCTAATCCTGGCGGCTGCGATGCGGGTGATCGCGTTCGGCGGCGGCGCCGTGGCGCTGCCGGCAATAATCATTGCCGACATTTCGGTGCTCCTGGCCTTCTTCGCAACGGCGCAACAATCGATCGAGGCGGCCGGCGGCCAGTCCTCGATCGGCGCGCTGAGATTGGGCGAGCAGTTCAAGCTGTCCTTCTCGATCCTGTGGCGGATCGCACTCGTGATGATCGCGGCGGCGCTCAGCGCCAGATTAGCCGGCTTTGAGGCTTCCTATCATCTCTTGGCGGGGCTCGATGGCATGGCGTTCGACCAGTTCACCCATCCCGGGCGCTTCTGGAGTGCATGGATCGGCACCATCGTGCTGCTCATGATCATCCGTGCCGAGCGCGATGACGGCAGGGTCGCCCTGTTCGCCGCCGTCGGCGAGTTTGCACGGCGCGGGCTGTGGCTCGGCGCCGCCGTGATCGCGCTCGGTGTCATCAACGTCGCCCTCGCCTACGGACAGGAAGCGGTGCGGAGCGCTATCTGGAATTTCTGGCAGACCTCGTCAGCGAGCCAGTTCAGCAAGAACCTGATCTATTTCGTTTTCATCTTCAGCTTTGCGATGCTGCGGCTGTGGATCACTCTGACGATCCTGACGCTTGGGCTGAGGCAGTCATATGTGCGCTGACTAGTTTCGTCGCCGGTGCCGTCCGCTAGGCCATCACAACCGGGGTCTCCTCGCCAAGCCCATACACGCGCTGCGCCTTGGAAAATCCCGCGATCGGAAACTCGCCGAGCTCGCGCCAGTCGTGGCGGCAGACATTGGCAAAACCTTCCGAGGCAACGACGGTCCGCCCCAGGCGGCCCGTGATCTTCTCCAGCCTCGCGGCAAGATTGACGGCCGGTCCGATGCAGGTGAAGTCGAGGCGGTTGCCGCCGCCGATATTGCCGTAGAGGATGTTTCCGACGTGCAGCGCGACGCCGAAGCGGAAGCGCTCGACGGCCTCGCCGACCGGAAAGGCCAGCGCCTCGACGCTGGCGCGGGACTCGCGCGCCGCCTCCAGTACGCGCGAACAGACATGGGCGGCATCGCCGACATATTCGTCGATCGGAAACACCGCGAGCAGGCCGTCGCCCATGAATTTCAGCACTTCGCCGCCATGGCCGCGGATCGCCGTCACCTGGCAGTCGAAATAGTGATTGAGGATCTCGACCACCGTCTCGGCCGGCAGCCGGTCCGACAGCGCGGTGAAGCCGCGCAGGTCCGAGAGCCAGATCGCGGCCTGCATGGTGTCGTTGTGGCCGCGACGGATCTGGCCGCCGAGGATGCGCGCGCCGGCACGGTTGCCGACATAGGTGTCGAGCAGCATCTCGGCGGTGCGGCGCAGGCTGATGATCTCGCTGACGCGCGCCAGCGGCGTCACGATGGAGCGGATCGCCGCGATGTGGTCGTCGGTGAAGCCGCCGGGATGACGTGTCACCCAGCTCGTCGCGTGGACCGAGCCGTCGAGAAACGGCATCGGCACCGCGATATAGTCGGTCGCTCCTTCGGCGCCCATGTCGTTGACGATCGGAAAGCGCGCATTGTCGGGATCGCCGACGCGCCCCCTGACCTCGATTCCCTGCTCGAACACGATGCGGAGCGGGCTTGCGGCGAATTCGGGCGTGTCCAGGACATCGAAATCGACGGTGCCGACCTCGACCTCCTCGCCCTGCCGCCAGATGAAGTTGCGGCCGAAGATTTCGGGATGCAGGGTGCGGATGAAAATGCCGAACCGCCAGATTGGCAGGCCGGCTTCGACCAGATGTTCGCAGACGTCCGCGATCATCGCGGCCGGGGTGCCCGACGACCGCGCGCCGTCGATCAGCCAGTTGGTGATGCGCTGGAGCTCGGAGCTATGCATGCCCGCATTTGCGGACGAAGTTGTAGCGCCGTCAAGCTGCGCGGTGGGCTAGTACCGCGACATTAAAGCGTCACCGCGGATCTTCACCTCTAAATACGGGAGAGGTGAAGACCTAGCGTCCCACCTGCCCGCGGTCGCGCAGGAAGTGATCGGCCAGCACGCAGGCCATCATGGCTTCGCCGACGGGGACGGCGCGGATGCCGACGCAGGGGTCGTGGCGGCCCTTGGTGAAGATTTCGGTGTCCGCGCCCTTGCGATCGACGGTCCGGCGCGGCTGCAGGATCGAGGACGTCGGCTTCACCGCGAAACGCACCACCACCGGCTGCCCCGTGGAGATGCCGCCCAGCACGCCGCCGGCATGGTTGGACAGGAAGCGCGTGCCGTCGTTGCCGGTGCGCATCTCGTCGGCGTTCTCCTCGCCGGTCAATTCCGCCGCGCCGAAACCGGCGCCGATCTCGACACCCTTCACCGCGTTGATGGTCATCATCGCGCCCGCCAGATCGGAATCGAGCTTGGCGTAGATCGGTGCGCCAAGGCCGGCCGGCACGCCTTCGGCGACGACCTCGATCACCGCGCCGATCGAAGAGCCGCTCTTGCGGATGCCGTCGAGATAGGTCTCGAAGAACGCGGCCTTGTCCTTGTCCGGGCAGAAGAACGGATTTCTGGCGATCTCGTCCCAATCCCACTTCGCACGGTCGATCTTGTGCGGGCCGATCTGCACCAGCGCGCCGCGCACCTTGACGTCGGGCAGCACCTTGCGCGCGATGGCGCCGGCGGCAACGCGCGTCGCGGTCTCGCGCGCCGAGGAGCGGCCGCCGCCGCGATAATCGCGCAGGCCGTATTTGGCCTCATAGGTGAAGTCGGCGTGACCGGGGCGAAACTTGTCCTTGATCTCGGAATAGTCCTTCGAGCGCTGGTCGGTGTTCTCGATCAGGAGCCCGATCGGCGTGCCCGTCGTCACCTGCACACCGGTCTCCGGATGCGCCATCACGCCGGAGAGGATCTTGACCTGGTCCGGCTCCTGGCGCTGGGTGGTGAAGCGCGACTGGCCCGGCCGGCGGCGATCGAGGTCCTGCTGGATGTCGGCCTCGGTGAGCGGGATCATGGGCGGACAGCCGTCGACCACGCAGCCGATTGCCACCCCATGGCTCTCGCCGAAAGTGGTGACGCGGAACATGTGGCCGAAGGTGTTGAAGGACATCGCTGCTCGCTGGTGCGTAAGTCAGTTCTGACTTGTGGTAGCGCCCGGGAACAGGTCGTTCAACCCCGTTCCGTCATTCCGGGATGGTCCGAAGGACCAGACCCGGAATCTCGAGATTCTCAGGTGCGCAAGGGCGCACCGGAGTTCGCCCTTCGCACCGCCCCGGAATGACAGCGATGGGCTTAACTAAACTTCTCCAGCCGGCCGTCGCGGAACACGTAGACGGCGCCCTGCTCGATATAGAGCTCGGCAGCACTGACGGGGGTCTCCAGGCCGAGCGAAACCATCAGGGCCCGGCAGGTCCCGCCATGGGCGACCGCGACGATGTCGGTCCGCAGCTGGTCGTACCAGGCGCGAACGCGGACCTGCACGTCGGCATAGGTCTCCCCGCCGTCGGGGCCGACCGTCCATTTGTCGGCGAGGCGCCTGGCATAGACGCCGGGATCCTTCGCCTCGCTCTCGGCCAACGTCAGACCTTCCCAGACGCCGTAGCCGATCTCGCGCAGGCGATCGTCGAGCGAATAGTCCGCCACCGGCAGCTCGAGCTTGGCGCGCGCGAGTTCCATGGTCTGGCGCGCACGGCCGAGCGGGCTCGACACATACGGTAGCGCCGCCTTGTCACGCCCTTCGCGTTTGAAGAGATCGGCGAGAATGCCGCCGGCCTGCACGGCCTGACCGCGTCCACGCGCGTTCAGCGGAACGTCCTTGGTGCCCTGAAGCCTCCCGAGCGCATTCCACTCGGTCTCACCATGGCGAAGGTAATAGATCGTGGGCACGGCCATTCCGGATTTGCGGCTAGTCCTTGCCGCCGAACGAGATGTCCGGCGCGTCCGGGCGCTTCATGCCGAGCACGTGATAGCCAGAGTCGACGTGATGCACCTCGCCGGTGACGCCGCGCGAGAGGTCGGAGAGGAAATACAGCGCACTGCCGCCGACGTCCTCGGTCGACACGTTACGTCGCATCGGCGCGTTGGCCTCGTTCCACTTCAGGATATAGCGGAAATCGCCGATGCCTGATGCCGCGAGCGTCTTGATCGGACCAGCCGAGATCGCATTGACGCGGATGTTCTTCTCGCCGAGGTCGGCGGCGAGATAGCGCACGCTGGCCTCCAGCGCCGCCTTGGCGACGCCCATCACGTTGTAATGCGGCATCCACTTCTCGGCGCCGTAATAGCTGAGCGTGATCAGCGAGCCGCCGTCGGTCATCAGCTTCTCGGCGCGCTGCGCCACGGCCGTGAACGAGTAGCAGGAGATCAGCATCGACTTGGAGAAATTCTCCTGCGTGGTGTCGACATAGCGACCGTCGAGCTGCTCGCCATAGGCGATCGCGTGCACCAGGAAGTCGATCTTGCCCCATTTCTCCTTCAGCACCGCGAACGCGGCATCGATGGTCGCGGCATCCGTGACGTCGCAATGGCCGAGCACGAGACCACCGATCTCGGCGGCGAGCGGCTCGACGCGCTTCTTCAGCGCATCGCCCTGATAGGTGAAGGCGAGCTCGGCGCCGGCGGCGTGGCATGCCTTGGCGATGCCCCAGGCAATCGAGCGGTTGTTGGCAACGCCGAGGACCACTCCGCGCTTTCCTTGCATCAGACCCGAATTCTGCGCCATTTTTGAACGTCCCGTCGAACTCTTGGTGAGGTCTGGAGGTACACCAGCCCTACCCTGCGGTACAGCCCTAATACGCCGCGTTAACGCTGTTTCGAGCGCCGGAATAGCCGTTCCGTTCGGGTGTTATGATCGCTATAGGCGCTCGCGCCTGATACCAGGACGTCAAGACCGCAATGAGTGCGTTTCGCCAGAGTGTGGAAGCCATGATCCCGGCGTTGCGCCGCTACGCCCGCGCGCTCACGCGCGACGCGGACGCGGCCGACGATCTGGTGCAGGACACGCTGGTGCGGGCACTGCGTTCGGAGCGATTGTTTCTCGGAGGCGACGTCAGGAGCTGGCTCTACACGATCCTGACCAACCTCAACAAGAACCGGCGGCGCTCGCTGGCGAGGCGGCCGCAGTTCATGCAGCTGACGGAGAACAACCCGGATGCCAGCGGCACCGAAGCCGAAGCGCGCGACATCGAGAGGGCGCTGGCGACGCTCGTCGAGGAGCAACGCTCGGTGCTGCTCCTCGTGATGCTGGAAGGCATGAGCTATCGCGAGGTCGCCGACATCCAGGGCGTGCCGATCGGCACCGTGATGTCGCGCCTCGCCCGTGCCCGCGCCCACGTCAAGGCATCGCTGGAGGGCGAGCGACCGACGCTCAGGCGGGTGAAATGATGGCAGGGTTGATGCATCGCGTGTCGTCCGCCCGCAGCACGAAGATGAGCTACGCGACGTCGAGCTTTGAACGACATTTAAGGCCACAGAGCCAGAGACGATTGATATGAACGACCGCAATATCCCAGTGACCGAGGACGAGCTGCACGCCTATGTCGACGGCGAGCTGCCGGCCGAGCGCCGCGCCGACGTCGAGGCCTGGCTCGCCGCCCATCCTGAAGAGGCCGAGCGCGTGCAGTCCTGGCGCGCCATGGCTGAGATGCTGCACGCCCGCTACGACTCCGTCGCCCAGGAGCCGGTGCCGGCCCGACTGGAGCTCGAGCGGCTGGAACGCCGCCCGCGGCAATGGCTCTATGGCGCCGCGGCGGCGGTGCTGGTCGCCTTCGTCGCCGGCGGCGCTGCCGGCTGGGTCGGGCATGGCGCCGCCAATGCCCCCTCCACCTTCCGGAGCTTTACGGCGGACGCGCTCGACGCCCACCGCCTCTATGTCGTGGAGGTCCGCCACCCCGTCGAGGTCGGCGGCAACGAGCGCGACCACCTGCAGGCCTGGCTGACCCGGCGATGCGGCTGGACCGTGTTCGCGCCGAACCTGGAGGCGAGCGGGCTGAAGCTCGTCGGCGGCCGGCTGTTGCCGGGTCCGAGCGGTCCGGCCTCCTTCCTGATGTATGAGGGCGCCTCGGGCGAACGCTACACGATCTACACCGCCAAGACCGAGAATGGTGCGACGCAAATGCGCTACGCCAAGACGGACAAGGACGGCGCGTTGTTCTGGGCCGAGCGCGGCGTCGGCTACGTCGTCAGCGGCGGCGGTGATCGCGACCGGCTGACCCGGGTGGCGCAGGCGGTCTATGATCAGGCCGAGAAAAACGGCACCTAGACAGCCGCTTGAGGGCGGTGCCTAGATTCCGTCATTGAAAATTTGGAATGAAGACATCGGCGCGTCTCATTATCGCACCGGATGATCACGCGAAAATGAGCAGCGTTCGATCCGCCGATCGACGCGGGCGGCCTCGATTGGGGTTTTTGGTACCGCGCTGGTCCCCCTCTCGAGGCCGCACCTTTTTATCGGCTGCCCCGCCGGGCAACCGACACGTCTCGAACGTCAGCGTCGAAGCGCGAGCCGCGCTTCAGGCGTATGTTGAGCATCATCCTTTCGGGAAGAGAATGCTCCGATCGTCGGGATGCCTCGGCTAGCGCCCTAGCCGAGTCCGCTACGTGGATTGTAGGGGTGTTGGTCCCGCCACTTCTCCATCAATGCTTCAAGCTCGGCGTCGTTCCCGTCCGGTAGCATAATCCTGATGGTGACGAAGAGATCCCCGGTTCCGCCAGATTTCGGCAATCCCTTACCTTTGAGGCGGAAGGTCCGGCCACTGGAGGTGTTTTTCGGAACCGAAAGCTCCACGGCGTTGCCGAGGGTGGGCACGCGAACCTTGGCCCCGAGCACCGCCTCGTAGAGCGTCACCGGCAGATCGATCCGCAAGTCAGCGCCCTCAACCTTGAAGTGGGCGTGCGGCGCGATGCTGATCGTGATCAGGAGATCGCCGGGCGGATGGCCCTGCGCGGACTCGCCCTGTCCCCGGAGCCGGATCTGCTGGCCCTCGGTTACGCCGGCCGGAATCTTGACGTTGAGCTCCTTGCCCGTCGGCAGCCGGACGCGCTTCTCGCCGCCCTTGACCGACTCTTCCAGCGAGACGGACATGGCGACATTCACGTCGAGATCGAGCCCGACGCCGCCGGTGTCGAATTCGAACTGCCCGGCGCCGCCAGCCCCAGGCCGGGCGCCGCGCACCCCGCCGCCGAACATGCTGTTGAGGATATCCTCGAACGCGCCGCCGCCCTGGCCGGGGCCGCCGCCGGAGCGGAACGTATAGCTTTCGAACCCGCCGGGACCGGCGCGGCCGCGCGGCCCCCCACCGCCCGGAAAACCCTGGAAGCGCGGCTTGCCGTCCGCGTCGATCTCGCCGCGGTCGAACTGCTTGCGCTTGTCCTCGTCACCGATGATCTCGTTCGCCGAGTTGATCTCGGAGAAGCGCTCGGCGGCCTTCGGGTCGTCCTTGTTGCTGTCGGGATGATGCTTCTTGGCAAGCTTGCGATAGGCGCTCTTGATCGCGGCAGCGCTGGCGCTCCGCGGCACCCCCAAGACCTCATAGGGGTCGCGCATCCGTCACGTCTCCTTCAAGAAATCGAATTGTTCAAAGGGCTCCCCGCCCCACCAGGGATTCATGTGGGAAGAGAGTGGCATTTTTGCAACTAGGGGCGCGCGCCGAATCCTAGCTCCGCCACGGCTTTAGCGTATGAATCTCCCAACGGCCACGGGTGCTTTGGCAGCCGGCGCCCTGGAGCCAGCTTTCGGTCGCCCCGTTGACGTAGCTCGCCAGGAAATCGCGGCATCTGCGGCCGTCCTCGGCGGCATAGGACTGCGCGATCGGCGTCACCGAACCGCGCGCGCCGGTCTCCGGATTCTCCCAATGCTGGCTGGAATCCCTGTCGCCCTTGCTGAGGACGTCGGAGGCGGCGTTGCGGGCGAAGGCGAGATCGGTCTCGGTCGGCGGGGCGTCCTTCGCCGGCCGCGCGATCGAACCGGTGAGGTCGCTGTCGTCGGCCTTGGCGTAGGCACTCTTGTCATTGCGGGAAAAGCTGCATCCTCCGGCACCGACCCCGATGAGAATGATCGTCACGACAAAGCCGGACGGCCGGATCGCCGATAGGCCAACGCGTCCCCATGCCCTATATAGGGCGGTAGCGGACGACATCGCGTTTTGGGCCGCGGGACGCAACTCGGACTCCAGACATGACCGACACGACCTCGATGAAACACCAGACACCCTTAACATCCGGTGATTTCACCGCCGCCGACGAGCCATTTGCGCTGTTCGAGGCCTGGCTGAACGAGGCGATCAAGAGCGAGCCGAACGATCCGAACGCTATGGCGCTCGCAACCGTCGACCCCGACGGGCTGCCTGACGTGCGCATGGTGCTGATGAAAGGCTTCGATACCGAGGGTTTTGTCTTCTACAGCCACATCGCCAGCCAGAAGGGCCGCGAACTCGCCTCAAATCCTAAGGCAGCGTTACTTTTTCACTGGAAGTCGCTGCGCCGTCAGGTCCGCATCCGCGGCAACGTGACGCCGGTGACCGAGGCCGAGGCCGACGCCTATTTCGCCACCCGACCCAAGCAGGCCCAGATCGGCGCCTGGGCAAGCAAGCAGTCGCAAGAGCTGGAGTCCCGCTTCGCCTTCGAGCAGGCGATCGCGAAGGTCGCGGCCAGATACGTCATCGGCGAAGTGCCGCGGCCGCCGGGCTGGAGCGGCTGGCGCATCACGCCCTCGCGTATCGAGTTCTGGCACGACCGCCCGTTCCGCTTGCACGACCGCATCGAATTTCGCCGTGACGCGGCCGGCCAGAAGTGGTCCAAGACGCGGATGTACCCCTAAGCTTTAGGCCGACCTGAAAGATGTCCATGCCGCATTCGTCCAATGCGCCGCGCCGCACACTGCTCCTGACCGGAGCCAGCCGCGGCATCGGCCACGCCACCGTGATCCGCTTCTCCTCGGCGGGCTGGCGCGTCATCACCTGCTCGCGGCATCCGTTTCCGGAGGACTGCCCGTGGGACGCGGGACCCGAGGACCACATCCAGGTCGACCTCGGCAATCCCGAGGATACCGCGCGCGCGATCAGCGAGATACGCAGCCGGCTGGAGGGCGGCACGCTGCATGCGCTGGTCAACAACGCCGCGATCTCGCCGAAGGGCGCGGGCGGCTCCAGGCTCGGCTCGGTCGACACCGATCTCGACACCTGGACGCACGTCTTCCACGTCAATTTCTTCGCGCCGATCATGATGGCGCGCGGGCTGATCGAGGAATTGAAGGCGGCCAAGGGCTCGGTCGTGAACGTCACCTCGATCGCGGGCTCGCGCGTGCACCCCTTTGCGGGCGCCGCCTACGCCACGTCGAAGGCCGCACTCGCATCGCTGACGCGCGAGATGGCCTCCGATTTCGGCCGCGTCGGCGTCCGCGTCAACGCGATCGCACCGGGCGAGATCGACACCTCGATCCTGTCGCCGGGCACCGAGAAGATCGTCGAACAGCAGATCCCGATGCACCGCCTCGGCACGCCCGACGAAGTGGCAAAAATCATCTACGTGCTGTGCACGGACACCTCGTCCTACGTCAACGGCGCCGAGATCCACATCAACGGCGGCCAGCACGTTTGACCGGTTCGCGTCATTGCGAGCGCAGCGCTCCTCGCAATGACGGAGTATGAGGTGACAGCTTGCTTCTCCAGGTGACGCCGTCATTCCCCGCGCAGGCGGGGAATCCAGTACGCCGCGGCCCATCGGTTCAGCCACGAGCGTCTCTGGAATACTGGATCGCCCGCCCCAGTGCGCAAGTGCGCACAAGGCGGGCGATGACAGCGAGTATGTGGCTGCAGACATGCCTCCTCGGCCTCGCGGCGGATTTCGCCCGAGCTTTGCTTGGTCTCGCTACCCTCTAAATCCAAGAGGGCGCAGGGAAGGCCGGGTGCCCAGCTCGCACCCGCGGTCTGCTGCGCAATAGGCACACGCAGAAGAACCGCACAGCAGCATACAGGTGTGGCCAATCACTCGGCCTTCCCTGCGCGATGGTTGGACGGCTTATGCCGTGATCTCCCGGGAGCCGACCATTCCTTCTGGCCTCCCTCGCCCCGCGAATTGATGATGCAGTCTGCCCGGTTGGGCTCGC